>JAZUFZ010000024.1:0-41109 GCA_045640985.1 Bacteroidales bacterium
GTGCGTACACTCGTGGTCTGACACACCCATCATATGATATAGGAAGCTGGTCTGCATAACGTTTACTTTTGGTGGTACATTATAAACGTCTTGACCGGCTTCTTTATTTGCTCCTATCTACGCATTTTTATGAAGAACCAATAAAATGTACTGCTATGAGACAGAAACTGATTATAATTCTTTGCATGATTGCTTCACTCGGCGCATGGGGACAGAAAACCTACACCTATACCATACGCGATACCATGGAAATGAAGCTGGACGTATATTCCCCACAACAGCCCAGAGCCGATAAAGCCTGCGTGATATATGTATTCGGTGGTGGATTCTTCACTGGTGCGCGTGATGACTCAGCGTCTGTAATAGCATGCAAAAGACTCACGGAACAAGGTTTTACCGCCATCTCTATTGATTATCGTCTCAAGTTGGGGAATATCTCTTTTGACACGGTAAAGCTTTTGAAAGCCTACAAACTGTTTTATTATGTGATTGACGAAGCGGTAGCAGACTGTTGCAGTGCTATCAAGTTCGTGTATGAGCATGCATCCGAACTGAATATCGACAAAGAAAAGATTATCCTCACAGGCTCCAGCGCAGGTGCTATCACAGTACTACAGACTGACTATTCAAGAGCCAACCACCTGAATGTTGCCCGAGAATTGCCATCCGAGTTTATACCTGCAGCCGTCATTCCATACGCTGGTGCCATCTACACCTTAAAAGGGAAAGTCCACTACGACACGCCACCCGCCCCTACCTGCTTTTTCCATGGAACCAAGGACCGCATCGTAAATTACCACCGTTTCCACGCCTCACTTCAGGCAAGCCTCAACGGTTCGGACAAACTGGAGAAAATCTTTGAGAAGAATCATTACAATCATTGGATATTGCGATACGAAGGAATTGGCCATGAGGTGGCAGGCTACCTACCTAAGACTATCGAAGAATTTACCGCCTTTGTAGATGCCGTACTATCGGGCCGCGACATGGACTATGACGCCACTTGCAAAGACACCGCATGCAAACCCACTCCGATGTCCAAAATGTCAGTATTCGATCTTTATCTGAAATAGTCCTGCACAGGACCGAAGTCCATTCCGTCCACCACGATTCTGCCTTTCGTCGTACGCCCGAGAAAACAGGAATTGATTCTTGCTTCATCCATCTTCAGAAGGAAGAAATCCTCCTGAGTATCTGGTATCGTGGCCAAAAGACGACCTGGTTCTTCCCCGAAAAGGAAAGCATCCAGACGCACTTCCCGACAGCAGAGAATATCAAATCCCACCAAAGACTCCTTGCACGAAGCCAGCATCGTTCCGAACAATCCTCCCTCTCCTACCTGAGCAATAGTCCGCACCGCCCCGTTTTCCATCAACACATCAAGTATCATCTGCTGATAGGCAATATCCTCCTCTGCGTTTCCCATAGTTACAGGATTTTCTACCAAATGAAGATACTGTTTTGCATACTCCGAATTCAGAAATTCGCTGCTTATATTACCCACCAGAAATATCTCCGACGAAGGCTGAAACTGGGGAATATCATGAGGTAACTGCGCCTGATGATACAAGTTATGCGCAATCTCCAGACAGTCCTTTACACGGGGTTCCCTGATCTCCTTATGCAACGTCGAGTTTCCCTGATAGAGGTACTCGTTTTTCTCAACCACGTGATGCTGACCCTTGAGCCATCCATAGAGACTCTGCTGCTGGCCGTTGCTTTTCCACATTGCCAGCAAAGTGCTGAGTTCCTCTATGGTAGGCATACGCCCTATGATTGCCTGAACCTCTTCAAATGCCGGCTGACTGATGCCCATAGACTCTACAATTTCTGGATCAAGTATTTCGTTTTCGCCCATTTCTATTTCGGATTTTCCGACCCTGAATTTTCCAGGGAATTAATTTTATAACTAATATTTCTTAAAAATATTGTGTATGTGGAGAATATTTTGTACCTTTGCAAAAATTTTCGACACAATAATCAGACACTTATCATGATATTCTACGGCATTCTTCTCGGCATAGTCCTCTCGCTTTTCTTCAATTTCGGACCCGCATTCTTTTCGCTGCTCCAGACCAGCGTTCACTATGGGTTCCGGAGATCTGTTCCGTTCACTTTCGGCGTAAGTCTGGCCGACATCTGCATGGTTCTGCTCCTGCTTACCGTACTTTCGGGTATAGATATGACCGAACTGCTCCACAATCCGTATGTCATCATTATAGGTTCTGCTGTCATCTTCACATTCGGAATCTATACCTTCACACGGGTAGTTGAACAGAACGCCGATGAGAAAGGCAAGGTAATCAAGTTCCGCGCCACCGATGCTCCCAAATGGTACTTTGTAGGATTACGAGGATTCCTCATCAACATCTTCAACCCCATGATATGGATATACTGGATCTCCGTAATCTCCGTAGTATCAGGAATTCTGGATGTTGATACCGCTGACGTTCAACTTCTCAGCTTCTTTATCGGACTGCTGGCATCCGCTTTAGGCATCGATATACTGAAATGCCGGCTGGCATCCCTTCTCCAGCATGTGCTTACCGCCAACGTAATCAACATCATAAACAAAATTTCAGGCCTTATTCTGATTGTTTTCGCCGCCTATATGGTAGCTTCCATGGTAATGTACCGGACCCACCCGCGTCCTGAAGTGGGAAACAATTCCACAGTCCTCATCCAACGCATTATGGATGGGAAGGACACTACCCATACGAGAATACCCGAGACTACTGCTGTACTTCCCGACGTAATGGAATAACCCGTTGGCGGTACTAATGCAGCGTCTCCCATAAAATCATTTCGAGAATCCCTTTCCCTCAGCCCGCGCACGGTCGCTGAGGCTGCGCTTGGCGCATAGCCCCTACAGCGGCTCCGCTGCCTCGGTTGATGACCAACGCTCAAAACATCAGCAATAATTCTTTTCCTTCGGCCCTGTTTCTCAGGCTTGCGCCTGCGGTAACTCCCTCCTATCTTCTTTTTATCTCCAGTTTATCTTTTTTCTATCTCTTATTCTAAGAAAAGGAGATAAAAAGAAGTTAATATGGAGATAAAAAGAAGATAGAAGGGAGTTACCCCATACAAGTGACTGTATTACATTTGGGAAGAAATTATTAAAAATAATTCATCCAACAGAGAAGAATTTTCCGAAAATAGGATTTTTTTTAGAAAAAATAGCGATATATAAAAAAAATTGCTTATCTTTGCAAAATACTATCTTGCATTGATAATAATATAAAATATTGATAATGAGACCCGATTTTTCAAAAGTTGACTTCAAAGCTCAGGAAGAAAACAAAGAATCCTTCGAGCAATGGGAAAAAGAAAACCATATTCAGAAGAACTGGAAGACTCCCGAACAAATCGATGTGAAACCAGCCTACGGTAAAAAAGACCTTGAAGGCATGGAGCATCTCAACTATGCAGCAGGTATCGCACCTTACCTCCGCGGACCTTACAGCACGATGTATGTGATGCGCCCCTGGACCATCCGCCAGTATGCAGGCTTCTCCACCGCAGAAGAGAGCAACGCCTTCTACCGCAGAAACATCGCTGCCGGCCAGAAAGGACTTTCCGTAGCCTTCGACCTGGCAACCCACCGCGGATACGACTCCGACCACGAACGCGTAGTCGGCGATGTGGGTAAAGCCGGTGTAGCCGTGGATTCTATCCTTGATATGAAGATTCTTTTCGACCAGATTCCTCTCGACAAGATGTCCGTATCCATGACCATGAACGGCGCTGTACTGCCTGTACTTGCCTTCTACATCATCGCAGCAGAAGAACAGGGCGTTCCTCAGGAGCAGCTCCAGGGTACCATCCAGAACGACATCCTCAAGGAATTTATGGTGCGCAACACCTATATCTACCCTCCACTCCCAAGTATGAAGATCATTGCTGATATCTTTGAATATACCAGCAAGAACATGCCTAAGTTCAACAGCATCAGTATCTCAGGATACCACATGCAGGAAGCCGGCGCTACCGCCGACATCGAACTGGCATATACCCTCGCCGACGGTCTTGAATATCTCCGTGCTGGTATCAATGCCGGCATGAGTGTTGATGACTTTGCTCCAAGATTGAGCTTCTTCTGGGGCGTCGGAATGAACCACTTCATGGAAATCGCCAAGATGAGAGCCGCCCGTATGCTCTGGGCAAAACTGGTAAGCCAGTTCAATCCTAAGAATCCTAAATCCCTTGCCCTCCGTACCCACTGCCAGACCTCTGGCTGGTCGCTTACCGAACAGGACCCATTCAACAACGTAGCCCGCACCTGTATCGAAGCTATGGGAGCCGCTTTGGGACACACCCAGAGTCTCCACACCAATGCTCTGGATGAGGCCATCGCCCTTCCTACCGACTTCAGTGCCCGCATCGCCCGCAACACACAGATCTACATTCAGGAAGAGACCAACGTATGCCGTGTTGTGGATCCATGGGCAGGCAGCTACTATATTGAAACCCTTACCCACGAAATCGCACACAAAGCCTGGGCACTCATCCAGGAAGTTGAGAAACTGGGCGGCATGGCCAAAGCAATCGAAAGCGGTGTGCCTAAGATGAGAATCGAAGAAGCCGCAGCCCGTAAGCAGGCCCGCATCGACTCCAACACCGATACCATCGTGGGTATCAACAAATACCGTCTCGACCACGAAGACCCAATCGACACCCTTGAAGTAGATAATACCGCTGTTCGCAAGGCACAGATCGACCGTTTGGCAAAACTGAGAGCCGAGCGCAACAACGACGAGGTTCAGGCAGCCCTCCTGGCTCTTACCACGGCAGCCGAAACCGGTAAAGGTAACCTCCTCGAACTCAGCATCGACGCTGCCCGCAAGAGAGCATCTCTGGGTGAGATTTCCTACGCCCTCGAAAAAGTCTATGGCCGTTACAAAGCAAAAATCAATCTTATCAGCAACGTGTACAGCGCAGAAACCAAAAACAACGACAGCTTCAAGAAAGCTCAGGCCATGACCGACGAATTTGCAAAACTCGAAGGTCGCCGTCCCCGTATCATGGTAGCCAAGATGGGACAGGATGGTCACGACCGTGGCGCCAAAGTAGTAGCCACCGGCTATGCCGACCTCGGATTTGACGTAGATATGGGACCTCTCTTCCAGACCCCAGCCGAAGCAGCCAAACAGGCCGTAGAGAACGACGTTCATGTTTTGGGAGTAAGTTCCCTGGCAGCAGGCCATAAAACACTCGTGCCACAGGTGATAGAAGAGCTCCGCAAACTCGGACGCGAAGACATCATGGTAGTGGTAGGTGGTGTAATACCTCCACAGGATTACGAATTCCTCTTCAACGCAGGTGCTGCCGCAATCTTCGGACCAGGAACAGTTATCAGCGAAAGTGCCATCAAGATGATGGAAATTCTCCTCGAAGCAAGAAAATAGAAATATTGACTTTTCATAATAAGGTCCCATTTCTGGGACCTTTTTTATTACCCGGAAAAGCAACGGAAAGTAAAATTTCAACGCCAAAATGCTGATAATAGGACAATAACACCGGTCCTGTAAAAATTTATTTTGCCAGTTCGGAAAAAGTACGTACCTTTGCACCTCGAAACCAAGAGAAAAGGTCTGTTAGCTCAGTTGGTTTAGAGCGCTTCCTTCACACGGAAGAGGTCGACAGTTCGAATCTGCCACAGACCACCACTTTCCAAACGGTAAAACTGATTTTTCCATACAGTTTTTTCGTTTTTTTTACTACTGGTTGTGTTCATGGGCTTGGCGAAGTGCCAATGCGATTGTCCGTTTCCGCCGTCGTGCTGACTCCGAAATAGGGCCGATTTTCCGCTGTTCTTCCGCCGTCTTTCTGCCGTACCACACGCGGAGTCACCACGGAGATACCACAGAAATACCATAGAGATACCATAGAAAAAGTAGAAATTTCAGGCAGTTCTGAGGGGTTCGGAAAACTATCGGAGTGTTGCTGAAGGAAGCGCTGAACGAGAGGTTAGAAAATAAATTTTGCGGAATGAAAAAAAATGTGTATCTTTGCAAACTGAATATAATTTACAGCCTATGAAACTGGAGTTCCTTGGAGCCGCTCGCGAAGTAACTGGAAGCAAGCATCTTATTACGACTAAACATGGAATAAAAATCCTGCTGGATTGTGGTATGTATCAAGGCAAAGGTCTTGAAACTGATGCTATGAACAGAGATTTGGGGTTCAATCCCAAAGAGATTGACTACCTAATTCTCACCCATGCCCACATTGACCATTCGGGTCTGATTCCCTATATCTACAAGCTGGGATTCAACGGAACGGTGCTTTGTACGCCCGCGACGAGGGATTTATGCGCCATCATGCTGGCGGATGCCGGCCGCATTCAGGAGAGTGATGTGAAGACTTTCAACAAGAAACGTGCAAAAGAGGGACTGGAGCCGGTTGAACCTATCTATACCCACGAGGATGCTCAGACTTGTATGGGTTGCTTTATCAGCGTTCCCTACCACAAGGAATATAATATCAACAACGAAGTTACCGTAAAATTCTATGATGCCGGCCATATTCTGGGTAGCGCATGCGTGTATCTGGAGATCAAAGACGGCAGAAGGAAAATCAAACTGGGATATACGGGTGATGTGGGCCGCTACAGCAAACGTATTCTAAAAGATCCTGAGCCATTTCCTCAGGTGGATTATCTTATCATGGAATCGACCTATGGAGACCGTCTCCATACTACACTGGGAGATGCGGAGCAGGAGTTGCTGATGGCTGTACTCGATACCTGTACCAAAAAGAAAGGCAAGCTGATTATTCCTTCCTTTGCGGTGGGCCGTGCCCAGGAAATCATCTATGCGCTGGACCGGCTGAGAAGCAAAGGATTTCTGCCTGATATAGATGTATTTGTGGACAGTCCTTTGAGCATAAACGCTACCGAAATAATGAAGCTCCATACCGAATGCTTCAACGAGGAAATCGTGGATTATATGAAACTGGACACCGACCCGTTCGGCTTTGACCGGTTGCAGTATATCCAGTCGGTAGAGGCGTCCAAGGCGTTGAATGTAAGAAACAAAACCTGCATCATCATCTCGGCTTCGGGCATGATGGAAGCCGGCCGCGTAAAACACCATATTGCCAACAATATAGAAAATCCGAAGACTACTATTCTCTGCGTAGGCTACTGCGAGCCTACCACTCTGGGAGCCAAAATAATGAGAGGTGACAAGAGTGTTTCGATTTTCGGAAGGAGATACGATGTGAGATGCGACCTGCGCAGGATTGAATCCCTCTCCGGCCATGGAGACTACAACGAGCTTCTGCAATATATCGCCTGCCAGAACCAGAAGAAACTGAAGACCATTTTCGTGGTTCACGGGGAGGCTGAAACTCAGGACCACTTCAAGGAGACCCTTCATTCCAAAGGATATAAGAATGTGGTGGTTCCAGAACGGCTGGATGCTGTAGAACTATAGGTAACGCCTTAAAAACGATGTATGAAGATCTGATAAATAATCTTTTTTAGAAAAAAAACGATTTTTACACAATATAAATAAAATATTTGCGTTATTATACAAATTTATACCATCCTATGAAAGCAAGAACTATAGCATTATCCTTAATCCTGACCATTCTGGCAGGTAATGTATTTTCCGCTAATCCAAAGGCCCGGAAAACTTCTCGTCAGGAAATGGGAATCAATGGAAATGCCATTTATGTGATTGAATACACATACGATATCCATGGTGCCAGAAATGGTAACCGTCAGCTGGTTTGCATTGACTCTATCCAGTTTGACAAACGCGGAAACTACCAAGACAAGATTCGCAAAAAACAAGGGGAATATATCTGGTTCTCCTACTATTTTGATGTGAACGGCTATGCTTTAGGCTGGAACGAATATGACATCAACAACGTGCTCAATGCACGTACGGCTTATCTGAACGACAAGAACGGTAACCGCATCGAACGTACTGTATTCAAGGGTAGCGATGTGGTTTTCAAACGCGAAACTTCCCGCTATGAGAACAACCGCCTTGTGGAGGAACAGAGTTTCGACGAGAACGGCGAGATGACCGAAAAACGCATCTTCAAGTATGACAACAACGGTATGAATACCGAACTGGAATTCTACGACCGCGACGGGGAACTGATGCAGCGCTATCTCTACAAATACGATGCCCGCGGCAACCGTATCGAATGGAGATTCTACGATGCTGATGAATTTCTCGTAGCTCTCACCACTTACTATTATGACGACCACGACAACGTGGTTGAGGTTAGTTCCTTCAACTACGACGAACACCTCAACTGGAAACATACCTACATCTATGAATATGATGAGGATGACAACTGGGTACGCCAGACTATCTACCGCAACAATACCCCATTCCAGGTGATTGAACGCGAGATTGCCTTCCCCTACTAAATCTCTAACTGGGCAGGCATCTCACCTTTGCAATAAGACTTATAAGGACATTCGTATGGGCAGTCACACTGACTGCCCATCTCTATTTGTGGTTCCGTAGCAGAAAGAATTTCCTTGAACCGTGCTACATGAACAGAGATTTCAGACAGGGCTGATTGGGCGTCCTCAAGCAAATCAAGTTTCCGGAAGCTCCCTTTCCCATCGTTGTACACCACAGAAAATTCTTCAATCGGGAAATCACAGTGACTGATAACATAATGCTGAACAGCCACGTCACGGCGGAAGGTTTCACTCACTTGAGTGGAATTTTTCACTTCATGAATATACAATCTCCCGTCTGGCGACTTTCTCACCACGTCAGCGAGCACCAGTACACTATCATACATAAAACCAGCCTCAAACAGAACAACTTCGCCCTCTTGCTGCAATAGCTGTCTTGTCAGTTCCGGGTACGAATCCACCTTCCATGCCAACCGTTTGCTGACATCTATACCTGTAGGGTATGTCGCTTTATAGGTAGCCTCAAAATTCCTTCCCCTGATGAACTTCTGCCGGGTTTCCCATGAAATCCGTGCCAACTCGGGACGGAATACGTCCAAATAAAGTGCCTTCTCGCATTGGAGACCACGTATATATTTGCTTTTGGTTAAGAGATGTTTCATCCTATATGCGCCAGAACCTTATCGGCGGAATCTTCAAAAAACAGGGTTTTCATCGTATTGGGCGTGATAAACCCGATATCACCCATCCGATTGAGCATTTCCTTCAAAGGATCATAAAATCCATCTATATTGTAGAACACAACCGGCTTACTGGCGAACCCCAACTGCGTATAAGTCAGCATATCCGTAGCTTCATCCAAGGTTCCTATTCCCCCGGGCAGAGCGATAAATCCGTCACATAATTCAAACATCTTCGCCTTGCGTTCCGCCAGATTCTCTACCAATATCAGTTCATCAAGCTCCACTGAAGATTCAATCACCGATCGCGGAAAGAATTTAGGTATCACCGCTGTCACTTTTCCCCCACACATTTTCACACTTTCAGAGATAATGCCCATATATCCGCAACCGCTTCCTCCATAAACCAAACCGTGCCCCCGTTCCGCCATCATCCGACCCAAATTCCTTGTATGAGTCTCGAACTGCGCGTTCTCAACCATCCGAGAGCCGCAAAATACCCCTATCGTGCTCATAAATTCAAATTTTGTATCAATACACCCAGATTCGTCGTAAAAAGTTTCACACCGATAGCCAGCAATATCACCCCGAAGAATTTTCTCAAAATCGATATCAGCGTTCCGCCCAGAAGGCGCTCCAGGCGGTCAATATACTTTAATACCAGAAAATCAATCACAATATTCACCAGCAGGGCTATCATGATATTCACGTCGGCATATTCGGCCCGCAGGGAAATGATGGTAGTCAAAGCGCCCGGACCTGCAATCAAAGGAAACGCAATCGGCACCACCGAAGAGCCCCCATCGGCCGGATCGTTCTTGAAAATCTCCACACCGAGAATCATCTCAAACGCCATGATGAAGAGTACGATAGATCCTGCCACAGCAAACGACTCGATATCCACCCCAAAGAGTTGCAAAGCTGCATCCCCAAGAAAGAAGAACACCACGAATATTCCCAGCGAAACCAATGCCGCCTGCGTCGGGCTGAACTTATTTCCGCCACGCTTCAACGAAAGGAAAATCGGTATTGAGCCCGTAATATCAATGATGGCAAACAATACCAGAAAGGCTCCAAAGATTTCTTTTATTGCAATCATATTCAACCAATGTTTTAATTTTCTTCCAACTTGAATCTTACACGCCAGATACCCTCCGGATTCCAGTCCGACGAAATGATTCTAAATGGTGCAATCTCAGAGGTATTCCTCACATGAGCTCCCACGCAGGCACAAACGTCGTAATCTCCAATCCTGACCAGGCGCAGCGTCTGACTGGCATCCTCTGGCAGTTTGCTCAAATCTACATCCTCAGGCACCTGATCACGATTCACGAATTCAATAGTAACATCCAACGCCCGACTGATGACCTCGTTCACCTGATGCTCGATTTCCTGAATTTGGGATTCTGAAGGAGCCTGAGACAACCTATAGTCACACTTGCTCTTTTTTCTTTCAATATGAGCATTCTTCGACCGCGGACAGCCGAACATCTTCACCATCGTGGCATTCAAAATATGCTCCGCCGTATGCATCGGCGGATATTCCTGCTTGTTGTGTTCATTCAGAATGATTTCCTGTTCCATATTATTGATTACAAATATTATCTCATCCAACCTTCCATACGGTAGAACTTTTCCATTAGTTTTGTTTCTTTGTGTGATGTGCTGTCGCGATGCCATACCTCTACCCTTACGGCATAATACTCGTTCCAGTCGCCCTCATATATAGTGAATTCTTTTCCCTCAACCACTTTAGAGAATTTTGTAATGGAAGAATGGCCAACCCCTGATCTGACCTCTAATGTTTCGGCCGACAAAGGTTCGTTCTTACCCGCCTCAAAACAGCGCAGAAATATAGTCCCAGCAGATAAAGAGGGGTAATAGAAATCATACTTATAAAAGCCCCCTTGACAGTCGTTCCAGATCTGTAAGAAACTGCTTTGTTCGTTGCTGTCGGCCAGTGTGTCATTCAAGTTATTCGTACAACATGTATCCCAATAGTCAGGTTGGCTCAATGGGATATTAAGTTCTATTCCTTCTGGGATAGGATGGCGCCTTGCATAGCCATCGGGAGCACTCATTGCCAAGAAAGATAATATTGGCAGCGCCATGACGATGCACACCAAAGAAGCCAAAGAAATAAAAAAACGCATCCACTTTTTGCGGCGCAAAAGCACAACCAACAACACAAGCTCCACAATTATGGATGCAAACCATACAATGTAAGTCATCAACTCAAACCAACCTCCTGGAATTAAGAACATTGTAAAAATAATGACAAGCATCTGCAATACTATAAAAAGTGGCAATGTCCACCAATAGTCAGCCAGCCAATCCATTATTCTTTTCATATTATTGATTGTTCTGATTAATGAGGTTTACTACCAGCTTGATGATGATATCCTTCTCTTCGGGGCGGCTCTCGGCAATCATCAACGTGAGGGCCACAAGGGTATTATCGGAGATACGCTTATGGCCATCGGTAGCATAAAGGACCTTGTTGCCATCCATAAACCATAGGAACAACATAGCGGCAATGCGTTTGTTGCCATCGCTGAATGAGTGGTTCTTCACTACCAGATATAGCAATGTGGCGGCTTTTTCTTCGACTGACGGATAAAGTTCTTCGCCACCGAAAGTCTGATATATCTGGCCGATGCTGCTCTTGAATGACTCGTCCTTCTCGTTGGCAAACAAGGCGCTGCCACCGAACTTGGGCTTCAGTCGGTTAATGGCCTCCATTGCATTCTCGTAAGTGGCATGGAAGGGTTCTTCGGTGGTAGTCTTTTCAAGTGTGAGTTGCTGGAAATCGTAGTGGTCGAGAATATCAAGCGCATATACATAGTCGCCAATCATTGTCAGCAGACCGTCGGCCTCCTCTGTGGTTACTGATTCCTGCAACTGATAGGTTCTTGACATAAGGCGCACCACATCTTTCAGTTCCTCGTATCGTTTCTGGGTAATCTTCTGATTGATGGCATAGCCTTTGACGAGGTAGTCCTTGATGATTGTTGTTGCCCATCGCCGGAACTTGGTGGCATTCTTGGAATTCACTCGATATCCAACAGAAATAATCATATCAAGGTTATAAAAAGGAATCGTACGTTCCACATAACGTTTACCCTCCAAACGAACCTGTGCAATTTTTGCACAAGTTGAGGTTTCTTCCAATTCCCCGCTTTTATAGATGTTATTGATATGTCTAAGAATTGAGGTTCTATCTGTTACAAACAACATCGCCATCTGCTGTTGGCTAAGCCACACCGTCTCGTTTTCCAGCTTCACATCTATCTGAACGCTATTGTCTTCAGCGGTATAAATCACTATTGACGGAGATTCCGTCTCACCCACATGCATCGGCGGATATTCCTGCTTGTTGTGAGCATTCAATGTAATCTCCTGTTCCATAATATTTCCTGAACGGCTGGCGGTTATGAGGTTAGTTTATCGTAACGAGGCGTCTGGCGGGGCTGTTGCCGACCTGGACCATATAGACGCCAGCATTCGGAGTCTGGATGGTGATGGTCTCAGCGTTCGGGGTCTCGGAATAGAGGATTCGTCCGAGGGTGTCGAAGATGCGGACGTGGCGGTTTCCGATGCCGTTGAGGATGATAGTGCCACCGCTGACGGTAGCGTTCCACTGGGCATTGTCGATATCGCTGATTCCTTCAAGAGTGGCAAAGTAGGCCGTCAGAGTGGTATCGTTGGTAACGTTGAAGCTATAGGGGTTATCTGTGCTGCCGTTGCTCCAGTGGGAGAACACATAGCCTTCGCCGGCGGTAGCCTGAATAGTGGCGAGAGGGTTGGCGCAGGAAGGTTCCACGATTACTTCGGCATAGCCGAGAGAGTCGTTATCGGAGCGGACGGTGACAACAGGGCTGACTTCGACGAAGTCGGTAAAGAAAGCGCCCCAGATGCTATCGTATGAATCGGTGCTGCCGCAAGGAATGTTGATAACGGCAGTGGGAGGAACCATCAGGAAGACCTCGTTGCCTAATGCGGGAGCGACGGGACTGAGGGCGTTGATCTCATTCAGGGACATACACATGCTGAAGGCGTTGCTGGCGAGGGTGTCGACGGCACGGCCGAGGGTGAGGGATTGGAGGCCATAGCAGAGTGCGAAAGCATATTCGCCGACATAGGTGACAGCGTTGGGAACAACGATGCTGGGGACGGTCTCGCAGTCCATGAAGGCACCTTCCTCGATACGGGTGATGGTGGAAGGCAGGCTGACCTCGACGAGCTCTCGGCACGAGGTGAACATTGCCGCAGGAACGGCTGTCAGGCCCTCGGAAAGGATGACCTTCTTCACTTCGCTACTGAAAAAGACCATAGAGCCGAACTCGGTGACCGTGCCGGGAATCACGATGCTGTCCAGCACTTTGCATCCGCAGAAGGCATAGTCTCCGATATAGGTGACGGTGGCAGGGATGTCTGCGCTGGGAGCGTATGCATCGAAACCGAGGAGGCGGGTCTTGGTGCTGTCGGCATAAGTGAAGGGCTGCTTATAGTAGGCGTTTACGCCCAAAGCGCCCCATGGGCTGCCGGCGGCGGTGCCGTGGTAGGTGACGTTCCTGACATAGTTGAGGCCCCTGTCCTCGATAGCGGTGACGGTGGAGGGCACCACCAATCCGCTGATGCCGACACAGTTGGAAAAGGCGCCGATGGCGATAGTGGTGACGGTGGAGGGGAGTTCGAGACTCATGATGCTGTCGCAGGCGAAGAAGGCATAGGCGCCGATAGCGGTAACGGTATAGGTGGTGTCGTTGTGGGAGACTGTGGCAGGAATCACGAGGTCGCCGGTGGGCATGATATAGCCACTATAGGCATTATTATAGCTTTCGCCGGGGCAGGTCACTTCCACGGTGAGGGCCACAGAGTCGGTGATATTGAAATAGAGGGTCTGACCAGAAGGAGCCACCTGGCTGAAATGGAAGGCTGCCCAAGATGAAGGAACTGTCAGAAGCATAATGCTTGCCAAAAGAAGAATGTGTTTTTTCATGTGTGAAATGTTTTAATTTGTTATATGTAATCAATTTATTTAATATTTTCTGCAAAAAAGAGTTATACATCTCAATGAATTTTTCGTATTCTTGCGTGAAAATCAAGTTGCTACAAAAAATCATCAAGCACAATTTTTTTGCAAATATACAAAAAAAAGGAGAAATGACAAATTTTTTGTATCTCCATGACCGGTGGCGCAAGAGTGAGCGGATGGATTATTTTTTCAAGATTTCTTTTATACTGTAATACTGTCATTTGTAAGGGGTAACTCCCTTCTATCTTCTTTTTATCTCCAGTTTATCTTTTTTCTATCTCTTATTTTTAGGAAAGGAGATAAAAAGAAGTTAATATGGAGATAAAAAGAAGATAGAAGGGAGTTACCACGGGGCGGAGCCTAAGCGACCGCACGCAGGCTCAAACCTAAGAAACAAGACCCATACAAAAATAAAAAGAAATCCTCTTCGTATTCATTTTTTTCGTATATTTGCAATTCACACAAAAGTGCGCATCAGCACACAAATCACAGAATCATAATACATAAACACAAAAGCAGATTAAATGAATAACCACAAAAAACTGCAAAAACGGCCCTATGTGGCTCCGGAAACGAAGGTTGTCGAATGCCGGTGCGAGCAAGGCTATGCCTTTTCGCTCATGCGCACCGAGCGCTTTCGCGACAGCGAGGTGACCGGCGACGACTTCTGGGGCAACTATAACCCCAAGTCGCACGGCACAGAATCGTTCGACGACCAGGAATGGAACTGGTAACCGTAAAATCAAACAGATACACAAAAAACAGACTCAAGAAACCGATGAAAAGAACTCATAACATGAAAAGACTGATACTGCCCATAGCAGCGATGATATTGATGGCGGCCTGCCAGAAAGAGATGCCCGACGGCCGCCTGGTGACCCTCCAAGTGCGGATGGAAGGGGAAGCCAAGACCTGCATCTACGACCACACCCCCTACTGGCACGACGGCGACCAGTTCTATATCAACAACGGCGAAAGCGGAAGCGCCGTGCGCTCCGACGGCGGCAACTGCGAGATAGAAGACATTCTCGAAGCCGACCACTATACCGCGATATTCCCCAAGAGCATCGTGAGCGGCACGCCCGACCTGAGCTCCGCCAGAGACCTCGCCGTGAAGATGCCCCGCACCTACCAGTATGGCGAAGAAGAGGGCGAGACCGGCATACAGAAATTCAACATCCCCATGGTGGGCCTGAGCGACAGCTCCGCCACTACCATGCAGTTCAAGAACGTGGGCGGCCTCATCAAAGTGGTGGTCACCGACCTTCCCGCCGGCGAAGTGCTCGACTCGATCGTGGTGCAGCACAACAAAGCGAGCCTCTCCGGCGACGGCACCATCAGCAACATACGCTCCGCCAGTCCCGTGCTCTCCTGCACCGGCAGCAAAGAGGTGAGCCTCGTGTTTGCCGACGGCACCGCCTACGGCAACGGCACCTACTATCTGCCCGTGCCCGTGATAGCCTCCAACAGCAGCTACGCCTTCACCATCAACGTGTGCGTACACAACGCCACCACGCTTATACCCAAGTGCTACGGCCGCAGCCAGAGCTTAGGCGGCGGATACATCTCGCGCAACAGCATGGCCACCGTGCCCTTCGCCGTGAGCCAGGACCTGGTGAAACCCTTCGACAACTACTACTTCATGATGGGTCCCAACAAAAAAGTGCTGCGCTCGCCGGGAGTGCTGTACCATGGCCAAACCCAGGATTATAATTGCTATTATTTCTGTGAAGACCAGACAGAAGCACGCTGTAGAATATATGAAATCTCAGAGATTGACCCCCCAGAAAGTTTTTATGGGAACATCTACTTGCCATGGTCACCTCCGGTCGGAAATGTCTATGGTCCCGAACAGACAGCATATTATTGGCTGAGGAGGCTTATGGAGATTATGGAGCATCCTACAAATACAAGGGTTGATTTTGCCAGCCTCGTACCCGGCGCCACCGAATATTTTACCCCTACTGGTGCCGAATGGAAATACCTGCTCACCCACAGCCGCATAGGCGGCGCCTCTATAGGCAATACCAAAGGCGGCTTAGTTGTACTCCCAAACAACTTTGACGGAGCTGACTGCGACTTCAAGGCGGGCTTTTCCACCGACAGCGCTGGATTCCGCAACAACTACACCACATCCCAATGGGAGTATATGGAGGCGCACGGCGCCATGATACTTCCCATGTTCGGCGTGGCTGTAATAGGCAAAAATCAATATGACTATTATGAATTTACCCCTTTAGCGACCACTATGGGTGCCTATTGGTTGGAGAACACCGCCGACTCGTGCCTGTATATCTCCTACAGCGGAGCCGAAATCAAAAGCATGGAAGAGGTGAGTGAGATTGTGACACATGACCCTGACATCGATCAGTTTATAAAATTCAAGAACCTCTGCAACGTCCGCCTGATGAAGAACCTCGACTAAAACCATCTGCCGACCGGAGTGTGTTTTTTTGAAAAAAATTTGAGAAATTTATTGTTTATCAATAAAATTTTCGTATCTTTGCACCATCGAATCGAATATCAACAATAAAATATTATAATGAAAATGAAAAGATTAGCTATTTTTGTATGCTTTGTAGCGATGATTTTCTCGGCCGGTTCCGCGCTGGCACAGAAAAGTTACAGCTACAAAACCTATCCCAACGACCCGCTGGGAGTAAGAGAATATACGCTCGACAACGGATTGAAGGTGTTTATGAGCGTGTATAAGGATGCGCCGAGGGTACAGACCTATATCGCAGTACGTGCCGGCTCCAAGAACGACCCCGCCGAGACCACCGGCCTCGCCCACTACCTGGAACACATGATGTTCAAGGGTACCCAGAAACTCGGGACCTCCGACTGGGCAAAAGAGAAGGTGCTCATCCAGCAGATCGAAGACCTTTTTGAGGCTTACCGTATGTTCGACGATGCACAGACCCGTGCCGCCATCTATCACAAGATTGACAGTCTGAGCTATGAGGCTTCCAAGATCGCCATCGCCAACGAATACGACAAGGCTATGAGCGCCATCGGAAGCGAGGGCACAAATGCCTTCACGAGCAACGACTACACGATGTATGTGGAGAACATTCCCAACAACCAGATCGAGAACTGGTGCGAGATTCAGGCCGACCGTTTCCAGCACCTGGAACTCCGCCTGTTCCATACCGAACTGGAGACCATCTACGAGGAGAAGAATATGAGCCTGACCAAGGATAACCGCAAGGCCAACGACGCTATGTTCGCAGCCCTTTTCCCCCACCACCCCTACGGCACCCAAACCACGCTGGGCACCCAGGAACACCTGAAGAACCCTTCGATGCGCAACATCCGCAACTTTGTGGCCAAGTACTATGTGCCCAACAATATCTGTATCAGCATGGCAGGCGACTTTGACCCCGACGAGGCCATCAAGATCATTGACAAATACTGGGGCGACATGCAGCCAGGCGAGGTGCCCGAGTTTCACAAACAGGCCGAGGCCCCCATTACGAGCGTGATTACCAAGACCGTGACGGGACTGGACGCTGAGAATACGATCCGCGCTTACCGTCTGGACGAAGGCAACGGCAGCCACGACGCCATGCTCAGCAATCTGCTCGAAAATGTTCTCAACAACGGCAAATGCGGTCTCATCGACCTGAACATCAACCAGCAGCAGCGCTGCATGGGCGCATACGCCGGCGGCTATATCCTGAACGACTTCGGTGCCTTCATGTTCGGCGGCCAGCCTCTGGAAGGTCAGACCCTGGAGGAGGTACAGACCCTGTTCGATGAGCAGATAGCCCTGGTAAAGAAGGGCCAGTTCGACGAAGAAATACTCAAGGCAGCAATCAACAACATGAAGCTTGAAATCATGAAGATTGCCGAAAGCAACAACGCCCGCGCCAGCCAGATGGCTTACGCCTACGTAGAACACCGTAACTGGGGAGACGTATGCAACGAAGTAAACGAACTGAGCAAAATCACCAAGAAAGAGATTGTGGATTTCGCCAACCGCCTGTTCCAGGACAACAACTATGTAATTGTCAATAAACTCAAAGGAGAACCCGAACCTATACTGAAAGTTTCAAAACCCCCAATCACACCTATCGAGGTGAGCCGCGACAAGGAAAGCGCCTTCCTGGCTGACATCAAAGGTCGTCAGGTAAAGCCTATCGAACCGGTATTTGTGGATTTCAGCAAAGATATGCAGAAAGGCAAACTGAGCAACGGCGCTGAAGTGCTGTATGTTCAGAACAAAGAAAACGAGACATTCAACCTGGTGTATCGTTTCGACTTTGGAACGAGAATCGGAAATGAAGGTATCCAGTACGACCTGGCATCTGACATCTTTGACATGCTCAATACCGACAAGCACACGGCCGAGCAGCTGCAGCAGGAATTTTACAAGCTCGCCTGCAACTATGCCGTGAATGTGGGCAACGAGAATATCAACATCAGCATCAGCGGATTGAGCGAGAACATGACCAAGGCTATGGCCCTGGTTGAGGAAATGCTCCATAACCTACAGCCCAACGACCAGATACTGAAGACCTACATCGCCCGCGTGGCCAAGAGCCGCGAAAACAACAAGCACAACCAGCAGCGCTGCTTCAGCGCCTTGGCAAACTATGGTATCTATGGTGAAGAGTTCATCAAGGATATGATGCCAAGCATCGAGAAACTCAACAGCTACACCAGCCAGCAGCTCTGCGACGCTATGGACAACCTCTGCAACTTCAAGCACCGGATTCTCTATTATGGTCCCGAAAGCATGGAAAGTCTGAAATCGATCGTAGAGAAGAACCACCAGATGCCCAAGAAATTCCAGAAGACTCCTGTAAACAAGAAATATACTCCAAAACCAGTGAACGAAAACATCGTATATTTCCTTGACTACAACGCCAACCAGACCTATCTGCGAGAATATTTCCGTGGTGAGAAATACAACACCAAGAATGAAGCTGCGATGGATGTATTCAATTACTACTTCGGCGGCAGCATGAACGCTATCGTATTCCAGGAAATGCGCGAGAAACGTTCCCTGGCCTACAGCGCACAAAGTTTCTATGCCACCCCTCAGGACAAAGAGAGTTATTTCATAAACCACGCTATCATCGCCACCCAGAACGACAAGCTCATTGATGCCCTCAACGCCTTCAACGAACTGTTCGACCAGATGCCAGTGTCCCAGGGAAATTTCAACCTGGCAAAAGAGGCTTGCATCAACGATCTGCGCACCGCTCGCACTACCAAGATGAACATTCTTAACAATTACCTCTATTACGAAAAGATGGGGCTGCTCAACAGCAAGAAGCCCCACGCTCAGATGCTGTTTGAAGCCTATCCAAACATCACTATCGACGATGTGGTAGCCTTCAACCAGAAATACATCAAGGGTCAGAAGAAAGTCTATATGGCACTCGGTAAGGAAAGCGACATGGACTTCAACGCCCTGGGTAAGTTCGGCAAGGTAAAGAAAGTGACTCTGGAAGAAGTTTTCGGATACTAAGTACAGTTCTGAAACCCGTAAGACAAAAACAGGCGCCCCAATTGCGGGCTCCTGTTTTTTATTGCCAAAGAAACTGAAATTGTGCATATTAATAACTCTGTTGATAACTTTTGTGTTAAAAGCGAAAAGTATATAATAAAAATGTGTAATTTTACACTCGTTTTCAACACATAATGTGTTTGTGTAAGTGTTTATCATTTAGTAATATAATTGCATATTGCACTATGGAGAATATGTCCAACAAACTGATGGATGCCGCAAAAGCGCTGGTAGATGCGCTAAATGAGGAAATGGAGCAGAGAGAGCTTCGGATGAAATCTGAAATCGAGTCACTAAAGGAAGAAATATCTCTGTTGAGTACCCGTCTGGGATTGAAAGAAGAAGAACTTGCCCAGGCAAGACTGGCTGTAGAAGCCGCCACATTAAAGGCTGCTGAAGAAGAAGCTGCAAGAAAAGCTGCCGAAGAAGAGGCCGCAAGAAAAGCTGCTGAAGAAGAGGCTGCAAGAAGAGCTGCTGAAGAAGAAGCTGCAAGAAAAGCTGCTGAAGAAGAAGCTGCAAGAAAAGCTGCTGAAGAAGAGGCCGCAAGAAAAGCCGCTGAAGAAGAGGCTGCAAGAAAAGCTGCTGAAGAAGAAGCTGCAAAAGCGCCTGCCATCATTTTCGAGCCTATTGAAGAAGAAGCAGAGTCAGCAGATTCAAAACCTTTATTCGCACCCGCGGAAGCCGAAAAGCCCGTAGCACCAGCCCCGGAACCTGTCATGGAGACAATAGACGGCAACCAATACGAACCGTTATTCACTCCCGAGGATCATAATTCCACCAACAGTGAAGTCTCACCCGAAAATGGAGAGGGCTCACATCCTGCAAAAGTACAACAGCCATCACTGTTTGACTATCTGGGTTCCACCCAAAAGACCACTACCCTTGCCGATAAAATCGGTTATAAGCGTCCCAATATCGAAGAACAGCTGGAAAGCAAGGTGGCACAAAAGAAAGTGGACGACCTGCGTCAGATTATCAATATCAACGACAAATTCAGTTTCATGAATGAGTTATTCCACAACAATATGAAAGCCTATACAGACTTTCTGCTGAAACTGAATTCGCTTACCAGCCGTGAAGAGGGCCTGCAGGCAGTAGCCGAAGTGGCTGAGAAATACAACTGGGACGACAGTTCCCTGGCTGTAAGGACCTTCTATAAATATTTTGACAGGAAATTTTAGGCAACACAACATCCAATAATAAACAGACGATGAATAACAGAAAAGCCATATTGTTTTCAGCCCCTTCGGGATCAGGAAAGACAACCATCATCAAAAAGATATTGGAGAAGATGGATTGTTTTGAATTTTCAATATCCGCGACCAGTCGCAGCCCACGGGAAGGAGAACGCAATGGAGTAGATTATTACTTTCTTACAGAAGAGGAATTTGTCCGCCGAGTGGAGGCTGGAGAATTTCTGGAATGGGAAGAAGTTTACAAAGGTGTACGTTACGGAACATTGAAGAGCGAAATTGAACGCATCTGGAATAAAGGGAAAGTCATCATCTTCGATGTGGATGTAAACGGTGGCATGAATATCAAACGATATTTCGGTGACGATGCCTTGGCATTATTCGTAATGCCGCCAAGCATCGAAGAACTGGAACGCCGGCTGAGGACCCGCGGAACCGAAAGTGAGGAAGCCATCGTGAAACGACTGGGCCGAAGCGCCGCAGAACTTAAAGAAGCCGACAAGTTTGACCATACCATCATCAACGATGACCTTAACAGAGCGGTAGCCGAAACAGAAAAAGCGATAAAAGAATATTTAGAGCGGTAGCCAGAAACAGTATATGCGGAATCTGCTGGAATTTTTGAAGAGGTACAACTACGTGGTAGTGTTTCTGCTATTGGAGATAGCAGGACTGCTTATGCTGAGCAGCAGCAGTTATTACCAGAACTCGCGTATAACCCGGTGGGCAAACGGAGTGGCAGGGAAATGGTTCGGCTGCGTAAACAATATTTCAGGATACTTCGGACTGAAAAGCGAAAACGAACATCTGGCGGCAGAAAACGCAATGTTGAGAGCCCAGATGTCGGAATCGTATATCCAATACCGCGACACCGTATTTACGATAGAGGACACTGTATATAAACAACGTTACGCCTATACCGAAGCCACGGTATTGAAAAACACCTGGAGCCAGATGGATAACTATCTTATGATCAACAAAGGTGAGGCTCAGGGAATCAAAGTTGATATGGCTGTGATTTCCCCACAGGGAATTGTAGGAGTAGTGATTGGAACTACCGAGAACTTCGCTACCATAATGCCTGTGCTCCACTCCAACAGCCGCAACAGTGTGAAAGTCCGCAGAACCTCAACCAACGGATCGCTGGTGTGGGAAGGAGGCGACTACAGGTATGCCAAAGTGCTGGACATCCCCACAACTCATAAACTGTACAAGAACGATACAATTGTAACCTCTGGACTGGCAAACGATTTTCCGGAAGGCATACCCGTAGGATATGTGGAATCCGTCTCAACGATTAAAGGCAGCGGATTTTACAGCGTAAAGGTGCGCTTAGCCACCGACTTCAACAAACTGGACCATGTATATGTGGTAAACAACCGGTTCAGAGCAGAACAAGACTCACTAATGCGAAACACAGTAAAGTAATGGATTCCTCATTGATATTAAGAAATATAGGCAGGTTTCTGCTGGTAATGCTGTTACAGATTTTAGTATTCAACAATCTGTATCTTGGAGGATACATTAATTTATTTGTGTATCTGGTATTCCTGCTGATGCTGCCGACCACAATGGGACGCATTCCCATGCTCCTGGTTGCATTCGGAACAGGATTATGTATAGACTTATTCTGCAACGTGATGGGTCTCCACGCCAGTGCTGCAGTTGTACTGGTAATGTGCCGCATCCTGTTCGGCAACAAGATTCTCACGAAAGGGGAGCAGATAGAAATCGACACACCAACCATATACACCGTATCAGTAAGCCAGTATATATGGTATCTTGTCCTACTTACGCTGATTTACAGTTTTGTTTACTTCACCTTGGAAATATTCAGTTTCTCAGATTTCTTTAAGATTATGTTACTCACATTATTGAGCACAATCGGAACCAGTCTGGTGATTCTGCTATATCAATTGATATTTTCGGACAGAGACCATTCCCATGGAGTAAAACGAAACTGACATGAGACATTTAAGGACCTTGATATTGCTATGGTATGTATGCACCGGAATGCTGGCAGCAGGACAGACTGCAGTAGGGCAATGGCGCGACTGGGCATCAATGGGCCAGATCAATCATGTTGAGAATGCCCGGGGACGGATTTATGCGGCTGGAAATCTGGGGATTTTTTATTACGACAAGACCACCGAAAACATAAACACACTCTACAAATCGGACGGGCTCTCGGATGCGGGAATTGCCTGTATGGCATACGATGACGAGTCAGACTATCTGGTTATCGGCTACAATAACGGAAATGTGGATCTTGTACACAAGAAAAACATATACAATATCTCTGACATCAGACGATCCGACTTGGTGAGCAATAAAAATCTGTACAATATCACATTTCACGACCAGAAAGCCTATCTGTCCTGTGGATTTGGAATTGTGGTAATAGACCTTGAAAGGAAAGAAATCAAGGAGTCCTATTATTTAGGAAACGATGGAAGATATGCTCCCGTATATGATGTGATTTTCCTGAACAACAAAATTATTGCAGCCACCGATGCCGGAGTCCTTACCGCTGATGCAGACGATGAATTTCTCAATATTGTGGATCGATGGACCGCCGACAATACATTGTTAAGCAGTTTGCGGGTCTCTCAACTTGCAGAACTGGACGGTCATCTTGTGGCGCTTACATTGAATGAAAGCCAGAAAAGCCTTTATAAAGAAGAAGATGGACAATTCTACGAATGGCTTTCCGGAGACATCAGCCATATTCGCAATGCGGCGGGACAATTGACTATCTGTTATGCTGACAGAATCGAAATCACAGGAAATGATAACGATGAAAACATCAATACTGTAGATTGGTTTACCCCCACAGGTGGTGAAGCCATTCTGGATGAGGATGGGCAGATCTGGACCGGACATGAATGGGCAGGTCTGGTGAAGATAAGCAAAGACCGGAGTAATGCCAGATGGTATCGTCCCGAATGCCCGTCCAGTGACCATGCCTACAAATTTACCGCATACAAAGACCGTATGCTTGTATGCCCTGGTGGCAAAACCTCAACATACGCAAACTCAGGCATTGCTGGAACTGTAATGACTTATCGCAATAAAGCATGGCTTGAACCGAACAATAACGGATTTGAATACAGGGATGTATTGGATGCAGCTGTAAACCCTAAAGACACCAGTGAGATACTGGCATCCGCCTGGGGATATGGAATTGTGAGAATTGTGAATGGAGAAGTAACAGAGATATACAATGAAACCAATACTTCAGGAATATTGACCCCCTATTCTCTCGGGAGTTACACTACCCTCCGCACAGGTGCAGTCGCTTTTGACCGACAAGGAAACGCATGGATGACAAACTCACTGGTGGCTGACGGGCTGGTCTGCCGCACTAAAGAAGGCATCTGGAAGAGTTTCAATATCGGCAGTATGACCAACGGCTCCGAAGTGGATAAAATTCTGATTGACGACCGTACTGGATATATCTGGATGATGGGGCGTGCCAACAAACTCTATGTGCATGACGGAGAAAGCAAGATGGCATACGTATCGCCCAATACTGGCAGCAAACTAAGTACCAACGCCGTCAATTGCATGGAACAGGATCTGGACGGAGAGATATGGCTGGGAACCGATAAAGGAATAAAAGTGATATACAACACCTCCAGCGTTTTCCAAAACGGCGGACATGGAGAGCAGGCACCAACCACCTGCAACAATATCATCATGAGTGAGGAATTTGACGAATACCTCATGCACTATGAAAATATCACCTGTATGGCTGTGGATGGAGCCAACCGGAAATGGGTAGGCACAAACAGCGGCGGACTCTACCTTATCTCCGCCAACGGACTGGAACAGATCGAGCATTTTACCTCCAAAAACAGTTCCCTGTTTTCTGATAAAATCGTATGCGTAGAAGTGCAACCTCAGACAGGAGAAGTCTTTATTGGGACGGATGTTGGCATTCAGGTTTTCAGAGGAACCGCAACAGATGGAGCCAAATTCATTGACAAAAGCAGTATTCACACTTTCCCCAATCCCGTAAAACCTGATTACGATGGGCCAATTGCAATAAAAGGATTCTCAACCAACGCCATCGTACATATTACCGATGTGGCAGGACATGTGGTATATTCTACCACTGCCAATGGGGGGCAGGCAATATGGTATGCCAGAACCAATAACGGAGAACGCGTCGGAAGTGGTGTCTATTATGTATTCGCAAGCGATTCTACCGGCGAGATGAAAGCCGTAGCCAAAGTCTTGATCGTGAAAGGAAATTAATCATGCTGGAAACCACACAAGGGCTTGTCCTTCATACTACACAATATTCTGAGACAAGTGTAATTACCAAGATATTCACTCGGGAATTAGGCGTGCGTTCTTATATTGTGAAAGGGGTACGATCCAGCAAAAGCCGCAATAAGCAGAACCTCTTCCAGCCTTTGAGTCACCTCGATCTGACGGTTTACAATTCACCTAAAAAAGATCTTAATTTCATCAAAGACATGCACCCGGCATGCCAATATCCTTCACTGACTACCAACCCCATAAAATCCTCGCTACTATTCTTTATGAATGAAGTACTCTACAAAACGCTTCAGGAACAGGAACCCATGCACGAGGTTTTTGATTATGTCGTAGATCAGCTCCGCCAGATTGAACTTGATGAAATTCCATTCTCCTCACAGCCCCAGATGTTCCTCCTTCGTATGTCCACCTTCATGGGCATAGAACCCATGAACAATTACGGACTCCATGAAAACCGTTTCGATCTGAAAGAAGGTCGTTTCGTCCAAGAACCCGTCAATACTACACTTCCAAGATATCAAAGCCAGCTCTTACCCACAAAAGAAAGTCTCCAGATGCACTATATGCTCGCAGCCTACCATGGACAAGAGGCACCTTTGACCGACAACAAGACGGCTCTACGTACCCTCATCTCCTATTACCAGTCACACCTTTCCGAATTCCGAAATTTCAAGTCTCACGAAATTCTACATTCCATATTATCATGAAGAAAATATTCTTATTCGCGCTCCTCGCAATGCTTTTTCAAAGCCTTTCAGCACAGATCCCAGCAAATTGTGCATCACCTTATTGGGTGTTTTTCACCGACAAACAAGGTTCAACCTTTGACCCTTATTCCTATTTCGATGCCAAAGCCATCGAGCGCTACCGGATCAATGGTGCCGACCTCTACGACATCAGCAACTACCCTGTATCACAGACCTATCTCACCCAGGTAAATACCCTTTCTCAAGAAGAAATCGGAGACTCCCGCTGGTTGAATGCCGTAGCCGTCATGGCTACCGCAGACCAGGCAGAAGCCATTTCTCGCCTGCCTTTTGTAAAATACATCCAGCCGATTCAATCCGACATGACGCTTGCCTCACAAGAATATGAGGCCGCCCCAACCACGCCTCAATACTCATCCCATATCGAAGTGAACGGATTGGTGATGGCCGACCAGCTCGTGCGCCAGCAAGGAGAACTCTTTGCACAGAAAGGCATCAACGGAACCGGCGTAAGAGTAGCCGTATTTGACGGCGGATTTCCCTCCGTCAATACACACGAAGCCTTCCGCCATCTCCGTGAAAGCGGCCGTATTCTCAAGACCTGGAATTTCTGTAATAAGAAAGAAGATGTATATGGCTGGAATACCCATGGCACAATGGTGCTCAGCTGTATCGCTGGCATCCGCCACGATTCTATCCAGTTAGGGCTTGCCACCGGGGCAGAATTTCTGCTGGCTCGCACCGAAGTGAACTCAGAGCCTTTCAAGGAAGAAGTATGGTGGGCACAGGCAGCCGAATGGGCCGACAAAAACGGCGCGCAAGTCATCAACAGTTCTCTCGGCTACGGCAAAGAACGCCATTTCACCAAAGACATGGACGGCACAAGCTACGTTGCCAAAGCGGCTAACATGGCTGTCCGCAAAGGTATCGTGGTCTGCAACTCTGCCGGTAACGAAGGGGACGACCGACGCTGGAAAACCATCATCACCCCTGCCGATGCCGACAGCGTGCTCTGCGTGGGTGGTATCAATGCCGAACTTAATGAATACAGCCACATCAGTTTCAGTTCCTACGGGCCTTCCGCTGACGGCCGTCTCAAACCCAATGTATGCAATTTCGGATATGCCAACGTAGCCTCACCTTCAGGCGATGATAAATACACATGGGTCTATGGAACTTCTTTCAGCAGCCCGCTGACGGCCGGTTTTGTTGCCTGTGCAATCCAAGCCCACCCCGGACTTACCGCCATGCAGATGAAAGCCGAAATCGAACAAAGTGCCGACCTCTATCCCTATTTTGACTATGCCTACGGCTATGGCGTTCCTCAGGCTTCTTTTTTCGTAGGACAGCCCACCCCTGAAACTCCTACCTTCCAGATTCTGGATGAAGGCGTTTCTATCTTTATCTACCCCACAAAGTCCAACCGCGAAGGCGACCTGTTCCTCAATGCCCAGTATAAAGCCAACCGGCAGTTAGAGCGTTATGCACAGCTCCGCCTCTCAAAAATCGACAGCAACAAATACATTGCCATCCATAAAAGCTGCCTGACCGACCGCATCCTCAACGTGTGCTACGAAGGATATGCTACCTCCTATACCCTTTCCGAAGAAGACAATAAATTCTGGAACGACTCCACCCCACACGAACCTTTCAGCTATTCCGTTATCGACACTGCCGGATTCAGCGATTGGGGATTTGACGAGATTGTCAACCGCACTCCGGCCTCCAACCGTGTCCGTGAAACCCGTGAAAGCAATTTCTATTTCATGATTGGCGACAATTTCAGTATTTCCAATGCAGAGCAGTCCACCCGGCCATGGTCGCCAAGCACACATCTTGGTTTTCGTCGTATCTATTGCATCACGAAAGCCTACCGCCTCGGATGGGGGCTTGAATGGTCGCACTACAACTATAATTTCGATGCTTCAACCGCCAACGACCTCGACCAGCAATTGCTTACGCACAACTCCGACGCCACTTCAAAACAGGTCTATTCCAATGGAATCCGACTGGAATTCTTTCAACGGGTACGGTTTGTTCCCGGCGGACTTACCGGACGCGGTCTCCATTGGGATTTAGGCATTTACGGCAGCCGTGACCGCTATTCCTACGCTGTAGATTATACCACAAACAACGAAACCAGAACCTTCTCTCCCCTCCCCGCCATGGACAACTGTCGCTGGAACTGGGGACTTTCCACCCGAATCTCCTATTCCTCACTGGGTATCTTTACCAACTATCGCATGAGTCGTCTCAGCAACCCGGAATCCATCCTTCTCCCCCGTCTTGAGATAGGTCTGCAGCTCGCCTTTTGAAAAAATATTTGGTCACCTCATAAAAAATGTGTATTTTTGCACTTTCAAAATATAAGATAATTAAAAACTCAAAAATATGACACTTCAAGAATTTCAAGCCGAATTAAGACAAGGTATCCCCAGTGTTCTCCCAGAACCACAGCCATACGATACCACTGTCAATCATGCACCTAAGCGCAAAGACATTCTTACTCCTGCCGAAAAGCAGATGGCTATCCGTAATGCCCTCCGTTATTTCGACCCAAAAGATCATGCCATGCTGGCTCCCGAATTTGCTGAAGAACTCCGCAAATATGGCCGCATCTATATGTATCGTCTCCGTCCTACCTATCCGATGTATGCTCGACCCATCGAGGCCTATCCAGCAAAATGCCGTCAGGCTGCTGCCATCATGCTGATGATCCAGAACAACCTCGATCCTGCTGTTGCACAGCACCCACACGAACTCATCACCTACGGTGGAAACGGTGCCGTTTTCCAGAACTGGGCACAGTACCACCTTGTGATGAAATATCTCTCTGAGATGACCGACGAGCAGACCCTCGTTATGTATTCCGGTCATCCCATGGGACTGTATCCTTCACATAAAGATGCTCCTCGCGTAGTCGTTACCAACGGTATGATGATTCCGAACTATTCCAAACCCGACGACTGGGAGCGTTATAATGCAATGGGCGTAACCCAGTATGGTCAGATGACCGCTGGCAGCTACATGTATATCGGACCTCAGGGCATTGTTCACGGCACCACCATTACCGTACTCAACGCCGCACGCAAACTCGGTGGCGGCACTGCCGGAAAACTCTTCATTACTGCCGGTCTCGGCGGCATGAGCGGCGCTCAGCCTAAAGCCGGCAACATCGCCGGTGTGGTATCCATCACCGCAGAAATCAACCCTTCGGCTACCCAGAAACGCTACGAACAGGGCTGGGTAGATGAAATTCATGAAAACCTCGACGAACTCTTTGTAGCCGTTAATGACGCTCGCGCCAAGAAGATTGCACGCAGCTTCGCTTACCAGGGAAACATCGTTGACCTCTGGGAATACTGCGCAGCAAAAGGCATCAGCGTAGATCTCGGTTCAGACCAGACCTCCCTCCACAATCCATGGGCAGGCGGTTACTATCCCGTAGGAGTTACCTTTGAAGACGCCAAAGTCATGATGGCTGACCAGCCTGAGCTCTTCCACGAAAAAGTTCAGGAGAGTCTCCGTCGTCATGTGGCCGCCATCAATAAACTCACAGCCAAAGGCATGTACTTCTTCGACTACGGCAACGCTTTCCTCCTCGAAAGCAGCCGTGCCGGTGCCGACATCTGGAATGCCGACCATACAGCCTTCCGCTATCCTTCGTATGTTCAGGACATCATGGGACCTATGTGCTTCGACTATGGTTTCGGTCCTTTCCGTTGGGTATGCACCAGTGGCAAACCCGAAGACCTCGACAAATCCGACCATATCGCCATGGAAGTCCTCGACGAAATCGCCAAGACTGCTCCCGCTGAAATCCAGCAGCAGATGCGCGACAATATCCAGTGGATCAAGGGCGCTAACGAGAATCATCTTGTAGTCGGATCTCAGGCTCGTATTCTTTATGCCGACTGCGAGGGTCGTACCAAAATTGCAGCCCGCTTCAATGAGGCCATCCGCAAAGGTGAAATCTCCGCTCCTATCGTACTCGGCCGTGACCACCACGACGTGTCTGGTACCGACTCCCCGTTCCGCGAGACTTCCAATATCTACGACGGCTCCAACCGCTGCGCCGATATGGCCGTCCAGAACGTAATCGGAGACTCCTTCCGCGGCGCCACTTGGGTATCCATCCACAACGGCGGTGGCGTAGGCTGGGGTGAAGTGATGAACGGAGGTTTTGGTATGGTTCTTGAAGGAACCGATGACTGCGACCGTCGTCTCCGCAACATGCTCTTCTGGGATGTGAACAACGGCATCAGCCGCCGCAGCTGGGCCCGCAACGAAGGTGCTATGTTCGCCATCAAGCGTGCTATGGACAACTGCCCACAGTTGAAGGTTACCATTCCAAACCTCGTAGATGACAAAATTCTCGAAAATCTTTTTTAATCAGACAACAACCATAGGGAACCTCTATACCCATTGAGGTTCCCTCTTTTTTTACCGACATGAAAAAATACACACTTCCCCTTATCTTTTCCGCCCTCATTCTGGGCGTCTGCATGATTATTGCTGCAGGACGGCTAACCCCAAATCCCGCTTCCGTATCGGTTCGAGGACTCTGCGAACGCGAAGTAATGGCAGACCGTGCCATCTATCCCATCTCTTATAAGGAATCCGGCGATGACCTGGAAGAACTCTTCAAAACCGTAAAAGCCAAGAACGACATTATACGCCAGTTCCTCAAGGACCGCGGCTTCACCGATGAAGAAATCACCATAGGATCGCCAAAGCTCACCGACCGTATGGCAGACAGCTACGCCTCCAACTACCGCAGCCGCTTTACCCTTAACTCTGTAGTAAGCCTCTGTACCGACAAGGTCAACGAAGTCATCAACCTTCAATCCAACCTTACCTCACTTCTGGAACAAGGTATTGCAGTAGGATCCGGCAACGACTGGGAAAACCCCGTAACCTTTGAGTTCACCAGCCTCAACAATATCAAACCCGAGATGATTGAAGAAGCCAACAAGAACGCCCGCGATGCTGCCGACCAGTTCGCCAAGGACAGCCACAGCAAGATAGGCAAAATTCTCAACGCCTCCCAAGGCCTCTTCTCCATCGAGAACCGCGACGCCAACACACCGCACATCAAACGGGTTCGCGTTGTGACCTACATAACCTACAAACTCAAATAAGAATCAATAGCTATTTAGGTTTCTATTGCTATTTTTGTAATAATCGCATCAAAGATTCCACAAAAATAGAAAACAGCTAATCGGTATTATAGACAAAACAAAGGGTGGACCATTTCCCATCCTTTGTATCATCAAAGGGCGGGCAACGCCGTTTTTCCGTCGGAGTAACGTCGGGGCAACGCCGTATCTCTTTCGGGTTCCAGAGGGAGTTACCCGGGAGATACCAGAGAGATACCAGAGCGGAACCTCACAGAGGCTTTGCGCCAAGCGTAGCGGAGCGTTCGCGCGAAGGCGGGCCAAACAGAGGCTGTGTCAAGTCGCGAAACATCTCTGCAAATTTCCGCGTCCAGATTGGCCAGTTTACCCCAATCCCCGCCACTTTCCTCCGCAGATTAGCCGTTTGCCCTCAATTATGAAAAATTTTTCAACGCCTGTTTTTTCGCAAAAAATGGGAAGCCGAACCTGAAACTGGAGCATTTCTCCATTTATGTGCCCTTTTTATACCCCAATTTGAGGCATTCTGCCCCCTTGCCGAGCTCCGGCATCTTTTGGGAAGTGGGTTTTGTAATGTCGTATTTCATTGTAGTTGTGCTTTTTAGAGAAAATAATTAGGTCTTAATGGTGATAGGTGACTGGTGTCAATTAGATTTTTGAGGGTATCACTATTTTTTCAAACACCATGTAACTATCTATATATTAGTTAGTTAAGTAGTATATAAAGAGGGTTTGTATATCCATTTTTTTAATTGTCACCTGTCACCTGTCACCATTGTCTATCCGGTTACTCTTTGTCTAAGAGGCTGTTGAGAGCCTGGCTGATTTATTCGACTATCGTCTCATGACCTTTTTTATTCCGGCCTAAAGAGCCTCTTTGGCACTCCATTGCAGAAGTTCCTTGGCGAGTCCTTTTGTAAAATCCTTTATCGAGAAATCCGCGGTGAGATAGGTGGCCTATCTGATAGCTGTTCCTATCTACGCATTTTTGTGAATTGCTTTTTTTTGTATCTTTGCATGTTCTTTGACATCGCCGGTAGTGATCAAGTACTTCTTTAATAGTTGTGAATTGCTTTTTTTTTGTATCTTTGCATGTTCTTTGACATCAGTGTAAAAGCCTTTTTATTGAGTACGCAGGTTGTGAATTGCTTTTTTTTTGTATCTTTGCATGTTCTTTGACATCTGGACTATATGGCTGGAGCGATAGCTAACAGTTGTGAATTGCTTTTTTTTTGTATCTTTGCATGTTCTTTGACATCCCAGTTGTCAGGACGGTTCCAAGCATCTGTGTTGTGAATTGCTTTTTTTTTGTATCTTTGCATGTTCTTTGACATCGGAGGAAAATTTTTCGACCCGACGAGTAGTGTTGTGAATTGCTTTTTTTTTGTATCTTTGCATGTTCTTTGACATCGACACGCACGCGAAGCTTTTAAGTCGCTCAGTTGTGAATTGCTTTTTTTTTGTATCTTTGCATGTTCTTTGACATCAGCTTAATGTTTGCCATATCTTGAGCAAGAGTTGTGAATTGCTTTTTTTTTGTATCTTTGCATGTTCTTTGACATCTTTTTGTGCATAATCATAGCAGGGAGAAAGGTTGTGAATTGCTTTTTTTTTGTATCTTTGCATGTTCTTTGACATCTCGGCGTTGATTATTTTCGAGCCATTTTGTGTTGTGAATTGCTTTTTTTTTGTATCTTTGCATGTTCTTTGACATCACCACAGCCGACCACCCGCTCGCAGGCGCGGTTGTGAATTGCTTTTTTTTTGTATCTTTGCATGTTCTTTGACATCTCAATATGTATAAAACACTACATGTCATTACGCTACAAAGTTTTTGAAAAATAAAAATCCTGGCCATTGGTCAGGATTTTTTTGTATGCAAATACTCGATTTCTGATTCTATCTATATGCGGAATAGCGTTATTGAATTTGTGCAAATTTTCATAAAAAACAGCAAAAAAACACGAATTTGCAACACCTTTAGGCGAGATTAAAGTGTTAAAAAAATATAAAATTTCAAAATAATTCCAACTGCTGCCCAGGGGCATCTGGAGGAAGCGATTTTTGGTTCGAGAAGAGTTCTATCTCGCCAAACTGCTTATCGGTAATGGTAATAATGGCCACCTGTCCGAACTCGGGCAGAAAGAGTTTGACACGTTGAAGATGAACCTCTGCATTCTCGCGACTCGGGCAATGACGGACATAGATGGAGAATTGGAACATAGTAAAACCATCCTTTACAAGATTCTTTCGGAAATCAGAGGCGGCCTTTCGTTCCTTTTTGGTTTCGGTAGGCAGATCAAAGAACACCATCACCCACATAATCTGGTACTCGCTGAAGCGGTCGGCCTTCATTGTTCCATCAGGGGATAGCTTACCTTTCGTTGCTCACCGCTGAAGCATCTAAAAAGCGAGGCAGTGGTTTGAGAGGCGGCCACCATTAAAGGCCGGCGCTGTCCATCTATGAGCACTTCCATTACAGGAATGCTCAGCAACCGTCGTTTGAGATCGGTGGTGAGCTGACTGCAGTCGGCGCCGCTATGCAGGATTTGGAGTACCAGTGTATCAACGTATGGACGGTAGGGTTCCATAACGTCGTCAGCCAGGCAATAGGCATTATAACGGTTGTGGTGGTGGATGCCCAATGTGGGCAACAATCCGCTCGACACTAAAGCCCGCGCCACCACGCCCCGAAGTATGGCATAGCCGTAGTTGAGCAGATTGTTGGGGCAATCCTCATCCCTGCCCCGGGTGAAAGAGTCTATTTCTGGGAAAAGCATCTTCCAATAGTAGGCGGCCGCGCGACCTTCGAGGTTGTCGCTATCGCCGCTCTTCACATCCCGTTCCCAAACCCGCATGTTGCCTATCTCAGCATTGAGGCAATGTTTGAGCACAGCCGCTTGATTGTGAATCTTAGCCTGGATGGTCTGCTGCCAGAGCTGTTTACGGAGAGGCAACGAGGCCTCTATCTGCAATTGGAACCGCTCACTCTGCGTGGTGTTGCCCGAGAGGGGAAGCATCATACCCGAAGGCATGTGTTTCTCGTCACAGGTGATGACTGCACAATTGTTGGCCAGCAAGGCATCCAAGGCGGCGTTGGTGATGGTAATCTGACGGTCTTCCAGCACCACGACCCCGATATCCTCGATAGCGGCTGTACTGACCAACTCCTGCCCCGTGTCAGGATCGTTGCGTTTGATGACCAACTGCTCGTTGCGCAAAAAGAGATAGGCAGGATTGCCAAAGAAGAGAGTCCGCTTAATCATAACGAAAGGTTAGTATTCGCCGACAGAAACAATCTGACCAATATGGTTGATGCGGACTTTGACAATTTTATCTAAGCCTGCGGAGCTTCTAAAATCCGTCCAAGTCACTCCTTTCATTTTATAATCAGTATCTACAGTGGTTTCTAAATGATGCCTAAACACATAATTTTTGTAAGAGAATTTCTGTACCCTGAACAAATTTGGACTAATCAATTCATAGTTTTTGGGGTCTAACAGATCAATCTCTTGTGGATTGAATCCAGTTTCGGGATTGGGGAAAACAAAATATTCATTTTGCTTCATGGTGAACAAGAATGTCCATCCTTCGCTTTTTCTGTATTCTTTATCAATAATAGGTAGCCCAGCATTGACACGGGCTACAGCTTCATAGAATGAAACGATTTGTTCTTGCAGATTTCCGCCAGCATCTCGATAGATAGCCACATGGTGGTTGTTGCTTGTGCTGACATAATCGGTGGGCATTTTGTTGCCATCTTTGTCCAAAATAAGGTTGCCGTCCTTGTCACGTTTGTCGTGTAAGGGCTCACCATTACTGATACCCGTGATGGTGACTCGTTTGATGGCGATACCTTTCTCCTCGTTGAGCCAGATAGGGTTTTGTTCCAGATTTGTGAAAGCCTTCTTTGGGTCGTTGCCGTAGTCTTTGAGTCGTTGTTCAAGAATCTTTCGGATGCGACGGTCCACAACTTTATCGAGTTTCAAGTCGGGAGATATTTCTTTGCGGATGGTGAAAATAGTCTCAAAGGTCACAGTCTTTACACGTTCGGGGACTTGTTCCGATTGTCCGGCATCAAGATAGATAGGCTTCTTGGCCAATGCATTGGCACCTGTGAAGGCTTTCTTAGCATCGCCATTATAGGCATTAAGCCGAGTAAGCAATGCTTTACGATAGCGTGGATTGGCCACAGTGGCTATTTTTTCGGCATTGAAAGCAGAACCCACCTTTTCCTCATTGGTCACATATTGCTTGCAGGTCCCGTAAACTGTTTCGTTGTGAAGCTGTCCGCGAGGAGTGAGTTGTGTTCGTTTATGGAATCCGCCTTTGCACTTGGATACGTTTGTGTTCTTAGTGGTGACTTTGTTTTTGGCCTTGATAGAGATTAGCGTGTTCTCTAACTGTTTCTTTGCCTCGGCGCGGAATGCGGAATTGGAACCAAACGGAGACTTAAAACGCAGTTTGCCATGTTCGTCGCGCTCGAGTTCTTTATGTTCGATTGAAGCCATAACCTTGGAACGTTCCGATTTGGAAAGCGAATCCAATTCAACTATGTCAAGGTCGATATAGTCATCAACGCCTTTCTGGACACGAGCGTTGAGATTGTTGAGATACTGAATGATGCTGCGCTTAGTAAAGGCGATAGTGAGCGCATCCATGGCGTGATGACGGTGGTCATTACGTTTGGTCCAATCTTTGATCTGACGGATTTGACGACCGTCATGATCTTCACGGTAGGTAGTCAAACCTAACTTATCGTATTTGTCCCAATTGAGTTCCTGCATCACGTTGACAAGTCCCCAATCCTCACGTAGGCGGTCTGTAATGGCTCCCGTAGTAGGAACGACAAACATCACAATCTCTTCAAGAATCTCTCGCGCCTTCTTGGCTATATATTGCGAGTCGCGCAAGTCGCGGTTGATGAAACCGCTTGGAATGTCCTCTTCGGCCATCAAGAGTCGATCTCGCTTGGTCTTGCTGATTTTGGATAGTTTGAACAGATTCTCAACGCGAGATTTATAGGCTTCCTCTTCGGTTTCTCCAAGAGTCTTCACATAATCAAGTGCCGTGGCGTTGCTTTTAGCGATATTGACAGCGCGAGCTTCGATGGTCTTATTGGAAAACGAATCGTCGAAGAGTTTAGCTTGCGGAATAATATGTTCGATATCGAACTCTTTAGAAAAGAGCTTTTCTTGTGGGATATAGGTGTTGCTATATAGGGTTCTGAATCCATTAGACTCTAATTCCAGATAGAGTTTATAGCGAATGATGTCGTTGCGACTGGGATTCGGAATGTTGAATTCAGATTGCAGCACTTTAGAGTACTCCTCGTGAGTTCTATTGCTCGCATTGATCTGCCTGGTCATTTCCTCGCGTTCTTTAGCACTCTTTTTGAGTTCGCGAGCCAGTTCAATGCGAATTTCGTCAGGTTTCCCGTAAGTATCGATAACCGTATTTACAACATTGACCATTTGGTTGAGGATTTTTTCCACAACAGGATTGCGCAATCTGTTTTTGGGGAGCAATTCCAGATGATCTTTGAGAACCTTGTTGGCAAGTTCCTCTTTGGTGAGCGATTTTTTGGAATGACGATATCCCGCATATTCACATGCCGCACTATACTCCAATCCATCTTTCATATAGGGGAGTATTCTGCGCATAGCCTTTGAACTGAGGCTGCCATAGTCGGCCTGGAATACGATGTTGGCAAGTTCGGAAGCATAAGACTCTTCAAATCCGAATTGTTCTTTAAGATGCTGTATCAATTTTTCGTTGCCAGTCTTGGAATTGTCCCCCTCAAAAGAATAGAGCAGATGCCACAGCCTGTATGACGGCTGCTTTTCGAAAGCATCTCCTTCCAATGAAGAATCAAAATGAAGAATATCCGTATTGATACCGATTCCGTTGAAAATTTCCGACACGATTTCCAACACTTTCGAGGATTCCATCTTTGAAAAATCGTATTCGCCATGACCGCTTTGCTCAATGATGTTCTGGTATGCCTTAAAAAGTGCAGCCTGAGTACGATTGCCCTCAATGGAGGCAAAATTGAGATCCAGATCTTTGTAGTTCACAAAAAGGAATTTCAGGGCATCGGCTTTGGTCAGCTTCTCTTTGTAGCTGAGTTCTTTGAACAATTGTTCTTTCTCCTCTTGAGTAAGATAGCGTTTCCCTTTAATATATGTGAGCCCAGTCGTGTCGGAATCGGTTTCGGCAGGACCTGATACAATCAAGTTGTTGAGTACTTGCCAAATCTTGAATTCTTGGAATAGCGGAGATGATTTGGGGCAGACTCTGAGTCCGACCGTTTTGGTGCGTTTCTTGCCATCAGTAGTGACTTCTATCTGTCGGCTTTCAAATTCACATAACGATATCAGACCTTTCTGCGATTTGAGTGGACGTTGATAAAATATGATTATATCCCGTATTTCGTGTTTGAGTTCAGGAGTCAATTCTGGATGGAACTGTCGCTGAGTGTTCCAAATCTGCTCAAATTCATCCATATAATACTGACGGTAAAACACCTTGTTTTTTAGGCTATCGTTCGGCTTCTCTTCTATCATGCGCATTAAGTATTGACCGACTGTCTGATGCTTAAAATAGAGTTCTTTGCTACGGTCGCTTATATCACCAAGGTAGCCGCTTGAATTGCTAAGCTGACCATTGATTTCTTGCAAAACGATGGCCAATTCTTCAAGTCCGAGTTGATTTCGGAGTGCATCCGAGCGCCATTGATAATTCTCTTTCTTTTGTTCAAAACCTTTGGTATCCCTCTTTATGCCGACTAAGTTGAATGGTTCTTGGCAAATTGCCCAGGTCTGTTTTTTATTCTTGCCTCTCAGGTTGTTTTTAAGTTCGTCATTAAGGATGGCTGGATAGAATGTTTTTTGGAATTCCCATACCTTATCGAATTCGGATTGTAGATCGGAACGGTAGAAATCTGGCACATGATTCTTTCCACTGCATAGAATTTGATAAGTAAATTCACCAGGAGTGAGATTGTTTTCACAAAGTTCCTTAGCAATCGACATTCCATCAATCAATTGTCCTTCTTCTTCATTCTTGGCTTTGCGACTGCTTTTGTAACCTCGTTTCTTATTAATCATCAAAAGTACTCGGGCAAATTCTGACAAGGTTATTTCCTCGGTAGCGGCTTTGGCTCGCAAACGATAGGTCTCAAAAGTAGAACGGTTACCGCTCTCTGAGAGTATTGTATCATCTGTAATGAAATTATGTTCTTTCAGAACCTCAATTAAGTTATATCTGCGAAGTTTGTACCGTTGAAGATTGCGACGCATGGACCGTTTGGATGTTCTTCCTGCATTGCAAGAAATGCTTTTGCCTCCACAAAAGTCTTTAACAGGTTCTTTGCTTTCTTTTCCAGTTTGAGAATTGACAAAATTGTCGTAGTGGATGATTCTTGAACCTATTTTGATTATTGACGATTTTTCGCTTTCATTTTCTGCTTCGTTGACTAATGCCCAACCGATACTGTTGGTTCCTAAGTCTAATCCTAATATTTTCTTCATAATTAATCTATATAAGATAAGAAAAGACGAGTCTTAAAAAACCCGTCTTAGATGTTTACACAACGGAATAATCCTTATTGTGAATTGCTTTTTTTGTGATTGCAAAATTACAACCTTTTTCTGAATTACCAAAATTTTTTTTCAAAATCTGAAAGATTTCTTCAGATATATTATTGCATTCTGTGAAGAAACAGCCACACAAACAACTAAAAACAAATACATTATATTCTATCATCTGGAGATTCATTATTTTCTCACAAAAAGCAATTTTCAATACAGATTCGTAATACAATTACAGGTCCTCCAGAGCGTCGTTAATGACTTGTTGTTGGTTTGCGTTGTCGAAATAGGACAATATCACATAGCATTTATAGTCAGAACTCTTCAATTCCAACTGAATGGAACCTTCTTCTGTTGTAAATATCGAATAATATGTGCATCTTTGAAGTTGTAACGCAGACATCTTACTCATATCGTTATCTATGTAACTGGCCTGAAATTTTTCCACTACGTCAGTTGGTTCGCCATATTTTTGAGTCAGCATCTGTTTGATATTGGTATAGTTTTTCTCCAGATCTGCCCATGTATCACAATCGGGAAACACTACCGCGACCTTTGCTACATGCTGCTGTTTATCACCTATCACTCCGACTACACAATCCTTATACGAAGCAAACATACCGGAAAGGATAATATTGTCATTACCTTTCTCCACTATCGTAAGCCCTTTCTGGGTCAATTTCTGGGCAAACTGCTGTATGGTTCCATCCATGGGAACACCTTTGAACCGGAGATGATTCTGTCCCATAGACAGAGACATGAAACATACAATGTAAACAAATGATAAAACAATTCTTTTCATGATTTTATAATATTACAAACATTTACTTCAAGAAATCATAATGTTGGCACTGTTCTTTAATATATTGCACCAGACCCGGACTCTCCACCACTTTTACTTCTCCGGGAAGTCCCAGAATAAACCGTCCTACCCCTTGATATGAATTAACTTTCATCTTACACAGATAGTGGTAAGGCGAATGATCTTGCAACGGCTCACACATCGGCTGCGCCATAGGAAATTCCTCACAAAGCAATTCATACGCTCTCAACGTCAGATACAATATAACGACCTCATTCAGGTCACCGGTCATGTGGAACGGATCTGTCGAAAGATGCTTATGCCACATCTGATTCTGCCATCGGGTACCGGTCGCCTCTGCATAGCCAACGCGAGACAATTTGAACACCCTCATTGCTTTCCGTTCAACATCGTATGCATAAACGTATGTGTAATTCTCAGAAAACTCCACGGGCTCAATCAACCTGTCTGAAATCTGAGAGTTATGGGCCGAAGCATACCCCCTTAACCATACCTGATATTGCTGACGTATGGCACCAGCGATAACTTCTACAGTTTCCAACGCCGCGTTTTTCCCGACCAGCTTCGTAAGCGGGATATTATCACAAACGGCGGCCAGTTTTGTTTGCAGATTATGACGCAACGGCACATCCGATGTCAATTGAGAAATCAGAAGATTAATCAAATTTGCCTCCTCCCTACTGAATATGATAGTACAATTCAAATCAAAATCCGCATAATTCTTGGCTGTAATGACAAGATGCCGGTATCTTCCGTTATGATTCAAGACGAAACCAGCCTCCTCCAAACTGCAACAATATCGTTCCACCGAACGAGGATGCACAGCAAGAATCTTTGCGGCCTCCTCTATGGTATATTCTTTCGGGCCACTCAACAACTTCATCAAATGCAATAATCGAACGATTTTGGGTTGATCTGACATATCGGATACTGTTTATTATTTTTTTGCAAAGATACATAACTTTTACGACAACTTCTGTCATTGCGTAAAAAATAAACATCGCCCCGGATGAAACTGAATGATAATAAGAAGATTAGTGCTGATGCGATAATTTATCTTTGGCCTTCGGGGAACACGAATGCCCATAAATTATCCGCATTTTCTTCATAAACGTAATATTAATATTGAGAAAAAGTTTATGATTTAACTCGTGAGTAATTCATGTTCTATGAAACGATTTTTAATTCCCCCCCATTACAAATCAATATATAAACTTTACCTGCGTGGAAATTTTAGTTGCATAAATCTAATGCAGTTTCAGCAGGAAATGCAACTATCAGTTTTTTACGACATTTTCGCTATTTTATTGATCCACAGCGAGAATCATCCGACATTCAACCGACATGAACCGACACGAATGTCGGTTCATGTCGGATGGATGTCGGATGCTATCCACAGAATACCAGCAAGATACGCAAAAAGTCATCCGAAATCAGGATTTCATCTTATGGCATCAGATCCCCTTTAGATTTCATTAACAGACTATCCGGAACAGCCAGAATAGCCGGAACAGCCGGACCATCCTGCCGGACAGACTGCCGGACAGGCTGCCGGCAACGGGATTCATTCAGGGTTTCCCAGATTATGACAGAGGTATATACAACAAAAAAAAGGGAGTTCCTTGCGAAACTCCCTCCGTTTAAGATTGGCGGCGACCTACTTTTCCACAAATAAATGCAGTATCATCGGCGAGGATGGGCTTAACTTCTCTGTTCGGAATGGGAAGAGGTGAACACCATCTCCATA
>JAZUFZ010000025.1:0-12919 GCA_045640985.1 Bacteroidales bacterium
TGTGCGTACACTCGTGGTCTGACACACCCATCATATGATATAGGAAGCTGGTCTGCATAACGTTTACTTTTGGTGGTACATTATAAACGTCTTGACCGGCTTCTTTATTTGCTCCTATCTACGCATTTTTATGAAGAACCATAAAAAACCGCCCCTTATACGAAAGTTGTATAGAGATGTTGCATCACCTGCACAGGTTTTAAGATACTGCTGAAAATGAATTGATTACATCTTTCCCCGTTTCCGTGGACGGAAAGGCTGTGCAGGACCTCAAAGGTCATCTTATTTTACCGCGCTGAAATGGTGCAACGCTTACCGCCTCAGGCGTTCGGTTCTGGAATGTGTCAAGCTGTCAAGATGGGGAGAAGTGCTTGAAGTGGATGAAAAGGATTGGCTTAAGGTGAGTGTCAAACCCTAATACACCACGTTAGAATACTACAAGCGCAAAAACAAAAATCGCAAGCGGGAAATGTTTCTCGCCTGCTCAATTTGAATGTTCAATCTAAAAAAATATCGATATGTCAAACAAAGAACAGTTGGAGCAACTGCAGGCTCGGCAAGTGGAACTGCAGACAATCATGGCTCGGAGCGACGCCCACGCAGCCAAATGTATCAAACTCGGGAAAAGATTCTCTACTGAGTACCCCGAAGAAAAACCGCTTACGAGGCTGCCAATGCTGAGTACAACGCCAATGAGGTTGTGATGGCAGAACTGGAAGCGGCCATCGCGGCGGAAGAGACAGAAGAGATTGCTGAGTAAGTTGCAAAAGTAAAGGCTGACCGATTGGTCAGCCTTTTTGTTTTTCTACATCCAACAAGGTCGCTCGTATGTTTCCTCTTCTTTTAGGATGGGCATTTTTGTTGTTTCATCCGTGATAGCTTTGTCAAGTGCGCCCTCATCAAAATAAGCAGCACGAAGATCTGCTCCTCTAAAATCCGCTCCATCTATAATGGATCCGGCGAAACATGCCCAAGCTAAATCTTGTCCGTGGAAATCTGCATTCCTTAGGTCGAGGTCTGCCAAATAAGCAAAGCAGAGGTCATTGTCGTTTGACCTGTAAACCACTTCTCCTGATGTGTTGCGAATGACTATCATTGTTTGCTTATTTTATTGTTATAACGCACATTGTTGATAAATATTGTGTAAAAGTGAATTTTTTTGAGTCCCTTATAAATATCAACAATCCCCTATTATTTCAGATTGTTTGAAGAGGGAAAACGTGGTTTATCATAATTTTGATAGTAATATTTCTATTAGCTATAACTCATATAAATAGTGGAGATATACAAAACTGCACCTCTCCCCTCTTTGAATGGTAAATGGAATCAGGGCAGGTGAGGAAAATGGATTACGGGAAATCCTACAGAAACAGGTCGGCGGCGATGCCGTCGGCGTGCAGGAGTCCTTGCGGTGTGGGTTGCAGGGCCGTTGGCGTGGAAACGAGATGGCCGGCTTGGAGGTACTTGCGGGATTTCTGCTGAAGATATGAAAGATATTGCGGCCAAGTGGCGGATATGTAGGCGAGGCTGATGCCGGCTGTGGTGCGGAGGGAGGTCATAAGATATTCGTTGAAGGCATCGCGGGGAGTGAGCTGTTCGGTCTCGTAGTAGAAGGATGAGCCGTTGAGGGCTTGGATGTAGGTGCGGATGTCTGAGACGTTCCACCGGCGACTGTGTCCGTCGAAGCTGTGGGCGGCAGCTCCGATTCCAACATACGGCGTGCGGTCCCAGTATCGGGAATTGTGGCGCGAATGGTATCCTGACTGACAGTAACTGGAAATCTCGTATTGGTGGTATCCGAGTTCGTGTGCTGACTGCTGGAGGTGGTCATACTGCTGCATGACGAGTTCTTCCGGGGGGAGTTCTATAAGGCCCTTCTTCAGCTGTGTGTGGAGCATTGTGCCTGGTTCAAGGGTGAGCGCGTAGGCGGACAGGTGTTTGACCCGTGAGCCGAGTTGCCGGAGTGTTTCCAGATCGTGTGCCCAGTCGGCGAGTGTCTGCCGGGGCTGTCCATAGATGAGATCGATGCTGATATTCCCGAAGCCGGATTCGTAGGCGCAGGATATGGCGTTGATGGCCTGGCGTGCGGTATGGGAACGGTTCAACAGGCGGAGCTGTGTGTCTTGGAAACTCTGTACGCCGATGCTGATTCGGTTGAAGAATTGAAGTCGGGCGAGCTGCCGGAGATTTTCGGGGGTAAGGTCTTCGGGATTGGCTTCGATAGTTACTTCCTCGATCTGGCTCAGGTCAAAGTGGGTGCGGATATACGTTACGAGGGTCTGGAGTTGGGTTGGAGTGAGTATGGTGGGAGTTCCTCCGCCGAAATAGATGGTGCGGATGGGATGGTTGAGTTCAGATCTGCGCTGGTGCAGTTCCGAACATAATGCCTGTACATACTCATCCTTGCCAGCCTTCGTGGGAGTGGAATAGAAGGCGCAATAGGTGCATTTCCGGTGGCAATAAGGGATGTGAATGTAGAGCATTTGAATTATGTGGCGGCTGTACTATAGCGGTCTGATACACGAAAAGGTTCCCGAGTGGGAACCTTTTTTCCTTGTAGCGGGGATGAGAATTGAACTCATGACCTCCGGGTTATGAATCCGACGCTCTAACCAACTGAGCTACCCCGCCAGGTTTCGTTTGAAATCGGGTGCAAAATTACAATTTTTTTTTGAATTGACCAAATTTTTCTAAAAAAATTCTTATCTTTGTAGGTCGAAAGTATGTGGCAATATCATTGCAATACTGTCATAATCAAGCAATAACAGAATTATGGAAGATAAGAAACTTTATAGCAATTTTGATTACGAGAGTGCGCTGAATGTGCAGGGAGGAATAGCTCAACCAGAAAAAATCAACAATAATTACGTTCAACGCATAAAAATGGCTAAACGTAAAGAATTGTCTGTAGATGAGCTTGTTAGCGGAATTTTAAGCAAAGACCGCACAACCCTCAGCAGAGCCATAACTTTGGTCGAAAGTTCGTTGTATGAGCACCAGTTAAAAGCGCAGCAGATAATTGAAAGATGCCTGCCATATAGCGGAAATTCCATAAGATTGGGTATAACCGGCGTTCCGGGTGCAGGGAAAAGTACTACGATAGAGGCTCTCGGAAAGATGCTGACAGCGCATGGACATAAGGTGGCAGTCTTGGCCATAGACCCTTCCAGTGAACGCTCGAAAGGGAGCATTCTGGGTGACAAGACGAGAATGGAGGAACTGAGTATAGACCCGAACGCTTTCATTCGGCCCAGTCCTTCGGCCGGTTCGCTCGGCGGGGTGGCTCGCAAGACCCGTGAGATAATTACTCTGTGTGAGGCGGCGGGGTTTGATGTGGTAATTGTTGAGACGGTGGGAGTCGGACAGAGCGAGGTGGCAGCCCATTCAATGGTTGATTTCTTCCTGCTGCTGCAACTGGCAAATACTGGGGATGAACTTCAGGGCATCAAGCGTGGCATTATGGAGATGGCGGATGCTATTGCCATCAACAAATGCGATATTGACCATAACCGATCAGAACTTTCAGCAAGCCATTACAAAAATGCACTTCATCTGTTTCCCAAACCGGATTCGGGATATGAGGTCAAGGTTCATCTATGTTCCGCATATAGCCATGAGGGTATTCAGGAAGTCTGGAACAATATCATGGAATATGTTGCATTTACAAAAAAGACGGGCTATTTCTATGAGAAGCGCCAGCATCAGAACCTCCGGATACTGAACGAGACGATTGAATCGACGCTGAAGGAGCGTTTCTATAATACGCCTGGAATGGAAGAGCGGATACAGGAAATCAGCAGACTTATTTTGGAAAATAAAGTGAGTGCTTATACTGCTGCGGAACAGTTGCTGGGTTAGTTGGTTTGGAAAAAGTCGATGATCTGTCGGGCTTTTGCCTGTCCGGTCACAGCCGCAAGCGTCTCAAAGGATTGTTTCCGGATATTTTTTACGGAGCCGAACCTCATCAAAAGTTCGGTGGCAGTCTTCTCCCCTATCCCAGGTATGTCGGTCAGCTGGGTTTTGAATGTGCCTTTGGATCGTTTATTGCGATGGAAAGTGATGGCAAAACGGTGTACCTCGTTCTGAATCTGTTCCAGAAGGTGAAATAACGGATCTGTCAGCTTCAATCCAACTACCTGTGGAGGAAATCCATACAGAAGCTGACTGGTTTTATGGTGGTTGTCTTTGGCAAGACCTGCTATGGGAATGTCGAGGTGGAGCTGTTCTGAGATTACCCGGCGTGCCATTTCCATCTGCCCTTCTCCCCCATCAACAATGAGTAGTTGTGGGAGTTCTTTCTGCTCTTCGGACAGGCGTTTGTATCTACGGTATATAACCTCTTCCATGGAGGCATAATCGTCCGGACCCTCGACGGTTTTGATGTTATAGGTCCGGTACTCTTTTTTGTCGGGCCGGCCATTGGTGAAACGAACCATCGCAGCGACAGGATATGCCCCCTGTATATTGGAGTTATCGAAACATTCAATATGTACCGGCAGCTGCGGGAGATGGAGAGACTGCTGGAGCCGTTCCAACAGTTGGGTGCGTCCGGCATCAGGATTGACCAGCATCCGCTGCCGGGAGCATTGCATCTGATAGGTTCTGGCGTTACGCAATGAGAGTTCAAGCAGCTCCTTTTTGTCGCCACGAGTGGGAATGACCTGTTTGAGATACTCCTGGGGAAGGTCCTCTACAGGGGCTTGAAGTATAACTTCATGGGCTGTGCTTTCTATCTTCTGATGAAGTTCCGGAATGATGGTTGAGAGTATTTCCGAATCGCTCTCATCAAGCTGCTTCTTTATTTCGGAGGAGAAACTGTAAATGATGCTTCCGTGTTTGATGCGCATCATGTTGATGTAGGCATACTGGGAATCGGAAAGTATGGTGAATACATCTACATCTTTTACAGAAGTGTTTACTACGGTGGATTTGGATTGATACTCCTGCAGCAACTGTATTTTGCGATGGAAGACTTCTGCTTCTTCAAAGCGCTGCTGTTCAGAGAGGGCGAACATCTGATCTTTCAGGTCGGAGATGATATCATCGAAGTCACCTCTCAGGATGCGGCGGATGTTCTGGATGGTATTAAGATAATCCGCCTGGCTTTGCAGTCCTGCGCATGGGGCATCGCAAAGTCCTATCTGATGGTTAATGCAAGGCCGGACAACAGGCCTCTTTCCATTCGGGATTTGTACGGTAAGATGATGGTGGCAGGTTCTGTAGGTGAATAGTTTTCGGATGATATCCTGTAGTTCTCTGAGTACTTTCTGATTGGGATAGGGTCCATAGAAGTGACCTTTGATACGTGTCCGGTCCCGGGTAAAAAGCACCTGGGGAAAATCCTCATCGGTAATACAGAGATAAGGATAGCTTTTGTCATCCTTGAGAAGACTGTTGTAACGAGGCTGATATTGCTTTATGAGATTGTTTTCAAGTAACAAGGCATCCACTTCTGTCGGTACGACGGTAATCCTGAAATCATAGATATGCCGGATAAGCATCTTGATTTTAGAGGAATGGGCTTCATACCGTGTAAAATATGAACTGACTCTCCGTTGAAGGTTCTTGGCTTTCCCGACATAAATGACTTTGCCTTGAGCATCAAGATGCTGATATACCCCAGGCGATTCTGGAACAGTCTTGAGTTTCAGAAGAATCTTGTCTATATTTTTGTTTATGGATTTATCAATCATGGCCAGAACCGTATTGGACGGTTTCTCAATACAGAAAATTATTGTACGGATACCGGACAGCATGTATCTGCTTGATCCGCTCATACATCAATGTCCTGAGGCGGTCGATATTTTCTTTGTTTACCGCGCTGATGAATATGGTATCGTGTTCGTTTTGTTTCGCCATCCAGGATTCTTGAAGCATCTCAAGTGACCAATTGGCTTTCGTCATAGGTGTGAGGTCATCTTCGTCTTTCTGAATGTAAGTATAATTATCGATTTTGTTAAATACCAATATCGTAGGTTTGTCGAGTGCACCTATTTCTTCAAGGGTCTTATTGACTGCCTGAATCTGTTCTTCATAATTGGGATGGGAGATATCAACTACATGGAGAAGCAGATCGGCTTCACAGACTTCATCCAGAGTGGATTTGAACGATTCAACTAATCCATGAGGCAGTTTGCGGATAAATCCCACAGTATCTGTCAGCAAAAACGGAAGGTTGTCTATTACCACCTTGCGTACGGTGGTGTCCAACGTAGCAAACAGCTTATTTTCAGCAAATACATCGCTCTTGCTCAGAAGATTCATAAGAGTGGATTTTCCCACATTGGTATATCCCACGAGAGCTACGCGGACCAGACTTTCGCGGTTCTTTCTTTGGAGTGTCTTTTGCTTATCTATGGAACGGAGCCTTTCCTTGAGCAGCGATATTTTTTCAGTAATCAATCGGCGGTCAGTCTCTATCTGGGTTTCACCAGGGCCACGCATACCGATACCGCCTCGCTGGCGTTCAAGATGGGTCCAAAGTCTGGTCAGACGTGGCAGCATATACTGTAACTGTGCCAATTCTACCTGAGTCTTTGCAATAGAAGTACGTGCCCGCTTGGCGAAGATGTCAAGTATCAAGGTAGTCCGGTCCAATATCCGGCAGTTGAACTCCCGCTCAAGATTGCGGAGTTGTGTGGGTGACAATTCATCATCGAACACCAGAAAGTCTGCTTCCAGTGCATCTTTGTATTCTTTGATTTCTTCCAGTTTCCCGGTACCGATATAGGTACGTGTGTCAGGTTTTTCCAGTTTCTGGATTACCTTCTTTACGGTGAGTCCACCTGCGGTTTCTAATAGAAATTCCAACTCGTTCAGGTACTCTTCCGCACTTTCTATAGAGATACCCGAAGCACATACGCTTACCAGAATCGCTTTCTCAGGGATGACATCTGTACTGAAAGTATTACGTTCCTGCGGGGAAAGGCGTTTCTTGGGAGAACTTTCAGCGTCCCATACGCCTGTTTCCTGCTTCCATTTGCCCTGTGCCGTTTTCCACTTTTTCATTTCTTGCAGACATTTTCGAGTATGGACTCCAACTTGCGCCCGTAAACCTCCCAGCTGTAATTCTGCTTAATAAACTCCCGTCCTTTATGTGCCAGCTGATTTCTGTAATTTTCGTCAGAGAGTAACTTTATGATATCATCGGCTATTTCCTGAGCATCATGGCCTACCAGAACCTCATCGTTGCTACCGAGCGAATCATTTGCTATAGGGGTTGTTACGCAAGGAAGCTCCATAGACATGGCTTCCAGTAGTTTGTTTTGCAATCCTGAACCCATCTGCATTGGCGCCACAAATACTTGGGCGCTTGCATAGCATTCCCGCATGTCTTCAACCCAACCACTCACCTCAACTCTGTCATTGGCAAGATTCTTCACACTTGCTTTTGGCGAAGTCCCGGCAATCAGCAGTCTGGCATTCGGATAATGCTTCCATACTATCGGCATGATTTCTTCTACAAGATATTTAGCAGCATTCACGTTGGGCTCATACTGCATGTTTCCACAGAACATCACTTCGTATTTCTTTTCACACTCCATCGGGGCATAATACTCGAAATCCACTCCGTTAGGTATCACCTTTATGTCGCTGTTCTTTCTGTGTGGAATAGCTTCGCTGTCGGTTTCAGATATGATGACCAGATCATCAAATATTTTGAATGCATTGTATTCACTGCTGCGGAGCATCTTAAATTCATAATGTAACACCCAATGCCAGAAGCCCGGTCGGGTATGGTCCATTCTACGTTCTGTGTTCATAGACAGAGCATCCTGGAAATCCATTACCTTAGGAAGCGTACGCCGGCTCACTATAGGCATCGTGCGCACCATCTGGCTGTATATGACGTCTGGTTGCACTTTGTTTTCAAATTCCTTATATTTTCTTCGAGCCTTCTTTGAATCCCAGTAACCTATCTGTAATGATTTGGAACGAAGAAAATTCCGCAATACGTTCTTATAGGAGACCAATCGGTTAGGCTTCACCACCACGATATCTGTACAATACTTGCGTAGAGCATCTACATGTTCCGGTTCCACACCTTCGTGGGATATACAGAACAGACTTATCTCATGATATTCCGAAAGAATTCTTATCTGATGATAAGCACGCAGTTTGTCTCCTTTGTCCAAAGGATACGGAAACCGCGGCAGTACGAACATAATTCTCATATATCTTATTTTTATTAAAATAATTCTGTTTGAGTTCCTTCTGCCAGAACTTCATCTTCATTCACACGTACATCTTCCTCTTCCGGTTCCGGATCCGGTTCTGGCAGTGGATTGAGCCATTGAAATTCCTTTATCGTTGCTGTTGAAATACGCTTTCCCTTTGCCGCATAGCCTTTCACAGCAATGAAATCCGAAACCTCAATAATCTCAGATTCTATTTTTTTATTGTTATTATCGGTATCATATATTACCTCAAGGCGTGGATATGTATCAAAAGCGTAGGTAATCAATTCATCGCCGCTTTCTTCTTTCAAAAAATACATCTTCTTGTCTGTCACTTCTGGCATAAAACGTTTTATGAAGAAATAGCCTTTCTCCGCATCTTTGTACACCACAGTGATAATCCCTTTATGGTAATATTTCCTGATGTCCAGCAAATCATCCTCGAAATGGTTCGACAAATCGAAGTTCGTCAGGCGAACATACCCTCCTTTCATCATGCTCAGGATTTTGTCGTTTCCTTTGAATTCGCCCAACAGTTCGCCAGCCTCGGTTACATTCAGTCGTTTGACTGTAGGGTCAAACCATATCTTTCTTGCTGCCAATGTCGAAACACCTTCACCTTTCATGTTAATACTGCGAATCGGATAACGGGTAAGAATATTTCCCATGCTGTTACGACCTTTTATCATCAAAGAGGCAAAATTGAAATCAAAACTTACTTTCTTCATTTTTGCCTTCGTGGCATGATGGATAGTAATTACTTCGGCTTCTCCGTTAGGATTGGCGGTAAAATAAAGTATTTTGGTTCCTTTTGTGCCTTTGGTAAGTGGATATTCATGATCGCGCGTAATACCTACTACGGAAAATCTTTTCACATATCCGAAACCGGTTTCGCCGTCTTTGTACACCATATTGTATATTGTGCGGTCATCCTTTTTGCGGAAAACTCCAACCCATTCCAGTTCCTTGCAGTCGTTGGTTCCTACAAATCCTTTTTCCTGCACCTTGGTCACAATCATCGTTCCGTCCTTTCTGAACACGATAATATCATCCATCTTGGAACACTCACACACAAATTCCGCGCCTTCATCCTTTTTCAACGCATAGCCGGCAAAGCCTGTCGCATAGTTCACATACAGTTTTTCATTTGCCACGGCTACGTTGGCGGCTTGTATATCCTCAAAGTTTCGTATTTCCGTCTTACGCTCTCTCCCCTTTCCATACGTCTCCAGCAGATGTCGGAAATATCCTATCGCATAGTCGGTAAGGTGTTCCAGATGGTTCTTTACCTCATCCATATTCATCTCAATCGTTTCCAACTCCAGCTCTGCTTTCTTGATATCAAACTTGGAAATTTTCTTTACAGGCTTTTCTGTCAGCTTGAGCACATCTTCACGGGTTATCTCCTTGCGGAACAGCTTGCGATATTTATCAAATGCCCGTTCCATGTCATCCACCTGCTCGTCAAACGATATGCTATCTTTGGCTTCCATCTTCTTATAGATACCCTTTTCAAAGAATATTTTTTCCAGACTAACCCAATGCCAGCGGTCTTCCAGTTCCTGGAGTTGTATTTCCAGTTCCTGACGAAGCAGGTCTTTGGTTCTGAATGTAGAATGACGTAAGATATCGCTGGCCGTCATAAACACAGGTTTGTCATTCACGATCACACAGGTCTGAGGGGAAAAGCTCGTCTGACAGCTGGTAAATGCATATAATCCGTCAATCATCTGGTCGGGTGAGATTCCTGCCGCAAGATAACAAATGATTTCAACCGTAGCAGCGGTATTGTCATCCACCTTCTTGAGTTTAATCTTACCTTTTTCATTGGCCTGCAATATACTCTCCTTCAGCAAATCGGTGGTAATACCATACGGAACCTCTGTGATGACGATGGCTTTGCGTTTCTCATCATAGTGCATCTTGGCTCTTATGCGCAGGCGACCACCAATAGCACCATCATTGTATCGGCTTACATCTATCAGACCTCCTGTCGGAAAATCAGGGTATATCTCAAAGGGTTCTTCCTTCAGTATCTTGATGCTCGCGTCAAGCAGTTCGCAGAAATTATATGGAAGTATTACCGATGTCAAAGTTACAGCAATACCTTTGGTACCTTGGGCCAGCAGTAATGGAAACTTGATTGGTAAGGCAACCGGTTCCTGATGGCGGCCGTCGTATGAGGGTTTCCATTCTGTTGTCTTTTTGTTGAATACAACCTCTTTGGCGAACTTCGACAATCGGGCCTCAATATAACGGCCTGCGGCTGCATCATCACCAGTCAGTATATTTCCCCAGTTTCCCTGGCAGTCAATCAGCAGATCTTTCTGCCCCATATTGACCAGCGCATCTTTAATACTTGCATCTCCGTGTGGATGATACGCCATAGTGGACCCCACAATGGTATTAACCTTATTGAACCTGCCGTCATCCATTTCTTTCATGGCATGGAGTATTCGGCGTTGAACCGGTTTCAGTCCGTCTGCGATATCAGGCACACTTCTATCCAGAATCACATCGGATGCGTAATCAATCCAATATTCTTTGAACATTGAATTCAACGATAAAGTATTGCCCTCCGTCAAAGGTTCTTCTTCACTGGAGATGGGGGAAATATTGGTTTGTTCCAACGATTCTTCAGAATCAATATTTTTCTGTTCGTCATCCATAGTATAAGGCATATTTCAAAATGCAAAATTACGACTTTTTTTTTAATTAATCCTTGTCGAATCGTCTTTTTTTTGAACAGAGTTATTAAATTATATACCCCTAATTATCAAAAGATTTTGAATATCCCATATTACCTATACACCCCTTTTTGATTGAGTGCATTATGGAAGCGGCGCGCATTTTCGTTATGCTGGGCCAATGTGGAAGCAAAAGCATGATAGCCGCTGAAATCGTCTTTTGCACAAAAATACAGATAATCAGTATGCCTGTCTGCCAGCACGGCATCAATTGAGCTTACCGACGGGGTACAGATTGGGGCTGGAGGAAGACCTTTATATCGGTATGTATTGTATGGACTGTCTGTCATTGTATGCTGGGTAAGTATCCGCCTCAGGGTAAAGTCCCCGACTGCATATTTTACAGTAGGATCTGCCTGCAGTAGCATTCCTTTTCTCAGTCGGTTCAGATAGACACTTGCAATAATGGGTTTGTCCTCATTCTTATTGGTTTCTTCTTCCACTATGGAGGCTAAGACTATTACCTGATAAGGTGTCAAACCTTCCTGTTGCGCCTTATGCGTTCTTGATTCATTCCAGAAAGCATCCCATTCTTTAACCATCCGTTCTTGAAGTTTCTTCGGGGTAATATTCCAATAAACCTCATACGTATTCGGAATATAGTACGCCATAAGGCTGTCGTTGCTGATTTGAGCTAGCAAGCTGTCTTCAGAAGATTCAATCACACTTGCGAGATAGTGACAGAGCTGCTCTTTTGTCCTGTATTTGCCAAAGGTGAGCTTTATGGGGTCCTGACAACCGCCGTTAAGTTTCCGGAAGAGTGCCAGGCAGCCCGTTTTGGGTGGAATTATATACGAACCGCTTTTAATATGTTCATCATAATGTCTCAGGTTTGCAACCGTGTTAAACACCAATCTATTGGGCATACAGCTGTATTTCTGCAAAGTATCACAAACCGCACGATAGTCACAATTCCTTGGAATATATATTCTTGTATTTTCTTTATTGCGTGTCGTTTGTCCCAGCATTACAAAACCGATAACCAGTACGATTACCGTCACGCCAGAAATAATATATATTTTTTTGTTTTTCATAGTGTCCAATACTTCGGAACTTTTTAGTTCAACAATTTGATTATTAATATTTTAATTAAACATTTTTAACTTTAAAAATTTGATCAGGTGGCTGAAAATGAGTATCTTTGTAAATGATTTCCGATAAGCACAAAGACACCACATTTTCGAGCCCTCTTAACCATTATCAGTATGCCTGCAGATGGAACGCGAGCCTGTCGAGCGAACCTTCTGAAAAACAGAAAGGCTTTGTCGGCCATTCCCGGCATCAAAAAGGCATTTGTCAACTTTTTAATAGAAACGCTTTTCGCTGCGCTCAAGTCGTTTCTGCTCTCCGGTATTCGCTTAATCAATTTAGATTCAGCGGAGCTCATGACCTTCGGTTCTCATAAGCAAACTTATGGACGCTCCGTTTAGAAACGCTGTTGCTATTCGTTTTATTGCCCCGAAAAGCAAATTTTTCTCAGATGGGAATCTATGGAAATTACTGCGAGAAGACCTTCCGGAAGAACTTTTCCAAGCCATTCCCATGGATCGACTTCAACATCGAGCTCGGCAAGCATCTGTTCCAGTCCTCCACACGAAAGGCAATAGCCATAGACCCAAGCTACATTTCCAAGTCCGGGAAGCACACTCAAGGCATCGGTCAGTTCTGGTCAGGATGCGCACAGGCAGTCAAGCACGGACTGGAGATTCTGGGCATAGGCCTGATCGACATCGACCGCAAGGACTGCGTCTCGCTGAAAGCCGTGCAGACGCCTTCTCCGAAGTCCCTTTCAGAATGCGGGCTAAGCCTGCCGAAATGGTACCTCACAAGCATCCTTGCAAACAAAGAGAAACTGTTGGGGCTTTCACGGCACATCGTGGCAGATTCCTACTTTGCAATATTTGAATTCGTCGACGGCCTGGCCAGAGAAGGCTTCCACATTGTCAGCCGATTCCGTAGCAATGCCGCCTTGATGTATCTGCACGAAGGTGAGCC
>JAZUFZ010000026.1:0-125303 GCA_045640985.1 Bacteroidales bacterium
TGCGGCATTGCCTCTATCGTCAAAAGGAGTTCTGTTTGCCAAATTCAGCAACTCGCGTTCATATTCATTCTTTGCAATGATGCTGCTACTATTGTATCGGATATAGTAACTGTAACTTTTTTGTTTGGCGGTGACGCAGTCTGGCACTTTATAGGGACGTCTTTCTCCCGCAGATACTTTTATCACTAAAATAGTTTTGTCATCAACTTCTTCAATATACAATCGAGGCTGATAATAAGGTTGTATCAAGTTGTTAAGTCCGACCATTTCTTTTTCAATCCGCTCAATAGTATTATTTGCTATACCCGTCACAGGACGGACTGCATGGCCGTTTTCCTCTTTTACACCGACAACAATGTATCCTCCTCCAGTATCGTCGAAGTCATTGGCAAAAGCGCAAATTGTTCGATATATGGCATCAGGGTTCCAACCTTCCTTAAACTCCAAGCGATTGCTCTCAACAGCCTTTCCGCTAATCAAAGATTCTATGTTGATAGTTAGATTCATACATTTCTTCCAGTTGGATTTATCTATATTGAATTCTTTCATTCGTTTCAATTATTTTGCAGCATCCAATCTATTACATTCAGTTTCCGTATTCCTTCGTAAACAGGATTGAAATCCATGTCGGTCGTCAGGAGGTATTTGGGCGAGGAGTCATTAATGGCTTTCAAAGAAGCCAGTTCCCTTTCGAGTGTGCCGGCATCTTCGGTCGTCCAGGCAACTTGGTAGTACGATGTGTAATCTTGGTTGTCAATCACAACAAAATCTACTTCAAGATTGTTACGCTTGCCAATGAATACCTCTTTGTTGCGACGGACCAGTTCAAGATATACCATGTTTTCCAGCCAGTGGGAACGGTCTTTCAACTTCGCTTTTTTCAAACGGACTTTTGCAAAACAAGGATCAACAACATAATATTTGTTCAGAGTCTGCAACAGCCCTTTCCCTTTGATCTCAAAACGAGGCACTTTGTATATCAAATATGCTTCGCATAAGGCATCCAGATATTTGGCAACGGTTTGCTTGTCAACCACCGTTCCATTGACCCGCAAGGTATCGGATATGGAACGGGGAGAGACGTATGAACCGACGGAATCGAATATAAAATCAAGTATTTTATTGAAATCGTGCTTGTTGGTGATGTTCAGACGTTGGAATATGTCTTTCTCTACAATAGTCTTCAATATGCTTTCAGCAAACATATCCGCCTGTTTCTCACCGATTTCAAGTTGTTTGTTGTACTCTGGAAGACCTCCGAAATGCAGAAAATTCGCCAAAATATCATTTTTATACAAGTTTGGCGATTTTAATAACATAAAATCATAATATTCATAGAATTGCAATGGCAAAATATTAATTTCCACATAACGTCCTGTCAGCAGTGTAGCCAGTTCGCCCGAAAGCAAATAGGCATTGGACCCCGTTATATAAACATCCACATTGGGTTTGATGTAGAGGCTATCGACCAGACGCTGAAACTCATTGACATTCTGCACCTCGTCCAAGAAGATATAGTTGTATTTGTCTGAAATGAGTTTTTCCTTGATATGGTTATGTATTTGAAAAATATCCCCAATGGCAAGCGTATCCAGATCTTCGAAGTTATAGAATTGAACCTGATTCTCTTGAATGCCGGAACGAATCAATTCATCGGCAAACATCTGTAGCAAAGTGGATTTTCCACACCGGCGTACTCCCGTAACGACCTTTATGATGTTCTGGTCTTTCAGGTCGCGAAGTTGCTGCATGTATTGCTTGCGTTCTATAAGTTCTTTGGGTTGCATATTATTTTGTATTTCTTATCCATATCAAGCGTTGCTGTCATTATGTTGCTTTGTGTCGTTTATTTTTGCAAAAATAGCATTTTTTCAAGTAAGATTTCCGGCGGTTATTCAGGTTTCACAATTTCCCAATGTCCGTTCTTTTGAGGACCAACGTGATGGACAAGTCTCTTTTGTTGCAATACCATCAGATTTCATTGTCAGAAATCTGATTTTTTGAGGTTACTCCAAATTAACGTAACCAATTTCTTGGATTCTGGCTTTGAGTTCCTTTCCATAACTGGAAACTAAACTCGGCGGACCCGTTATCAGCTGTATAGACTGTACCAATGGACTGCTTGGTATTTACCTTAGCACCTTCTTTCACGCTCACAGTACCCATATTGGCATATACTGTCATATACTCGCCATGGCGGATGATGATACCTTTAGTTCCATTGGGACAAGTAAATATCCTACTTACCACTCCGTTAAAGATACAATAGACAGTAGCACCAGGGGCCGTGATGAGATCGATTCCGTTGTTCATATTCTCACCACCGGATTCGTGACGATAGCGGCCATATTCTCTGAGTACACTCTTGTAATATACTGGCCAAGAAAGACGTCCTTTGTTTTCTTCAAATTTACTGGACATGGCAGCCTCTTCTGTGGATGGTTTACTTGGACTGCTTCCACTAACCGCACCGCCCGACTTCTTGGATTTTGAGATTTCCTCATTAATCATCTTCTGAATCTGCTGCTGAAGCTGTTTCTTCTGTTTTTCCTTTTTGCTCAACTGTGCTGTAAGATTCTTTTCCTTGCTCTTGGATTCGTTTACGGACTTCTGCTTTTGTTGTTTTTCCTTGTCAAGTTGTTTTTTGTGCTGCTGTTCCTGAAGAAGAAGGGAATTTTTCTCTTCCTTCTGGCGCTGAAGGTCCTGAGAGATGGTTTGGAGGGTCTGTTCCTGCTCTTTTATCTGTTGGGACTGGAGCCGGCGGTAACGACTATAGGCGGAAAAGTATTTATACTTCAGAAAACTCCTGTTGTAGGACGGGGTATCAAACAGAAGTACGTATGCCTCAAGATTGTCGCGGTTGCGATACTGGATACGCACAGCTTTGGCATATTCAGCTTTCATACTATCGATACGATGGTTCATGAGGACAATACTATCCTGAGCCACCGTAATCTGTTTGTCAAGAAGGGACATCTGGTTATTGATATTCCTTATCAACCTGGTACGCTCATTGATCTGTTTATTGAGTGCATTGAGTTGCGTAGTACTAAGTTTCGTATTCTTCTTTACTTTAGCCAACTCATTGTTGAGTTTCTTGATTTCCTGTTCCAACTGAGCCTTTTCCTTTTCCAATGCAGCTTTGGACTGTCCGTTTGAAACAACGGGCATGATAAGTAACACGAATATGAGGATGAATTTCGGAATTAATGGTTTGAAGGTATTCATGGTTTTATTTTTTATTTATCAAACAATGTAATTGCGTATGTCAGTTCCAGGAAATCCACTTTTGCCCAATAGAGCTTCATACCAAGCCCAGCCCACTGGTCACGAGTCTTTCCGAAATGATAATACAAACCGACACGCTCGGAAAAGGAATTATCACCGATATGCCGTGCACGAATAGGTTCTGTGCCACAGGATATACGGAGTGCCAGATTTCCCCAATAGGCTTCCGTAGTAGCATAGAGTCCAATATAGCAAGGCAACGAATAATTATCACCAGTCACTTTGATATGCTGAAAACGACTGGTATTCATAGAGAAATCCAAATCAGCCCCGACAGCGAAGCAAGGGTGAATACGATAAAGATAACCGGCCATGGCTGTCCACCCATAATAATAATTCTTGTCAGGATGATCGAGACGAGACTGAACAATACCCGAACCGTATGAAAGATATACCTTATGAAGCGGCGTACTTACTGCATTATTATATGTAGGGCTGGCGTGTTCATATTCAATCGAAGGTTCAGTGCTTGGTAATCGGTAATACAATCCAATCTGCCAGAAATTAAGTCCTTTGTTGGGTTTCTTCAGATAGCCATTGGAGGTATGAAGAAATGCACCATTTATCTGCAATGAAGACCTGTTGCCCAGATCGAATGTATAACCTATACCTCCTTCGATAAGACAATTTATATAAGAACCTATAAAGATATTGTCAGGATTGGGTGTTCTGCTGTAAGGATTCGTGTACAAGGAGAGTCCTAAGCCAATCATCCAATGGAACGATTTCAAGAAGGGGCCCTCAAGAAACGCATCCAGACCAAACATCTGCCCAGCAAGAGTATCAGGAATGTTCATCCAAGTAGCACGAACACCATAACGCGGATATTTCCAATACTGAACCCAATAAGAATCCGAAACTATAGGTCGAGACAAATCTAAAACAACCGACAATGGATAATGGGGTGTCTGCTTCAATAACGGCCCGTTATCCGCTATCCACCCCTTAGATACCCCAAACCCGACCTGGAAGGGTTCTTGCGCAGAACTCATCTGTATCAGAATGCAAAGCCATGTTATGAATAGCAACCGTTTCATTGAGTCATTCTAAGATATTCTTCTTCACCGATAATCGGGATATTCAACTGTTCAGCCTTCTTCAACTTTTCAGGACCCATTTTTTCTCCAGCAAGCACATAATCGGTGTTCTTACTGATGCTACTGCTTACCTTTCCTCCATGCTGGACAATATGATTCTTGATGGCTTCACGGCTGAAATGGCTGAATACGCCACTCACTACGAAAACCCTACCATTCAGAATATTGCTGATTTGTCTATCAACAACCTCCATATTCAGCCCTGCGGATTTCAGGCGGTTGATGATAGCAATATGGCAATCATCGTGCAAATAAGTATAAACCATATATGCGGTCTTCTCCCCTATATCCTCCACCATAGCCAGATCCATCACCTCGGCACGCATAAGATTATCCATATTCTTGAAATAACGCGCCAGCTTTTGTGCCCCGACTTCGCCTACGAACCGGATACCCAGAGCGAACAAGACCCGTTCAAATGGAACTTTCTTAGATTCGACAATGGCCTTGATGATATTAGAGGCGCCTTTCTCCTGAATAGTAGATCCACTATTTCCTAACCCGATCAACTGGCTATAGGTGAGATCATAAAAATCTGCGACATTGGAGACCAATCCTGCCTTGTACAACATTTCCAGTCGCTCAGAACCCAGATTGTCAATATTCATAGCTTTTCGGGAAACGAAGTGTTCCAAAACGCCAATCTTCTGAGGCGGACATGTGTCCTGGTTAGGGCAATAATACCCAGCCTCACCATCAACCCGAACCAATGGAGTACCGCATTCCGGGCATTCACAGACATATTTTATTGATGGAGCATCGGGCTTGCGTTTTTCCATATCAACACCGACAATCTTGGGAATAATTTCCCCACCTTTTTCAACCAATAGACTATCCCCTACCCGAATATCCATAGACTGAATAAAATCGGCATTATTGAGCGTCGCGCGTTTTACGGTTGTACCGCCCAGCCAGACCGGTTCAAGGTTTGCAACTGGAGTAACAATACCTGTACGACCCACCTGATAACTAACATTCAACAATGGGGTACTCACCCTCTGTGCTTTGAATTTATAGGCGATTGCCCACCTTGGTGATTTGGCAGTCATCCCCAATTCCTCCCACAAAGGAATCTGATTCACTTTAATTACAATACCATCAACCGCGAAAGGAAGATTCCAACGTTCAACATCCCAATAATCTATAAATGCTTTTATTTCATTGATATTTTCGCAGATACGGCTATATGGCTGAACTCTGAAACCCATTTTCTTTGCCCATTGCAGCCGTTCATAATGTGTTTCCGGAGCAAAACCGACCTCAGTATCAGGAAGCATCATAAAATACATACAAAAGAGAAGTTTTCTCTTGGCACATTCTCTACTATCCTGTAATTTAAGACTTCCACTGGCCGCATTGCGGGGATTTGCAAACCGTTCATCACCCTCAGCCTCACGCTGTTGGTTTACCAATTCAAAATCTTCAAAAGGATAAACCACTTCTCCTCGCACCTCAAAATCATCAGGATATTCCCCATCAAGTTTCAAGGGAATGGAGCGTATCGTTCTGGCATTACTTGTAATATCATCTCCGACAGAACCATTTCCCCTGGTGACTGCCTGAACCAACTGACCATGCTTATAAGTCAAACCAATTGCCACGCCGTCATATTTTAACTCACAAGTATAATTGAACCTGACGTTTCCAAGTAGTTTTCTTGTTCTTGCCTCATACTCCTCAATCTCATTCAGCGAATATGTATTACCCAAAGAAAGCATAGGGAAGCGGTGCTCAACCTGACGGAAAGTCTTATTAATCTCACCCCCAACGCGCTTGGTTGGAGAATTAGGTAACGACAATTCAGGAAACTGCTGTTCTATGTCTATGAGTTCCTTTAGCAGATTATCGAACTCATAATCACTGATTTCAGAATTGTCATTCATATAATACTCATAGTTGTAATGTTCTATGAGAGATGTCAATTCTGCAACTCTTCTGCGATAAGGTTCTATATCGATGTTACTGAATAAATCCATAATCACCTTCAAAATTAAATGCTACCGGCCCTGTTAATTTCACATGGGAATAGCCAGTCTCCGTTGCCTCAAATGAGACCTTAAAATCACCGCCTTTAGTTACAAGATTCCTGTTACCTGAAACAATAGCACAAGCTGTTACTCCTGTACCACATGCCCAAGTTTCATCCTCAACTCCGCGCTCGTATGTACGAACCATCAACCGACCATCTGGCAAATCTTCAATAAAATCCACATTAGTACCTTCCGGAAATTCAGCATCATGACGAAGGCGTTTGCCTTCACTATAAACATCAAAAGATTCCAGATTCTGCACCCGCTGAACATAATGAGGAGACCCTGTATCCAAGAACCACCCGTCTAAACAACGACGAATGTCCCCACAAAGAACATTTTTCATTCCCAACTGCACAATACCCACATTCTGGGACGCATCCCATACCAGAATTTCAGCTTCATGAGGACCATCATATCCAAGAAATCGGGTATTCTTATCAAACATGCCCAAATTATACGCAAAGGCTGTAATACACCGCCCACCATTACCACACATGGAGCCCAAGCGTCCGTCGCTATTGTAATACTTCATCTCAAAATCATAGCTTCTGCCGTCATTATCTACCACTGATGTATTAGATAAGGTCATTAACCCATCTGCCCCTATTCCAAACCGGCGATGACACATCTGGGCAATTTGGGATACAGTTAATTGCAGTTCCTGATTACGGAGATCCAGCAAAATAAAATCATTTCCCGCTCCGTCATATTTCCAAAAATGAACTTTATTCATAGTCATAAACCTCCTCTTGTGAAACATCGTAATATGGAAGAGTCTCGTCCACCAACTGCTTTCTTGTCAGCAGAACCAATAACGAAGTAATGATGATACTAAAGAAAATAACAGCATACGCAATACTCTTTATCATGTGGGCATAGGGGATTACTTCCATACCGTATGTCATATTAATCTGCTCAGGCATTGAAGCCAAAACTGCAGTAGCAAGTCCTTTGGGAACCATCATCGAAACAATCAGCCTATCGTTTTTAGGATTCTCGCGACCTACAATTTGTAACAATATAAAACGGACTATAAAAATAATAACGGTGATACCCAATCCATAAAGCAAATATGTTGCATTATCAAATGGAATACATATACCGATATAAATAAAGAAAAATGTCTTCAAAATGAATACCAATTCCTTGAAGAATAGTTTTTCTTGGTTTTCAAGAGGCAACATCCGATGACGTGTCAGTTTCTTCGTATAAGAAAGTTCAAAATAATCAGTATTACCAAGTACGATACCGAAAGCCAATGCTGAGATAGGTCCACTATACCCTAATGCCTCCGTGATTCCATATAAAACGAACACAAAGGCTGGCGTCAAAAAGAAAGCATTCTGTAACTTACGAACCCTATCAAGCCAAGTAGCCCACACAATTCCCCCAACGACACCGACTAATAAGGCCATCATGATAGAAGCGACCATATTACCCACAAGACCACCAAAATTCAATGTTTGATGTCTTATACTATTCATTATTGACAACGAAACCACCATAGCCAAAACTGCAGAAATTGCACTTTCCATGATCAGCACCGTTCTCGCATATTCACTTAATTTCATCTGCTTGACCAATGGTATTACAATAGCACCAGCAGTACCACCCATCATAGTTCCCATCAGCAAAGATGAAGTCCACGGCATTCCTAAATAACAACCAGCAACAGTAACAGCTCCGGTTGTAAGGATAAAACTCAACAGAGTCACTTCGACTAACCCTTTCCAGTATTTACGCAAATCATCAATTTTCATATCTACCCCAGCATCCACCAACACAAATATCAGTGTCAATGATGCAAACACACTGCCAACCCCACCTATTGAATAATCTGAAATTACATGAAATACCGGACCCAGCAAAATACCAATAGCCATAAGGAACATCACATCCGGAATCCTGCGCTTCTTGAACAACGCTGTAAAAAGATGTGCCACAAATATCAGTAATCCTATTAATATAAATGTTGTCCCCATAGGTTAATAATCTAATTCTTGAAAAATTTCTTTAAGATATGATATGTTACTGTTTTTCTTAAACATGTCATTATACTTGTCTTGTGGAATATATGATGTTTTTTCTTGTGTTGAAGCTTTAACAGCTACTGTAATCATGAGATTTGGAATACATGTACGCCTTCTCAACCACTCTAAGACAACCACCTGTTGAGGTTTAAATAGCGTCTCGAAATGGCTATTAGAAGATTCTATCACAATTTCAACATCACCATTCATTCTCACCTCTTTATCCAATAATAGTTCAGCAAATTCTTTCCATTCTGCTTTGGAGCGCATACTTGTAACCATTTCATCCCAAAACTTATGAAGACGATCCTCTGACAAAGCGGAAGGAGCCGCATCACTTGCAATATTTTCCCGGGCATGCTTGATATGACAAAGATTAAGATTCAACGTGCTTGCATAATATCCACTATTCTGTTGATCTTCAGGTACTGCATTTGATCTTTCAGATACATTAGTAGAGACATCTTGAGGCGCACCTTCAGACCTTAAAGTTGTCTTTGCTTCAACAGGCCGATTTTGACAATTCGCAATATCTTCACACGGCACCTTCAAAGAGGTGTCTTTTTCTAACTCACATTCCAACTTCGGCATAACCGGAGTTGTTCTTATTTCTCCTACGTTATGGTGTGATTGTTTATTGTTCGGCCTTGCTAAGCCTGACAATAGCACATATCTTCATTAAACAAACCTCAACGTGCAAACGCTTATTGGTAGAGAATGGATAACGATAATCAAAATCACTAGCCATATCCAACATTTTCAGCATAAACGGCACCCCACAAGCTTGAGACTGTTCCACAAAACGTTTCCTGGACTCATCACTCATATCCAACAATTGGTGGGTCTGCACATCATGCGCCACCAAAAGATTACGAATGTACTCACACAATCCTGTCAAAAAATATTGACCTCCAACCCCTCTACTCTGCACCCGGTTCCACAAAAGCATAGCTTGCTCAAAATTTCCTGTACGCATATAGCCAATTAACTCATAATAATCATTGAACCCTAAGATGTTCAAGGCTTCTGCACACCGTTCATGTTCAAGATTTCCACTACAGAAATTGACCATCTGATCAAATGTCGATAAAGCATCTCTCATTCCACCATCGGAATGCTGGGCTATCAAATTCAATGACTCCTTGTCAGCTTTTACACCTTCTTGATCAGCAACATATTGAAGTTGGTTTACAATATCCTCATTAGTTATACGCTTAAAATCAAAACACTGACAACGACTTAATATAGTGGGCATGATTTTATGCTTTTCAGTGGTGGCAAGGATAAATTTCACCCAACTTGGCGGTTCTTCCAATGTTTTCAAGAAAGCATTGAATGCTGATGCCGACAATTGGTGAACTTCATCTATGATATACACCTTATAACGCCCACTCTGTGGTGGAATTCTAACACCTTCAACCAAACTACGGATATCATCTACCGAATTATTAGAGGCCGCATCCAACTCAAATATATTCATAGAAGTTCCGTTATTGAAATCCTTACAGGAATCACACTCGTTGCAGGGCTCTCCATTTCTACTAACGGATTCACAATTAATAGCCTTGGCAAAAATTCTTGCGCAGGTCGTTTTCCCCACACCACGAGGGCCACAAAACAGATAAGCTTGAGCCAACTGATTTGTCTGTATGGCATTTTTCAAAGTATCTGTTATATGACTTTGCCCGACAACCATATCAAATGTTGAGGGTCTGTATTTTCTTGCGGAAACTATAAAATTCTCCATAATGATATTTTTTGTAATCTGTGATTTTTAAGGTTCATGAGGAGATTATTGACATTCTCTAACCAACCTGACCGAAGCGCCATATCTGCGGGGAACAGATGTCGTAGTTGTTGTACGAGTATCGAATTTTAACACCACTGCAGTTTGTTCGTCACCATTAGTGGTGGTCCAATAATACCCTACTTCATGCCATTCCTGAGAATATCCATCCCATTCATAACCTGCGGCTGGAAGAAATACAGCTCCAGCTATTTCCATACGCTTCCATAAAACTAAGCTATATATATTAACATCATAACTTTCACCATAGGCAAACATAACATTATCCGGCTGAACCCAATTGTCCGGCAATAGCACCAAACCAGGAATACCATTTACCTTGGCCTTACCCCTTAACCGTTCTGCATCAATTCGATTATATAAAAGATAATTCCATTCTTCTGCATTCAGCGTTCGCCATGTGTATATATCGCCATTTTGAATTGTATTATGAATGCCCCAATCATACTGTGTACTATCAAGATCCCCTTCAGATGGCCCATAATCTGTATTCCGAGGGGACTTCAAATCGCCTTTCATATTTTGATAGCCACTGGTTGCCCACCCAAAATCACAATAACCCTGAGGTCTCTGCTCTTCGTATTGATAATTGAGGAATGTCCACTGATTTTTCGCCGGGAGATAACAAAGATTACCTTGAGAGAAAGCTACTATCTTATCCGCACCTACAGAAAAGCACATATTGGGCTGCGCATTACACAGACACACAATACCCAATAACAGACACAATATTTTATATTTCATACTTATTCTACTATTTTATTTATTTTGTGTTATTTATGTTTCTTTTTACTATCAAAATAAAGCATCCCTGCAGTCCAAAGAATAGCACATAACAATGCCCATAAAGATGGTGTCATAATTCAAATGTTAATCTTGATGTATAATCCCAGATGTTCATTATCTGATAGAATGTCACCATATCTGATATTGTGATCATATCCTTTGCAATCACTAACCTACGCTGAATATCCAAAGTTTGACCTTTTTGAGTAATAGACACCTCAACCTTACCTAAACCTTCTTTACCAAAACTCTTTTTAACTGAATTCAGCAACTTAACTCCTGCTGGTAGCTGGACCGTATAATGATAATTCTCATTAATGGGACGACATTTAACAGGAGCATCCCGATATGGGGTAATATACTGAAACTTCACATTAAAACCACGTGGATCTACCGGAATAGTAAACATTGCATAATGGGAGGTAATAGTATCAGGATTAAAATCCAAAGTCTCAGTTATGTCAATACTTTTCACTGCATCCTTTGCGGTATTTTCTAATCTCACATCCACACTGCTATTGTATGGATTTATACTATATGGTAAACCATCAATTGTTGTGTGAATACGGGTTCTTTGTGGGTCCACTATCACATAATGCTGATCTTCGTAAACCTGCAATGGCACATACCCCCAGTCAATTTCGGAATTTATTCCTGCATAAGATAAAAGCGACTCTAAATAAGATACCTGAGACAACATGTCCGCGCAATTAGTTCTATACACCTGATCGGCATCAAGTCTATTGGGTAATATCAATGAAGTGTTTAGTTTGGCAATTGTCAAATTATCATTCACATAATTACGGATATCTTTTATTGTTTGTGCCAAATCCTCCTTGATGAATTGCTGCGCAAACTGTTTTATTTCTTCATTACCAGAAATTGAGCTATGCTTTGGCAACAATCGTTCCATATCCTGCAAAGTGATATTCGAGAGATAAACATGAGGATACAAATCGTTATCATTTGGTAAATACTGACCCACATAACGTTTTGGTAAGTTGTAGGCGATTAACTGAAACGACCCTTTATCCCCGTATGTGTTATACTGTATTCTATCCAAATTTTCCGGCTGGATAAAATATCGGTGTGACGGATCTGCATTCACAGTAAGTTCATATCGTTTGATGGGATAATCATCAACAAGATACAAATGTTCATTAAGAAACCTATGCGAGTGAATGGTATAATCCAAAACTATTGTTCCTTCCAATTCTAATCCCGTGTGAACAATTACCATTTCTCGAATGCCATTATATGTAGCACAATTTTCACATTGGGAAGGTAACTGTTGTATAAAAGCATTTGCCGGAGTTTCCACAATGGAGCCATCCGGGCGTACAAAATAACAATCATTGATGGTCAAAACTTCATTTAACGGATCATATAGTATAAATGTTTCCCCATTAGTAGCGTATGCTGTCATAGCTCTATTGGCATGCAGAACCAACTCCTTATGAAATCTATAATCCATAGAGCCATCTGCATTAATGGTGTAAGAATGACGTATCAATTTATATTCTGCGTCAGGCTGTTGTGCGAACACAAATAGTGTTAAAGAGAGAAACAGACTGAGAAATGATATTCTTTTCATAATATGAATTTCTTATTTTGTAATAGTAATATATCTGTTCATATTTTCTTTCTGGGAATTTACCGCATTACGGAAAGCAGGCCAATCCGCAGCTTCGTAAACTCGTTTGTTAAGACTGACACGTTGATTGAAAATAAAAATATTTTCATCAAGTGCATAACTACTCTGGAATGATGCTGCAGAATCATTGTATATAACATCCTTAGGAAAATCCTTAGCTTTAGTATAGCCTTTCGGTAATGTGATAGTTTCATTCACCTCAACCAGACGCGAACATGCATCAGCAAATGGATATTGGCGTTCTAACTGATCTGTATTCATATACAGATGACCCATGGCTCGACTGAATATGCCTCTTGCACTAAATGGAACAAAAACCAGTTCTTTATTAGATGCAATTGCATAATGAGGAATCTTGAATGAATATGTAATTGTTATCGGCTGCTGTAAGTATTCTTCGGGATTTGTATGTTGTAATTCTATCAATTGAGCTGACGGATCTATCTTGCGAAGTTCTTGATGTAAATTATTGAACCATTCAGATTTCTGAGAACTGAATACCCGCCTTACTGCAGCATCACTCTGACCTTCAGCTGTAATTGAAAGTGTAGAAATTAAATTCCCTTCTTTATCAATACTACTAATAGCATAAACTTTAATATAATGATCTTCTGCTGGTGAAATTGGCGTTTCTTGTAAATCACAACCCTCTGGCGTACCTGGTAAATACCCTTGCTGTTGTTCTGCACTCGACCACAATTCACGCACATTAGGTACCCACGTAGGATCTAATGGCTGAAGGGTTCCATCTTTCCGCTGAACAACGGCAACACAATGATTAAATTGATCTGCTGGTATGCGGTCAATTCTTTCGTGAGCCATTGTCATGGCTGGATATGCAACAAATCCAGCAGCCCGTAACATGGCTATTAATAGACTTGCTTTATCCTTGCACACACCACAACGATCAGTATAATTCATTTGTGCGTTATGCAAGGTAAATCCTTCACCTGTTCCCATTGATATACCTGCATATCTCATATTGTCAGCGACCCAATGGGTTAATATACTGATACTATCAAGTTCATTCTTTGCGTTCACTAACAGTTCGCTTACTTTTGATGACAATTCCGGTGTTGAAACAAAACTACCGTATGTTTCATTTACGCCATAAAACCAACGCGACTTTGTTTCCCAATCAGGGCTGGTTGAAAGTAATAACTTACACTGAACATCATTATCGGCCACCATGTTGGATTCATGTTTTATTGGCTCGATATTCTGTTTTGTGAAAGTATAACGAACCATCTCCCCTAAATCCACAGAATCAACTATGAGTTCACCATTATATACTTTGTATTGTATATTCTTAGACTTGAGCAGTTCCAACTGATACACCTTCTTTTCAATAGGAAGTTCACTCCAAAATGGAACGATATCATAGAAATGCCCCCTCATCGGTGGAATATATTTACTATCATCACCCAGAAGTGCATAAGTAAAACCTTTACGATAAGTAGTATATTCAATCTCATCACCAGGGTTCAGGTGACCGATCAAAAGCATTTTCTGACTTGCTCCCCAATATATCAATCGCGCTGGAGCCACGTAATCATATATAGAATCAATGTCGATCGTGATGGGCTCAGCTATGCCTTTCCTATACAACAACACCTCCTTAAATTCAACATACGCCGATTGTGGGTCATAATCAAGTTTGAAATTTGCATATTCTTTACATCCTTGATAATCCAACACACGTATTCTCTGGTGGTTATACACATGACTAAGTCCACTTTCCTCCATCTTCACAGATGTTGAATCATAAACCACACGTGCATGTTGTGCCTCAACATAGTTGAAAATCAATACAAAGGTACCTATTATGGTTAATATTTTTTTCATATATAATTATTTAATGAGTCTGAACTTATCAAGAAGACGAACAAAAAGTAATAATGCAATTGGTATTACTGCCTCGTTGAATTGTTGTGGTAGAAACCAACTGCCTGCAATTGTTAATATTAATAACATCATCTGAATGGCAATTACAACACGATTACTCTTACGTAACCGAATGGCGAAATACAAGAAAAGCGGACTGCACCATAGCAGGTTCAAATTTACCTTTGTGCAATAATGCTGAGAAAAGAACCATAAAAACATTATTAATATGCTCATTAGACCAATTACCACAAAGATAATGATATCCATCCATTTCAAATTCCAGTTTTTTACCCAACCAATAATTGTAAAACTTAATACTACAACAAAAAGACACCAGAAAGTAACCGTAGGTGATATACTTCGATGAAGAGGCGTTCTTGTTTCTTGCAGTATTTGCTGATGTGATTCAACAAGTGGCTGCCCACAATCGCTGAGTGTCAGCGTATCCAACTGATACATCATCAGGTTAGGAGAAAACATCTGTTCCATGGCAGTCGTTTTTTTATCACATCTGACCCCAAGAACCATATCTATTCCAAATCTCCACCATAAAAGGTTTTCTTCCGTACTTTGATATAGAATGTCACGAAACGACTCATTAGTTTCAATTTCCTGATTAGTAAAAGCACTCCTATGTATCAAGCTATTGGATACTACATCTCTTACTCTTGTAGCACAATTATCTTTAAAGAAATCATACTGATAATAACGATTCTCTGGAAGATTATTCCACTCAAGGAATACGAACATATTATTCAATTCCTGATTGGTAATATTCAATTTTTGCTCCCACACGGCACGACCTTCATATTGATATTCCATCATGAAACTTGCAAAAGAGGCTCTATCTATTCTATAATTAAGATACCCTTTGGCAAATTTCCAATAAAAATGGGGAACATCAAAATTGAATACACCATAATTATATACAACATCTATATGCTGCTGAGGATCGCATATTCTAATAGCAGAATGTCCAAATGTCGTATAAAATTCATCACCAGGCCCACATGTCAGTACTGAAGCAAATGCAGAATCGCCTAAATGAGGTACCGATGATGTTTGTGCGAAAATCGTATTTCCCCACAGTATCAATATACTTAACAGTATGACTTTTATTCTTTTCATATATTACTTATCTGTGTGAATCTGAACCTGCGGAAATGGAATTTCAATTCCTTCTTCTTTGAATTTATTATAAATATTTTCACGAATGTGTTCCCACAATTTCCAATAATCTTCTACGGTTGTCCATAACCACAAGGTTAAATCAACCGAACTCTCACCTAAGTTAGATACTGCAACGTTAGGTTGCTTAGGCTCTTTTAGAATTAAGGGATCATTATTAATCACATCCCATAATGCAGCTTTTGCTTTGTCTAAATCAGTTCCATAAGCAACAGAAGCCACCACGTCAAGACGCAGAATAGGTTCATGAGTATGATTAATCAGTGACTTTGTCGCCAATTCATTATTAGGAACAATAATGGTTCTTCCGTTGAATGGTCGGATAATGGTATGGAAGATTCTAATATCTTTCACATACCCTTTGTACGTTCCGCATTCGATATAATCATCTACACGGAAGGGTTTCATCAAAAGGATGATAACACCACTTGCGAAATTCTGGAGAGTTCCTTGCAAAGCCATACCTACGGCCAGACCTGCAGCACCAAGAATTGCAATAAAAGACGTAGCTTTGATTCCGATGATATCCATCACCATGATAACCAAAAGAATCTTTATGATTACATCTACCAGCGATGTAAGAAATCCTTTAAGTGAAGCATCAAATTTCTGACGTTCCATCAATCGGGTCAAGGCTTTCTTGAGTGTTTTGGTCAATTTCAAACCTATCCACAGAACCAATACAGCCCCTATCAACTTGGGTACAAAGGAAACAGCAATATCAGCCAATGATGATAATGCATCTTTCAAAATTGTATTCTCTCCTGTTACAATACCTTTTATATCAGCTATATTCATATTTGTAATAGTATCTTTCAAGGTACAATTGATGCTATCTATTGCGGTAAGAGCCTTTGTGGCTTCATCCATAGTATCTGCTACATTTTCCTGTGCGGCAGCGGCAGCTAAAAGCGCGGTATTATCGTCCAACATTATTTTTGTATATTTATTTTTTGAAAAAGCCGACACTCACGAAAGCATCGGCTTTTTACACTTTATTTTTATTATGATGCCATTATGCTAATTCATGGATTACAAGACCTGAACGAAGCTTTGGTTCAAACCAAGTAGTCTTAGGAGGCATAATATTGCCAGTATCTGCAATATCGATAATTTGTTTCATTGATACTGGATAGAGCGCAAATGCAACCTGCATTTCACCACTATCAACACGACGTTTCAATTCACCCAAACCGCGGATACCACCAACAAAATCTATACGTTTATCTGTGCGAAGATCCTTAATTCCCAAAATCTTATCCAAAACATGGTCTGACAGAATCTTAACATCCAGAACTCCGATAGGATCATTATCATCATACTTACCAGCCTTAGCGGTCATCTTATACCAGTGACCATCAAGGTACATGCTATGTTCGTGAAGTTTGGTCGGTTTGTAGATTTCCGTACCCATATCTTCAACAACATAAGCATTATTCAAGGCATTGATGAACTGTTCTTTAGTAAGTCCATTCAAGTCTTTTACTACACGGTTGTAGTCAATAACATTCAACTGGTTATCTGGGAATATTACCGTCATGAAATAGTTATATTCTTCCTTGCCAGTATGAGCGGGGTTATGCTCTTTCTTTTCTTGACCAACAAGTGCGGCTGCAGCACTGCGGTGGTGACCATCAGCAATATACATAGCAGGAACCTGTTTATCAAAGATATCAACGAGTTCTGCGATAGTAGCTTTGTCATCAATTACCCAGAAACGATGACCGAAGCCGTCTTCTTTTGCCACGAAATCATAAATGGGCTTTTCTTTCACGATATTAGCAACGATTTCGTCAATACGGGCGATTGCTGGATATGCAAAGAATACTGGTTCAACATTAGCATTGGTAATACGTACATGACGCATACGATCCTCTTCTTTGTCTTTACGAGTAAGTTCGTGTTTCTTGATTACCTTGTTGATGTAATCCTCACTATATGCGCAAGCAACGATACCATATTGCCATTTCTTGAGATCCATGCTCTGAGCATAGATATAAAGCTTTTCTTCCTGATCTTGTACTAACCAGCCGTAATCTTTGAAAGCATTATAGTTCTTTACAACCTGCAAATATACCTCAGGGTCTGTATCTTTAATACCTTCTTGAAGGTCAATTTCGGCCTTCGTTACATGAAGCAGGCTATAGGGATTGCCTTCGCATTCTTTACGAGCTTCTTCTGTGTTCAATACGTCGTATGGGCGTGAAGCCAATTTCTCTACGATATCAACTGGAGGGCGGAAACCCTTAAATGGTTTTATAACACTCATGATGTTTCGTTTTTATTTGAATGAAAATTAGAATTTCGTATAATGATTAACCTTCATAGAAAGGCATCTTAACAACAACGGCCTTGGTAAGTTTTTCTCTAATCTTGATATAGATTTCGGTTCCGACCTTGCCATATTCAGCTTTTACCAAAGCTGTACCGATGTTCTTGCCTGTTGATGGAGATGGGCTACCAGAACGGACTTCACCGATTTTGTTACCTTCTGCATCACATACTTCATAGCCATTGCGTGCAATACCACGATCCACCATCTCAAAACCTGCAATTTTACGTTTCAGACCGGCAGCCTTCTGTGTGAGGAAGAGGTCTTTGTTGATAAAGTTATTGTTTTCAGCTTTCAGTTTGGTAATCCAAGCCAATGGAGCTTCGAGTGGGCTGATAGTATCATCCATTTCGTGACCATAGAGGCAGAAACCTTTTTCAAGACGAAGGGTGTCACGGCAGCCAAGACCAGCAGGTTTAATATCAAATTCCTTACCTGCTTCGAATACTGCATCCCAAACTTTCTTTGCGTAAGCTACAGGAATATAAATTTCGCATCCGCCAGCACCAGTATAACCGGTAGTTGAAAGAATAATATTTTCAACGCCTGCAAAAGTAATGATCTGGAAAGTATAATATTCCATATCAACGATGTTTGCGCTGGTCAATTTCTGCATTGCCTTCAATGCATTGGGACCTTGAACTGCGAGCTGTGCCCACTGCTCACTCTCATTCATAAAATCAACACCGAGAGTCATGCCCATCTTGTCAGCAATCTGACTCATCCATGCCCAGTCCTTATCAATGTTAGCTGCATTGGGAACCATGAAATATTCATCATCAGCCACGCGGTAAACAAGCATATCATCAACAATACCACCTTGGCCATTAGGCAGACAGGTATATTGAACCTTACCATCAGTAAGTGCTTCAACATCATTTACAGTACAATACTGCATAAATTTCTTTGCCATAGGGCCTTTGGCGCGGAATTCTCCCATGTGGGAAACATCAAATACGCCTACGTTGTTTCTTACGTTGTGGTGTTCTGCTTGGAGACCTTCATACTGAATAGGCATGTTATAGCCTGCAAATTCAGCCATTTTTGCACCTAATGCGATGTGTAAATCGGTGTACGGAGTGGTTTTCATTATTATAAGTTTTTTGTGATTATTATATTATTTTCTTTAATTTAATTTCTGATTATTGCACAACAATTTTTCTTGCAGACCCCATACCAGTCTTGATAAGATATACCCCCTTGACTGGTACAGTGAAATGATGATTGTATCCTTTAGGTGAGACACACATCTGACGTCCCATAATATCATACAGGCGAACATTCATATTTTCACTTGTTGTTACAAAGATATTATTTTGAGAAGTGATAACTTCCAATATTGGATCAACCTCTATAGTTGAGATTGAGACGCTGTCATCTGCACCTTCAACACATCCAAGGAAATGCATCATACTACGATATTTCTGCCTGTTTTTCATTCCTGAAAATCCGGATAAATCAGAAGGATTTGGATTTCTATTGGTACTGCTGTAGGATAGTGTCATATATTCATCAGTTGAAACTGCATAGAATTTTTTACTGTCATCTACGGCATTTGAATTGTCGTCAATAGCAATGACCATATTGTTTTCGCCATCATATTGGAAAGGTTCATCGAAGATAATGTCATTCCAACCTGTCGTAAAACTCAGAGGTCCTTCATAAACAACCTGCAAATCCCCGAAAGGAACAAAATCGTATGTATTTGCAAACATAGTCTTATCTGTATGGCCCATATAAATCGTGCAGTTTGACTTATTGGAAAGAGTTCCACCACTGGCATATTTGAATGACATCTTGGTAATCTCAACCGGACCGTCCATTTCTTCTGCCAGTACAATCTGTTGTGTGTAAGAATAATTCTTTGCCACATAGAACGGAACCACGTTATTTTGGAATTCATTTCCGAAATGTTCAAATGCCACTTCCTGTGCATTATAACAGTTATTGGTTCTGAATGTGGACCATGGTGAAAATTCCTGTTCTCCTTCACCTGCACATATTGATCGTACTCTCCATTCGTATTCAGAAGCCTTTGTCAAATCGTGTGCATGATACACCGTATTACTTGTCGTATCAGTAAAGACGCCGAGATAGCCGATTCTGTGCAATTGAATTTCATAACCATCGGAAAAACCCGACCATGTTAAATCGGCACTATTGCCTGTTACTTGTCTTACATTAAGTTCTACCGGAATGCGACAACCAGTTCTTACAATATAATCAAACGTCAGAGAATCACCGAAAACCATGACATTACGAATTTCAAAAGTCGTGTCTTCTATTCCCTGGGTCAGCCAAGGATGTGGATTTGTCGAAGGTGTAAACTCAGAACGATTTACCGCAGGATTCAAATGCGCTTGATTGTAATGGCCTTCTTCTAAAGTACCACCATCAGGTCTAAACAGATATACTTCATCAAAATAATATTCATTATCGAATGATTCATTACCGCTGAATCTGGTATCAATCCTATAAATCAGCAATCCTGTTCCTGGTATTCCTGTTTCAAATAATTCATGATTGTTTCGATATTCCAACAGATAGAACTGAGATGGATCCGGAGACTGGATTTTCCAACAATTATTCTGGTTGGATGGATTTGAGATAGAATGCAAGGTATAGGTTCCCTGTCTTCTCAATTCTGGAATAGAATCAATCCAATGACCATACTTCATTTTCATGTAGGCATTCATGTGCTGAGGTGGATTGGCATTCTGTTCCATCAAATCCCAACTTCCTACAGGATGAAGATAGGTGTATTGATAATAGTGGTACAAATCTGGAGCGCTCAACGTATGAAACATCTCGTGACAAATTGTGCTTGCTCCGAAATAAGCTGAACCTGCCCCTTCCAACAAGAAGTTAAAGGTATTAACCCGTTTCCCGTTAATTGCAACGTAACGGTCATACAACGACCATTTATGTGGCCACAAAAGATCGCTCCAGCCAGTATATGTACCTTTTACGATAAAACTGATATTGTCAATATCTCCATCATTATCGTTATCGATATTCAGTTCCGGATCAACTGGACTGTTAGTATTCACGTAATTCACCGCACGTTCAAGCAAATCAAACTCCCGCAAACCACGTTCACTTTCAGTCTGGTATCCTTGAGGGTTACTTGTTGAATCGTATGGCATGTAATATTCTCTTGGGTAAATATCCTCGTAAGAAAGCACAGTGTTATCAATAGGTTCTGGATAATAATAAGTTCTTATTGACAGTTTCCCGTATGATGAATGCTTGAAATAGTTATATAGACTCACACTGTTCTCCAAAGAGTCGTTATAGATTGAATTTATATAATCCATTGATGTAAGAATCGGGCTGTCCCCTTGAAAACGCACAAATATCACCACATTGTTCAACGTGCCGATATTACTTGCATTTTTACGCGCTGCTTTGGTTTTGTACTCTTCTGGGATTTCCCATGCGGCATGGCGAGCTCTCAACTCACGTTCACTGATCATCAAGCCTGGTTCTATTCCCACTGATGATGGATCAATCGAACCTGCGACATAATTGCTTGCAACCAATTCGCCAGCTTCTTTTATCGCATATACCCAATATCCGTTCTTGTGGTTTTGAACTATCGTGTAGTTTTTAGCATCGTGAAGTCTGTTGTAAAACTCATCTCCGCTAACAAAGCAATACAGAGTATCGCCATTCGGTTGGATTCTTACAGACGGCATATTGTAAACAGGAGCGGCAAATGCACCCATCACAAAGCAAGTGAAAGCAATAAGTAGTAATTTTCTCATTTTATATAATAAATTAAAATCGTGCAAAATTACACGTTTTTTTTCATATACACAAATTTTTTTTTCAACAGGATATTACATCCTCATTTAGAGAATGTTTAACAATGATAATATTCAAGAACAGGGTAAAATCAGGGCTCTTAAATTTGATTATATACTGCCTTTTTCAAAGTTAATCCCTGCATTATGCCTCGCATGGCAAGATACACCATAAAAGCAATCCAGAGATAATTGTTCTGCACAATTTCAATATTGCTTGGTCTCACAAGTCGCAAACCATAAAATACCACAAAAAAGCATATCGTAGCCACAAACATAGCATTTCTCATATACTTACTTGCCGTAGCACCCACATATACCCCATCGAACAAGAAGGCAGAAACCCCACATACAGGAATAATCAGTATCCATATAAGATATTGATGACAAGCCTCTACCAATGAATATTCATCTGTGAATAATCCTAACACAAAACGGTCTCCCATCGCATATACAATCGTGAACAATACAGTCAAGCCTAACCCCCATCCGAACAGATATCTCACAGTTAATCTCAGCCGTTTCTCATCGCGTGCGCCTATATATCTTCCGACAAGCGATTCTCCTGCGTATGCAAATCCATCCATAATATAGCTGAACAGTGTAAAGAACTGCAACAAAAGCGCATCGATAGCCAGAACCTGATCGCTGATTTTTCCAGAAGCTGAGGTTATGAAGGTAAACACTGTTGCCAAGCAGACCGTGCGCAAGAATATATCGCTATTCACTTGAAAAAATCTTTTCATTTCATTCCATTGCAGACTTTCCTTCACTTTCAGATGACGAACGATTACTCGACCATAATATTTTTTCGCGAAATATACACCTGTTCCCAAGCCACAGTACTGCGCAATTACGGTTCCCAATGCCACTCCTGCGATATCCCATTTGAAAACTATCACAAATAGGATACTGAACACGATATTCACCACATTGATAAATATAGCTATCCACATGGGTAGTTTACTGTTTTGCATTCCTATAAACCAACCTTTCAACGCATACAACCCCAAGGTCGCCGGCGCAGCCCATATTCTCACAAAGAAATAGGTCAAGGCCAATTCCATAACTTCGCTGCTTCCATTAAATATCAGCAATGCAAGCCTGCTGATTGGCCATTGAAGAAGAATCAGTAATGCAGCTACCGTCCCTGCAATAAACAATCCTCGGACAAGGATTTTTACAGCTTCGAACAGATTTCTTGAGCCGTATGCCTGAGCCGTAAATCCACTTGTTCCCATTCTCAAAAAACCAAAGCACCAATATATCAGATTAAATATACCAGTGCCTATGGTTATTGCTCCTATATGGCTGGGACTCAAATGCCCGACTATCGCCATATCAACCATTCCCAGTAAGGGAACTGTGATATTCGTGATGATATTAGGTAATGCGAGCCCTAAGATTTTCTTGTTCAATGCAGATGGTTTCTTTATTGAATAGCGCACTGCGCACAATTGTAAACCTCACGGCTTACTTTGTCACTTACAAACCCTACGACCTTGCAATTCTCCAATTTCCATTCCACAGAAGGTTTATAGGTAAACGTAGCGGTCAATTTCTCACCTTGAACACCCGTACATTCCACATCTGCGCCCCATATATCGGTAATTACGGTCCGCAGAATATGATTGTTCTCGTAGTTCTCTATCGACCCGGTCGGTGAAGCCTGTTTCGCTTTAATAGAATCTTCTATAACCAACAAGGTCAAGGTAATAGGATCATTAATCTTTTCCACGAATTCCAGATCTACTTTTACTTTATTGCCACTTTCAGGAGTAAGTCCAACTGCAATCCGGGGATTCTCCCCTACTACGCCAGCCACTAAATTTCCCACGTTGTCGGTACTGGTATTGAGTACCCAGTTTCCGCCATCCTTTGCCCGCTGCACAATTACGGTTGGATACCTGCTGATACCGAAATACTGACTCCACAGATTTCCTTCCTGGGTGCGCAGATCCGGCTGATTTGCGTATGGCAAACCGAAATTGGAAGAATCCACAATACTTACAGCCACGAGCTTATCGCCGTAGGTATCCATCAGTCCATGAATAACTTCATCGGCCGGAGGGCAATTGGTGCAATGGGGCCCTGTGTATTTTTCCAGCAAAGCGCGCTGCACCTTATTCGCAACACCACTTCCCGGCGTCCATTCGGCTGTAGCGCCAGCATAGACAATATATTCATCAACCTTATCGCAAGATGCCATCAACAAAGAAAGACATCCTATTATGTAAAGTAATTTCTTCATATTCTGTTATTAAAATGAGGTAGTTAAACTAAATGTAAGACCATTGCTTGCTGGCACCTGGCGGCATACGCCACCTATACAGATAATACCTTCGCGCTGTTTACCATAACCCAACTGAAGACGTGATGCACCTTTTGTATAGCCCACAGAAAGGTTGTAGTAGTTACCCCTTCCGTCATTGTAGGCATACTGGTCACTTGCCGACACAAACCAATGTTTTCCGAAATTGTATTCAACCAGACCCATCATCCAATCTCCGGCGCGCTTATCATCTACTTCGGGGTCATACTTTGAATCGCTTCCCAGCCACTCAGCCTCGAAACGGATCACATTCTTTTTGTTTATTTTCCAAGTTACATCTCCTACTACAACATTGTTGTGATGCAAGGCTCCATGATGGCCTTCTACAGCCGGATTGAACACCTGATATCCGTATGTTACGGTAGCCTTTACCGCTGAAGACAATTTCTTGGCAACCTCAAGGCTCAAATCGCCATAATAGAGTTCACCAGACCCGACTGGCTGCGTATGATAGCCATACGTACCTTTTCCGCCCACCACAGACGTATCCAATCCCGTAATGACAGCACAGTTCAAATGCAGATCCGTGCCATATTTGCCACCCAGGAAAGTATCCTTCTTCAGTTTCCACATCACATCTCCCTGAACTCCCATTTCGCCGGTAGTCTGCGTTGCATAAGGATACATACTCAGGAAAGCATAAGTATGCTGTTTCGTGATAGAAGGTATATAATTTATATACAACATCTCGCCATTCTGGGAACGCACAGATTTGAACGCCATGTTATCCACGCGTTTTGCCTGCACATTGGCGCTGAATCCACGCTGGGAATAACTTGCATTCAACATCATCGCACTACCATCCTTATACACATAATTGTTCAAGGTATTGGGGTCCTGACTTTTGTGAGCATATTCCGCCTGGATATTCCAGCCGCCACGGCTCAAGTCCATTCTCACGGCACCCGCAGCCACGTTCAACGGAAGATTCAACTTATATTCATCCACATCGGACATAATAGTCTCGTCATCCTCATAACGGCTCACCAATCCCGCACCAAGAGTGATATGGGTCTTCTTGTCTGCCCATGAACTGATGACGCTGTTCAAAGCCACTTCGCCATCCACACCACGTACCAGACCGTCGCCATATCCCCAGAACATTCGCTGCTTACCGATTACACCTTTAATGGTCACACCATTCAAAGGACGGTAGTTCACATTGAAACCCAACAGAGCATTATCCAGACCGAGATAACGGTCCTCATAGCTGCGGAGAATCATACCGCTTCCGAACTGCTCATAATAGTTACCAGCCGTCACACTCAACTTTTCCCCGTTGTAACTGAGAAAATAATTAGCCAGTCCCTGCCCTTTATATTGAGGATCAAATCCAAGCATAGGATTCTGGTAAGCCTCAAAACGCAGACCAGCGCTGAAATCGCCATTGGTATAGAGAATATCCGCACGGGCATTACTCAGCAGATGTTCCGGAACATCCTTGGAGCCGATCACACTGTCAGCCTTAGAAACCTGCCCGTCAATCTGAATGTTACCCGTCACATGGCCACCCATGATGCCCTGCGCGCTCACACCGCCGGCAAACGCCAGAGCCACAACCAGTAAAGAAATCTTATTCAGCCCCATTTGCTTCATCACTCATTGCATTTTTAACAACTTCCAACAATTCCTCTTCGCTGCCTTCCACAAAAGACGTATGCTGCCAAACGATCTCACCCTTGCCATTCAAGACAAAAGTATGAGGCACATTCACCACATTCATGGCACGCTTGAAATCCTGGTTCTGATCCAGATACACCTCGTATGGCCAGTCATTTCCGTCCACGTGAGGCTTTACTCTACCGGCAGAACGGGCGTCATCGATAGAAATGGCCACCAGTTTCACTCCGGTCTCTTCCTGCCACTCCTCATAGACCTCTCTGATTGCATTCAGTTCTTTATTGCAAGGCTTGCACCAGGTAGCCCAGAAACTCAAAATGATAGGTTTTCCATCGTTTTGAATAACCGAAGTCTGAACCGACTGACCGTCCAGCGTCTTGATGGTGATGTTTTCAGGCATTGTTGCATTTTGTGCCATACAAAGCGACATTGCCGCTACGGCAACCAAAGTAAGAAGGATTCTTTTCATCTCTATCGTAATTTAATATGTTTATAATCCGTTTATTATATGAATTACATATATTTTGGGTACAATAGTAATTCAACTGCAAAGATACACTTTTTTTCTTACAAACCAAAATAAAAATACTTTTTTTTAGATATTTAACATTAAATATCAATTTCCGGCTATTGGACGTCATCTTTCCGAAAGAGTTTTTTCAGAATCTGCTGTGGTATCTTCGTGGTAACTCCGTGGTATCTCTCTGGTAACTCCCTGTTTTCTCTGGAATTTTATCCTACTGCATTCACAGTTACTGCTACCTACCCGCTCCCTACTCGCTCCTTACCCGCTCCTTACCTGCTCCCGATCCGGGATTCTTTGCAAAAAAGAGACGCGTCTATCTGACACGTCTCAATTCTGGTGCGGATAGGGGGACTCGAACCCCCACTCCGTGAAGAACTAGATCCTAAGTCTAGCGCGGCTACCAATTACGCCATATCCGCTTTCCGGGTTCGCATTCAGTAATTTGCGTCATATTTCACTGCAAATACCTCCTGAGAAAAGTTGTGCAAAGTTACACATTTTTTTTGAACCCGCCAAATTTTTTTCATTTTCCATTACATGGGAAATCCCTCTCGGAGCAACGAACCACAACATTTCCCCGCAATCATTCAGCAATCAGATTTCGGACTTCTTTTTGCGACCGCGTTTTTTAGGTTCCGGTGCGGGCGCCTCAACTGCTTTGGCTGTACGGCACGAAGTGCGTTTGCCTGCTCCCGATTTCTTTTCGCCGCGTTTAGGCAGGACAACTTTCTCAGATTCAGGTATGTCTGTATCATCCAGCGGAACAAAGAAATTGTCTTCAATGTCTCTCAAATCGTCAGCAGATGGTTCCATTTCCTCCTCGTCCTCTTCTTCTTCCGGGTCATAATCATCTATATATGGGTCAAATTCTTCCTCATCATCACCGAAAGCTTCTGCCAGTTCTTTGGAGAGTTCAGAATTCTTGTCAAGGGGTTTACGGTTGTTGAGCACATCCTCGTAATCTCCATGATGGAGCTGACGTTCTGTATGGTCCTTGACGTCAGAGTCCTTATCAACCGACTCAAGAGTATCAAATTTCATTTCCTTTTCTTCATCATCGCCGTAAAGATCCTTGTCGAGATCTTCATCAACGAGACCTGAATCTATTTTTACCTCGAACTTTACCATATATGTGGTATCCTCGGTTTCCAGAGGTACGCTGAAAATTGAATCACCGTTAGGTTTCACTGTACGCTGAAGATGATCCGTATATCCGTCCGGGTAGGCTTCTTTGAACAATTCTTTTAGTTCGTCAGAGAGATTTTTGTAGCTGACAATCAGTTTTTTCTTGTTGTTTATAGTAGGTTTCATCACGACTAAAATTTTGTGCAATATTAAGAGTTTTATTTGATATGAGCAAATTTATTTTCGAGTTGTCGTATTTATTCTGTTATCATGATAGATTCATCATCTTCAATACGGAGATTCTGCATAATAAAATCACGGCGTTCCGCAGTATTATTTCCCATATAGAAATTCAAAACAGCCTTGGTGTCAAACTCCTTGTGGAGCAATACCGGATCCAGTCGCATATCGTTATCAATAAAGTTTTTGAACTCGTCCGGAGATATTTCACCAAGACCTTTGAATCGTGTAATTTCGGGATTCTGTATAGCATTAAGCGCCGATATGCGTTCTTCATCAGAATAGCAATAGAGCGTTTTCTGTTTGTTTCGCACGCGGAAAAGTGGTGTCTGCAGTATATATACGTGACCCGTGCGGACCAGTTCGGGGTAGAATTTCAGGAAGAAGGTGAGCAGCAGCAGCCGTATGTGCATACCGTCCACATCGGCATCAGTTGCAATCACGACATTGTTATAACGCAGATTTTCAATACCGTCATCAATATCAAGGGCATTATGAAGGAGATTCAGTTCCTCATTTTCATAGACCTTCACCTTTCCCACATTGACGGTATTGAGCGGCTTGCCCCGGAGGCTGAACACCGCCTGGGTTTCCACATCACGCGATTTGGTGATACTTCCGCTTGCGGAAAGTCCCTCGGTGATAAAGATCGTACTCTCAAGACGACGGGGATGGTTTGTATTGTAATGGACGTGACAATCGCGGAGTTTGGGATTATTGATACTGGCTTTGCGACTGCTTTCCTTTGCCGCCTTCTTGATACCGGCTATCTCTTTGCGTTCCTTCTCGTTGGCATTGATTTTCTCCAGCAGAGTTGTCGCAGTATCGGGATTCATGTGGAGATAATTGTCAAGATGTCTCTTGAGAATATCCAAAACCCAGGTTTTGATTACCGGACTGTCGTTAGAGCCATCCGGCTTGTTGGGTTCAAGATGCGTAGAACCCAATTTTGTCTTGGTCTGAGCCTCGAACACCGGCTCCTGAATACGCACACACAACGCACAAACAAGCCCCTGGCGGCAGTCAGCCGGCTCACAGTCCTTCTTGAAAAACTCTTTCACCACCTTGGCGTATGCCTCGCGGAAAGCGCTCTGGTGTGTGCCGCCTTCAGTGGTATGCTGGCCATTCACAAAGGAATAATAGTAATCGCTGCTCTGCCCGTTCACATGGGTAAAGGCCGCCTCGAAATCTTCGTCCTTGATATGGATTACCGGATATAAAGGAGTTGCGTCGATATTACTCTCCAGAAGGTCAAGCAGCCCATTCTTTGAATAATACCGCTTATCATTATAATATATGGTAAGTCCGCGGTTGAGATAGCAGTAATTCTGAATACGTTTTTCCACATATTCGCTGATGAAATGATAGTTACCGAACATCTTATGATCGGGCACGAAAGCCACAAGGGTTCCATTCTCTACCCCACTGACATCGCGGATACCGCTGTCCTTAACCAGCCGGCCTTCCTCAAACTCAGCAGTACGGCATTTACCGTCACGCACCGATTCCACCATGAAATAACTACTCAAAGCATTCACGGCCTTCGTACCGACACCATTGAGACCTACCGCCTTCTGGAAGACCTTGCTGTCGTACTTGGCGCCCGTATTGAGTTTGCTCACGGCTTCAACCATCTTGCCGAGCGGAATGCCCCTGCCATAATCACGAATCAGCACCTTATGTTCGGAGAAGAGTACTTTGACCTCAATCTTCTTGCCGAAACCCATCGTAAATTCATCAATGGCATTATCAATAACCTCCTTTATCAGCACATAAATACCATCGTCATGAGAAGAGCCGTCCCCCAGTTTACCGATATACATACCCGGACGCAGGCGGATATGCTCCATATCTTCGAGATGGATGATACTTTCATCCCCATAATTTACGCTCATATTCAGTTCGTTATCTTCCATAGGCATTGTGATATTCTGTGATGCAAAGTTACACACAAAAAATCAAATAACCGAAACTCTACAGAAAAGTTATCCCCAATTTGGGTGTTAATATCTTTTTCCGTCCTATCGGGCGGATCTTTTTCACTTTCTTTCCTTTCTGATATCCTGAAAAGAAACAGATTTTCCCTGCTGTAATACAGCCATTTGTAGGAGGTAACTCCCTTCTATCTTCTTTTTATCTCCATATTAACTTCTTTTTATCTCCTTTCCTTAGAATAAGAGATAGAAAAAAGATAAAAAGAAGATAAAAAAAAGATAGAAGGGAGTTACTACAGGGAGAAGCACTATTCAGCCTCGTAGAAATGCATTTCGGACAGGTATTTATACACCGGTTCCGAAAGCAGATACCGAACCGAATTGCCTTTGGCGATCTGTTCCCGTATATAGGTTGAAGAAATATCCATCCGGGGAACATCTACAAGGGTTATATGAGGGTGGCTTTCCAACTCACTTCCCTCATACCCGGGACGCGGATATACGAAAAGTCTATAATGTTCCAATATATATTGATAATCCCGCCAACGGGGAAAAATCTGAAGATTATCTCCGCCCATAATCAACGCAAATTCCCTTTCGGGGTATTGTTCACGCAGATAATTGAGTGTCACCACAGTATATGAAGGTAACGGCAGATGAAATTCAACATCGCAGGCCTTAAAACCTGGATTATCCGCAATCGCACAACGAACCATCTGCAAACGATGACGGTCTTCCAGAAGCGTATTGTGCTGTTTCAGTGGGTTCTGGGGCGAAACGACAAACCACACTTCATCCATCTCTGACTGCTGAAGCATGGTATTGGCTATGATCAGATGACCTATATGAATCGGGTTGAACGACCCGAAGAAAAGCCCCGTAAGTTTAGACATCAATAATATTTGTACTTTGAACCGACAGCTATGTGTTTCAAGCGGTTGCCCCGGAAAGTGTAAACCTCATAAACCTCACCGGCACCGGAGATGACCTTCAACACGGCGATATCAGAAGTATAAGACTTGGGGTACTTGCTGAAATACACAGCGAACACTTCATCTTTCGTCATGCCTGGATGGATGCCGTTTTCAAGACTCACCTCTTTGTCGGTAATCTTGGCGGCGAGCACCTCTACCCTACCCGTGTGAATACTACGGTAGAAATCAATGAAACTGCCATCGAGGCGGCGCAATGTGTTCACAGATACGCTCATGGAATCATAATAATTCTTATAACCCACTTCACGATACCAATGCAACTGGTTGATTGTTACCACCTGCTCAACCATTTCCCATTTTCCGAAAGGATAGACCACATAATCAGCAAGCGCATATACCGTCATGGTATCGCAATAGACCTTAATGTCCTTCACGAGATACTCGGGACGGGCAAACGACATCATTCTCATGGCTTTAGCGCGAGAACTCACTTGCTGTGCAAAGGTGGTAGATAAAGTGGCAGCAAGGGCAATAAAAAGGATAATTTTCTTCATTTATAATCGCGATTTTTGTTACTAAAACGCAAACTTCAAAAAAATATTGTAAGAAAAATGATTTTTTTTTGCAAATTCAGAAAATATGCGTATATTTGCAAAATCTTAGCACTACACAAATAGCATAAAAAATTAAATAATTGTATCAATATTAAATAATTAGTATTTTATGAAGAAGATTATTCTTTTCGCAGCAACTTTGCTTGCAACGGGTGCAATGATGGCTCAGACCATTGTTTCTACCACCCCATCACAAAAAAATGTAATCCTTGAGGAATACACGGGCGTGAACTGTGGTTACTGTCCTGACGGCCACCGTATCGCCAACGAACTGGCAGCCGCTAACCCCGGCCGTTTCTTCGCCATCAACATTCACCAAGGTGGCTATGCCCCAAGATATACCACACAGTGGGGTAATGCATTGGCAAACCAGGCTGGCATCAGCAGCTATCCTAATGGTACACTGAACCGCCATGCTTTCAGTGGCACATCCATTAAGCTTGACCGCAATCAATGGGCATCAAAAACCGCCATTCTTTTAGGCGAGGACTCCCCTGTCAATATTGCAGCTGAAGCAACCATTGATATGGCTACCCGCGTTATGACCATTAACGTTGAGGCTTACTACACAGCCAACAGCGAAGCTGAAACCAATTTCCTGAATATCGCTATTCTGCAGGATAGTATCATCGGACCCCAGGGCGGTGCTTCCTCTTACAATCCTTCCCAGGTCATCAATGGCAACGAATACATTCACATGCACATGCTCCGCGACCTCGTAACCGGACAATGGGGTGAACAGATTGACACTACCACCGCTGGATATTTTTATCACAAGACCTTTACCTATAATGTTCCTGAAACTATCAGCAATGAGGAAATGGTTCTCGAACACCTGAATGTTATTGCTTTCATCGCTGAAGGCCACAAGGAAATCCTTACCGGATGCAAAGCCAACATCACAAGACTCAACGGTCTGCCAAGAGTTGCAGGTTTCATCACTAAAGTTAGCAACGACTGCGAAATAGCTTTCAATGCAGGTGTTATGGTAAGAAACCTCGGTGAAGATGTAATCAATTCTTTGGAGCTCACATACGTTTTCAACGGTAATACCGAAGTTTACGATGAATGGGAAGGTGAAATTCTTCCTGGCGAAACCGACACCATCGCTTTGCCTCTTCTCTCCGGCGACCTTGAAAACAGCACTACCTATCCCCTCGAAGTTTACATCTCCGGCATAAACGGCGACCCATTTGAAAGCGCTACCCGCACTACCGAGGTATCAAAGACTGTTTATTCAGCTGCTGGTCCATTCGAACTCACTATCGCTACCGACAAATATGCTTCTGAAACTACATTCGATTTCTCATCTACCAATGGTACAGTAATCGTTTCCGGCGGTCCTTGGGCAAATGCCAACAATGTAATCAAACGTATGTATAATATTGATCCTGCTGAAGCTGGCTGCTATATCCTGAACGTTTATGATGCTGCCGGTGATGGTATCAACAGCGGTTATGGTGCTGGTTACATCTTCTTTAAGAATAGTGACGGTCAGGTATTCCGCAACAACGGTAAATTCGCCGACAAAATCACTTTCTACATCAACGTTACCAACAATGGTACCGGCAACGTAGGTATTGACGGCGTTGCAAATGCAAACCTTAATCTCTATCCTAACCCAACCACAAATCTGCTGAACATTGAATGCAACCAGACTATCGACCAGGTACTCGTTTATGACGTTACCGGACGTCAGGTTATGGTTCTCAACGGCAATGTAAATCAGATTGCAACCGAATCTTTGAGCAACGGAATCTATACCGTCCGCGTAATTACCGAGAACGGCATCACCACTCAAAAGTTCGTAAAAGAATAATTTAACTCTATTCATAGAGCCGCGCAGAATACCTTTGCGCGGCTCTTTTTTTTCAAAGAAACACCCATCCGAATGGACTATACAAGCATTATTGCCACCCAACTCAACCTCGGGACCAGACAGGTGGAGCAGACAATCAAGCTTCTCGAATCAGGAGCCACAGTTCCTTTTATTGCCCGTTACAGGAAAGAGGCTACCGGCTCACTCAATGAAGTCCAGATTGCCGCCATCCGCGACCTTCTTGCCAAGTTGAAGGAACTGGACCACCGTCGTGAAACCATCATCGCCTCCATCAACGCCCAGGGGAAGATGACCCCAGAACTGCTCCAAGCGCTTACCGACGCCGCCACAATGGCCGAACTGGAAGACCTCTACCTTCCTTACAAACCCAAACGCCGCACCCGCGCCACAGTTGCCGTCGAGAAAGGACTTGAACCTCTGGCCAACGAACTTCAGAAGCAATATGCGTGTCATCTGGATCAATTGGCCTCCCCTTATATCAATCCAGAGAAAGAAGTTCATTCCGTGGAAGAAGCCCTTGCTGGGGCACGTGACATTATTGCAGAACGCGTAAGCGAGGACACTTCGGCCCGCAACAAAGTACGAAACCAGTTCCGTCGCGGAGCCATGCTCACCTCAAAGGTTATCAAGAACAAAGAAGAGGAAGCTGGCAAATTCCAGTCGTGGTTTGACTGGAGTGAGAACGCCATGAAGGCTCCCAGCCATCGCATCCTTGCCATGTTCCGCGGAGAGGAAGAAGGGGTACTCCGAGTACATATTCTTCCCGAAAACGACGTTCCGATTCTTGAAGCACTTGACCGACAGTTTGTACGGGGAAGCCACGAGTCTTCGGAACAGGTACAGATTGCTGTTCACGACAGCTACAAACGGCTTCTGGAGCCCAGCATCGAAACTGAGTTCTATAACCTTCTAAAAGAGAAGGCCGACAAGGAAGCCATCAAGGTATTTACCGAAAATCTTCGCCAACTTCTGCTGGCTTCGCCTTTGGGACAGAAACGGACCCTTGCCATTGACCCCGGATTCAGAACCGGCTGCAAGGTGGTTTGTCTTGATGCACAAGGCCAGCTTATTCACAACGAAACCATTTATCCCTTCACCTCTGTAAGGGAGGAACGCGCCGCTATTGCGAAACTCGAAGCCCTGGTGGAGGCCTTCAAAATTGAAGCCATTGCTATAGGAAACGGAACCGCCGGACGCGAAACAGAGGAAGTCATCCAAAGATGCCACTTCAACCGAAAACTCATTGCCATTATGGTAAGCGAAAGTGGAGCCTCGGTTTATTCGGCAAGCGATGTGGCACGACGCGAATTTCCCGATTACGACGTGACCGTCCGCGGGGCGGTAAGTATCGGAAGGAGGCTTATGGACCCGCTTTCTGAACTGGTAAAAATTGACCCGAAAAGCATCGGCGTGGGACAGTATCAACACGATGTAAATCAGACATTGCTTCAGGAAAGCCTTAACGATACGGTCGTGAGTTGTGTGAACAATGTCGGCGTGGAACTCAATACTGCCAGCCGGGAACTGCTCTCCTACGTAAGTGGTATAGGACCCGCTCTCGCCGACAAGATTATTGACTATCGAAACCAAAACGGAGCCTTCCAGTGCCGTCAGGACCTTCTCAATGTTCCCCGCCTGGGCGCCAAGGCTTTTGAACAATGTGCCGGATTCCTGCGCGTAAGGGAAAGCCTGAATCCGCTTGACCGGAGCGCTGTTCATCCCGAAAGATATGATCTGGTCGCCGAAATGGCAAAAAGCGTAAACGCGACCGTTGAAGAACTGATGAACAGCAAAAGTTTGCGTGACCAGATCGATTTAGCGCAATTTATTTCAAAGGACTGCGGTCTTCCGACGCTCCAGGACATTATGAAAGAACTCGACAAACCTGGACTGGACCCTCGCGCCAAGTTTGAGGTTTTTGAATTTGACAAAAATGTAAGCCGCATAGAGGACCTGAAGGAAGGTATGATTCTTCCTGGAATCGTCACCAACATCACGGCATTCGGAGCTTTTGTGGACGTCGGCGTACATCAGGACGGACTCATTCATATCAGCCAGATGGCTAATCGCCGCATTTCCGATCCAAACGAGATTCTGCATCTTCACCAGCATCTTCAGGTAAAAGTGCTGGAAGTGGATCTCAAACGGCATCGGATATCTTTGACATTGAAATTCTAACTAATCATACATTTTCAAAGCAAAAGGATGCAGAATCACGCTGCATCCTTTTTATTTTGGTCTGCTCCCTATTGCAGAATCGGTAATAATCCGTTTCCTGAGGGCTTGTTTTTCAGGCTTGTGCCTGCGGTAACTCCCTCTTATCTTCTTTTTATCTCCATATTATCTTCTTTTTATCTCCTTTCTTTAGAATAAGAGATAGAAAAAAGATAAAAAGAAGATAAAAAAAAGATAGAAGGGAGTTACCCACTACAAGTGACTGTATTACATACGGAAAGAGATTCTGGAAAAAACGATTCATCCGACAGGTAAAAAAATATTTTCACAAACGCAATAAGTATAAAAATTGGGCGTTAATATAGGTATGGATAAAATTATAATAAAAGGGGCTCGGGTGAATAACCTCAACGATGTGGACGTGGAAATTCCACAGGGCAAGCTGGTGGTTATTACGGGATTGAGTGGCAGCGGAAAGTCGAGCCTGGCTTTTGATACACTCTTTGCGGAGGGGCAAAGGCGGTATGTGGAAAGTCTGAGCAGTTATGCCCGCCAGTTTCTCGGAAGGATGGCGAAACCTGAGGTTGATTACATCAAAGGCATTGCCCCTGCTGTGGCGATACAACAGAAGGTAAACACTACTAATCCTCGCTCTACAGTAGGTACTTCAACAGAAATTTTCGAGTATCTCAAATTGATGTACGCCCGCATTGGACGTACCTTCTCGCCTGTTTCCGGCAAAGAGGTGAAGCGTCACAGCGTGAGCGATGTGGTAGATTTCATAGCAGGCCAGCCCGAAAATGCAAGGATTGAGATTTTCGCTCCCCTGTCGGCTATGGATGGCCGCCCGGTAAAGGACCAGCTCTCGGTTCTTTGGCAGGAGGGATTTGTAAGAGTACGCATCGGGTGCGGCGACGAGGCTCAGATATTGAAGATTGAAGAGGTGCTGAACGAGAAGCGGAACTGGGACAAGGAGGTGGTATGGCTGCTGGTGGACCGGATTAAGATGGGGAACGATGACCTACTGATGGGGCGCATTGCCGAAAGTGTGGAGACCGCATTCTTTGAAGGTAGAGGAACCTGCGTGATTAGTGTTGATGGCGTAATTTCGGAATACTGCAACCGTTTTGAAGCGGACGGCATAAAGTTTGAAAAGCCGAACCCGAACTTTTTCAGTTTCAACAATCCTTACGGGGCCTGCCCTACATGCCAGGGAACAGGAAAAATTCTGGGAATTGATGAAGATCTGGTTGTCCCGAACAAGAATCTTTCTGTATATGAGGAGGCTGTAGTATGCTGGAAGGGCGAAAAAATGCAGGAGTGGTGGAAGTATTTCATCAAACTCTCGCCCAAGATTGACTTCCCAATACATAAACCCTACAACGAATTAACACAGAAAGAGAAAGACCTGCTATGGCATGGCGACGGGAATGTGTGGGAAGGAATTGACGGATTTTTCAAATGGGTAGATAGTCAGCAATATAAGATTCAATTCCGTGTGATGGCAAGCCGTTACCGAGGCAAGACCACATGTCCCGAATGCCACGGACATCGCCTGAGACACGATGCCGAATACGTGAAAATATGCGGGAAAAGCATTTCTGAAGTTGTAGATATGCCGGTGAACGAACTGCAGGTTTGGCTGCGGGAACTGAATCTGACCGATGAAGAGCGCGAGGTGTGCAAACGACTCCTGATTGAACTGGAGCATAGGGTTGGTTACCTGATGGATGTAGGATTGGGCTATCTGACCCTGAGCCGAATGAGCAGCACATTAAGCGGCGGCGAAAGCCAGAGAATAAACCTTGCGACCTCTCTGGGCAGTTCACTCGTGGGGTCGATGTATGTGCTTGACGAACCTTCGATAGGCCTCCACAGCCGCGATACGGAACGGCTTATCAAAGTATTGAAACAGCTACGCGACCTTGGAAACACGGTTATTGTGGTGGAACATGACGAAGATATCATCCGTGCCGCTGACTATATTATAGACATCGGACCAGGAGCCGGACGGCTGGGCGGCAATGTCGTGTTTGCCGGCACACCGAAAGCATTATTGAAAGCGGGTGGAAAATCGCTTACGGCTGACTATATCCTGGGAAGGAAAACGATTGATCTCCCCTCTTCCCGTCGCACATGGAGAGACCGGATAAAGATTGAAGGGGCCTACTGCAACAACTTGAAGAAAATTGATGTGGAAATACCGCTCGGAGTGCTGACGGTAGTAACTGGAGTCAGCGGGAGCGGGAAAACCAGTCTGGTCAAAGGGGTTTTGTGGGATGTGCTCCAGAAACGGTTCGACGGAAACGTCGAATATGTGGGACAATGCAACCAGATAGGCGGCGACATATCAAGAATTGCAGGTGTGGAAATGGTAGATCAGAATCCTATAGGGCGAAGCACACGAAGCAATCCCGCCACCTATATGAAGGCCTACGATGAGATACGGCAGCTCTATGCCCGGCAGCCGCTTGCCCGCGCCAGAGGTTACAAAGCCGGTTGGTTTTCCTTCAACGTGGAAGGAGGCAGATGTGAACATTGCGAAGGTGAAGGATATGTAACGATAGGGATGCAGTTTATGGCAGATGTCCATCTGGTGTGTGAAGAATGCGGAGGCAGCCGGTTTATGGACGAAACCCTCGAAATAAAATACAAGGACAAGAATGTGAGCGAGGTGCTGGATATGACCGTAGAACAGGCAGTGGATTTCTTCTCAGAAGAACCCGGTATCGTGGTAAAACTCAAACCACTCCAAGATGTCGGTCTGGGCTACCTGAAACTTGGACAGAGCAGCAGCACGCTCAGCGGCGGTGAAGCCCAACGTGTGAAACTTGCTTCCTATCTGGTGAAAGGAGCATTGAACCACCCCATGATGTTTATCTTTGACGAGCCTTCCACTGGTCTGCATTTCCACGACATCCAGAAGTTGCTTACATCCTTCAATACCTTGATAGAACGCGGGCACAGCGTAGTGGTAATAGAACATCATCCCGACATCATCAAGGTTGCCGACTGGGTGATAGACATGGGACCAGAAGGCGGGAAAGAGGGTGGAAACGTGGTATTTGCAGGCACGCCCGACGACCTGATCAGACAATCCGAAAGCCATACTGCTCATTTTTTGAAACCTAAAATAACCAACGAACATGGAAAATAACACACAAATAAAGAAAATCAAGACCGCTGCCAACATAGGGCTGATCGGTTCATTAATCATCGTAGTAATTGTAATACTCTTCAAATACCTGAGCAACTATGCTTTCTACCAGAACGGTCAGGTATTCCAGACACTCACTCTCACCGCTTCGGTATTGGTAGTGATAGATCTGGTTGTGGTAATGTCGGGTATCCGGAAAAAGACCCCACAGCTGCGCCAGGGCGAGACACTGGAGGAAAAACTGGAAGGTTACGCTGCATTGGTAAAATCCAGCAACACACTTACCACTATTACCGTGGTACTGGTGAGCGGAATCATCATTCTGACAGGGAACTACAACCTGTTGATGCTGGCGATGCTTCTGGTACTCATTCTCTTTTTTACCTATCCAAACATATATAAAATCAAGGTAGATCTCGGACTTAACGATGATGAAATGAAACTTTTGTTCGGCGACCAGTATATCCCCACACCGGAAGAACCGGAAACCGAAATCCAAGACCCTTTAGAAAAAAAAGATGAAGACTAACGACACAATAACTGCAATTTCCACCCCTTCTGGTGTAGGTGGTATCGCTGTTGTACGCATTTCCGGTCCTAAAAGTAGGTGTATTGCCGAGCAACTTATAGGCAAACAACTGCAAGATCACCAGATTTGCTATGGCAGGATTGCGCATAAGGGGACAATTTTGGATGAAGTAGTGGCTACTTACTTTATGGGTCCGCGCAGTTACACAGGAGAAGATGTAGTAGAAATCAGCTGTCACGGCTCTTTATATATACAGAAATGCCTGCTTGGTGTCATTATTGATAATGGAGTACGGCTGGCAGAGCCCGGCGAATTTACCCTGAGAGCCTTTCTCAACGGTAAAATGGATCTCTCACAAAGCGAAGCCGTAGCTGACCTGATTGATTCCACGTCAGCAGCACAGCATCAGCTGGCTGTAAACCAGCTCCGCGGCGGATTTTCCAGTAAACTCAGAGACCTCCGGCGCAAAATGGTCGATTTAACCAGCCTTCTGGAACTGGAATTGGACTTCAGCGATGAAGATATAGAGTTTGCAGACAGAGAAAAGCTCTACGACCTGTTGCATCAACTGCAAAAGGAATGTACCCGTCTGGTTGATTCCTTCCAGATGGGCAACGCTATCAAGAACGGCATTCCCGTAGCCATCATAGGCCGTCCCAACGTCGGGAAATCGACCCTACTCAATGCGCTCCTTGAAGATGACCGCGCCATCGTAAGTGACATCCCAGGAACCACCCGCGACACTATCGAAGACACCGTCATAATGGGCGGAATATTGTTCAGGTTCGTAGATACCGCTGGCATCCGTAAAAGCGACGATGCCATAGAATCGGCAGGTATCGAACGCAGTTTCTCTGCCGCAAGAAAAGCCCGGATTATCCTCCTCGTGACCGACAAAAACAACTCCGATGAGGACTTTGCCCTCCTGAAACAGCACGTTGATATACAGCAGAAACATTGCATTTCCATACTCAACAAATGCGACAATCCCGCCGACTGCGGAAAAAAGGGCGACATACTTAGAATATCCGCAAAAAACGGACTGGGAATCTCACAACTGAAGGAAACGATCATCTCCTGCAGTTCCTGTAAGACCGACGATACCCTTCTCACCAACGCACGGCATTATGAGGCTATGCAACACATGCTGGAAGCGCTCAATCATGTTGAAGACGGATTGAACGCACATCTGCCCGCCGATCTTGTGGTTATCGACATCCAGGACGCGCTCTACCACCTCGGCACCATTACCGGTGAAATCACCAGCGACGAAGTATTAGGAAACATATTCTCCCGCTTCTGCATCGGGAAATAATGAAGAAAAACAATCGTGTCATCATAGATACTATTGTTTACCTTCCGGTGACGAACCGTTCCTGTTACTCTTTTCATATTCCATCATTCCAGAAGCCGTCATAAGTCCTTCTGAAATCAATTGTCTGCACCTCTGGCGGTTGAGTTCCGTCCAATGGCTACCCTTCCTGCGGGGACTGAACCGCTGAAGGGGGGAAACCGTCATCGATCTTCTTGAGGGTACTGTCAATCCAACCAAAACATAATCCCTCCATCACGGCATCCACATAGCCGACAACACCTTCCACCGGCTGTTTTCCTCGGTTCACACGCACCCACATTTCTCTACAGGACTCATGATTATCCAAAAACCATTGTCTGAGTTCCGCACGGGTGGAAGCCGGTATTATAATCTTTGGTTCCATACTACGGCCTGGCGTTTCTTTTGTCATACGGTATATTCTCCCCATTCGCATCCGACATTTTCGGCATGGATCTGGTCTATAAGCCTCCCCTTGTGGTACAACTGGACTGTACCTTTACCATTGCCCCCGTTCCAGAGGCGATTGTGACACTTCTGACCATTCGGAGCTTCATAGTTTACCAGAAGCATATCCCGCTTTTCACAAGTGATATCGGTAATCATTCTGCTGCGCCAGGTTCGCTGATCCACGTGCCAGATGATCTGGTCTTCGGTCTCGTGACATTCAAAGCGCGTGCGGCAGAATGTCCAGAACTTCGAGAAATTGAACTCGAAGCCGCGCCCCTCATACCAGAAAGCAGACAGGAGTTTGCGGTCGAGAACGACCGGTCCGCACTTGGGCCTGCCTCCGCCTATGTCAAAAACGGAATCTTCAAGTCTTCTGCCCGTAATCTCACTCGTAAGGTTGTTGGACGACAGCCATACCCACGGACTTGTGAAGTCCTTCCCCCAGTTCTTGTCGGCATAGCCGTAGCAGTCCTCTGGACGGACATTGTACCTGCGCCCATTCCACACAACATACCCCTGATAAGCGGTTGCCATACCTTCGGCGTGCCAGAACATCTCGAAGAGCTGGAGACGGCGGAACAGTTTTCCAGCACCGTACCCGACATTGAATGTCGTCTTCTTATCTATGGAAAGGTTCCAGCTCATAGAACCCGACTGACACATCCATTCCGGATGGCTGGAACTGTCGCTGGCTGACACCTCTACACATCCTCTGGTAAACGTCTCAGACATCAGGCAGTCATCCGCCTCTACGCTGAAGGGACACCCCATATCGACCCTGGCATTCTCCCAGCCAAAAAAGCGGTGCAACTGGGCGGCATCCCTGCCCCAGCTCCCGGCCTTCACCATAAGATAGGACGGTTTGATTCTTTTTTCCTTGTTCTCCGGAACCTGTCCGAATACAGGATAATCCTTTCCTGATGCCGGATTGCAGACAAAAAATTCGATGAAGAACGGACGCGGCTCGCCGGTTTCTGCGTCATATCCGGTAAACGAATGCCACCACCAGTCATATCCCTGGCGGGCCTGCCCTCCCACCAGCTGGCAACAGTCTCTTGATATATCGTGCTTATTGAACATATTTACTTACGGAAAACTTTGTCAAGTTTATTCTTGTACCTATTAATTAGCAAATGCAAAAATACGAAAAAAATATCATTCCACAAAATAAAATAATGACAAATCCACAAAAAGTCCCTTTGTCATAGGAAAACCAAGCAAATCTGACGTCTTCGGAAGCGGAAGAAGCCGACTGGTTTTCAACGTCATTTTGTTCACGTTACCCCCTTGCTGCAAGGCGGTAACTCCGTGCTATCTTCTTTTTATCTTCTTTTTATCTTTTTTCTATCTCTTATTCTTAGGAAAGGAGATAAAAAGAAGTTAATATGGAGATAAAAAGAAGATAGCACGGAGTTACCCCTATAAAAGATGAAAGAAAAAGGATGAAAGTATGCAAAGATGCAGAGTTGATCTAAGATATGATGCCGGATCGGGATTACAACAATGGTCTAAATGGGCAAAATTCGATTTTTCAACAGACTATTTTCGTCCCATTCGGCACCAGATATGAGGGACGAATGGCTATTTACGGGCTTTTTCATCGACAATTTGGTCCCAAAATTACGTTTTATCGTATTTTCGTCCCACAAACTGTATAGTGTCACGTTTTTTCTATATCTTGTTAAAATGTTGTAATTTTGCAGCCGAAAATAAATCAAAATTAATATGGTATTTGCATTGGGAGATTCTATTATGAAAGGTATCGTGACCGATTCAAAACAAATTTGCGACGGAACGATAAAGTATGTTATCAGCGACAATGCCTTTATGTCTCGCGTAGGGGAAAGCTGTGGCAGTATGATACGAAACCTCTCGCGTTTCGGAAGTACAATATTGGGCGGTTTGAACAATCTTGACCGACATCTGCGAGAGATACATCCAGGAGACAAAGTGGTGCTGGAATTCGGAGGTAACGACTGCAATTTTGACTGGAAGGCCGTGGCCGCCGACCCAGAAGGAAAACATGAACCGGCTGTCACGCTGGAGCGGTTTCATAGTCTTTATGTTCAGATGATAGAGAGGGTTCGGTCGGTTGGTGCGGAACCCGTTCTGCTGTCGCTTCCAGCGCTGTTGCCGGGACGTTTTCTGGATTTTGTGAGCCAGGGACTTGACAGACAGCGTATTCTGCGCTGGCTGGGCAATGATGTGAACACGATCAGCAACTGGCATGAACAGTATAATCTCGAAATCTTCAAGTTAGGAGCGCAATATAATGTTAAGGTAGTGGATATCAGCACTGTATTTTTAGAGCAACGAGGGTTGGAAGCGTATTATTGTATAGATGGAATGCATCCTAATGAACGGGGACACGCATTGATAGCTGAAGCGGTATTGCATAGCGGTTTAGCATAGTGGGGGGAATTTGTGATAACGTACGGCATTAGAGCGAACCGCCAGTCCCGTAGCCGACTGGGAAATATGGTTTCTTTAGAAAAAAAGCATCAATGTAACCGATTGAGGATTATGGATTTCAAAGAATCTATCAGAAAAATATGGAAAAACAGTTTCAAAATAAGAAAAAAATGTGTATCTTTGCAAAATCTTTTCAGATTGGAAAAACAAATATACACCTTTAGAAGTTGCCGATAATGGATTTGATGCTGATAGTCGGAGCCTTGATTATTTTCACCTGCATATTCCTGAACAAGGTTTCAAGCAGGCTGGGCATTCCCGTATTGCTGCTTTTTATTCTCCTGGGAGTCATTCTGGGATGGCATGACGAAGTATCCATCGAGATAACGAAACGTGCCGGAAACATCTGTACCGTTGCCCTGATTTTCATAATGTTCTATGGAGGATTCGGCACCAACTGGAAGTCCGCAAAACCCGTAGCGCTCGAATCGGGGCTTCTGGCCACAGTCGGAGTGGCGCTGACAGCTGGCATTGTCGGAGTGTTCTGTCATTATGCACTTGGCTGGGGATGGATAGAGGGAATGATTATGGGTTCTGTCATCAGTTCAACCGATGCCGCCACGGTGTTCTCCATACTGAGGACGCGGAAAATGGGACTGAAAAACAATACTGCTCCGATGCTGGAGCTTGAAAGCGGCTCCAACGACCCTTGTTCGTATATGCTTACGGCAGTTCTGCTTACCACGCTGGCCGGGACAACCTCGGGAGGTCAGGTAGTGTGGATGATATTCTCACAACTGGTTTTTGGAGCGCTCGCGGGCATTCTCATCGCTCAGGGAGCCGCCTTTGTCCTGAGCCGTTTCACCTTGCCGAAGGGGTTTGATATGATGTTCATTGTAGCGGTGGCGGTATTCGGCTACGCGTTCCCGTCGCTGATAGGCGGCAACGGATACCTCAGCGTATATATCATCGGCATCATCCTCGGAAACTATGAATTCAAGGGCCGTAAGGGACTGGTGCTATTCTTTGACGGAGTCACCACCTTCGTGCAGATATTGATATTCTTCATTCTGGGATATATCGCCCATCCGACCAACTTGCCTAATGTTCTGCTTCCAGCTATCCTGATTTTCCTCTTCATAACACTTGTTGCGCGACCGATTTCTGTTATATCCATACTGGCACCGTTCAAAAAATATCCGTTAAAACAGATCGGCCTCGTATCGTTTGTGGGACTGAGGGGTGCCGCTTCGATTGTGTTCGCCATAATGATCCTTACCTCCGGATTGCCTCTGGAAAATGACATATTCGATATCGTGTTCTGTATCGTGCTGATATCTATCGCCCTGCAGGGATCGCTTATTCCCGCCGCTGCGAAGGTTTTCAGTATGAATGACGATAATGCCGACGTAATGCGTACCTTCTCGGACTTCAACGACCACTGTGAACTGACATTCGGGAAAGTCAGGATACCATTGGGCGGCGCATGGGACACTGCAATGGTCAAAGACCTTATGCTTCCCGAAGATGTCAAACTGCTGATGGTCTTCAGGGACGGAAAGAAAATCATCACCAAGGGGAATACCCAGCTGCTTGCCGGAGACGAAGTGGTGTTCTGCGCCAAATCCTATGACAATGCAACTGCCACAGACATACGTGAACACCAACTCTCAAAGAACAATACCTGGACAGGTAAACGGATAAAGGATTATCCCAACGATGACGGGGCGCACATAGTGATGATACGTCGAGGAGACGAACAGATAATTCCAGACGGAAACACAGTACTCTGTGCCGGGGATATACTCTACCTGCTCAACCCAGATTCTGTCGATTCTGCCAATTCCGAGGATTGCGGCAAGAAATAAATAGTCCACCACCCCTTTTGCTCAGAATTTCTGCAAGAGAAGGTGGGTTTCTTTAGATAAAGAGAGTCTGGAAATTCCAGAAAGGGCTATTCCTTGGGATTTGATTTTCTGGGTTTGTCCATGAACTGCTCCACCAGTTTCAGTATCCAGTTGATAAGAGCGATGGTAACGGCGGAAATAAGCGCTTCCTGCCACAAGCCATAACCACAAAGGCAACCCACGGCTGCGGCACACCAAAGGGTGGCGGCGGAATTGAGACCGTGGATAGTGAAGCCGTCGCGCAGAATGACGCCGGCACCGAGAAATCCTATGCCGGTAACAATCTGAGAAAGAACCCGAAGGTTGTCATTATTTACAAGGGCTCCGCCACGGGCGTTGGCAAGCATCTCAGGCGTTGCGGAGTGGATGGAGGCAAGAATTACGCTCTCGGAGATGAGAATGAAAAGACAAGCGCCTACTGCTACAAGGGTATTTGTGACGAGCCCTGCGCTGCGCTGACGCATCTTGCGTTCGATGCCGATGACGATGCCGCAAAAGATAGCACACGCCAAACGAAAAATAAATAATTTCAGTTCCATTGGCTAATCTTCTTGTGATTCGTGCTGATTGCAGAAATCCTGATTACCGGAAAGGATGATGACGATTTCCCCTTTCACCTCTTTGGCGGCAAAATGATCGTGTACTTCCTGCAAAGTACCACGGGCAGTTTCCTGATGGAGTTTGCTGATTTCGCGAGAAACGCTTACCTGTCGTCCGGGGCCCATGACAGAGATGAACTGTTCCAGGGTCTTGACAAGCCGGAAGGGGGATTCGTAGATAATCATTGTACGCCACTCCTCTGCGAGGGCCTGAATGCGGGTCTGGCGACCTTTCTTATGGGGTAGGAACCCTTCAAACACGAACTTGTCGCACGGTAGTCCAGAATCAATCAGGGCTGGGACAAAGGCTGTAGCACCAGGGAGACATTCTACGTCGATGCCATTCCTGACAGCCTCGCGCACGAGCAGAAAACCGGGGTCACTGATGCCCGGGGTCCCAGCATCGGTAACGAGGGCTATGGTCATTCCCGAAAGAAGTTTGCCAATAACCGACTGCAGGGTCTGATGTTCATTGAAGATATGGTACGGCTGCATGGGAGTTGTGATGTCGTAATGCTGCATTACCACGCGCGATGTTCGGGTGTCTTCCGCCAGAATCAGGTCGGCAGATTTTAAAACCTCGACGGCACGGAAAGTCATGTCGCCGAGGTTTCCAACAGGAGTTGGTACAAGAAATAATTTCATATTATTCGTCTTCTTCGAAGTCGTCTGGAATATCCATATCGTGGAATACGTTGGTAACGTCATCGTCTTCTTCGAGCAGACTGATAACCTTCAGCACCTTCTTGATGGTATCAGGATCGAGTTCGCGAGGAGTGTTGGCGATACGCTGGAGTTCTGCGCTCTCACACTCGATGTGCATATCTTCGAGGGTCTTTACCATATTGCCGAAATCTTCGTATGCGGTGTAGAGGGTGAGGTATTCATCATCCACTTCCATCTCGTCAAGACCGCCGTCGATAAGGTTCATCTCAAGTTCTTCAACATCCATCTCGGGTTTGCGGGGAACTACGAAAACGCCCTTGCGGGTAAAAGCGAAGTTGAGGCTTCCGTTGGTTTCCATAGTACCGCCATTCTTGTTCATAATAGAACGTACATTGGCAACGGTACGCATGTTATTGTCGGAGAGACACTCAATAAACAGGGCAACGCCATGACTAACGTGGCATTCAAAGGTAATTTCCTGCAGAACGGCTGCATCTTTATCGGAAGCCTTGCTGATGGCACGCATCAGGGTATCTTTTGGCATGTTGCATCCGCGGGCATTCTGGACAAGCAAACGCAGACGGGGGTTAGAATCAGGATCGGGACCGCCTTCACGAACGGCTACTGCTACTTCTTTAAGAATTTTAGAATACTGTTTTGAACGTTTAGCATCGGCTGCGCCTTTTGCTCTTTTGATTTTTGACCATTTATTATGTCCTGACATAACTTGTAAGTATTAAATGATTAATTATAATAATTATTTTATTCTGAATTTAAGATAGGTTATAGGCTTTCCCTCAGCAAGGAACATACTTTCATAAAAGGTTTGGACGGCGACAGCCTCTCCACCATAATTGCTGGCATAAAGATTATTGGTGTGATATTCCACATCATAATGACCTTCCGGAATAACCTCTTCAAGGGTATATTGATGCAATTCTTGGGAATCGGTTTTCAGATGAATCGGGGACCCGTCGCGAAGTATCTTCTTATATGTACTCAGGAAGCGTTCGGAGGTCAGTCGTTTATTAGGTTTCTTAGGCTGAGGATCCGGGAAGGTAATCCAGATCTCGCTTACCTCATCTTCGGCAAACAGCAGATTGATTGTCTCGATCTTTGTACGGATGAAGGCTACGTTTTTCAAAGGCTCTTCCATTGCGGTCTTAGCTCCGCGCCAGAGACGAGCCCCTTTAATATCGACTCCGATATAGTTACATCCGGGATTTCTGCGTGCCAATGCAACCGTATAGTCGCCCTTACCACAGCCCAGTTCCAAAACTATCGGATTATTGTTTCCAAAATATTCGTTCCACTTACTACGATGCTCGTATGGACCTTGCTGGAGCAACTCCCATGAAACCTGAAATAAATTTGAGAAGGTCAGGTTTTCGGCAAATCGTTGTAACTTATGCTTACCCATGGGAATTAGAATTTTTTGATTGCAACATCACCGGCATACCAGGTCTTGATATACTTCATCATGGATTCGGCGGCTGTGCGGGTGGCTGCACTTCCCATACTTACATAATAGTAATTGTCTCTGTCAATAATGTAAGCGTCACAACCTTGTTCTTTCAGACGGTTGGTCATCGACAGAGCGTTATTATAGTTGGTGTAGAATCCTGCGATGATATCATATCCACGAAGTGAAGATGTTGAAACCTTGGCGGGTTTCTGTGGCTGTGCGGCTGGAGCCGGTTTCTTGGCTTGAGCCTGAGCTGCGGCCTTTTCCAAACCCAATTCTTCAACCACCTTATCCAACATCTGGTTCAGCGTGATACCGTCCATCAACTCAGACTGAACCTTAATTAGTGCAGAATTGCCTTTACGCTGCTTGATATTAGGAATGCGATATTCATATACATAATCTTCGTATGGTATGAAACGGCGAACTGAATAGACATTGACATCCAGGTTTTCTGCCAAATGTTCATCGGCATACTTCTTAACTTCTGCCATCAATGGCTCAGCAGCAGCCTTATAACCACGCTGGGCAGCAAACTGGGTAACATATTCACGCATGTTCTGACAGAGATTTTCACGGATCACATAAATATCACGTTCATCATATTCTATCAAATCGCCATTGTTCGTGAACAGATTTTCGTTCTGCGGTATTTGATATTCCTCATCTTCGGATGTTTCAGTTGATTCCGAACCTTCGGTAACTTCAGCAACTGGAGTATCTTCATTCACGACATTCTCACCAGCAGTCACATTATCAGAAGATGCATCTACATATAACTCATCGGAAATGTCCAACGTGTCCGCCTCTATACTTGAGGCATCCTTATCGGGTTGATATACCATAAAATAATAGTATGCGCCTGCGCCCAGCAAAAGGATTAAAATAAGCCAGAGTATCCAGGACTTTTTGTGTTTCTTTTCTTCCTGCTCTTCCGTTGGTGGTACGACTGGCATTTCATCCAACTGCTCCAACTGAGAAAATACAGCCTTTCTGGTGGCGGAAACCGGGGTTTCTTTCCCTTTCTGAGGTTCAGGTTCTGCTTGGAGTTTCGATTCCTGATCTTCTTTTACATCAACAGACTCCACAACCGGGGTAGGTTTTGGTTCTTGCGCTACAGTTTCCTGATCCGCTTCTGCAGGTTCTGCAACTGATTCCTGCATCGTCTCGGCTGGAGTTTCATTTATGTGAGGAGTCTCCATCTCGTTTTTTGCCTCCACTACCTTCATTTCCGACTTTGGTTCTTCAACTGGTTCTGGAGCTATCGGAGCCTGCTGAATAGGTGCAACCGGTTCCGTAGAGACCTCTTTATGTGAGAATATAGGCTGATCAAATATAGCGAATGGATCGTCTTCATTGTCTTTCTTATAGATATGGATATTATCCAGAGGGCGTCCCGATTCATTATTCTGACCTATATTCAGCCCGTCTATTGCGACAAAATCAAATTTTCCGTTTTTCTTTACCAGATTGCCGATGCCGGGGAGTTCATGAAGTCCCTGTATTTCCAATTTATCCGTGAGGGCATCAACATAGTTCTTCAACATGCGTTGAGCCACATTGCCGTCCACACATTCTTTGGCCGCGATGCTTTCTATAAGTGCATTCTCGCCTGTGAGTTCCTCTGAAAAGGCAACACTCATTCTATCCGGGTAGATTTTCCCGCTGATGGGATCCATATCGGATTTCTTTTGCTGAGGGCTAAGGGTTCCGATACCGGGGAGTTCTACCTTTTTCCCATCTTGAAGTTGTTTTACGATAAGGTCGGTAATATTCATAATTTGAGATGTATGCTTAATGAGTTATGATATTGTCGTCGTTTGTGAAGAGACTGTTGAATTCCGCATCAATCTGGTTGATTACCAGTCCCAGGTCCTCGGGATTATCGGCGAAATTCACTTGATTTATATCTATCACAAGCAACTTGCTTTGCGTATAATTTTCAATCCAATTTTCGTAACGCTGGTTCAGACTCGTCAGATAATCCAGTCGGATGGCGTTTTCATATTCACGGCCACGCTTTTGAATCTGGCGGATAAGATCTGGGACATCGCCTTTGAGGTAGATCAGAAGATCTGGCGGCTGGATGAACGATGCCAGCAGTTCAAACATTTGATTATAGTTCTCCAGATCACGCGTATTCAACAACCCCATAGCATGAAGATTCGGTGCAAAAATATACGCGTCCTCATACAATGTGCGATCCTGAATAACATTAGCCGATTGCTTACGGATATCCACCAGCTGCTTGAAACGGGTATGCAGAAAGTATATCTGAAGATTGAACGCCCAACGGCGCATATCCTCATAGAAACTGCTAATATACGGGTTATTGTCGGTACTTTCATACAACGGACGATAGCCATAATGCTTGGCCAGTAACTTGGTGAGCGTGGTTTTCCCAGAACCGATATTGCCTGCTATTGCGATGTGCATAATACGTTTTATTTTACAATTCGTTTTCCTGCCTGGTCAGATTCAAAACGAAGTTTTTCTTCTGCGCTGGGCTTATTGAAAACGTTTTTTTATGGCTATGTTTTAATATATAAAAAATCTTTCTTTTTGATATAGAAAAACATAGCACAATCTGCCATACTTTTTTATCTTGGCAAATATACGAAGAATATTGGGATTAGCAAAAAAAACTTCTATTTTTCAGAAAAAAATTATTTTCGGAACTGCTCATAAATCTTCAAATACGCTTCAATATTGCTTTGATAGGTGAATTTTCCGGCATACTGGATTTCCTCTTCCTCTTTCTTTGCATCAAACTTGGCCAAACAATCTTTTACCCTTTCCGCCATTGCTTCTGGCGTATAGTCATCAAAGTAACAGGCACACGTCCCGCCGATTTCTCTGAGGCTGGTCTCTTGCGAAGCTATAACCGGCTTTCCCCATTGCATCATTTCAATAACCGGAAGTCCGAACCCTTCACATTTTGAGGGAAACAAAAGTCCTTCACAATGACCATAGAGCCATCTTCGCTGGTCGTCATTCACAGGTCCCGTAAGAATCACGTTTTGAACTTTCTGGCGTTTTATCTCATTTCTCAGCCATTGGGCATACCCATCACTATCATCTCCAGCCACTACCAGTTGATAATCCGGAAGCAACTGCATCATCGGAAGCAGCACATGAAGATTTTTCTTTTCCTTTACCACTCCCATACAAAGCCAGAAACGCCGTTTATCAAGACCATCTAAGGCCTCTTGCGGCCCTGCCGTCGTATCTTCAACCCCATTATAAATCTTATGCAGATGCGTTTCTTCTGGCAGCATCAGATGCTGCTTTGCCTCCTGCATAGCATATCCCGAAATAAATCCAATCTCCTCAGAATGATTTACCTCATTCTGGAGCCTATGGAGAAACTGAAGGCGCTTTTTGCCTTGTTTTTCGTGCAGAAAATTCAAATCATGTATTGTCAAGACTCTATGTCTTATTCCTTTGGGCGGCTGGAAGGCAGACAATTGATGAATAGAATGCCAGATGTCAATCTGCCGCCAATGTGGAATCATACAAGGCAGCCACCTATAAAGATTTTTTGCCTCAAGGTACGACACATTCTCGCCAAAAGCCCCAACCCAACCTTTGGGCACAAACAAAACCACTTCATCTCCATTGGGTATCGGATGATGCTGAAAATAAAGGCCATAGTTTTTAGCCACCTGTCCTAAACCGCAATTGGGATGCCGCAACATTGTAAGGTCCAAAAGTACTTTCATTTCTGCGACAATTCTCTTAAATTAGCATATTTCATCATGGTATAATGAGCCGACAACTTGCATACCAGATATCCGGCATGACCATCCAGAAAGCCGCCTTTGAATATATAGAGCCGGACAAACGTCCACATCGGTTCCAGAACGACCCGCAGCATAGTACATCTCCTACCCTTCCGATAAGCCTCTTGGGCTGCCAGAGTATAATACTTCTGCTGTCGCGCAGCATGCTCATTCACAGTATAGTATGAATAATGCAGCAAATCGCCGTCCAAGACGATTTCTCTTGGTTTTTCCTGATATACGAGACCTTCGTGGACATCCCCTCTCCATACGGCTGTCCCCCGTTTCCACACACGTACTTTAGCATCCGGATACCAGCCACAATGCCTGATCCAATGGCCACAATAATTGGTCAGCCGCTTCATCACATACGCACACCCCTCTTCAAATCCGTCCCGCTTGAGTTTCTGCAAATGGGCCTTCATAGAATCATCCAACACTTCATCCGCATCGATACTCATTATCCAATCGCCTGTAGCCAATCCGTTTGCATAATTCTTTTGTTCAGAGAACCCTGCCCAATCGTGATGTTCCCACTTAATCCCATAGCGCTTACAGATTTCTTCAGTACGGTCTTTCGACCCCGAATCCACCACGATGATTTCATCTGCGACCTCTTTTATTGACTCCAGACATCGTTCGATATTCCGTTCCTCGTCCTGCGTGATCAATATAGCCGAAAGCGTATTCATATATGTTTTAATATTTGATTTACAATAGTTTCAGGAGATATCGAATACAGACATTCAAGTGAGCCTCGGGGACACTTTTTCCCTCCTGCGATTGTACAGGGCTGGCAATTCAGATCAGCCACTATGGCATCCTCTTCCTGCTGACCCCATCCCATGAATCCACAGGCCGGAGTAGTTGACCCCCAAATAGATACGACCGGAGTTCCCACCAACGAAGCAAGATGCATATTGGCAGAATCCATCGTAACCATTACCGACATCTCCCGCATCAGCACCAGTTCCTCATCCAGCGAATGTCTGCCAGCGTGAGAAACAACCCCGGAATTGTTTTCCGCGATAGATTCCAGAATTTTCTGTTCCGCTCCCCGCGCTCCGAAGAGATGCACCTCTACCCCATTGGCAAGCAATAATGCGATTACCTCCTTCATCTTTTCAAGAGGATAGGTTTTATTCATATATCGGGCAAAAGGGGCAATCCCGACCTTGCGGATGGAGGTCTTTTTCTCTGTGGTATCTCCCTGGCATCTCCCTGATATCTCCCTGGTAACTGCGTCCTTTTTATATATATTACCCGAACCAGCCACAGAATTATCCAACCGCTGCAACGTAGCTACATAACGGGAAGTAAACGGAACCGCCCGTCTTTTTCCTGACAAAACTGCCCGTCGCTCCTTCCGATGCTTAGGAATCATTACGACCTTCTTGCCCCGTAGCAGCATAGAAAGATCTATCATCCATGTTCGCAGTACATTATGCAGATCCGCAATCTCGTCAGGATTCAGATTCTTTACTAATTTCAACAATCTAAATGTTCCTTTAACTCCACGATACTCCTGACGGTTTACCCCAATGATACGGATGTTAGCGGAACAATATTTGACCAAAGGTTCACAAAAAGCCTGCGTCAGAAAAACAAACTCCCGTTCGGGATGATTTTCCACATAATCTGCCACAGCGCCCAGACTCATAGCCACATCCCCAAGCGCCGAAAGGCGAATGAGAAGCGTTTTCTTTTTCGCAACTTTATCATATACTGACTGAAGGTCTTTTGCCATCTGTTCATCCGTAAACCGAAGACTGTACTGTCTGCCTTGCTCAATCATATTTTTCCGTAGTTCAGCATCTTCAAGCACTCTTTTCACGGCGTTGGCAACGCCATGAAAATCTTCCGGTTCCAGATATATACAACCAGGACCGCCCGCCTCTTGCAAACAGGAACTATCGGCGGCTATTACCGGAACGCCGATAGAGACAGCCTCGGCAACTGGAATTCCAAAACCCTCATACTTTGACATATAAAGCATGGCTTCCGCGTGTGCGTATAATTGAACCAACGCGTTGTCTTGTATATGATTGAGAATATGTAACCGGGACTTCACGCCAAGCCGTTCCGCCTCTTGTTCTACGAGCTTCTGATAAGGTGTGGAATGTCCCACCAACACAAGATGTATGCTCTCATCTATCTCCTTCAAAGCCTTGACCAGAGTCAGTTGATTCTTTCGTATCTCTATGGTTCCCACACACAATACATAACGATAATCCAGCAGAGATTCCAACGTATTTGTATTCCGATACTGATTTCCGATACTCTGATATACCACACTAATCTTCTCCGGTGGGACATCGTAGAGTCGTATCAGGTCATTCTTGGTACACTCACTCACGGCTACTATATGATTGGCTTTCCGACAGGCATAACGGGTCTTGAGATTCAATATCCAGCGGGCCGACCAGCTATAAGTCTCGGAATACAGACGGAATATCAAATCATGTATTGTCACAATCCCCTTCACTTTGCTGCGTCCGATACCGAACGGAAGTTCGTTGCTTAATCCATGATATATATCAATCTTATCCCGTTTGAATTGACGCACGACAGCACCGCAACGCCACCATTCATAACAAAAGCCCCTGCGCTTTCGTTCTACCGGCGGCAACTGCGACTCAGCGGCATCCACGCTTTTTTGTGGTCCATACAACACGAGATCATCATCCTTTTCAAACTGAAAAAGGGCGTTGATTACCCGACGACTGTAATTTCCTATTCCAGTGAGGTTGCGCTGTGCTTTCTTGGCGTCAAACCCTATCCTCATGCGTCCTGTTCTTTGGAAAGATAAGCCTCAACTCCTGCAATATCCTTCGGCGTATCCACACTCAACGACTTGCAATGACAGTTGTAATAATAAATAGGGACATGATTCTCAATAAAACGGAAGGAATCATTCTCTTCAATCTTCTCTATTGGTCCACGAGGTGTCTGATGATAATACTCCAACGCCTTGCGGTTGAATGCGCCTACCCCAACAAATTTATGATATACATAATCCATATTGCCCTTGGGATAAGGAATTGGACTGCGGGATATGAAGAGACATCTGTTATCTGCCGCCGTAACAATCTTCAAATTCGTAGCATCTACAACCTCAACGGGATTACTGAAATCGGTCATCAGATTGCTTACATATAGTTCTCCTTCCGCAATCTTCTGGGGTATGCATTGTATGATAGCCTCACGTTTCAGCAAAGGCTCATCGCCATTTACCATCACATACAAATCGGCCTCCACTCGGGTGGAAACTTCATATAAACGCTCTGTTGCTGTATCGTGACTGCTGGAAGTCATGATCACATCAGCACCGAAACGCTCTGCCTCAGCCTTAATTTTATCGCTATCTGTCGCAACCAGAACCTGATCAAACTCAGGAACTTCCTTACAATGTTGCCACACCCATTGAATCATAGGCTTTCCGCATATCAAAGCCAAAGGCTTCTCAAAAAATCTTGAACTGCCACCACGGGCAGGTATTACACATACTATTTTCATTTTAATCAATTTTTATATCCTCCATAATACGGACAACCACGGCATTCGTAGCTCCGCTGTTACGGAGTGTGTATTCTTGTGATATTTGCTTTATCTTAAACAACTCAGATTCACTTTGAAGCGTTTCATACCAATGTTCCAAATCCTGCTCAGTTTCAACTTTGGTACCAATACCAAGTTCCATCATCTGTGATGGAGTTACCTTGCGCTCTATTCTCGGACCAAAAGCTACGGGCAGTCCATAAACGGTAGCCTCAATCACACTATGCAGATATGGTGTAAATCCACCACCCACGTATGCCCAAGTTCCATACCGGTAAAGTCGCGCCAAATCTCCTACATAATCTACAATCAACGACTGCACATCTTTCAAATCCGTATGTTCGGTACATTGAGTATAACATATTGAAGGATATTGAAGCCTTTTTTGAATCTTTTTTATCCAGTCAGCATCAGTCTCATGTGGCACAATCAGCAAACGAAGGTCTTTATAACGATTAGCCAAACCAGAAACCAACATCAAGTCATTCTCATCACTCAGACTTCCCGCGACAAAAAGTCGTCCCTGCCGGGCAAATTGTGCCACTATACTGTTATGATATTCGCCTCGGGCAACCGCTATGGCATTATCGAAAAGCATATCTCCCATACTTTCACAACGAACATACCCTACGTCATTCAAAAGTCGCTGAGACTGTTCCGACAAAACAAATATCCTTGTATAACTTTTCAAACTCTTTCGATACAGACCGCCATACCACTTAAAATGAGGTTCTTTACCAGTCATAAGTGCCCCCACAAGATAAGCAGGAATACCTTTTGCGCGTATAGATTCAAGATAATTGAGCCAATACTCACTTACCGAGAATATCACCATTACGGGATGTAGAATTTCCACCAGTTGCGAGGCATTGCGCTTTGTGTCAGGAGGCAAGAAACCGACATAATCTATATCAGCAAGACATTTATCCCGCAATGCGTTTACCCCTGTAGGAGAAAAAAAAGTCACGGCAATCTCACAGCCGATCTTTTTTTTCAGTTCCTTAAAAAGTGGACGCACCACTCCCAATTCTCCCAATGATGCACAATGCACCCATACTACAGGTTTTTCCTGTGATATGGGCTGCTGTTGCCAATAATGTAGCGCACTTCCTGCACCTTTGAAATATTCTCCGGTCTTTCCACCCGACAATCTTTCCAAAGGCATACACAGGAAATCCCACAACCACATTACTATATTATATAGCCACATCATCAAGGAACAGTATTATCCTGATAAACACATTAATAATCAAGAGGACTTACACCATTTTAAGATAATTTACTTCCTGTGGGGTCAATTCGCGATACCGTCCCCTTGGAAGGTCTTTCTTAGTCAAACCAGCGAATACAACGCGGTCCAATTTATGCACATCATACCCCAGAGACTCAAATATTCTTCTCACAATTCGGTTTCTACCCGAATGCAATTTCACGCCCACAACCCTCTTATCTCCAGAAGGACTTGCATATTGAACATCATCCACTTTAATCTCGCCATCCTCCAGTTCTATACCGTCAAGCATCTGCTTCATATCCTCTCGTGTCACAGGTTTATCCAGTTCCACATGATATATCTTATAGATATTGGCTGAAGGATGAGTAAGTTTCTTCGCCATTTCTCCGTCATTCGTAAACAAAAGCAGACCTGTTGTGTTTCTATCCAGTCGGCCCACTGGGTATATTCTTTCCTGACAGGCCCCATCAATAAGCATCATAACGGTCTTACGTTCCTGCGGATCATCCGAAGTGGTTATGAACCCCTTGGGCTTATTCATCAGGAAATAGCGCTTCTGCTCGGACTTGAGGGTCTCACCTCCGTATGCCACCACATCACCTTTTTTTACTTGATATCCCATTTCCGTAACCACTACCCCATTCACCGTAACACTTCCTGCGGCTATCAGTTTATCAGCTTCACGCCTGCTGCATATACCTGCATTAGAAATATATTTATTCAGTCTTATGGTATCTGGATGCGAGGAAACCGGCTTTGGTGCTGATGGTTTCTCTACATTCTTGAAAGTTTTATTCCCTTTATTACGGTTTTCTCCTGCTCTTCTAAAATGTGGTTTTTCTTCACCGTCACGACGAAATCTGGGAGCATTATCCTCATTTTTCTTATAACGGTGTGTTTCTCCGTCTTTTCGGAAAGCATGACGGGTAGGCTCGTCCTGGTTTTCATTACGGGAATATCCATAATGCTTTTCACCATTATCATCACGTCTGATTCTTGGACGTTTATGGTTATTATCAAATTTCTTCTCTTTGTTATCGCTGTCTCTGCGATTGTCTCTGTCGTTGTACATAAATTTACTATTTACTTCTATAAACGTAAGGTCCTGAATTTTCAATTGCCTGGGTTTCCAAAACAGTATGAACTTCTTTTGCCATCATCATGAAGATTTCCAGATTCATCTTCTTCAACCATGCCAAGGCATCAAAATCTTCTCTACATGCCAAAGCAAACTGATAATTAACTTCGGTAAGGTTGTTTTTCACCCAATCCCGGGCTGTTTCTACCCCATCTATGGCATCACTCATAGCCGCCAGCCACAGAAACCCGTTCTGGGCCAGCCATTTCATTGCATCCACGTCGGCTCTTATGGCATTACTGAATGCTGCAAGTTCGGGATAGCCTCCGGTTGCAAGCAACTTGAAGAAATCCTTCCGGCCGGCGATGCTCTGGGTGAGCGCCAGCAACAGTTTTATATCATATTGTTCCAGACCTCTGGCCATAGTGTCATGAACGCACCTTAGCGCCCAGTTGATTTTCAAGATTCTTCTGCAACTTTGTCATAACCACCTCAATCTGTTTATCGTTCAAAGTTTTTTCTTTATCCTGAAGGGTAAAGCTTACTGCGTATGACTTCATTCCTTCTGCAACACCTTTACCTTCATAAACGTCAAACAGACTCACATTCTTCAGCAGCTTTCGTTCGGTCTGGAATGCGACATTCTCTATTTCACCGAAAGTAACCTTCTTATCCACCAACAAAGCCAGGTCTCGTCTTACCTCAGGGAATTTTGCAATCTCGGTATAGGTCATTTCTTTTTCCGGGACATTTTTCAGCATAAGATCCCAGTTGAAATCCGCATAATATACATCCTGTTTGCAATCCATCATCTTCAAGGTATCCTTGTTCAGACGGCCCATGCTTACCAGCTGTTTCTTGCTATCCTTGAACACGAGTGCCAGACCTTCAGCATAATAATGCTCACTTGCAGGAACTGATTGTAGTTTTCCAGTATTGATTCTCAATCGGCGAAGGATATTGTTCACATGCTGCTTCAGCCAGAAGAAATCTGCATCCTGTTGAGGCATCATCCAACTTTCGTTAGACATCTTTCCTGTCATCAGCATAGAAAGGTGCTGGGTTTCGGTATAGCGTTTTGTTACGCTTTCACTCTCAGCATTCTCTGGATTGCAGACGTAGGTTCTTCCGAATTCATACATCTTCTGGTCTTGGATCTTATAGTTAAGGTTGCGCACCACACATTCCATACCGCTGTACAGCAGTGTCTGCCTCATCACATTCAGTTCCTTGCTCAAAGGATTTAATATCACTACATTGTTCTTTGAGTCAAAATCCGCATTATTCTCATAATACAGACTCTTGGTCAAAGAGTTGTTCATAATTTCGCTGAATCCGTTGTACGTCAGATAATCGCTGACTGCGTTCTGGAGTCTTCTGGGATTAGGTTTCTTGCTATAGCTCAAACAACTACTGATTCGTTCATCAAATGTAATGTTATTATAGCCATAAATTCGCATGATTTCCTCCACAACGTCACATTCTCTGTAAACATCCACCTTGCAGGTTGGAATTCTCAGAGTCATACCTTCTGATGTTTCTTTTTCTATCTCGATATCAAGACTCTTCAAAGAAGTTCTCACGGCATCCAAAGGTATTTCTTTCCCAATAAGATCAAACACTCGCTGGAAATTGATTTCCACCGTGGCACGTTCAATCTCTTTAGGATAGATATCCACGATTTCACTACTGATGCTGGCTCCGGTAAGTTCTTTTATCAGCAAGGCTGCACGCTTCAATGCCCAAAGGGTTATATTAGGGTCGCAACCGCGCTCATATCTGAAACTTGCATCGGTTTTCAAGCCATGGCGCTTGCTGGTTTTTCTGATGCTTACAGGATTAAAGTAGGCACTTTCCAGAAATACCGATGTCGTTTCCATTGTAACACCACTCTTCTCACCGCCAAAGACACCGGCAATACACATACCCTCTTTCTCGTTGCATATCATTAAATCACGACTGTCCAACTTGCGCTCCACTCCATCGAGCGTTACAAATCTGGTATCCTGTGGCAGACGTTTCACAATAACCTTGCCACCTTCGATTCTATCTGCATCAAAAGCGTGCATTGGCTGACCGACTTCCATCAATACGAAGTTGGTAACATCAACCACATTGTTAATCGGTCTGATACCTACGGTTCTCAGTTTATTCTGCAACCACTCTGGAGATTCACCTACTTTCACATTGGTAAGGGTAACTCCGCTGTATCTTGGGCATAACTCTGGTTCTTCTACGCTTACTTCTATCTTTCGGGCATTGTCGTCCTGCTTGTAGGACTCAACCGAAGGCCACTTTATATGCAGGTTCTTACCTTCACGGGTATTCAAAACTGCCACAATATCTCTTGCAACTCCGATATGACTGGTGGCATCGCTTCTGTTGGCGGTAATGGCAACTTCCAAGGTGTAGTCCTCTTCAACATGGAAATATTCCTTGGCTGGCATTCCCACAGGAGCATCCTCCGGCAATACCATGATGCCGTCATGACTGGTTCCCAGTTGCAACTCATCAGCAGCACAGAGCATACCTTCACTTACAGCACCTCTCAGTTTTCCTTTCTTTATCTCATAATATTCATCCTCACCGGTGTAGATTCTGGTACCGATCTGGGCACATACAACTTTCTGCCCTGCTGCCACATTAGGAGCTCCGCATACGATATCCAGCAGTCTGTCACCACCGACATCTACCTTCGTGATATGTAAGTGGTCGCTGTCTGGATGAGGTTCACAGCTCATCACCTGAGCTACGACCACATGTTCCAGACCACCTTTGATGGTTTCCACCTTATCCACACCTTCAATCTCAAGGCCGCTGAAGGTTAATAAATCATCCAATTCTTCCGGCGTAAGGTCTGTATCGACATAATCCTTCAGCCATTTATATGATGCTTTCATCTTTGTTCGTTTTCGTTAGTATATCAGTTTTTCTTAAAAGAATCTTTCAATGTACAGCTGCGGTTGAATACCAGATGGTCTTTGGTGCTGTCCTTGTCGGTGCAGAAGTAGCCGAGACGTTCAAACTGGAATCTTTCAGGTTCCCAGATTCCACGTTCGTTCTTTTTGCCGCTGGCTTCGCCCAACGCGGGTTCCAGTTTACAGTTCTGCAGTACTTTCAGGGAATCAGGATTCAGGTTATCGAGGAACGTCTTGCCTTCCGGTGCTTCGTCTGGAGCTTCGGTTGCAAACAGGCGGTCAAACATTCTCACCTCTGCATCTACCGCATGAGCAGCACTTACCCAATGAATGGTACCTTTTACCTTTCTACCGTCGGGGGCATCACCGCCACGGGTAGCCGGATCGTATGTACAGTGGATACAGGTAATGTTGCCCTCTGCGTCCTTTTCTACGCTCTGGGCGGTTACGAAATAAGCATATCTCAATCGAACTTCCTGTCCGATTGCCATACGGAAATATTTCTTGGGGGCCACTTCCATGAAATCCTCTCTTTCGATGTACAATTCTCTTCCGAATGGAACCTCACGACTGCCATCTTCCGGGTTTTCCGGGTTGTTGATTGCAGAAAGCGTCTCGGTCTTGCCTTCCGGATAATTGTCTATCACAACCTTTACCGGATCCAGTACTGCCATACGACGCAATGCGCGTTTGTTCAGATCCTCACGCAGACTGAACTCCAACAGGGAGTAGTCTATAATGTTGTCGCGTTTTGCCACACCGATACGTTCACAGAAATTGCGGATACTTTCCGGGGTATAGCCTCTGCGACGGAATCCGCATATTGTCGGCATTCGTGGGTCATCCCATCCGTTCACATAGCCTTCTTTTACCAGCTGCAGGAGTTTGCGCTTGCTCATCACAGTATAGTTGATATTCAGACGGGCAAACTCATACTGATGACTTGGATAGATTCCCAGCTGCTCAATAAACCACTCATACAGCGGACGGTGGATATCAAATTCCAGCGTACAGATGGAGTGGGTGATATTTTCCAGCGAGTCGCTCTGGCCGTGGGCATAGTCATACATCGGGTAAATGCACCATTTATCTCCGGTACGATGGTGGTGTGCGTGGAGAATACGATACATTATCGGGTCACGGAACTGCATATTCGGGTGTGCCATGTCGATTTTTGCTCTCAGGACTTTCTCGCCGTCCGCAAACTCACCGTTCTTCATACGCTCAAACAAATCCAGATTTTCTTCCACCGAACGGTCTCTGTAAGGGCTGTTCTTGCCCGGCGTAGTCACGGTTCCACGACCTTCACGGATTTGTTCCAGAGTCTGGTCATCAACGTATGCCAGTCCTTTGCAAATCAATTCCTGAGCCCACACATACAGCTGATCGAAGTAATCGCTGGCATAATGAACACTGCACCAGTCAAATCCTAACCAGTGAATATCTTCCTGAATAGCATCCACATATTCGGTGTCTTCCTTTACAGGATTGGTATCATCGAAACGCAGGTTAGTTTTTCCGCCATATTTCTTTGCCAGACCGAAGTTCAGACAGATACTTTTTGCGTGTCCTATATGGAGGTATCCGTTCGGTTCCGGGGGGAAGCGGGTCAATATACTTTTGTACTTTCCTTCATTGAGTCCCTGCTCAATAATTTCTTCCAGAAAATTCAGTGGTTGCTTCTCAGCAACTGGGGTTGCATTTACTTCTTCCATTATTTTATATAAATTCTTTATTTCTCTATAGTCATATTTCACCGCCAAAAACAACATTGACAACGACTTGCCTTTCCATTGCTTTCGATAATGAACCTACAAAGATACAATTATTTTTGAATATACACAAAAAATAATGAGAATTCTTGCAATTTTCAAAAACTATCGCAAAAGCATCACCACTCCTTTCCGCTCATAGAACCGTTCGCATTCATGATTTACGCTGAATTTAATCAGATAGGCATACGCGCCCTGCGGGCAGAGCTGTCCGTCATGAGTGCCGTCCCATCTGGCATCCAGACCTTTTCCTTCCCACACCATTTCGCCCCATCGGTGAAATACCATGATTTCAAAATAACAGATGTTGCTTCCCATGGCTCCGAAACTGTTATTGATATACAATTCCGGGGTAAAGGCATCCGGCAAGAAGAGCGTATATGTTTGCCCTGGTGACGGCGGAACCGGCGGATTCGGATCTTCGGAACCGCCTTCATTATCCGTAGCCGTAACATACAGATGTACTGTCACTATACTATCGCATCCTAAAGCACTGGTTAATGTATCTGTAAACTCTTCAATGATGGGGTATTGATCCATCATCCAAGAGGGCACGCCTGTCATGGAAAGGGTATCATACACCTCATTTCTGGCAATCGGATTTACCGTCACGTTTACGACTGCGGTATCATAAAACTGCTGGCATTGCGAACGTTTATACAGACATTCGGCAGAATATACGCCGGCATTTCCATACACATGCGTATCGTCATTTCCCGAAGCACCGTCGCCATACGTCCAGATATGTTCGTAACCCTCATGGAATAAATCCGCCGTTCCGCCTTCGCATACCATGGTTTCATCGTCTATTCTGACCGGAAGATTCTCCGCATTCCAGCCGCCGCAAACCGCTGTTGCCGTGCAGTTTCCTAGCGTTATAGCGTGGACTTCAAAAGGGCCTTCCGCGTTTTCCAGAACGTGCGTTCTTCCACTCACCGCGATTCGAGCATAGCTATACTCCGGATTTGAAGCGACTACGGCGAAAGAATCGGCAATGGATAACCCGTCCAGACGCATTCCATCCACATCCCGCGTCCGCGTCACCACTCCTATGAAATTATATACCTGATATTCAAATTCCGGCATTCCCAGAATCAGAGGCCACCAGTAATGGTTAGCGTTGCTATAAAACATTGTCTTTGAATACCATTGCGATACCGGACTTAAGGCATACACCGCCGGATCGCCGCTGTAACCGCCCGGTTGCGACGGCCCTCTGGGGTCAAGATTTCCGTATGTTGATGAGGTCAGATAAACGTTTACCGACACGGGCTTGGAACTTTGCAGCCAGGCAGTCGGATGAGCCGTATCTATCTCAAATTCATAGATTCCGCCACGGGGAAGCGTCGCAACAGTCGTGCCGTCGCGCCGGAGTTCCGTCTGATCCGCCATACTTACCACCTTTACCCTATCATTCAGACGGTTAGGCGTAAGTGTCGCCACAAATTCCGTTCCCCAATACTGCGTGGGAACCATCTGCGACGCATAGCCGTCGGCAGTCATATACCCCTCGGGAATATATCCGGCATCGCATCCCACAATCGCCACAAACGGCTTGAAATTAGGTGAATATACATGGATACCCGACAATTCCGGATCCGTAGTCTGAAGGCATTGTCCCTTACGCAGCATTCTCGTGCCATTGAGCCAGGCATATTCTCCGCCTGCTACGGTAATTTCCGTGCTGTCCTCTACCGCAATCGCCATCAGTCGCGCAGACCTGTTTGTATTCTTATAGCCGTTCAGATAATACTCACAGCCCAGTTTTTCGGTAGGCCAGACCGCCACCATATCCATCTCCTTTGGAATCACGTCCCGCGTGGAATCCGCATCAATGAAACTCATATATGTAAACAGCAGAATACTATCCGAACTGCTGATATGTAAACTATTGTTTGACAGATTCAAATAAGCGGTGTTTTGAAGCAACAGTTCATCTGGTTCGAGTGTCACCCAGACGGCTGAATCGGCCACGGCGTGAACGGTCACGGAATCATAGAAAACCGACACATTTCCGTCCTGCGGGGCATGGGAAACGATGACTTCACAATCCCGTTGGGCTATGATGCACAGCTTTAGCACATTGCGCTGCGGCGGCGTGTAATGAGCCGCATCATGATAGATAAATCCTGTCCAGAAATCGGTTCCGTAGAGTCCGGACTTCTGAGCATTAACAATCTCTGCTACAAGCAGTAGCAATACACAGCATAAAGCCTTACTTAACCCATTTGAATGCGCGTTTGTTCTCTTCATAATCTGGTGCAAATATACAACTATTTTGACATATAGACTCATTTTTAACTTTTTTTGTTGCAGCCGGGGCAAAATTTTTTCTCACGCACCACCACCGCGTTCCCCGCCCCTGACCTCTCAAGTCCTGAAAAACCGCAATTTTTCCAATATTCTTCAACTGCTGATTATCAATCACTTTACCGGGGTTTCTCTGCGGTATCTCCGTGCTATCTTCTTTTTATCTCCAGTTTATCTTTTTTTTATCTCCTTTCTTAGAACAAAAGATAAAGCGAAGATAAAAAGAAGATAGAAAAAAGATATAAGGGAGTTACCACGGCCTGAATCAGGAGAAACAGGAAAACGAAGAAAACCGATACATAGAAAAAAAATCTCAAAAAAAGTTATTATTTAGTATCTATATTCATTTTTTTTCGTATCTTTGCACTTGCGTTTGCGATAGCATTGCAAGCGCTGAAATGCAAATAAAAAACTAAGTATTAATAAATTAAATTACAAAAGATGGACCAAAACAAACTTCTAAAATTGAGCTCTATCACCAAGAAAGTCTGCGTAGCACTGCTCGGACTCTTCTTGTTGCTGTTCCTGCTCGTGCACGCAAGTGCCAACCTGTGTATCCTCCGCAACGACGGCGGTACCTGGTACACCGACTTCTGCCATTTCTTTGGCACAAATTATGTGGTAAAGGTATTTGAGATTGTACTTCTTGCCTGCATTCTCTTCCACATCTGCCTGACCATCTACCTGCAGATCTGCAACTGGGCATCACGTCCTGTCCGCTACCATCATGCAAGCAAAACCAAGACCCACACGGGTTCCAAGCTGATGATCTGGACCGGTATCCTTATCATAGCGTTCCTCGCGCTCCACTTCTGCAACTTCTATTTCGTAAAGCTCGGCCTCTGCGAAGGAAGCTACATGGTTAAGACCGAAGAACTCCAGAAGGAAATGATGACTTTCGGCGAGAGCGAGAAAGCTCAGAATGCACAGGCCGTCTTCTATGCTCAGAACATCCAGAGCGAAGAGGAAGCCCAGGCTTTCATCGAGGGTCTCAAACAGAGAACCGACCTTACCTCTGAGGAACAGGACGCTTTGGATTACATCAACTTCTCTGATGTAGTCATGGCTATCAATCCTGACGGCAAGTTCATCCACAATCTTACTGCAGAACAGCGCGATGCCGTTGACAGCTGCATTCCTGACATCGTAGAGCCGGACTTCTACTACATGGCACGCGACCTGTTCCACAACCCGCTCTACTGCCTGATCTACATCTTCTGCTTCGTAGTGCTGTGGTTCCACATGCGTCACGCCTTTGCAAGCGCATTCCAGACCATGGGCTGGAACAACTATAAGTACAGCTGCGCCATCGAGGTGATCGCAATATGCTATGCTACCTTGATCTGCCTGATGTTTACCGCCGTGCCAATCGGAGTACTCATTGCTGCATAACTTTAACCCAAAATATCAAAACCGTATAAGATTATGGAATTAAACTCTAAGATACCAGAAGGCCCATTGCCAGAGAAATGGACCAACTATAAAGCTCATCAGAAGCTTGTAAACCCCGCAAACAAGCGCAAAATAGATATCATCGTGGTGGGAACCGGCCTGGCAGGAGCCAGCGCAGCAGCTTCCCTCGGAGCCCTGGGTTTCCATGTAGATGTATTCTGCATCCAGGACAGCCCGCGCCGTGCGCACTCTATCGCAGCCCAAGGCGGTATCAATGCAGCCAAGAACTATCAGAACGACGGCGACTCTGTATATCGCCTGTTCTACGATACCATCAAGGGCGGAGACTACCGTGCCCGCGAAGCTAACGTTTACCGTCTGGCAGAAGTCAGCAACAATATCATCGACCAGTGCGTAGCACAGGGCGTGCCTTTCGCACGTGACTACAGCGGATTGCTCGACAACCGCTCCTTCGGTGGTGCACAGGTAAGCCGAACATTCTATGCCCGCGGTCAAACCGGTCAGCAGCTCCTTCTGGGCGCCTACAGCGTACTGAGCCGCGAAATCGCCCGCGGAAGCGTAGTTCTCCACGAGCGTACCGAAATGATGGACCTCGTTATCGTTGACGGCCGTGCCCGCGGTATCATCACCCGCAACCTCGTAACCGGCGCAATCGAACGCCACGCAGCCCATGCAGTAGTATTGGCTACCGGTGGTTACGGCAACGTATATTTCCTCTCCACCAACGCAATGAACAGCAACGGTTCCGCCGCTTGGGCATGCCACAAGAAAGGCGCCTATTTCGCAAATCCCTGCTACGTTCAGATTCACCCGACCTGTATCCCTGTACACGGCGACTACCAGTCAAAGCTCACCCTTATGAGCGAGTCTCTGCGTAACGACGGCCGTATCTGGGTTCCCAAGAAGAAAGAGGATGCAGAGGCTATCCGCGCAGGCAAGCTCAAACCTACCGACATTGCAGAAGAAGACCGCGACTACTATCTGGAGCGCCGCTATCCTGCATTCGGTAACCTGGTTCCCCGCGACGTGGCAAGCCGTGCAGCCAAAGAGCGTTGCGATGCCGGTTACGGCGTAGGTACTGGCCTTGCTGTATATCTTGACTTCGCAAGCGCAATCCAGCGCCTCGGAAAGAATGTGGTGGAACAGCGTTACGGAAACCTCTTCCAGATGTACCAGAAGATTACCGACGACAACCCATACGAAACTCCTATGATGATTTACCCGGCAGTTCACTATACAATGGGCGGACTTTGGGTAGATTATGAACTCCAGACCACCATTCCAGGTCTGTTCGCAGCCGGTGAGGCAAACTTCAGCGACCACGGCGCAAACCGCCTCGGAGCAAGCGCTTTGATGCAGGGTCTGGCAGACGGTTACTTCGTACTCCCCTACACAATGCAGAACTATCTCGCCGATCAGATTTATGTGGGCAAGATTACCAGCGACACTCCGGAATTCGAAGAAGCTGAGAATGCAGTACGCGCACATATCGACAGCCTTATGTCCATCAACGGAACCAAGTCTGTTGACCATTTCCACAAAGCCCTCGGCCACATCATGTGGGAGAACGTAGGTATGGCCCGCAGCCCGGAAAGCCTCAACCGCGCAATGGAAGAAATTGCAGCCCTCGAAGCTGAGTTCTATAAAGATGTACGTATCCCGGGAACAGCCGAAAGCTTCAACCCCGAACTCGAAAAGGCCCACCGTCTGGTAGATTATTTCGAACTGGCACGCCTGATAGCAACCGATGCCCTCCACCGCGAAGAATCCTGCGGCGGTCACTTCCGCATCGAACATCAGACCGCTGACGGCGAAACCCTCCGCGATGACGAACACTTTATGTACGTCGGCGCATGGGAATACCAAGGCCACGATGTTAAAGAAGCCCTCCACAAGGAAGACCTCAACTATGAGTACATCAAGATTCAAACACGTAACTACAAATAGGAGATCGAACCATGAATTTGACACTTCATATCTGGCGTCAGGAAAACGCCAAAGCCAAGGGCCGCTTTGAAACCTACAAGGTTACCGATATTTCGCCCGAATGCTCCTTCTTGGAGATGCTCGACATTCTCAACGAGCAACTGATAGACAACCAAATTGCACACCCAGTATGCTTCGACAATGACTGTCGTGAAGGTATCTGCGGTATGTGCGGTCTCTATATCAACGGCCGTCCTCACGGTAATGATGACGGTGTTACCACCTGCCAGCTGCACATGCGCAAGTTCAAAGATGGTGACGAAATCTGGATTGAGCCTTGGCGCGCCAAAGCTTTCCCTGTAATCAGAGACCTCGTTGTTGACCGTACCGCTTTCGACAAAATCATCCAGGCTGGCGGTTACATCAGCGCTACCACCGGTGGTGTACCAGACGCCAACAGTATCCTTATTTCCAAGGACCATGCTGACAAGGCTATGGATGCAGCAGCTTGCATCGGCTGCGGTGCCTGCGTAGCAGCATGTAAGAATGCCAGCGCAATGCTTTTCGTAAGTGCTAAGGTTAGTCATCTGGCACTCCTTCCTCAAGGAAAACCAGAGGCCTACGACCGCGTGCAGAAGATGATCTGCAAAATGGACGAACTCGGTTTTGGTTCCTGCACCAACACCTACGCCTGCGAGGCTGAATGTCCTAAACAGATCAAACGCCAGAACATCGCACGTCTCAACCGCGAATTCATCTGCGCAAAACTCGGTCAGGACAAATAAGACCATTCCGGGAGAGAACTACAACTCCCCCACTCATAAAAGCTATTGGCAGTCTTTCAAGAGATTGCCAATAGTTTTTATTATGGAATAAAATGCTCAAAATAAGCTTTCTAAATAATTCTATCATTATATGTTGATAACTTAATATATAATTATCGGAATAAATGTGTATCTTTGCAATTTGAATTAAATAATAAAAACGCACCACCAAACAACGCAAAATGCTCTCAATCTGGCATATCATAGGAATCATTCTCACCATTACACTCATAATATGGGTGGGGGTAATTTCTGGGAGAAAGGTAACGGATGCCAAAAGTTTCACTACCGGCGGAACCAATGGTAGCTGGATGGTATGCGGAATTATATTAGGCACACTCGTAGGTGGTCAGGCTACCGTAGGAACTGCACAACTGGCTTTTTCGTTCGGCATATCTGCCTGGTGGTTTACTCTTGGTTCTACGTTAGGATGCATATTTCTGGCATTAGGATATGTGGTACCTCTGAGACGTAGCGGCTGCACTACCCTACTGGAGGTCGTCAATCGGGAGTTTGGACGGAAAGCCGAAACTATCGGAAGTATGCTTTGCTTCCTCGGAATCTATATCAGCATTATAGCACAGATTCTCGCAGCCTCGGCTATGATTACGTCGCTGTTCCATGTAAAATATCTTCCAGCGGCCCTTATCAGTGCCACACTCATGGCCTTGTATGTTGTATTCGGTGGCATCAAAGGTGCTGGCATGGGAGGCATAGTAAAACTGATTCTGCTCTATGTTTCGGGTATCGCATCAGGAGTGGCTGTTTGGGTTTTATCCAACGGACTTCACGGTCTTTTCTCTGACATTCACCTCACCCTCTCGAATGAGGTACTGATGAATTTCAATGATATTACCGGAGCAGATGACATCAATCATCATTACCGCAACTTCCTTGCCCGAGGCCCACTGAAAGACATAGGGTCCTGCCTGTCCATCATACTGGGAGTGCTTTCCACCCAGACCTACGCCCAAGGCGTATGGTCGGCACAGAGCAATGCAAAGGCTCGCAAAGGCAGTCTCCTTTGTGCATTTCTCATAACTCCAATCGGGGCTGCCTGCGTCATGGTTGGAATGTATATGAGAGCCCATTATGTAACAGCAGCCGAACTGGAAGTCCTCATAGCAGCCGGCCAGACTATACCCGACGGCATAGGAGTTCTGCAATCCTCGGCACAGGCTTTCCCGACATTCATTCTCAACCACCTTCCCAACTGGTTCGGAGGCATCGTATTGGGAACGCTGCTCATTACGGTTATCGGCGGAGGAAGCGGACTTCTATTAGGAGCCTCAACTATACTTGTGCGCGATGTATTCCATAACCTGCCCCACAGAAAATTCAACGACCTGCTGGTATCACGAACAACAATACTCGTCATACTCTTTGCGGGAGTCGGTATATCAATGCTGGTGGGGGGAAGTTTCATCAACGACCTGGGATTTCTTTCCCTTGGACTCCGCGCCACCGCTGTACTGCTACCGCTCAGCGCAGCGCTATTCTTTCCTAAACGAATCAAAGCGCCATGGGCAAGAGCGTCTATGATTGTCGGTTCAGCAGCAATGCTCGCCGCTAAATTATGCAACGCACCTGCTGATCCCGTATTTTGGGGAATGGGTGCGGGCCTCATCGTTATACTGCTCGGAAGAAAGAAAAAAGGACAAACCTCAACTATATATCATTAATAATACATGTCAGACATCATAAACATATTACCGGATTCTGTCGCAAACCAAATCGCCGCCGGTGAAGTGGTAGAACGCCCCGCCTCCGCTGTGAAAGAGCTGCTGGAAAATGCTATGGATGCCGGTGCTACCCAGATACAGCTTATCGTAAAAGATGCAGGACGTACCCTACTGCAAGTCATCGACAATGGCTGTGGTATGAGTGATACCGATGCACGTCTCTGTTTCGAACGCCACGCGACCTCCAAAATTCACAAAGCAGAAGACCTGTTTGCCATCTGTACTATGGGATTCCGGGGAGAAGCTCTGGCTTCCATTGCGGCCATCGCTCAAGTAGAACTAAAAACACGCAAACCGGAAAACGAGCTTGGCACTTGTGTTGAAATTGAAGGTAGTCAGATCAAAGATCAACACACTTGTACATGTCCTGTCGGAACCTCCATTTCAGTCAAAAACCTTTTCTTCAACGTTCCAGCCCGTCGCAACTTTCTTAAGAAAGACAGCATCGAACTGAGCCATATCGAAGAAATATTCAAACGGATAGCCATCATACACTATGACATTTCTTTCTCGTTTTACCACAACGGAAAAATGCTCTACGACCTAAAATCCGGGAATCTAGCCCAGAGACTCGCCAACATATTCGGAAGCGGATTTACAGAACGTCTCTATCCCGTAGAGGAAAAAAGTGATGTGGTTGATATCAAAGGATATATCAGCAAAGTTGAATATGCAAAAAAATCCCGCGGTGAGCAATACCTTTTCGTTAATGGACGCTTCATCAAACATCCAGTACTCAGTGCCGCAATCGAAAAGGCCTATACGGATCTGATTCCAGATCATTTCTTTCCAAGTTACTTTCTCGAATTGCAGGTCGAACCCTCAAGAATTGACATCAACATTCACCCCACCAAGACCGAAGTTAAATTCATTGACGAACATGCCATGTTTGCCATTATTCGTGCCACCACAAAAAAAGCGCTTGGGCAATTCAGTCTTGCTTCCGAACTGGAGTTCAATCCTTCAACGGAAATTGACTTCACCCCCGCACCTAAAGGATATATTCCCCAACAACCACAAGTGCACTACAATCCCAACTATAATCCTTTTAAGTCATCGGGAAACATCACTGCCAACCCCACCCCAACAATAGAGGAGAACAGCCGATGGACACACTTCTTTGACCCAATAGAAACCAAGAATCCTTTACCTGAAAATCCAGAACAATACGCCGATTCGCCTAATACGACACCCGACAATATCAGTCAAATCTCAACAACGGGCAACACTCAGGCTTTTCAGTTCCAAAACCGCTGGATAGTAACCACCATAAAGCAAGGATTACTACTTATAGACCAACAACGAGCACATGAGCGTATCTGGTTTGAACGCCTTACCGACCGGAATCGTCCTATAGCAGCACAACAGCTGCTCTTTCCTGTCAATTGCACATTCTCCCCTGCTGATACAGACATCTTCCAGGAAATCATCCCCGAACTTCAGGAGCGCGGCTTCCGTATCGATAATCTCGCAAAAAACACATTCGTCATCAGTGCCACTCCTTGCGACCTGAAAGAGGCAAACCTTCAGCAAATATTTGAGCAGATAATCTCTGACTACAAAGCCAGCATGATACAGAAATTCAACCAAGGCGACCAAGCACTCTACCGGACGTTAGCCCACCAGATGGCAATAAAAAGCGGACAGGCACTACAACCCGCAGAGATACAACAAATCATAGCAGATCTTTTCTGCTGCAAGATGCCTGATATCAGTCCTTCCGGACAAAAAACACTTATCATATTAAAAGAAGACGACCTTAAAAAACTTTTTTAACGATATGTCAGAATACAGTCCACAACGATTTCAGATGCTGCCCACAGCAGTCAAAAACCTACTCATCATCAATGTCATATTCTTCATGGCGACCATAGTACTTGAACGCCAGGAGTTGTTCAATATTACCAACGCACTGATTCTATACCCCATCCAGAGCGGGTACTTCAAAATTTGGCAACCCGTCACCTATATGTTTATGCACTCAAACTTCGACCATCTCTTCTTCAATATGTTTGCCTTGTGGATGTTCGGGTACGTGCTTGAAAATATCTGGGGAACACGACGGTTCCTTTTCTATTATTTTGCATGTGGATTAGGTGCGGCAGCCATCAGTCTTCTCATTGGTCACGGTCCGACTCTGGGTGCATCTGGCGCTGTTTACGGAATCCTGCTCGCTTTCGGTATGCTTTTCCCCGAAGAACGCATTTACCTCTATTTCCTGCTTCCTATCAAAGCCAAGTGGTTCGTCATAGGATATGCCGCACTCGAACTCTTTGAAGGAGTCTTCCGCAGCTATGACGGCATAGCGCATTTTGCACATCTCGGAGGAATGCTCATCGGACTCATCATCATACTCCTTTGGCGACGAAAAGAACGGGATCAATACAATGGGCCATTCCGATATTAACCCCCAGCCCAAATGTTAAAAATCCAATTTCTCTTGGCTGATACAAAAATAATATGTAATTTTGCATCGTGAATCATAATCTGTAAAATAACAATTATATGAAAGGAATTAAAGAATATATTGAAAACAACAAAGACCGGTTCCTTGAAGAACTGTTCGAACTCATCCGCATTCCATCCATCAGCGCAGAAGAAAGCCATAAGCCTGACATGCTGCGATGCGCTGAAAAATGGAAAGAAATTCTGCTGAAAGCGGGTGCTGACAAAGCAGAAGTAATGCCCACAACCGGCAATCCTGTAGTATTTGGAGAGAAAACCATCTCTGCCACCGCTCCCACCGTATTGGTTTACGGACATTACGATGTAATGCCTGTAGAGCCTTTGGATTTATGGAATACAAAGCCATTTGAACCCGTAGTAAAAGACGGTTACATCTGGGCTCGTGGAGCCGATGATGATAAAGGTCAGAGTTTCATGCATGCCAAGGCATTTGAGTTTATGGTAAAGACCAACCAGTTGCCCTGCAATGTGAAATTCATGCTCGAAGGTGAAGAAGAAATCGGAAGCGGCGCTTTATATGGATTCTGCGAGAGCCACAAAGAACTTCTGAAAGCTGATGTGATATTAGTGAGCGACACTGGAATGATTGCCCAGGATGTTCCAAGTATTACCAGTGGTCTGAGAGGGCTTTGCTATTGGGATGTGGAGGTTACCGGTGCCAACCACGACCTTCACAGCGGCATCTATGGCGGTGCAGTGGCCAATCCCATTAACATTCTCTGCAAGATGATTGCCAGTCTCCACGATGAGAACAACCATATCACAATTCCTGGATTTTATGATGATGTGCTTGTGATCAGCGACGAAGAGAGGAAACTGATGGCCCAGGCCCCGTTCAACGAGGAAGAGTACAAAAAAGAACTTGACATAAAAGAGGTTCATGGCGAAAAAGGTTTCACGACCAAAGAACGCACCGGCATACGGCCATGCCTGGACGTATGCGGCATCTGGGGCGGACATACCGGTGAAGGTTCAAAGACCGTTCTCCCAAGTAAAGCCTTCGCTAAGATTTCCACCCGATTGGTAGCAAATCAGGATTATGAAAAAATCAGTCTCCTGTTCAAGAACCATTTCGAGAGCATTGCACCGGACTGCGTTACCGTGAAAGTTACTCCAAGCCATGGTGGCGCTGCCTACGTAAGCCCGCTTGACATGCCCGCCTACAAAGCCGCAGAGAAGGCTATGGAAACCACTTTCGGATGTCGTCCCGTACCAACCCGCAGCGGTGGAAGCATTCCTATCGTAGCCGGATTTGAGAAGATTTTAGGAATCAAGAGCATTCTGATGGGATTCGGATTAGGAAGCGATGCCATCCATGCTCCAAACGAAAACTACCCGCTCTTCAATTTCTATAAAGGCATCGAAACAATCCCCTACTTCTACGAGAATTTCGCAAAACTGACAAAAGAGACCTGCTAAAACAATAATCACCATAACAATCAATAGGCCGACGTATGTACAGAATCACAAAAAAAGAGCAGCTTACCAGCACCAACTACCTGATGGAAGTTGAAGCCCCTTGGATCGCCAGCAGCGGAAAGCCAGGGCAGTTTGTCATTGTAATTCCACGCGACAAGGGGGAACGTGTACCTCTCACCATCGCTGACACCAACTTGCAACAGCAGACCGTCACAATAGTTTATCAGGTGGTTGGCGATTCCACCAGATACCTTTCTACGCTAAACGAAGGTGATTTCATCTTTTCAATCGTCGGTCCTCTTGGCAAGCCGTCCGAACTCATCAACCTCAGCGATGAAGAACTTCAGCAGAAGCATTTCCTTTTCATTGCCGGAGGCGTAGGTATCGCCCCCGTCTATCCACAGGTAAAATGGATGCACCGGCATGGGGCCAAGGTTGATGTTATCATGGGTGCCCGCAACGTAGATCTGCTTTTCTGGGAAGAAAAGATGCGCCAAGAGTGCGATAACCTGTACATCATGACCGATGACGGAAGCTATGGTGAGAAAGGTCTCGTAACCGCGAAAATAGATGAACTTATAGGAACACACAAGAATGTCTATGATTGTGCCGTGAGCATAGGTCCGTTGCCGATGATGAAATTCTGCTGTCTCACTACCCGCAAATACGACCTTAAAACCATCGTAAGCCTCAACTCCATGATGGTAGATGGAACGGGTATGTGTGGTGCCTGCCGCGTCACTATTGACGGTAAAGTCAAGTTCACCTGTGTTGATGGTCCCGAATTTGACGGACACCTGGTAGATTTTGATGAAGCCATCAAACGCCTGGCCAAACCAGATGCAAAGAAATATCGCATCGCTCACAATGAACACGGCCACCATTGCAACCTTGCCGACAAAGTTTATGAACAGATAGCCGCAGAGCCCGACGCTTCCACCGACCCACGGTACACTATGCAGGTACAGCAGACCCGCATAGAAACCCTCGCTCAAAATCCAAATGAACGAGTCCGGAATTTTGAAGAGGTCAGCCTCGGCTACACCCCAGACCGTGCTGTTCATGAAGCCCGCAGGTGTCTCCGATGCAAACATCCCAGATGCATTACCAAATGTCCCGTAAACATCCAGATACCCAGTTTTCTTGATGCTGTAGCACATGAAGATTTTGAAGGTGCCGCCCGCATCCTCGCCAAGGACTCTACCTTGAGCGCAATATGTGGACGCGTATGCCCGCAGGAAAACCAATGCGAAGGCGCATGCCTTATGAACGGCAGGAAACAGCCTTTGGCAATCGGAGCCCTCGAACGTTTCGTAGCCGACTGGGCCCGGGAACATCATCTCAAACTATGGGAAACAGCCCCTGCCAACGGACATAAAGTTGCCATCATCGGATCAGGACCATCCGGCCTCACTTGCGCCGGCGACCTTGCTAAAATGGGCTATCAGGTAACCATCTTTGAAGCACTCCACCATGCCGGAGGTGTACTTGTTTACGGAATACCAGAGTTCCGCCTACCCAAACAGAAAATCGTACAAACCGAGATCGACAATCTCAAAGCTATGGGTGTTGATATCCAGACCAATGTCATCATCGGAAAATCCGTAACCATTGACGAATTAATGGACAAACACGGATTTGAAGCCGTATATATTGCCTCTGGTGCCGGATTACCGAAATTCATGAATATTCCTGGCGAAACTCTGGTAGGCGTAGTTGCCGCCAATGAACTCCTGACCCGAACAAACCTTATGCACGGATACGATGAGACATACGATACCCCTATCTACCTCGGTAAGGAAGTACTGGTAATCGGAGGTGGAAACGTTGCCATGGATGCCGCAAGAACCGCCCGGCGACTGGGCAGCAACGTTACCATAGTATATCGTCGCAGTGAAGCCGATATGCCGGCTCGTAGAGAAGAACTGCTCCATGCCAAAGAAGAAGGCATTATAGTTGCAGACAAATCCAATCCCATCGAAATTCTCGGAGACGAACAAGGCAACGTCCGCGCCATCCGGTGCGTACGGATGGCACAAGGGGAACGCGATGCTAAAGGTCGCATGTCTTACAATCCAATAGAAGGCAGTGAATTTGAAATACCCGCCGACACCATCATTATGGCATTGGGAACCAGTCCTAATCCTCTTATCAAGAATACCACCCAGGGGTTAGAAACAGAATCCTTCGGAGGCATCAGGACCGACAGCACTGGAGCCACCAGCCGCAAAGGCGTCTTCGCTGGAGGTGATGCAGTAAGCGGAGCCGCCACCGTCATACTCGCCATGGGTGCTGGACGCCTTGCCGCACGCTCTATTGACGCCTACATCAAAAGTCTATAAGGAAACCATTGGCAGAATTAGATATCCGCTGGACTAATTCTGCCAACAAGTATCGGTAATAATCCTTTTCCAGGGACTTGCTTCCCTGGAGTGATTCCGTGCGCGGTCGCTCCGATGCGCTTGGCGCAGAGCCACCATCGGGGGCTCTGCTCTGTGGTAACTCCCTTCTATCTTCTTTTTATCTCCATATTAACTTCTTTTTATCTCCTTTCCTTAGAATAAGAGATAGAAAAAAGATAAACTGGAGATAAAAAGAAGATAGAAGGGAGTTACCCCTTACAAATGGCTATATTACAGCAGGAAAAGACCGTCTCATAGAAGGGCTTCCGCGACGGGGAGCAAAGGGCTTTACTTGGTGGTTGCGCCGGAAATCTGTTTGCGGGCCTGTTCGATGCCGGCGAGATAGATTTTGTCGATGTCCTTGATGACGCGAAAATAATACGGCACACCGTAAAGGTCCTTGGCTATGATGGCTTTGAGAAGAATGGGTATATACTGATCTGTGAAAAGTATGCGGTCCTGGTCTGCCGTGGCGGACAAAGAATCCCGGTCTATGCCTTGGGCTGAGACGTAGTTGGTAAACTGCTCTGTGAGATACGAACTGTCACAACAGGAAAGAAAATAATCAAAACCTAACTGTTCGTATGGGGCTCGGTGCTGGTCTGCCCATTGCATACACCATATTTCAAAGAGGTTCTGTTCGCGGATTTTCACATAATAGTCGGTAAGTTTTGTGGTGTCAATCGGTACGAATATATCCGGCATGATGCCCCCGCCGCCATAGACGACACGTCCAGCGTGAGTTGTATATTTAAGAGAATCGGGGAAATGTATAGAATCTGCTGAAACGAGTTCGCCATGTTTGTAGCGTTCATAATAGTCCTTCTGATATTCGTCGGTGCCCTGGGCGTATGGTTTCTGTATGCAACGGCCTGACGGAGTGTAGTAACGGGCAGTGGTAAGTCGGATCTGTGCGCCGTCGCGAAGGGTATAAATCTGCTGGACAAGTCCTTTTCCGAAACTGCGCCGTCCCACAAGGATACCCCTATCCCAATCCTGAATGGCGCCGCTGAGAATCTCGCTTGCTGAGGCCGAGCCTTCATCGATGAGGACTACAATGGGCTGTTCGCGCCAGCATCCTTTGTAGTTGGAAAAGATATTGCGCCGTGGGGAATGACGGCCCTGGGTATAAACGATGAGGGATTTCTTGGGGATGAACTCATTGGCAAGCCGTGTGGCGATGTCGAGATAACCGCCTGTGTTGCCGCGAAGATCAAGCACAAGGGCTTTCATTCCCTGGTCTTTAAGTGCCTTTATCGCCTGGGTAACTTCATTATCGGATGTACGCGAAAAACGGAGAAGGCGGAGATAACCGATGGAGTCATCCGTAAGAAAATAATTATCCACAGAGTATATCGGAACACGCCCGCGGGTAAGATTAAATGTATATTGGCGAGAGCCGCGAAGTACCGTCAGCACGACCTGTGAACCTTTAGGACCTCGCATATAGCGGGGAACCCATTGATTGTTGATTGTGTCGCCCGTGGCATTGAGCGTATCAATGGCAATGATCCTGTCTCCGCGGCGGATGCCGACGTGCTCAGCAGGACCGCCTTTGATGACATCCGTGACAAAAATGGTGTCTTTGATAATCTGGAAAGATACCCCGACGCCTTCGAAATTTCCCTGAAGGGCTTCGTTGGCTTTCTGCACATCTTTAGAGGAAATGTATATGCTGTGGGGATCCAGCTTGCGGAGCATCTCCGAGACGGCACTTTCGCTCAGTTTATTCAGATCGGAAGAATCCACATATTTGTTCTCAATAAGTTCCAAAGCCTCATAAATGCGGTACAGACCATCTACAGTTGTGTCAGCCTTGAAAGTTTTTTTGCTTTGGGCGAAGGTAATGGAAATAAATGTAAACAGCAGAGTAATAACAAATATACGTTTCATTACATAATGTATTTGGAACTGCAAATATACATTTTTTTTATGACATTGAAAAAAAAGTTGTAATTTTGCAACATGAAATTTGACTTACTTACCACCGATACACAAAGCCATGCAAGAGCCGGAATAGTTCATACTGACCATGGTGATATACCGACGCCCATTTTTATGCCAGTAGGAACTGTGGGGAGCGTAAAAGCCGTACACCAGCGGGAACTGAAGGAAGAAATAAACGCCAGAATTATTTTAGGAAACACCTATCATCTGTATCTGCGACCGGGGATGGATATTCTGCACGAAGCGGGTGGATTACATAAATTCATGAACTGGGAACGGCCGATCCTGACCGACAGCGGAGGGTTTCAGGTATTTTCACTTGCCGCAAACCGCAAATTAACCGAAGAAGGATGCACTTTCAGAAGCCATATAGACGGTTCAAAGCATATCTTTACCCCTGAAAAGGTGATGGATATCCAGCGGATAATCGGCTCAGACATTATGATGGCCCTCGACGAATGCCCTCCGGGAGAGTCGGATTACAACTACGCAAAAAAATCCTTAGGGCTCACCCACCGATGGCTGGAGCGTTGCATAAAACACTTCGATGAGACCCAACCGCTATACGGACATAGTCAAACGCTTTTCCCAATCGTCCAAGGATGTAAATATCCAGATTTGAGACGACACAGTGCCAATTTCTGTGCCGAACTGAACCGGGAGGGATATGCTATCGGAGGTCTTGCCGTAGGAGAACCTACCGAAGTTATGTACGAAATGATTGAAATCGTGAATGCCATATTACCGGAAGAAAAGCCCAGATACCTGATGGGGGTAGGCACACCGGCAAACCTTCTGGAAGGTATCGAGCGGGGAATTGACATGTTTGACTGTGTGATGCCTACGAGAAACGGACGTAACGGACTGCTGTTTACACTTCACGGAACCATCAATATCAAAAACAAAAAATGGGAGACTTGTTTTGAACCGATTGACCCGGAAAGTACAGCAGAATCCGACCATTATTATACGTTGGCATACCTGCACCACCTTATCAAATCGGAAGAACTTTTAGGTTTACAGATTGCCTCTATTCACAATCTGGCATTCTATCTCAGACTGGTAACTATGGCACGGGAATATATTCTGACCGGTGACTTTACCTCATGGAAAAGAAGTATCATTTCCGATATTATGAGGCGGCTATAGGGTTAATTCCGCTACAAATGAAAGACCTTTAGAATTACGTATTCTTACCCATGTAGTAGCGGCTTGGGTATATCGTTCCAATGTCAGCGTATCCATTGGCGCGGTTTCCATAAGATACTCCATCTGGATGTGATAACGATGCGGCACAAACTCTCCCATCTGGCTTTCTACAAGATGATCAAACATAATCTTCAGATATTCTGCATTATTGACATGACGGTTATGATCAATCATAGACTCTACAACAGGAATTTCCTGCCGATATGAAGGTTCAGCCTCTGGGATTCTTATGCGTGCCAGTTTATCAGAATCAGTAGCCTGCAGGGAATGATGTTCGTAATTCTGCATCAAATCATTGAGACGACAGAGCCGGCGAGTCTCATAATCTATCACCACCCATACAGCCGTAGCCCCAGCAAGCACTTTTCCAGAGCCATCCAAAAGCTGGAAATCGCGCAGACATTGCAGACCATCACAGCCTCGTGACCAGGTTTTCAGAATAACCTTCTCCCCCATCACGGGCATTTCGTTTACCTGATAAAGCATCCGGGCGAGGACCCATATTTTGTTTTGCTGTATCAGATGTTCATACCCGATATGCGTAGCGACAGTATGAGCTTCTGCGACCTCTTGGAACAACCGCGCCAACCCCCAAAGTGTCAGGTGGTCGGTACGGTCGCACAGGAGTGATTGTATTGTGGATTTTTGTTCAAAAATCATAATTACATCCGTTCAGGAACTTGGATACCAAGGATTGCCATTGTGTTTTTAAGTGCCTGAGCCACCACATCACACAACTGAACCCGGAAGTTCATCGTCTGGGAATCTGTATCACGGAGTATCGGGGTATCCTGATAGAAGCTATTAAAAAGTTTGGCAAGGGTGTAGGCATAATTTGCTACCATTGCAGGACTATAGTTCGCCGCTGCCTGTTCGATGGTTGATGGCAGGTCGTGAAGCGCCTTGATAACTTCGCGTTCCTTGTCAGTAATGGTTATTGCGTCAGTTACTTGAGCCTTCAAATCTACCCCCTGAGCCTCACCCTTACGAACGATACTGCGGATACGGGCATGCGTATATTGGATGAATGGACCAGTATTGCCGTTGAAATCAATACTTTCAGCAGGATTGAAGAGCATATTCTTGGTAGGATCGACCTTAAGAATAAAGTATTTCAATGCGCCCAAAGCAAGAATATGATAGAGTTCTTTCTGCTGTTCCGGGGTCATATCATCATTTTTGCCATGCTCCTTGCTCATTTCTTCAGCGGTCTTCTCCATTTCCTCAATCAGATCGTCGGCATCTACTACGGTGCCTTCGCGGGATTTCATCTTTCCGTTAGGCAGTTCCACCATACCATAAGAAAGGTGATATACCTTATCAGCCCAGTCAAAACCAAGTTTTCCCAAGATCAGTTTCAATACTTTGAAGTGATAGTCTTGCTCATTTCCCACAACATACATCAACTGTTCCGCTCCGAAATCGTTATGACGCAGAAGTGCTGTTCCAAGATCCTGAGTCATATATACTGATGTGCCGTCCTTGCGGAGCAGTAATTTTTCATCCAGACCGTCTTTGGTCATGTCGCACCACACACTTCCGTCCTCACGACGGTAAAGCACACCCATATCAAGACCGCGCTGCACCAATTCTTTGCCTAATAAATATGTATTAGATTCATAATATATTTTGTCAAAGCCGACGCCCATCTTGCGGTAAGTCTCATCAAAACCGGCATATACCCAACCGTTCATCTTTGTCCAGAGGTCGCGGATTTCCTTGTCGCCTTCTTCCCAGCGTTTGAGCATGTGCTGGGCTTCTACCATCAAAGGAGCCTGTTTCTTTGCCTCTTCTTCATCCATTCCGGTTTCCATCAGCGCCTTTACCTCGTCCTTATAATGCTTGTCGAACTCCACATAATATTTTCCTACGAGATGGTCGCCTTTCATCCCTGATATCTCCGGGGTTTCTCCGTTACCAAAACGCAGCCACGCCAGCATCGACTTACAGATATGTATGCCACGGTCGTTTACCAGGTTTACCTTTTTCACATTGTTTCCGTTGGCTGCCAGCAGCTGGCTTACCGACCAACCGAGGAGGTTATTGCGTATATGACCTAAATGAAGCGGTTTGTTGGTATTGGGGGAAGAATATTCCACCACGACAGGAGCGGCCTTCGGATCGGCAGCCTTGAGGCCGTAGGTTTCGTCTCCCACAAGTTCTGCTACAAAACGCGACCAATAGGAATCTGCAATTTCGAAATTCAAGAATCCCTTAATTACATTATAACTCTTTACATCTTCTGCCTGGGCCTGTACTGCTGCGCCTATTTCCTGTGCCACCTGCTCGGGAGATTTGCGTGCCTGTTTCACATACGGGAACACCACAAGAGTAAAATCGCCTACAAATTCCTTCTTTGTTGCCTGCAAAATAATTTTTTCGGGTGTTGCCTCTATATTATATAATGTATAAAGGGACGATGCAATTGCCTGTTTTAGTTGAATTTCTATCATTTTATATCAATTTTGTTATTCGTAAAAGATTTTGCAAATATACAATTTTTTTTTGTATTTCAACAAAAAGTATTATCTTTGTAATTTCAAATTCTAAAGCAGAATTAACAAAATTATCTCTATATGAAGAAATTAACGTCTTTTTTAGCTACGATTTCGCTGCCAATTTTTGCGTTTGCGAGCGAGGCTGACCTTGTTATGCCAGCAGGTTTTTCCTCAAGTAGCGACTCCAAAATTCTTTATTGGGGCTTCCTGATTACTATTATCGGACTCATTTTCGGTTTTTGGCAATTCAACAAAGTTAGAAAACTCAAAGCTCACAAGTCGATGCTCGAAATCGGCAACGTGATTTTCAAAACTTGTTCAACCTATCTTAAGCAGCAGGGTAAATTTCTTGTAGTCCTTTTCCTTTTCATTGGTGCAGCTATCGCTTTGTATTTTGGTGTGCTTTCTCACATGAAGGGCTCTCAGGTTTTACTTATCCTCGCCTGGACGGTTATCGGCATCCTCGGATCCTACGCTGTTGCATGGTTCGGTGTTAGAATGAACACATACGCCAATGCCCGCATGGCATTCGCCTCCCTGCGCCGTCGTCCTCTCGACCTTCTCAACATTCCTTTGCGCGCTGGCATGAGCATCGGTATTGTTTTGATTTGCGTAGAACTCGTTCTGATGCTTACTATCCTGCTCTTCATGCCTGAAGAACTGGCTGGCAGCTGTTTCATCGGCTTTGCTATCGGTGAATCCCTCGGTGCTTCCGCACTCCGTATTGCCGGTGGTATCTTCACCAAGATTGCCGACATCGGATCCGACCTTATGAAGGTGGTCTTCAAGATTGGAGAAGACGATCCTCGCAACCCTGGCGTTATCGCTGACTGCACCGGAGACAATGCTGGTGACTCTATCGGACCCACCGCCGACGGTTTCGAGACCTACGGCGTTACCGGTGTGGCTCTGGTAAGTTTCATTCTGCTTTCCGTACAAGATGCCGCAATGCAGGTAAAACTTCTCGTTTGGATTTTCGTAATGCGTATTCTTGGTATCATCGCTTCTGTTCTTGCATACTATATTAATGGTGCTATCGCCAAAGCCAAATACGGCAAAGCTGACGACATCAATTTTGAACAGCCTCTTACCAGTCTGGTTTGGATCACTTCCATTCTTTCCATGATTGGAACTTTCTGCGCCAGCTACTTCATCCTTGGCGACCTGCAGAACAACCAATGGCTTGCACTTGCCATCATCATCAGCTGCGGTACCCTCGGAGCCGCTCTGATTCCTGAGTTCACCAAACTCTTCACCTCTCCTACCAGCAAGCACGTTCAGGAAGTGGTTAAAGCTTCCGACCAAGGTGGTGCTTCCCTCAACATTCTCTCGGGTATCGTTGCCGGAAACTTTGGCGCATTCTGGACCGGACTCGTATTCTTTGTACTGATGATCATCGCTTACCTGGCTTCCAACGCATTTGGCCTGGGCGACATCTTCGGAACCTACTATTCTATCTTTGCTTTCGGTCTCGTAGCCTTCGGTATGCTGGGTATGGGCCCTGTAACCATCGCTGTAGATTCCTATGGTCCCGTTACCGATAACGCTCAGTCAGTATATGAACTCTCCCTCATCGAAGATGACATCGAGAAATCCCGCAAGGAAATCGAAGAAGAATTCAACTTCACTCCTGACTGGGAAAAGGCAAAATACTACCTCGAAGCCAACGACGGTGCCGGCAACACATTCAAGGCCACCGCAAAGCCCGTGCTTATCGGTACTGCTGTGGTTGGTGCCACCACTATGATCTTCTCGCTCATCCTTATGATCCAGAAGAACCTCGGCATCGAGCCCGAAACCATCCTTAACCTCCTCAACCCCTACAGCATCCTCGGATTTATCCTCGGCGGCTGCGTAATCTACTGGTTTACCGGTGCCTCCATGCAGGCCGTTACCACTGGTGCAAACCGTGCAGTTGAGTACATCAAGGACAACATCAAACTCGATCCTAACGCTCCTAAGAAGGCCGACATCGCCAAGTCTCAGGAAGTTGTAAAAATCTGCACCAACTATGCCCAGAAAGGTATGATCAACATCTTCATTGCCATCTTCTGCTTCGCACTCGCATTTGCATGCCTCTCCAGCCCCGAAAGCATCGGCGGCCAGAATGCCGTATGCCTCTTCATCAGCTACCTCATCAGCATCGCCGTATTCGGCCTCTTCCAGGCCGTTTACATGGCAAACGCAGGTGGTGCCTGGGATAACTCCAAGAAGGTTGTTGAAGTCGATATGCAGGCCAAGGGAACTCCACTCCATGACGCAAGCGTTGTAGGTGACACCGTAGGTGACCCATTCAAGGATACCTCTTCCGTTGCCCTCAACCCAATCATCAAGTTCACCACCCTCTTCGGTGTACTTGCCATGGAAATCGCCATCAGCGAAGGTTTCAAGGCCTTGGCTCCATACTTCGGTATTGTATTCCTCGCAATCGCTTTGATATTCGTTTATCGCTCATTCTACAAGATGCGCATCAACAAATAACCAAAGCCATATACACCCCCAAAACAGTCCCGCCGTGAGTGGGGCTGTTTTTTTTATTCTCGAGAGTGAATATTCAAAGAATTTTTCTGCAGTAGGGAGCGGGTAAGGAGCGGGTAAGGAGCGAGTAGGGAGCTCTTACGGCACATATACCATCCTTGTTCTTGGCTTCTGCTGGTGATGTTACCTCAGCCCTACTACAGCGATACCACGACCTGGTACGAGGATGAATAAAAATAAAGAAAAACATAATAATTTTATTAGTCAAAGTGACATTTTCAAAAAGAAATCAACTTTTTTGAAAAAAAATTTTCACTCTCTTGCAACAAAATGACAAAAAAATGAGTCTTATATGTGAAAAAAAATTGAGAAAAATTTGCCATATCAGATTTTTTTCGTATTTTTGCAAGGTATTATAAATATGAATATTTAGATAAATATTTGAAAATGAAAACGAAATACATCATCAGTACAGCTCTCTGCGGGTTAGTTATGCTTTTTTCAGGCATAAACAGCCAGGCTCAGTCCCGTTTCCAGAACCGTGACTATGGTTGCATGTCATGTCCTGTGGCTAAAACCAATGCGGTGCAAAGCTACAACCCCGCTATCATCAATCGTACCGATACCATCATCAACCGTCAGAAGGACATCAACGGAGATCTGGTGGACCGCCAGTGGACTGACACCAACGGAACCCGAATTGACACCCTCATTCTGAATTGGGATACGGTGCTCAACTGCAAAGGTGAGAACCGCATGATTGAACTTATCGCATCTACCGTGGTGGCTGCCGAGCATTTCAACGGTTTCTACAAGGTGGAGGAGATTCCTTACTGTCCGCCTCACAAATTCGACCTGAGCGATATGGACCATCATGAGATGCTTCCCTATACCGCTGATGACGTATTCGATGCCAACCACGTTCCCGTGGACTTCCCGTTCCAATTCTTCGGCTACGAGAAATCAACCGCTACCGTAGGGCCTAACGGTGTTGTAACTTTCGATACCCGAGTAGGAAACGGGTCATCTTCTTATTGTCCCTATCAAATTCAAGATGAAGATCCTCTTCCCTGGGTTCCTGGGGGATACGGTTATGCCAATACAAATGGTATGATTGACGCAATCTACTGTATTTTTGAAGATTTGGACCCCGCCTACCTTACCTCCTGGCAAAGTTCTGCTCCAGCAAAGTTGATAGTCCCAGGCAACGACCCCCTGGATGCCGGAACCACCCGCGGAACCTACAAAGGCTATATGGACTCTGTGACCTCCTACCCCTGCCGTCACGTATGCTTCAGCTGGAATGGTGTACCAACATTTTCCTGCGGTTCCTCAGATTCAAGTTACCATACTACAAAGCAACTTGTGATATATGAAGGTACCAACATTATTGAATTCCATGTAAAGAAACGTGTGGTTTGCACCAACTGGGAAGGTGGCTATGGCCTCATCGGTATCGAGAATGCCACCGGTCTGCCTCAGGAAAGCCACGCTGAGGGAACGCCCTACTACAACAATCATCCCGGCGAAGTCGGTCCTGACGATCCTCTCTACTGGATTACTCCCAATGCACCTCCATCATTTGCCGTGGATTACAACACTATCAACAACACTATGGGTGACACCTGGAACAAGGGAAATACCTCCATCACAGAACGTGCATGGCGCTTCACTCCTCAAGGGGCAACCGAAGTAAACTTTACCTGGTACAAGGTGACCGATACCGCCGATATTCCTATCTACTGGAACCGTAACGAATATACCAGCCCGACTGCCAACTACCCCGTGGATGCCTATCTCGGAAAAACACATACCGACCCGACGAAACTCTTCGACACTATCTCCCTCTACACGAGCGAACCCGGCACATACAAACTCCACTACTATTTCCAGGTTCCTGTGGGTGATGTACTGCTGACCTACGGAACAGAGAACGAACTGGACGCCTACATTACCGTGGGCATTGACACCAACCACACCACCCGAATCATAACCAACGACCAGTATATCTGTCAGGGAGCCAACGCAGCTCTGGAAGTGACCTATCCCGACAATCAGATCTTTGACAGTGCAACTTGGATTGCTTACCAGATTATCGACGGTCAAAGAGCAGAAGTGCCACAGGGACGCCTTACCGCGACCAACCACGGAAAGAATATCACGATGTCGCCGATGGCCCTCACCGAATATAGAGAAAACACAATCGACACTACCCTCTTCATTGTGAATGCCCAGTACAATAACGGATGCTCTGGTACAGCAGAAATATATATGTACGCATTTCCGAACTTTGAATTCTTCCACGAAGACGGCATCTGCGACGGTGAAGAATATGTGTTCGACGGCAGGACTTTCACTACTACAAACCACGATATCATCTCACGCCACCAGTCGGTAGCCGGATGCGACAGCGTGGACCACATGGACTTGACTGTGTTCGACATCCAATATGTGTATGACGATTACGAGGTATGCGACAGTCTGGTATGGAATGGACGCACTTTCTACAAATCCAACACTACCACATCTTCACATGATACCGTACACCTGATTAACCAATACGGCTGCGACAGCGTATCACAATTGAGACTTACCGTAAGGGCTCTGGAGCCGAGAATCCTCGCATCCCCGGACTTCGCCGACTTCGACCACATGACCATCCAGCTGACCGATGTCAGCATCAACGGTACGGAACGCGTATGGACAACCCAGGACGGCTTCACAAGCAACAACGAACAGTTCTACTACAACTACCCCTCGACCTATGACTCTGTGAAGATTAACCTCCATGCCGTGAGCGACCTCGGCTGTGAGGATGACACCAGCATGTATATCCACCTCATCAGAGAAAGCCTCTGGGCACCGAACGCCTTTGCTCCGGGTGAAGACGTAGAGGCCAACAAGGTATTCAAGCCGATGGGAACCGGTATTACCAGTCTGGAATGCTACATCTATAACCGTCAGGGCGAACTGGTCTATACCTTCAAGGACATGGATGATGCGTGGGACGGAAACTCAACCGACGGCAAGACCTGCCCGCAGGGAGTATATGTATATCTCATCCGATATACCAACAATATCGACCCCAACCGCCTGCAGGTAAAGAAAGGCACCGTCACACTCTTGAGATAAAGCAAGTAATTAATATGAAACAAATAAAAATAGCAGTTGTTGGCGCCACCGGTCTTGTAGGTGGCGTCATGCTTAATGTACTGAAAGAACGCGGCTTTTCCGACTGCGAAATCATAGCTGCGGCATCTCCGAAATCCATCGGGAAAACAATATCCTTTGCCGGACGTACCCTTACCGTAGTATCGGTAGAAGAGGCAATCGCGCAAAAGCCCGACTATGCCATATTCTCTGCAGGAGCGTCAGCCTCACGGCAATATGCCCCACTCTTCGCCGCCAACGGAACTACCGTAATCGATAACTCTTCGGCATGGCGAAAAGATGCTGACAAGCCCTTGGTAGTACCCGAAATCAACATCGATGTAATCAAAGCCACCGACCGTATTATTGCCAATCCGAACTGTTCAACCATTCAAATGGTTCTGGCAGTTTCAAGACTTCATCAGCAATATAAAATCAAACGCCTTGTAATCTCAACATACCAGAGCATTACCGGTACGGGCATCAAAGCCATCCGCCAGTTAGAGGCAGAAGAAAAAGGCATTCCCTGCGAGAAAGCCTACCCCTACGCTATCCATAGAAACCTCTTTCCCCACGGAGGAGATTTCCTTCCAGACGGTTCTACAACCGAGGAACAGAAACTGATTGATGAAACCCGCAAAATCTTACGGGACAATTCCATAATGGTCAGTGCCACCGTGGCAAGAGTTCCCGTTGTAGGAGGTCATAGCGAATCCGTAAATATCGAGTTTCATAATGAATATGACCTGGAGGAAGCCCGACGGTTGATATCCGAAACTCCTGGCGTGATACTCTACGATGACCCGTCGCAGAATTTATATCCGATGCCGATTCTGGCAGAAGGCAAGGATGAAGTCTTTGTCGGACGCGTACGGAGAGACCCCTCACAGCCCCGAACACTGAACCTTTGGTGTGTGTCCGACAACCTTAGAAAAGGAGCCGCTACCAACGCCATTCAAATATTAGAAAAACTCATCGCAAGATAATGAAACGTCTGCCCCTCATACTCCTGTCCTTGATACTTCTGGCCTCCTGTAACCGGACTGTTCTGGAAGAAGAACGGACCTTCGCCAATAGCAACTGGAAATTCTTCCAACCCGAAGAGTTTAATCTCAACATTAAGAACATTGACGATTGCTATAACATTTATGCCACGGTAGTCATAGACACGGCACAGTTCAAAATGTCCAGGCTTCCACTCTTCGTGAATTTGTACAGTCCTAACGGAGAACGCAGATCCTTCACCGGATACCTTCTTCCCAAAGATGAACTCGGCAAATGGAACGGAGATTTCAAGGATGGAAAACTTGTATGTACCCGCTGCATCCGCGAATATTTCTTCTTTAACGTAACGGGAGACCACACTATCGAAGTAAGCCAATACACCCATAGATACGACCTGAACGGCATAGAGAGTTTTACCCTCAAGATTGAAAAAGCCGATGTAATATATCCAGATTAATACTTCCTTGCCATGAACTTCAGAAACGCACAACCACAGGACACTTCGCTTATACTTCAATTCATCAAAGAACTGGCAGAATATGAGAAATTATCTTCTGAGGTGGTGGCCACCCCGGAAATTCTCCAGACGTGGATATTCGACAGACAAAAAGCAGAAGTCATCTTTGCACTGGAGGGAGAGAAAGAAGTTGGATTTGCCCTGTTCTTCCATAACTTCTCAACCTTTCAAGGACGTGCAGGAATATATCTGGAAGATTTGTTCGTAAAACCACAGTATCGAGGCAAAGGCTATGGGAAAGGGCTCCTCAAGAAATTAGCACAGATCGCTGTGGAACGGGATTGCGGACGCTTTGAATGGGTATGCCTTGACTGGAACCAATCAAGTATTGATTTTTATCTTTCCATGGGAGCCAAACCCATGAATGGATGGACCATATACCGCGTAGAAGGTTCTAACCTTAAGGCGCTCGCAACAAAATAGACACAACAGAAAGACCATACAGGTCCCTCCTACCCTACTTTTCACATTGGAACTTTTCATACAGAATGAGAAGAAGCAAGATTTGTTGTCTGGTCATGGGAAACGGACCGAGTCGTTTATATGGGCGATGAAAAGAACAAGCACTCACTTGATGACCTCATGGAAAAAGAAGGTCCTTCACAAAAATGCGTATATCTTAGTCATGATTGCCATGCATCCTTCCTTTTCAAAAGTCGTTTCTCTTAGACATCCGAGTAGGTCCCCGACAAGGGGTTATTGAAAACTTGAATCTTTACACAATATGTCAATGATCTCTGAGTCGAGCGTAGAGCCAAGCTTGCTTGCGCTATACCGAGGCGATTGATCATCACCGCAGGTAATGATCTCTCGAAATCGTGCGGGGGGCCGGCTTCCCCGTCTTGATTTCGGATGCAAAGTTACGAACTCTTTCCGACATCAGATGCCGAACCGGTGCTGAACTGGTGCCGAACCGGTGCTGAATTGGTGCTGAACTGGTGCTGATTCGTATCATCAAGGGGTCTGACCCTTTGATGATACAGAGGCGGGTAACTCCGTTTTTCCGTCGGAGTAACGTCGGGGCAACGCCGTATATCTTTCGTGTTCCGCAGGGAGTTATCAGGGAGATACCAGAGAGATACCCGGGAGATACCAGAGAGGAACCTCACAGAGGCTTCGCGCCAAGCGCAGCGGAGCGACCGCGCGAAGCATGGTCCGGACAGAGGCGGTGTCAAGTCGCGAAACATCTCTGCAGATTTCCGCGTCCCAATTGGCCAGTTTACTCCAATCCCCGCTACTATCCTCCGCAGATTGGCCTATTGCCCTCAATTATGAAAAATTTTTCAACGCCTGTTTTTTCGCAAAAATGGGAAGCCGAACCTGAAACTGGAGCATTTCCCCCCTTATGTGCCCTTTTCAGACCCCGATTTGAGGCATTCTGCCCCCTTGTCGAGCTCCGACATCTTGGGGAAAGTGGGTTTTGTGATGTCGTATTTCATTGTAGTTGTGCTTTTTAGAGAAATTTGGTTAGGTTAAGCGTTACAGTGTTACAGCGTTACAAACCGATTTTTGAGGGTATCACTATTTCTTCAAACACTCTATAACTATATATATATTAGTTAGTTAAGTAGTATATAAAGAGGGTTTGTATATCCATTTTTTGGATTGTAACGCGTAACGCTGTAACGCTTGGTTGTTAGGTTACTCTTTGTCTAAGAGGCAGTTGAGGGCCTGGCTGAGTTATTCGACTATCGTCTCATGACTTCTCCTTGGCGAGTACTTTGGTGAATTCTTTCACGGAGAAGTCCCCGGTGAGGTAGGTGGCCTATTTGATAGCTGCTCCTATCTACGCAAAATTATGATGAACCACTTTTATGAAGAACCCAATAATAAAAGGGCATAAATTGAATTATGCCCTTCTGCGTATTCTGTGAGATTGTATTTCAGAGAATTACTTTACCTCTTCATAATCTACATCAGTCACATCATCTGCGCCGTTCTGCTGGTGCTGATTGCAATCGCCCTGGCAGTTAGGATCACATCCTGGCTGAGCCTGCTGGGCTTGCTGCTGTGCATTATACATATCCTGAGAAGCGGCCTGCCATGCTGCATTTATCTTTTCCATGGCAGCATCAATCTGAACCGCATTGCGGGCACTGTGTGCAGCCTTAAGTTCGTTGAGTGCCGATTCGATAGCAGATTTCTTTTCTGCGGGAATCTTGTCACCGTATTCTTTAAGGTTCTTCTCGCTCTGGAATATCATTGCATCGGCATTATTGATCTTCTCAACTTCTTCCTTGAGCTTCTTATCTGCGTCAGCATTAGCTTCAGCTTCTGCCTTCATACGTTTGATTTCATCTTCGCTCAATCCAGAGGAAGCCTCTATACGGATGTTCTGGCTCTTTCCAGTGGCCTTATCGCATGCACTTACATTGAGGATACCGTTTGCATCGATATCGAAAGTAACTTCAATCTGAGGCACTCCACGTGGTGCTGGTGGGATACCGGCAAGATGGAAACGTCCGATAGTTTTATTGTCGTTAGCCATAGGACGCTCGCCCTGAAGCACATGGATTTCAACCTCCGGCTGATTGTCGGCTGCCGTAGAGAACACCTGACTCTTCTTGGTCGGAATGGTAGTATTGGCATCAATCAGCTTGGTCATCACACCACCGAGGGTTTCAATACCCAGGCTCAACGGAGTAACATCGAGAAGAAGCACATCCTTAACCTCACCAGTGAGGACGCCACCTTGAATAGCAGCACCAACTGCCACTACTTCATCAGGATTTACGCCCTTATTTGGAGTCTTTCCAAAGAACTTTTCAACGATAGCCTGGATAGCAGGAATACGGGTAGAACCGCCCACGAGAATAACCTCGTTAATATCGCTGTTGCTCAAGCCGGCGTCTTTCATAGCCTGACGGCAAGGTTCCAAAGTTGCCTGAATCAGATCATCACAAAGCTGTTCAAATTTCGCACGAGACAAAGTACGTACAAGGTGCTGAGGCATACCATCAACCACCGTGATATAAGGAAGATTGATTTCGGTCTGCTGACTGCTGGACAGCTCAATCTTAGCCTTCTCTGCGGCTTCTTTCAGGCGCTGCATAGCCATCGGGTCTTTTCTAAGATCCAGACCCTTTTCGCCCTTGAATTCATCGGCGAGCCAGTTGATAATCTTCTGGTCAAAATCATCACCACCCAGGTGGGTATTTCCGTTAGTGGATTTCACTTCAAACACACCGTCACCAAGATTCAAGATAGAGATATCGAAAGTACCGCCACCGAGGTCGAATACTGCGATATTCATATCCTGATTCTTCTTGTCAAGACCGTATGCCAAAGCAGCAGCCGTAGGCTCGTTCACGATACGACGAACCTTCAGACCAGCGATTTCGCCGGCCTCCTTAGTTGCCTGACGCTGTGAATCGTTGAAGTATGCAGGAACTGTGATAACTGCCTCCGTAACTTCCTGTCCAAGGAAATCCTCAGCCGTTTTCTTCATCTTCTGAAGTACGATAGCGCTGATTTCCTGCGGAGTGTAGAGACGGCCGTTGATATCCACGCGAGGAGTGTTGTTGTCGCCTTTTACAACTTTGTACGGTACAGCACTGATTTCCTTCTGCACGCGGTCGTAGGTCTCGCCCATGAAACGTTTGATTGAATATACCGTATTGTTAGGATTGGTGATAGCCTGACGTTTTGCAGGATCGCCGACCTTACGGTCACCATTTTCAGTGAAACCAACAATTGAAGGAGTTGTGCGATGTCCTTCACTATTCGTGATGACAACGGGTTCATTACCTTCCATAACAGCAACACAGCTGTTAGTGGTTCCTAAGTCAATTCCAATTATTTTTCCCATAATATTATTTGTTTATTTCTTCGTTAATAAATATGTGAGTTCTCACCTATTGGAGTATCAAAATCCATGCCAAAAATGCCAGAATAGGATAATTCACGATAAAATATCTGCCAATAAGTCATAAAAACACTGACAGAGCCTATATTTTTACTGACAATATGACAAATATGCCAAAAGCGACGGACGTCTCGTCATTTCCTGAAATCGCCACGGTCTATCACAGCGTCAGACCCGATTTCCGAAATACGTTCGCGGATATTCCTGACACCTTCTGCGGCTTCAGTTCCGGTAGCACATTTATTATCGTATATACTATACTTTGCGCGATGTTCTACGGGGGAAAGATTTGGCATTATCACGTTGGCGCCCGAAGCTATCGCCATTTCACGGCCTTTGGGGTGAAGCGTCGCCAGGGCCGTTGTCGCGGGCAGAAGCACATGCGGATGAAGCAATCGGATAATTGCCAGCAGTCGTAGTGTCTGCTCAACCGAGCCCGCCTCCATAGCGGCAAACGGCGTATCGTGTGCCGGAATAAACGGTCCGATACCGACCATTTGCGGTTGGGTCATCCGTATATATTGAAGGTCCTGAAAGAGGGTTTCTACGGTCTGATACGGGGAACCGACCATAAACCCGCAACCGACCTGATATCCGATATTCTTGAGATTCCGCAAACATTCCAGGCGATTCTGAAACGACATTTCCTGCGGATGAAGCTGCCCATAATGTTCCTGCGAGGCGGTCTCGTGACGCAACAGATACCGCTCTGCCCCGGCTTCGTACAGTTTCAGATAGCTCTCGTAGGAACGTTCCCCCAACGAAAGCGTAATGGCGCAATCAGGAAAACACTCATGGATATGGGACACTATTTCAACCATCCGTTCATCGTTGAACCACATATCTTCTCCGCCTTGCAGGACGAATGTTCTGAAACCCAATTCATATCCCGCCTGACAGCACGAATATATCTGCTGAGGCGTCAGACGGTATCTTGAGGCCGTGGCATTATCGCGGCGCAATCCGCAATAATAACAGTTGTTACGGCAATAAGAGGATATCTCAATCAATCCCCGCATGAATATTTTATTTCCATATACCTGCTGCTTCACCTCAAAGGCAGACGCGCGCAATTGATGAAGTGCCGCCTCATTGTGCGTAGTCAGAAGCAGTTGCAGTTGTGGCAGCGTTATATCGCGGGAATCGCGGATCTGTTCTATAATATTCACTGTTTACAATTTATATTCATACACACATTCCCTGGACTCACCATCATAGACCGACAGCGTCTTTATTACCGTTCCTTTGGGCAATACGACCGGGTCTGTATATACGGGCGACTGAACTGTGGGCCGAGAGCCGTCAATCGTATAATGAATCGTTGTATTGGGCAATTCTGTTTCAAAAGCCACCTTATAACGGTTTCCGCCTACGCCGAACCGGTGCATCAGCGGCTTGAAAGAACCCGGAGACGGATTATAGCCGTTTACGAGCAGCCGTTGTCTGTGGGAAATCATCTTGTGGCGGAAATGATACCAGTCACGCGATTCCCTCGTGCTCCAGAGCGATTCCGATATGGCACACAGGCGAGGCAACACCATATAGTCCAGTTCCTCATTATCGCGTATGAACTCAGTCCACAGGAAACATTGCCCGCCTTTCACGAAATCATTCAGATGATGATTTGAACCGGCTGGGATAGGGTCAAACTCGTATGTATGACGTAAATTATTCTCGTTTCCCATAGCGGTCGGCTGATATGTGGGATTGGCCTGATAATAATCCAGCCAGGTATATTCCGGAGGACACATAACCACTCCGTATTCATTCCATCCTCCGCTTATCGCCTCCTCGGCATTCTTCCACGAAAGAATCATCGGCTTACGGTCCGGCGAAACGCCTCGGGTAATTTCCTCCCAACCTATAAGGTGACGGTCCTTCGCCAACAGGAACGAATCCACCTGTTCCAGAAACCATTTCTGAGGATATTCCGTTTCTTTTCCCTGACAGTCTTCATAATTAATGCCGATATATTTCCCCGGGAACATTTCCACAAGTTCCTCCAGCACGCCGAATACGAATTTCATCACACTATCCTGGACCGGAGAATTTCCTGTACCGTCCCCGACGCACAGACTTGCGTTCTGCGGCCAGAACGAGCCCACCTGAACCGCATATTGCGCTCCGTCACACGAAAACTCCGGATATCCCGCCAGTACGGCACTACAATGATTAGGCAACGACAATTCCGGGATAATCTCGACATGACGGGTAGCCGCATACGAGACCAGGTCCGCAATGTCTTCCTTGGTATAATATCCTCCGTACGAGCACTCTTCATCTCCTTTCGGCGGTTCTATGTCATACCACGAAACCGTATCACGGTCCGGACGGTACGCCCCGACCTGCGTCAATAACGGAAACGAATCTATCTGTACCCGCCAGCCGTAATCGTCGGCCAGATGAAGGTTGAGTTTGTTGAACTTATAAACCGAAAGCACGTCGATATAACGCTTCAGCTGTTTCACATTAAAGAAATGGTGGCACACATCCAGCTGACTGCCGCGCCATTCAAAACGGGGATAATCCAGAATCGTACAGCAAGGAATTTCAACCTTTGAATACCGGCCCTTGGAGGCATCAGGAGGCAGAAGCTGAAGAAAACTCTGGAAACCGTAAAACAATCCCGCCTCCGTATTTGCAGAAATTGAAATGCCCTCAGCCCTGATTTCCAGAAGATAACCCTCCTCGCCTATTTCCTGATTCACACTGTCATTCAGAATAAACGACAAATCATTATCTGTGCTTTTCCCGCTGAAAGAAGGATGAAGGCGCATCTTTCGCAAAGACTTTGAGATATATTTGGCAATATCGGTATTCTGACCGAGATTCTGAAAATGTATCTTCAAATGGGAATGTAACTTGTATGTATCATTTTTCTGGGTCACAAATACCGGTTCCGGTACGATGCTCACCTCCGTAACGACCCCGTTATGGCCGCAACCCGCCATTATGAGCAACAGTAAAAAACCGGACAATATAGTGATTCTCAAACGCATATCAATATTTAAGGCATACAATATAAATTGCAAATATACGGAATAAATTTGAACCATTCAAAAAAAACACAGGCGGTTAAGATTTTTTATAAAAAAATATCCGGTACAATCCGCTGACGGAACCAATTGAGACTTTCTCGTATGATTATTTGAGGAATCCCAGACCCACTGCCCGCGCGCGTTCGCTCCGCGGTAACTCCCTTCTATCTTCTTTTTATCTTCTTTTTATCTTTTTTCTATCTCTTATTCTTAGGAAAGGAGATAAAAAGAAGTTAATATGGAGATAAAAAGAAGATAAGAGGGAGTTACCCCATGGAAATGACTGTATTACAAGAGAAAATATCGGTTCATCCAACAGACATAAAAAATATATCAGATACACAATAAATCAGGGAATGATTCGTTTTATATAGTAATAAATGAACGTTTTTGATAAGCCGAGCGCAGATGGAAAGCTTGCTTTCACTATGCCGAGGCAAGAAAACGCCCCTTGAAAATGAACCAAAATTGAGAGTATCCTTCGTATTAAATGAGTGGATACTTCGTATCAGAATCGAATGAACGCGAATAACCCTTTTAAGAAGCTGGCAGGACAGACTGCCGTATATGGTTTGGGAACAATGGTCCCGAGGCTGTTGAACTACCTTCTGGTGCCGTTGTATGTAAGAGTATTTGAGACTTCAGTCTATGGCCAGTCCACGGAGATTTATGCCTGGATTGCGCTGTTTATGGCTTTGCTGACCTACGGAATGGAGACCACCTTCTTCCGCTTCGGCAAAGGCGAGGACTACAGGAAGGTTTACGGCAACATCATGACAAGCATTCTTTCGACGACTGGATTGTTTGTACTGATTGTAGCGGTGTTCCATCCCTGGATGGCTGGGCTGATCGGTTATGGGGACAAAAGCATATACATTCTGCTGGCGGGTCTGATTGTGGCGGCAGATGCCATTTCGGCTATTCCTTTCTGCGTGTTGCGGCAAAGGGGTATGGCGAAAAGATTTTCGATGATAAAGGTGGCGAATGTCTGCACAAACGTCGGATGCAACCTCTTTTTCCTTTTGGTCATACCCGGGAAATCCACCCAATGGGCCGCGATGCTGTTCGGAGAAGAGGCTGGACTGCTGACGTGGGTATTTGTATCAAATCTGATTGCGAGCTGCCTTAATCTGGTATTGCTGAGGTCTCAGCTGAAGGAAATCAAGCTCCAGTATGATGCCGGGCTGATGAAACGGCTTGTCCGCTATGCCGTTCCTATCATGCTGGTGAGCCTTATCGGAATGGTGAATGAGGTGGCGGATAAACTGGCAATAAAATATCTGGTAGCAGACAAGGCTACCGCACTATCGCAATTGGGAATATATGGCGCAAGCTATAAACTGGCCGTGCTGATGACGATATTTGTACAGATGTTCCGTTATGCAAGCGAGCCGTTCTTCTTCAGCAAAGCGGATGACCGGAACTCGCCCCAGCTCTTTGCGGACGTGATGAAATACTTCGTAATCTGTGGTCTGGTCATCTTCCTCGGCGTGGTGCTGTATATGGATGTCTTTGGATATTTCGTAGGCGGACGCGGCAGCAATTATCGTGAAGGATTAGGCATCGTACCCATTGTGCTGATGGCGAACCTGTTTCTGGGTATTGTCTTCAATCTTTCTATATGGTACAAGCTAAGCGACCGAACCCAATGCGGAACGGTAATAACCGCTATCGGAGCTGGGGTTACCCTGGCTTGTCTGGTCGGCCTGATTCCCGTGATCGGCTACTGGGGCGCCGCAATTGCACATCTGGGATGCTATACGGTAATGATGATCGTAAGCTATCTGTGGGGACAGCGGGTATATAAGATTCCTTACGACGTAAAACGGATTGCGGGATATATTGCATTCGCGCTCGTGCTATATGGGCTGAGCGTAGTTTTCAAACCCGAAAACATGGTTTTGATGTATGCCTTGAATACGCTGTATCTGCTGATATTCCTCGGTGTTGCTTATAAATATGATCTGAGATACGCAATCAGGTCGTGAAATATTCATAATTATGTCTTGCGAAACACAGTTATCATGAAAAAGAACCTATACATTCTGTCAGCGGTTTTGCTGCTTTTATCCATGGTCGGCTGCACAAGAGAATGCCATTGCTATGGCAGAGACGGAAGCCATACCTATTATACCAAAGAGCAGTTGGATGAAATGGATTACAACTGTAGCAATATGGCCTCAAGCTTCCATTACGGGCTCTACTACTCTTTATGTGAATGGGAATTATAAGTCCTTCAGGAACTCCACAAGTGCATTTTCGGAAATATCTCCGTGGCTGTAAGTATCGACAATCTTACCATTATCAACAAAAAGAATCAAAGGGAACTGTCCGTAAGTAATACCCACATACGTTTCTTTGGTAATAAGATATTCTGAATACCGGGAGGCCCCATTTTCATAAAATGCCCCAATACCGGTTGTATCCGTTCCTGGGAACACGGTAAGGAATAAGGACTCCTCCAGATTATTCCGTTTCTGGATTGCCGAAACTTTTGCGGATGCCATCTTGCAATAGGAGCAGGTTTTACTATAGAACGAAACCACATGCCGTCCTTCTGACAACGAAGCCACACCCAATTCCCCCTCCGGCGCAATAGCGGTCTGGAACGCCTCATAATTCGTTGGGTTATCCGCAGAGTTGTGCATCCAATGTACCGCTACAGCCAATACAAATATTGCCACGACTGGGGTCAGCCCTACAAGTATCTTGGCCCAGAGTCTTTCGATGACTGGCAATGCAACAACTACGGACATTACCATAATACATAAAGCCAGCGTAGCCGTGTACTGCAAGTCAATAAACGTCATGGCACGCCAGCCAAGGAAGCCAGATACCACAACGATACCCAAAGCAAACACAACTCCCAGGAGCGACAGCCACCAGGGCATACGAATATTTCGATTTGCATATTTCAGCACAAAAAGCACAATGAGTATCAGAACAATGTTCTTAATAAGAGACTGCACCGGATCAAACGGAAGCAATTCTCCAAAACAATGACAGCTGTCTGTACGACCCGTATGATGGGCATACACAAGGAATGCCGAAAATCCTATCAGCAAGATAAGACTGCATAAGCAAGCGGGACGGTGATACTTGTTGGAAAGTAACATTACGCCTACCGCAATCTCGACAGAAATCAGCATCCACGCCGCCACGATTGACACGTTAAGCGACAATATGTTGAAACTGAAGATATAGACATTCAATAAATCTATATCCACAAACTTAGACAATGCCGAGAACACAAAGAATGCTCCCAACAGCCACTTTAAGACAGTAGCCACGGCCGGGAGACTGCCCCACGACCACTTACCGGACATATTATCGCAGTTCGCGCTCCTCACCTTCTACCACACGTTTGCATTTCACATTTACCATCTCCCGGACCAGAGACTGATCCACAATACGTTCCACACCTATCTGGGAAATTGCCTTGCAACTGAGAGAATAATCCACATTGACTATCATCGTCTGAGGATCGTTCTCAACGGTAGTACATTTACAATATTTTTCACGTTCACACGAGAAAAAGACCATAACCAGCAGCGGAAGGAATATCAATAATTTCTTTTTCATAACTATTCATCATAAAATAAAGTATCCACATCAAATATATAGTCTGAACAGAATACAGAATCTATAATACCAATTTCTGCATCACTTGCGTTAAACTGGACATATCGAATATCGGCACAATCTGCAGAATTTCTTACGGTAATTATCCGTACTTTCTGTTCATGACGCACGGAACATCTGCAATATTTATCTTTGCCACACGCACTGAACAGCAAGAGGCAAACCAAAGCTATAGGTAATATTTTCTTCTTCATATCAATATTATAAGACTGTGCAAAAATACACATATTTTTCCAATCTGCAAAATTTAATTTATTTTATCCTTACCATCATCAGTCCGTCTCTAATCGGCAACAGGACATTTTCCACCCTCGGATCTGCCTGAATTTTGTCATTCAGACTCTTTAATACAGCCGTTTCTCTATCCCCTTGCGGCTGATCGTACAGTACTTTTCCGCTCCACAGCACATTATCAATCATCAATATTCCACCTTTTCGTATCTTGGGGACCAGCAGTTCATAATATTGAAGATAGTTGATTTTATCTGCGTCAAGATACACTAAATCTATATCATCCGGCAAAGTAGGTATTACCTGCAAGGCTCTTCCGATACAAAGATTCACCCGGTCTTCCATTGCTGCCAGGCGCAGGTTTTCCCTTATAAAATCTTCATATTCATCCTCTGCCTCAACAGCATATAATACTCCACCTTCTGCCAGTCCTCTCGCCAGACATATAGTTGCATACCCTGCAAACACACCTATTTCCACTACAACCTTGGGGACCAGCATCTCACTCACCATCTGAAGCCACCTGCCTTGATACGGTCCCGAAGACATTCTCGGATTGGACGTATGGAGATGAATACTCCTGTTAATCTGATAAAGCACATCATCTTCTGGTGATGTATGTGCTTCAGAATATGCTTCCGCCAAGGCGTTTGTTATGCTGCATGTGGGTCTATCCATTACAAGCTTCGCAATAATTCTTCCAATTCAACCTCATCCTTAATGAGCACTTCGCGTGCCTTGCTTCCATTGTAAGGTCCCACAATTCCCGTAGCCTCCAACTGATCAATGATACGCCCCGCACGATTATATCCTAACGACAGTTTGCGTTGCAGCAACGAGGTGCTCCCGAACTGACTTGCCACCACTAAACGGGCCGCATCATTAAAGAACTCATCCTTCTGCTTAGGGTCAAAATCCTTGGTAGGTTCATCCTCTTCATCCAGATATTCCGGTAGCAGGAATCCATCCGGATAGCCTCTCTGCTGCCCGATGAAATCTGCAAGTTTTTCGATTTCTTCGGTTTCTATAAGCGCACACTGTATTCTGACCATATCAGCACCCGCAAGCGAAATCAGCATATCACCGCGACCTATCAATTGGTTTGCTCCACCTGTATCCAGAATAGTTCTGGAATCAATACTGCTGGTCACACGGAAAGCTATACGTGCCGGGAAGTTTGCCTTGATTGTACCCGTGATGATATTGGTTGTAGGACGTTGCGTAGCGATAATCAAGTGAATACCGACAGCACGCGCCAACTGCGCCAGTCGCGCAATCGGTGTCTCGACCTCCTTACCCGCCGTCATGATCAAATCGGCGAACTCGTCAATCACAAGCACGATATAAGGCAGAAACCTGTGTCCATTATTGGGGTTCAGCATTCGTTTACAGAATTTCTCATTATATTCTGTAATCTTTCTCACCTGAGCAAGTTTCAACAAGTCGTAACGCTGATCCATCTCTATGCACAAAGAATTCAACGTTCGCACGACTTTTTTCACATCGGTAATGATAGCCTCTTCGCTGTCTGGAAGTTTCGCCAGATAATGGCGTTCGATTTTTGAATACAGCGACAGTTCCACCTTCTTGGGGTCCACCATCACGAACTTCAACTCCGACGGATGCTTCTTATACAGCAGAGACGCGATCACCGCATTCAATCCTACCGATTTACCCGTACCGGTAGCACCAGCCATCAGAAGGTGTGGCATTTTTGCCAGATCGGTAACGTATGGTTCGTTGCTGATTGTCTTTCCCAGAGCTATCGGGAGTTCATATTTCGTATTGTTCTTGAAAGCATCGCTGTTCAGCATCGTTTTCATTGCCACCACCTGTGGATTGGTATTCGGTACCTCTATACCGATGGTTCCCTTTCCTGGAATTGGGGCAATAATACGTATTCCCAATGCCGAAAGACTCAGCGCAATATCATCCTCAAGGTTCTTGATTTTAGAAATCCTGATACCCGGAGCCGGCTTTATCTCGTACAGCGTTACTGTGGGTCCCGGACTTGCCGAAATCTCAACAATCTCAATATTATAGTTTCTAAGAGTCGCAACAATTTTATCTTTATTGGCCACCAGTTCTTCCTTTGTAACCTTCGTGTTACGGACCTCCCAGTCTTCCAGAATACTGGTGTCAGGCATCTGGAAATCCCGCAAATCCAAATGGGGATCGTAAGGTTCATCCAAACCGTAATGACGACGATAATCATCATCAGCTAATTGTTCCTCTTCAGACGTATCAGCCGGAGCCGGCTTGTCTGGTACAGAAGGTTCCTTACCGCTACCCAACGCACTTTCGTCTATCGTAAAGGTAACGTCATCGTTCAAAGTTCCCTGAGCCCTACGGTTTATACGGTCAAATTCCTCATCAATGTTAAACGTCACGTTTGTGGATTCATCTTCCTGATCCACTTCCATCGGTTTCTCTTCCTCAGCTTCCGGTTCAGGAAGATCCACCAGCGTAATCGGAGCATCTTTCTTCCGCTGCTGTCTGGAGTCTTGAGTGGACGAGGAAAATTCATCTATGCTATTGTTTTCCGCCTTAGGTTCGCGCTTCGGCAGTTCGATATGAGGCAAAGCCGGCATCTTGAAATGAATCTTATGCACAAATACGAGAAACACAATAGCCAGAAAGATCAGCAGCACTAAAGTAAAGCCTCCTATGACACTCTGCAGGGCTCCGCCGAAACTCAATCCCACGCCGGCGAAATTCTCAAAGGTGGGAGATTTCACCCATTTCCCGCCAATATAGCCCAATGTCGTGGAAATCCAGACCATCCAGAACAACGTACTCCAGAAAGTCTTGTCGAACGGAAGAATCCGCTTGTCAAACAACCGGAAAGCATATACCACCAGCAACAGCGAAATTCCGAACGATCCTATTCCGAACAGATGCTTGGAAAAGAATTTTGCCACAGCCGTTCCCACTTTTCCGAGCCAAACGGCATTCACAAAAAAGGAAAGCAGCGCAACTGCCAGAAATACGGCACACAGAATATATATCGAACCCCGCAGTCTGCGCGACTGCGGAGTTTTCAGCCAAGCCTTAAACCTTCTCCAACGTTCTGTGGTCTGGCTTGTAGGTTTTACTTTTTTCTTCTTTTTAGGCATAATAGCGAGATTCATTCAACAAAGAATCAAGAATGGAGAATTGACAATTATCGCCTGGGCGGTAAAAGCATAAGCCAGCCCGATTCCTGATTCATAATCCTTACAGTTGAGGCCGAGCCGCCTCAGACTGTTATTCCTGAAGCAACTCGATAGCGTCTTTCAGCTCCTGCATGAAATTGGCATATTCTTCCTCAGTAACGGCGGTATAGCCAGCCGGCAGCAGAAGGTCCACCTCTTTCACCTTACCCTCTTTTACCTCAGTAGCGGTATAGGTAATAGCCTTACCTTCACCAGCGTCCACCGTAAATTTCAAAGGCAGTCCCTTGATGCCCACTCCGAAGAGGAAATTAACAGCAGGACCGATTTCAGGGGTGTACCAGAATACGATAGGCTCATCCTCACCTTCATCATTGAAATTGTGCATGATAGTCTTCTTGGCAGTAATACCCGCAATCTGTTCCGTCTCACCGTCCACATATTCAAAATAGTAGCCCTCCGTTACAGGAATGGTCAGACTGTCGATATCGCTCTGTTCAATAGTGGATTTCAACATCATCTTACCATCACCCGTATAGGTCTCCAGTTCAATATCGTTGGCAAGAAGACCCTGGATATAAGGACTGAAATCCACACAGGAAGTCAACACACGGTCGTTCTGGATTGTCTGATCCAGCATAGCCTTGTTTTCATAAACTTTTACCACCTTCACGGACTGATCAGCCGGAATCTGGAAAGCCACCTGACCGGTACTTTCAATTTTGTAAGTAATCGTACCCTTGAAAGTGTTCTGGGCCTGAGCGCCCATCATCATCAAAACTGCAGTAGCAGCAAACAATATTTTCTTCATAGTCATCAAAATTTTCTTTTTTTCTATTAACGCGCCAAACCTGATATTATTATATCCCGACGCCGATTTTTCTATATTTTAATTTATTTTAAGGTTTTCACCGCCTCCGGAGTCCAGTTCTGCAGGAATTTCAACACTTTTTCTTCAGAATATCCCTGACCAGCCTCAAGATACTCGCTGTTCTGAATATGAATCACCTCTCCCCTTTCGTCAAGAATGACGAATACCGGAAAACCGAACCTTGCCGGATTACCGAGACGGAGCATCGTCTCAGGATTCTTGTTCTCCTTCGAGTAATTCACATGTATATACACAAAACTACGCGCTATAACCTTGCTCACCTGCTCATTGGTCTGCGCAAACTGTGCAAACCTCAGGCACCACGGACACCAGTTTCCACCCACTTGACAAAGCACATATTTCCCCTCATTCTGAGCCACGGCAATAGCGCTGTCCACCTGCTTCATGGCATCTTTCATCGGGTCATAAATCTTTGACTGCGCCATCGCAACCACCGGCAACAACAAAGCCATCCACAATACCAATCGTTTCATATCATTCTGTTTTTATGGTAGATAAACCGTATCTTCAACTTCAATTCAAATTGCAAATATACACATTTTTTTCATTTCCGCCAAGCAAAAGAGATTATTTTTCCATATCCGCACATTCTCGCGTAAATTTTTCATACTTTTCCTCGCAGTTTCTCCCTGGTATCTCCCTGGTATCTCTCTGGTGGGGCCGTATCAGGACCGCAGAAAATTCAACTTTTATGCTACCTACTCCGAAGATACACCGGAGTTACCCGCTCCTTACCCGACAGATACTCCGCCGGAAAAACTTCCCGGTTTGCGCTCGTAATCGATATAGTTGTATCTCAAACCCGAGGCCTCATCGGTTACGATCTCTGTTTCCTTCACTTTCACAAAGACACTTTCATCAATAACCGGGAAATGCACGTCAGCCTCAGGATAAGCTGAATAGACGTGGGTAACATACAACCGCTGGGCGAACGGCAGCAACTGCTGATACAAGGCTGCCCCTCCCATGACAAAGACTTCCTCCTCCCCTTTCACGAGTTCCATGATTCCCTGCAGACTATGAGCCGCCTCCGCTCCCTCGGGGGAGAAATGCTCATCATGGGTAACAACTATGTTTCTCCGTTTAGGCAAAGGCTTCTTGGGCAGACTGTTCCATGTGTTGCGCCCCATTACTACGGTATGACCGGTTGTGAGGGCTTTGAAGCGTTTCAGATCCTCGCTGATATGCCATATCAGGTCATTATCCTTACCTATGGCGTTATCATCAGCCAGCGCAACGATTATAGACAGATTCTTTTCGGGATTCATCAGATTATTGATTTTATACATTATTCCTTATTTTTGAATGGGGCTATTGCCCTGTTGAAGATTCCAGTCATATAGGCGATTGCAAGACCGTAATTGGTGACGGGTATTCCCGCTTCCAGGGCGGGCATCAGCCGCGCGAGCAGCTGCTGGGAACTCACTACACAGCCTCCACATTGGATTACCAGCTTATATTCATCTATCGGATACTGCGACTGTCCCAATCCTGCCACTACCTCACATTGAAGTTCCTTTCCTGTATGTTTTTTCAGCAGACGGGGAATCTTCACTCTTCCGATATCCTCGCAGGTAACATCATGGGTACAGCTTTCGAGTATCAACACCCGGTCGCCGTCCTGAAGGCGGTCAATCTGAGGTGTTCCTTGTATATAGTTCTCAAACGGTCCTTTGGAGCGAGCCAGCACAATACTGAAACTGGTGAGTTCCACCTCCTTCGGCACCAGTTTCTCCACCATGGGAAACACCTGGCTGTCGGTAATGACCAGACGCGGTCTGGATTTCAAACCGGACAGCATCGTGGGCAGTTCTTCCGGCTGACAGAATAACGCCCGGGCATGAAGGTCCATCAAATTCCGAAGCACTTGCACCTGAGGCAATATCATCCTTCCTTCGGGGGCGGAAGCGTCTATCGGCGTCACCAGCACTACGGCATCATCCGCCCTCACGATGCCGTCAAGCAGACCTTTCCTGACATAACTGCCCTTGGGAAGCATGGCCGCCACCATCTGGCGCAACGGATCGCGGAGCTTCTCGTTCTTTACGGAAAGCACAAATACATCTTTATGATACGTCGCCTCTATATCTGCCAGGAGACCGGCATCCGGAGATGCCATATCGGCACGGGAGTATATCAGAAGATAAGGCTTTCCTGCCTCTTCGCACCGCTGCACAAGATTTCGTTCCTCGCTGCCAAAACGATTGTCGGTAAACAATATCAATGCGAGATCACATTGTTTCAGCATCTCGTAAGACCGCATAATCCGCATTCTTCCCAGATCATCCTCGACATCATCTACTCCCGCCGTGTCAATCCACACCACGGGTCCTACCCCTCTGAGTTCCATACGTTTTCTTACCGGGTCGGTTGTAGTACCAGCCACATCCGACACGATTGATGTGTTCTGGGCCGTAAGGAAGTTCACCAGGGAACTTTTACCATAGTTCCGTCTCCCGAAGACTCCTATATGCGGTGCATCCATATATTCATACTATTTTTTTATTCGACAACGATTTTCTGCGCAGTACCATCTACCCATATCAGATAGATGCCTTTTTCCACACCAGACAGATCCAGAACGGCCTTACCGCTTTCCTCATGAATATCAACATTCCGTATCACGCAGCCTTTCATATCCACGAGTTTCGCATTTTTCATATTTTCGCCTTCCAGATTTACCTTGGTACTGGCAGGATTGGGATAAATCCGGAACCTGGACTGGGGTATCGTTTCAACTGCAAGGTCCTCCGGACTTGCGGGAACATCCGTTTCTACAGTAATGGTATAGGTATGGCTGGTAAGATTATCCTCCCCTACCACATAAATCCTATACTGAACGGTAGTATCGTCTATATCGATTCTTTCCGTACTTACGCGGGTATCCGCCACTTCGGGAACAGCCTCTATGTCAAGCCAGCGCGCATATCTCATTGAATCGAGATGCATCGTATAGTCGAGACGGCCTTTCTCAAAGCCTTCAACCTCGGTACCGTTCACAGCCAGACGGGTCAGCCAGGCACTGTATATCAGTTCAAAATCATCCACGCTCAACGAATCCCACGCATCTCCGCCCCCCTGGGTCATGTGAGAACTCATGGAAATCAAAAGATAGGCAGGAGCCGCAGTACCGCTATATTCAAACGGAACCCGCATCTGGGTCCATCCTGAGGTATTACCCATTCTTATTACCGCTTTTCCGGCATAGCAGCCCGGCGTATTGATATCGTTAGGGTCCTTGAAATCATTATTGCCATGAACCACACAGGTAATAGAGCCCTTGGAAGCCGAATTGGCAGCATTGTATCTCACCCACACATACAGCGAATCAGGGGTAGCCGTAAACGCCTGCGAGAAGTCGGAATTTCCGCGCTGGGTATAATTGTAGTTACTCTCACTCGTCGGGGTCATGCTTCCCGCATGAATGCGTCCTATAGTCATATTTCCGTTTGCCTTCACTCCCAGAATGGACTTGGTATAAATGGTCAGGTAGGAACTTCCCGCAGAACCTGGACGGCCTCCGTTGCGATGATAGTGATGTGGCGAAGATGCCATACCTGCAAAGTTACCGTCAGAAGTAGCAAAGGAATTCCAATGGGTAGGCTCGGCATCAATGGCAGTATTGTCCCACTGTTCAAAACCGGGATTGAGCGGCTGGAAATTCTGACCGTTCATAATGAAGGGCTGCAAGGCAAGCAATAGCAATAAAAATCGAGTTTTCATTCTGTAATATCTTGTTGGTAATATATACTTATTTTTCAAACGGCTACATAGAAATACAGCCGTAATCTCATAGAGAATACGACTGCAAAATTACACATTTTTTTTGATATTTCAGATGTTTTTCTGGATTTTTTTCACACTTTCTTTTCATTCTCCAGTCGCGGTCTGACTGGCTTTTTGAATATCAGGAAGTTAATATTCGTCCTGAATAATCTGCACTTCGGAAAGTTACTTATAGCGTCAGAATGGGAGAAATCCTATTCCGATATTGAGCATAAAGATATTCTGCATCCAGAGTTTCTGCGAGAATGCCAGATTGTTATACCAGCGTTGGTCGCGGAGTGCGTATTTGTCCGGATTGAACGGCAGCCGGCCGATCAGCCCCACATTCATGCCGATATTCAGTACCAGAAAATCGTGTATGACATAATTGCGGCCGAACTCGATGTTGAGTCCGACAGCCCATTCGCGGACCTGATCATCATGGTCGAGCAGATGGGGATTGTTGAGGGTATCGAGCATCGAAGTATGGTACTGAGCCGTGAGACCCCAGTAGGTGCCCACGGGAGCTATCTGCGCATATTTGCGGAAGCCGAGTCCGAAGGAGTAGATATCATGTTTCTGAATCGATTCGGGAAAACTGGTTTCATCATAATAGCCGCCACCGTAATACTCGTTGTGAATTATCTGGGTGTAGTACTCATTCTGCATGGTTTTGCTCCACGAGGCAGTAGCACGCAATGAAATATTCTGGTTGATAAGACATTCGAGGTTGAAGCGCGGTCGAAGCTGGAAGAGCGAAGTCCGGTGAGCATCAGAAGCAAAGGCCAGGAATCCATCGTGGTTTTCGCCCTGGTTGAATCCCAGTACCATATCGGCTCCCACAATGAGATGCCGGCCCATAAAGGTAGATTTATCATTACCCTTGGCACTCTGCATATTGTCATAGATAGAGCCTTTCAGTAATGCGTCGTAATCGGCGAGATCGTATTCATATACTTTGGAACTGAGCAATTGTCCGGAAGAAGCATCAACATAGACCGACTGCACAAGCGTATTCTCGTAGCCGCTGCACAAGGACGAGACTACCAGCGGTACAAACAGTGGCGGTAAAATCACCATTCCTGCTATCTCAAAAGATGATATAGGCGCATGGTTATTCTCTAAATTGAGCACCTGGGTAAGATTGATTCGGTCGGCGTTGTAGCGCTCCACCAGTTTATTCATCTCGGGCTGCTGGGTCAGGCATCGGTTGAACCTGCCACGCGACTGCCAGAACTCATTGACCCACTCATTAATCACCACAAAGTCGTTATACTGCTCATCTGTAGAGTCCTGACGCAAGCCCTGGTCGGAAAAGTCCACCACGCCGAGTCCTTCCTTTTCTGCCACCGAGAAAAGAATGTCCCTGAGGGCACTCTCCCGCCGGTCGCTTTTGGCTATTTTCAAATGGTCATCATTTCCTACAAAATATTCGGCGGCATAGACAAACATGTTTTTGCCATCATCAGCCATATCAACGGCCGTATCGCCGGCGTGGAGCATACAGCTGTCCATATAAGGTTTCAGACGGGCATCGGTCTCCATCATATCGGTGAAGAAGAACGCCTGACGGCTGGCATTGTTCTGCTTTTTGCGCTTGGCCTTGATCTTATCGTATTTACTCAGAGACTGCGACTCTGTATCAACAGTCGTCTTCACAGTATCGAACCGGTCGGTGAATGTGATAGTAGAGAACCCGTGTTTGCGGCTCAGGTCCTTCATGGCATCCTGAGTCATGAGCGTGAGGTTGGCATCATCCGGATAATGCTTGTGGGCATTCCACAACTCGCGCACGGCCAGCATATTCAGTTCGTCCTTCTTCACTTTTCTCAGGAAATAGTAGGCCTGCTGCATCTCGCCTTCCTTGGTCTTGTAGTCTCCTGCCGCATCGTTGTTGCCGTCCATACTGCGGAACTTGCTCACGCCATACAGCGCCTCGGCTTTGGCTTTGGCCAGATAGTCGTTGTCGGGCAGATAGCGCTGCATGACCAGACTGTTGTAAAGCGCACGGGAGAATTGGGCATAGATAAGGTCCTGCCGTATGCACTCCAGGCGGGCCATATCGCGCAAAGTATTGAACTGACGGATATCCATAGTAACGAACTTCTGTCCGCCGCTGCGTCCGCTGAGTATGCGCTCGCAGGCCTGGCGGCGTTTCAGCAGATTGGGATGGGTACTTTTTGAATCGTCGTAGTCGTCGCGGGCGGTAATAGGAGCCACGTTCTCCAGGAAATAGTCGCTGGGGAAATGGTAATATCTCGTATCAAAGAAACTTGTGTCGATAACCATCTCGTCAAACGGAAGATATCCGTACTGCAGCACATCGAACACGCCGTCCACTGAGTTCTGTATATATGGACTGTCTTTGTAGAACAGTTCCAGGCAGAGTCGGTCGGCCTCGTTCTCCATTTCGTGACTGCGGTTGTGATAACGCACAAAGTCCAGCAGTTCCTGCTCGACTTCACTCCTGCGGTCTGACTTTTTGCTACGCGAGGTGATGGTCTCCCAGTTGTGGTTCTTATAATAATGTATAGCCTCGTGGCCGAGGATGAAGGCAATCTGCGACTCGTTCTCCACTTGTGCCAGAAGGCCTGTGGTTACAAAGAGCATTCCCTGTCCGGTCATGAACGCATTAACTTCGGGCGACTTGAGGGTATAGATGCGGATGCTCTGGCGCAGCTCGGGATAGTTGCAGAGGAGCGTATCGGCTATGCGGTTGAGCATCAGCGTCAGCGGGTCGCCATAGAGCACACGGCCGCTGGCTGTAAGCTTGTTGATATAGTAGGAGGCGTTGAGCACCTGGTCGCGGTTCTCAAGTTTGCCGTCGTTGTATTCGCGGGCCCGCTGCTTGTCCTGGTCATAGAGTTCGTCCAGCGTGAGGCGGAGGTCCCGCGGTATGGGGCCTTGCGACTTGATGCCCGAGAAATGGCTGAGGTCGCTCTGCGCCCTCATCACCAGCGCACAGCACAAGATAGCCGCCAGACTGAAAATCCGTTTCATACTCTGTTAGTTCTGCTTGTTAAAGATCATCAGTCCGCTTTTCTTATCACCGGAATAGATCAGATAATAATGGTCGTCTAACCAATTTGGCGAGCCGCCTGCCAGAATACCGGTCTGCTTGGGTGCCACGATGGTCTTTCCTTTCATTCCTCCTTCGCCAAAGGTGTACATTACCAGGTCATTGGAATTCTTGAGAGGGTTCTTTTTCTTCTGGACCTTTTCAATACTGTATTCCAGACTGGCTTTGCTGTCCTCGCTGAGGAAGAGGAATACGTTGTCTCCGTCGGCCATCATGGGCTGGGAGAACGACATATTTGAATTGGCTTTCTCGAAATGGCGGATGGGATAGTTCCAGGTCACTTCGCCCAGACTGTTCACACCGAAGGTGAGCAGTCCGCCTTGGGTGTAATATTCTGTGTTTCCACCATTCTGGTTGGTGATGACGGTATGGGTGAGGTTGGACAGCGCCATGGCTCCGCCATAGGAAGTGGCTGCGTGGCTCACCACCGAAAGCGGATCGCAATATTTAAAGTCGCCCGAACGTTTGCCCAAGTTCTGGATCACGCGGATTTCGTCGGGCGTAAGATTCTTGAAATCAGAGCCGGCGAGTCGGCCGGTCTTCATGTTATAGCTCATGCCGAAATAGCCTTTCACCACTCTTGACTGACTATTGTCCGCATAGAGGCTCGTGCCGCCCACCACGATACAGTCGTCCACCACGTTGAGCAGACGCATGGTTCCTACATAGCTGGGGGCCTCTACATAATATTGATAATTGTCGTCCTCGTTGAGTTTGGCAAAATAAACCTTGTTATTGGCAGCATCGGCCATATAGATATCGCCTTCGTTGCTTACCCAGACGCCGTAGCAGCTCGCGAATGCCGGCTCACGGTCCCAGAGCACGGCCAGATGGTCATCGAGCAGGAACACGCGGCTCGCGGCCTCCGTCTTGCGGCTGGCAGTAAGCGCCATCAGCGCGGTAAAACTGCCATCTTCCGAAACGGCGGTCCAGCAGAGATCCAGTCCCATAATGGGTTCCTCGTGAGTATAGAGCACCTCTTCACCCTTGGCCTGCAGCGTAGCCTTGTCCAGAATGACGCGTTTGACAACCAGCTGTTTCTTCTCCCAGTACTTCACCAGCAGCACCACCTCGTCGTCAGCCATACTGGCAGTCAGCAGGTCGTATGAACGGCTGCCCTCCAGCACAAATTCCTGCTTCACATTGAGGCTTTGGTCCACCCAGCGAACCATGATGTCGTCCTGCACACGTGCGACGAACAGATTCTTGAAGGAGCGGGAAGTAACCAGCAGATTTCCGTCCTCCTCGGCCACGAACCTGGTGGCGGTTCCGGCATAGACGTCAAAGGCTTTTGAGGTTTGGTCATTGAGAATGTAGTTGGGCGAGGATTGAGCCCAAGCGCTCAGCAGGAGCGACATCAGAACAGAAAGAAGTACGAACTTTTTCATCATAAATACGGAGGGCTCCATGGATTTTCCTTTGGCTTTCCAGATGGGTAGAGCCCATTGCCCCATCAGTCCGCCCTATTGTTTTCGGATTGCAAAATTACACAATTTTTCTCACATAACCGCCATTTTAACGATTAAATTTTATAGAAATTGCAATACGGTTGATTTTCAGCCGGTTCAGCCATACAAAACCATTCCGGAAATCCAGAAGAAACCAAAAATGGCTCTCCAGCCGAAGCCAGAGAACCATTTCCGACAAAATAACAAACAACTCTTTTGTATCGGGAATTGCATTTTTATTGCAGAAAATCGAAAAAAAATTTTTTCTGCCCGTTTTTTTCTTCATGAAACCGATTCCGCGGCTACGTATTTTGCCTCTCGTATCCGCCCTGTGACGCCCTATCATGGAGCAGGTAACTCCCTCCTATCTCCAGTTTATCTTCTTTTTATCTCCACTTTATCTCTTATTCTAAGAAAAGGAGATAAAAAGAAGATAAAGTGGAGATAAAAAGAAGATAGCACGGAGATACCCCTTATCTACAGGCTCTTAAAAGGTTGGAAAAACGATTTTTGCCATCTCTTGACTGCACGGACAGGAATGGCATTTTTCACGGGTTTCCGGGGACGCTGAAAATCTTTTTTGACTGGTGTTGAAAACTTTTTTTAATTATTTTCCATAATATCAAAAAAAAGGAGTATCTTTGTATCGTCAAATTCCAAGACACAAACAGTATAAAGTATTAAAAATAAATAAATTAAAACCAAAAAAAAACATGAAGACAGCTTATAACTTTAACGCAGGTCCCTGCGTTCTGCCAAAAGAGGCAGTAGAATCCACAATCGCTGCAATCCGTGATTTTGACAACACCGGCATCGGTTTGATGGAAATCTCACACCGTACTCCAGGTTGGGAGCGCACAATGGAAGAAACCCGTCAGCTGTGGCGTGACCTTCTGAACATTCCTGCAGAATATGAGGTAATGTTCCTCGGTGGTGGTGCAAGCACCCAGTTCATGACCGTTCCAGCAAACCTGCTGAACAAGAAGGCTGCTTACCTGCAGACCGGTGTATGGGCAAAGAAAGCCGCTAAAGAAGCTAAGAACTTCGGCGAAACCGTAATCGTTGCTTCCAGCGAAGACAAGACCTACAGCTACATTCCTAAGAATTTCATGGCAAATGTTCCTGCAGATGCTGACTATTTCCACATCACTACCAACAACACCATCTACGGTACTGAAATCAAATATGATATCGAAGGCTGCCCAACCATGCTCGTAGCCGATATGAGCTCCGATATCATGAGCCGTCCTGTTGACGTAAAGAAATATGGTCTCATCTATGGCGGTGCCCAGAAGAACGTAGGTCCTGCCGGCGTTACCTTCGTAATCGTTCGCAGAGACGTTCTCGGCAAGATCACCGACCGCAAGTACATGAACCCACTTCCTACCATGGTTGACTACCGCACCCATGCTACCGACGGCAGCGAGGCAGAAAGAAAGAACATCTCCATGTTCAACACTCCTCCAGTACTCCCGATCTTCGTTATGCACGAGACTCTGAAATGGGTTAAGGACACCATCGGCGGCGTTGAGGAAATGAACAAGATCAACACCAAGAAATCCGCTATGCTTTACGAAGAAATCGACCGCAACAGCATGTTCCGCGGTACCGTAGAGTGCAAGGAAGACCGTTCTATCATGAACCACTGCTGGGTAATGGCAGAAGGCCGTGAGAACCTCCAGGATGCTTTCATGGCATTCGCTAAGGAACGCGGCATGGTTGGTATCAAGGGTCACCGCAGCGTTGGCGGTTTCCGCGCCAGCTTGTACAATGCTTGCCCAATCGAGGCTGTAGAGGCTCTCGTACAGTGCATGCAGGACTTCGAAAAAGCTAACAAGTAATTAACAGAATCAATAAAAGGGAGGGGCCTCCAATCCCTCCCTTTTCAATATTTAAGCTAAAAATCATGAAAGTTTTAGTAGCAACAGAAAAACCTTTCGCAAAAGTTGCTGTTGACGGCATCCGCGAAGTTGTTGAGAAAAACGGCCATACCCTGGCACTCCTCGAAAAATATACCGACGTTAACGATTTCTACGCAGCAGTTGCTGACGCTGACGCACTTATCGTTCGTTCCGATAAAGTTACCAAGGAAGTTATCGATCACGCCAAGAACCTCAAGATCGTGGTTCGCGCAGGCGCTGGTTACGACAACCTCGACCTCGAAGCTTGCACCGCTCGCGGTATCGTTGCCATGAATACTCCCGGCCAGAACTCCAATGCAGTAGCAGAACTCGTTATGGGTCTCCTCGTTTACTGCGTTCGCAACTTCTACAACGGCAAGTCCGGTTCTGAACTCATGGGCAAGAAACTCGGTATCCTCGCTTTCGGTAACGTTGGACGCAACGTTGCAAGAATCGCCAACGGTTTCGGCATGAAGGTTTATGCTTACGACGCATTCTGCCCTGCAGACGTTATCAACGCCTCCGGCCTTGCTACCGCTGTAGCTAACCAGGAAGCCCTGTTCGAGGAATGCGACATCGTATCTCTCCACATCCCTGCAACCGCAGAGACCAAGAACAGCATCAACTATGCACTGGTAAACAAGATGCACAAAGGTGGTATCCTCATCAATACCGCTCGCAAGGAAGTCATCAACGAGGCTGAACTCATCAAACTGATGGCAGAACGCGCAGACCTGAAATACATCACCGACATTATGCCAGATGCTGACGCTGAATTCAAGGCATTTGAAGGCCGCTACTTCGCAACTCCTAAAAAAATGGGTGCCCAGACCGAAGAAGCAAACATCAACGCAGGTATTGCAGCAGCTAACCAGATCAGCGATTTCTTCGCTACCGGTAACAAGAAATTCCAGGTTAATAAATAATATTTGGATTTCATATATAAGAAGGGGAAGTCAAACGCTTCCCCTTTTTTGACCTTATGAGTACGCTTTACATCTTCAATCCGGAACACGACCTCTGTCTCGCCAACGGGGACCCGAACTATATGCCCCCGAAGTCCGCGCTGACTTTCGGAGAGAAAAGCGCGTACGAGATCATGGGAATTCTCTATGGTTCCGAAGCAGAGATACAAAGCATAAATTCTCTGAAAAGCAAGTCTCCGGACTGGAACAGCATCAGCAGAATTGTGCCATGGGGATGGAATCCGGTACTGAAAAACGAGCTTCTGAAATCCGGCGCACCCGACCGGCTGCTGCCGTCCGACGAATGGCTGCATTGGCTCAAATCCGTCCAGCACCGCGCCAACCTTACCGATAATCCGTTATGGCAGCCGCTCCGCCCCGCTACGATGCACAAATGTCTAACGCTGGATGAGGTTCGTGAAGGTATCGCCCGATATGGCGATGTGGTCATAAAAGCCCCGCTTTCCGGAAGCGGACGAGGATTGAAATGGATTCATGAGACATTCAATCTTCAAGAAAAAGACTGGATTGAGAAAAACATCCAGCGGCAAGGATGCGTAATGCTGGAAAAAAGACAGATGATCGTGGTGGATTTTGCGTGGGAATTTCAGGTGGAAGCCGGGGAAGTGAAATTCATCGGATATTCACTTTTCCTGACGCAGAACGGCGTATATAGAAGCAACTACCTTCTAAGTGACTGCGAGATAATTCAAAAATTAGGAGAACTCATTCCCGAAAAGGAGCTGAAAGAGAAGAAACAGACTGCCTCGGAGATACTGAAAAAACAATTGAACGGAAAGTATGAAGGCCCCGTAGGTATTGACTTCTTCATATACGAAGAATCAGGAAGAAAAAACTTGCAAATGAGCGAGGTAAACTATCGCCACACGATGGGAATGGTAGCCCATGAGGCAAGAATGAATGGCAAAAAGTTCTTCATTCCCACAATCTAAAGTCACAAGAGAAAAAAAAATTTTGCCATACCGCGAAAAGTTTGTATTTTTGCAATTTGAAACGGCAATGGTTCTATCGCTGGCAATCGAAAGATTGCGAGAGGAAAGTCCGGGCAACACGAGCCACCATACTTCCTAACAGGAAGGGACTTCAGTTGCAAGACTGAGGCTACAGAAAGTGCCACAGAAAAAAAACCGCCAGAGCAATCTGGTAAGGGTGCAACCGCGGGGTAAGAGCCCACGACCTTGGATAGTGATATCCTCGGATGGTAAACCTTATGGGTTGAAAGGCCAAATATACCGGCAGTTAAGGGCAGGCTCGCCCGTTGCCGGGGGGTAGGTCGATAGAGACAGTCGGCGACGGCTGTAGTAGATTAATGATAGAAATCTTTATAGAAAGATACAGAACCCGGCTTACAAGTTGCCGTTTTTTTTATAGAAAAACAGGATGGGTAACACCTCACAACATATAAAAATCATGAAGCAAAACATAGCAATACTGATGATTGGGACTTTGGTTTTCCTGCTGGGCGGATGCAACCAGAGTCAATACCTATGGGAAAACTCACCGATGATGCTTCAATATAATCAGGAGCCCACCACAGAAAATCTCCTGAACCTTGCAAAAGAATATGAGGAAGCCATCCTCAGCAATGAAGATGCTGAAATCATACAACCGGGACTTTTTGCCGACTATGCCGTCAGTATCGCCCTTCTCGGATACCGTGAAGAAGCCAACAAATGGTTCAACAAAGAACTTGCCTGCTTTGGAAATTCCGCCTCATATATCAATAAACTCAAGGAGCAGCTTATACGGGAATATCTGAACAACACCGATACGGCTATGGCGGAACTTGTGGATTTGAGCAGCTACAACTCCGATTTGTCAAACACACCTCAGGTGAAGAAGAAACTCACCCCTGAAGAAAAGAAAGCTCTGGCTAAAGAGAAAGCCAAGATGAAGAAGCAACGCGAAAAGGAGAAAAAGCAATTCGCTAAAGACAAGGCAAAGCAAAAGAAAGACCTCGCCAGACAAAAAGACAAGGAGCGCAAAGCAGCTGCAAAAGCAAAAGAAAAGCAGAAAGCCGACGCAGCAGCTGCAAAGAAAGCTGACGCAAAAGCAAAAGCCCAGGCAAAAAAGGAAGCCCAAGCTGCCAAAGAGGCCGCCGAAAAAGAAAAAGCCCGTTTGAAAGCCGAACAAGAAAAAGCCAGAAAAGAAGCCGAACGCCAAGCCAAAGAAGAGGCTAAAGCCGCAAAAAAGGCAGCCGAAAACGAAGCGAAGAATTAAAATGGAAAAGAAATGAAGACATTAAACATATTTTGCATCGCAATTTTGATGGCAGGACTGATGACGGGTTGCAAACATGAGCAGAAACTCGCCACCTACGGAGAACTCTACAAAGAAGCTCCTACCACCATATATATCGCACCCATTCAAGATGTGGCTCCACGACCCGACCAGAACGTCCCCCACCCGACTATGAACGACAAAATGCTGGCTATGGAAATGGATCTGGCAGGAAAATATCTCTACCAGACTATCGCTACTCCCCTTATCCAGCAAGGCTATTATGTGGTTCCCTCTCTTGCAGCAACCCAGATAGCCAATCAGGAGACCCGTGACTACCGGCAGCTGCGCAACGGCGACATCAGCGACTATGATTCCTTGTACAACATCGACGCCTTATTATTTGTCACCATACATAAATGGGCGATGGAAGAAGGGGGCGTAATCGCATACCTTGAATATACCCTGAGATCCACGAAAACGGGAACCGACCTGCTCCACTGCTGGGCAAAAGGATACAAACGTACAGGCACCAACTTCAAGGGAGAGCCGATACCGCTCAAGTCCGATACCGACTTTTCCATCGATATGAATCTTTCCGACAGCGAGACGCTTCGGTGCATACTGCTCAAACAGGTATCGCATCTGGTATTGCACAACATTCCCACCAGTGCCAGCAAACGCCAGTTCAAAGATGACCGTTACCATCCTGCCAACCCGAACTACATGTACATCTTCTGCAACGAGAACGGGGAAGTGGAATCTCTCCCCATTACCATGGAAAAATTTGAAGTGGAATGCTTTGCTGAATAATGCGCAAAAATCTTTTCTGTTTCTTTCTCTGTCTTCTGGCTGCATTCAACGTAAAGGCTCAGGACTCTGTCTATAACGTATCTGCGACTGAATGGATTATTCCATCCACACTTATCGGGATGGGAATTTCTTGTCATACAATTCCTCAGCTTACCGATTTTCAGACCCAGCTTCGCGACAACCTGCAAGCCGACCACCATCCGAAACTCAGTTTTGACAATTACCTTCAATTTCTTCCCATAACTTCCGTGTATGCGCTGAAAGCCTGCGGCCTGCAGAGCCGCCACTCCTATCGTGAAATTTCCAGACTTATGGCGGAAAGTTTCATCTTCGGTGCGTTCGTGGTTTATCCTGCCAAAGACTACATTTCTATTCTCCGTCCCGACGGAAGCGTCCGCTCTTCATTTCCTTCAGGACACACCTTCTTTGCTTTCTGGGGTGCTGAAACCATACGGAAAGAATTTGGGAGGGAATATCCTCTGGCTGCCGTTGCCGGCTATCTGGTGGCAACTACCACCGCCTTTATGCGGATGTACAACAACCGCCACTGGCTGGGGGATGTCTGCGCTGGCGCGGGTATCGGTATTCTTGCTACCGACTTTACCTATTGGATCAACAGCCACCTGCAGAAGCGCGCCCACGAAACTCATACCTTACCTGATAACCTGATGCTTCAAAAATGAAACAGATTGCCCATATTGAATCTCCTTTTCCTACAAAATTCGGCATACCGCGGCAGGCCGGTATCGTTGCTTCTAATGCCCGAATCATCTTTGAACCGGAATACAGAGTTGCTGAAGCCGTCCGGGAACTGGAAAATTTTGAATATATCTGGCTGATATGGGTGTTTAACCAGGCTGAACGGGAGACCTGGAGTCCTACTGTAAGACCGCCTCGGCTGGGGGGAAACAAGCGGGTGGGTGTTTTCGCCACTCGCAGTCCGTTCCGTCCCAATCCTATCGGACTCTCCTCCGTGAAACTCGACCATATCGAATACAGCAAGACTGGCGGTCCCATTCTCCATGTCATCGGGGCAGACCTTCTGGACAACACGCCCATTCTCGACATCAAACCCTACCTGCCCTACACCGACTCTCACCCTGATGCCCGCAGCGGATTCGCCCCTACTCCCGAAAACCACCTTCTGGAGGTATCTTGTCCTGACCTCCTACTGCAAAGAATTCCCGAAACGGAGGTGAAAGACATTCTTGATATTCTTGCCCACGACCCGCGGCCACAGTATCACCAGAATCCTGAACGCATCTATCATCTGATCTACAACCAGACTGAGATCTCATTTCAGGTTTCCGGAAACGCGCTCATCGTTACGTCCGTTACCCGCGTTTCTCATAGCGGCGGAGCCAGGTAAGTTGTTTCTTGGCGTAATGCCAGGTGTTGATTTTTATCTGTTCTATTGCCTGTTCCAGATCACTCATCGGCTTTTCTCCCGCCACGATTGGAAAGAGTTCCTTGTACCCCACTGTGTTGAGCGTATTGATATTTCTGTAAGGTAATAACGATTCTACCTCTTCCAGAAGTCCCGCTTTCATCATCAAATCCACCCTGCTGTTGATCCGCTCACGGAGTACTTCTGCCTCATGTGCCACCACCTCTCTCGAAAACGTGAACGGTCGCGGTTTGATACTCTGACGCATCACCTCCGAATAGGGCTGACCTGTAGTGATACATACTTCGAGAGCCCTTTGAATTCTCACATGGTTCTGTATGTCTATCCTGGAATAGGTCTCTGGATCCAACTGCTGCAACTGTTTCTGGAGTTCCTCCAGCGGTAGGGACTGGAGTTGATTTCTCAGTTCCGGTGACGGATCAGGAAGCAGTGCCACCCCATTCGTGAGTGCATCGGCATACAACCCGGAACCGCCGACTGCCACAACAACCTCATGGGTCTCGAACAGGTTTTCTATCACTGCCATTGCTTCTTCCGAATAGGTATAGATATTGTAAGGCTCCGTCACACGGCGGTTTGCCACAAAATAATGCTGCACCTGATTCAGTTCTGCCTCGGTCGGCCGTGCCACTCCTATATTCAGTTCCTTGTAAAACTGACGGGAATCAAACGATACGATCTCCGTCCCGAGCCGTTGCGCAAGTGCTATGGCATAAGCCGTTTTTCCTGCGGCTGTGGGTCCCATTACGAGTATCAGATGCGGTGTCTTCATTCCTGGGATACGACTTTATTGAACAGTTCCCAGAAATTCGGGAATGATTTTGTTACCAGTTCCGGGTTCTCAATCTCCACCTCCGGAAACAGCAGTTTCAACGGTGCGAAAGCCATCACCAGCCGGTGGTCGCCGTAGGTATTCACAGGCCGTATGGGTTGAAGTTTCGAGGGCTTGATGTATAGCGACTGATTGGCGTGAAGCGATATGTCGCAGTTCATGTCTCTCAGCTCTGCTATCAGCGCCTGCAGGCGGTCCGATTCCTTATTCTTCAGTGTGTTCAACCCCGAAAAGATACTTCTGATTCCCAAGGCGGCACAGGTTACGATCACCGCGGGCGCCAGGTCCGGACAGTCTCTAAAATTATATTTCACGCACTCTACACTTCCGTTCCCGCCCTGTATGCGTATGGAGTTCACATCCGAATGGTACGGCGACCGCACTACCGAACTCTTGACGCCTATCTGTTGGAATATCTCCATCAAAGCCATATCTCCTTGTATAGAGTTGGGTGAAAGGCCCACCAGACGAATCCGTTTCGTGGGGTCCAGTGCTGCCAGTTCATAGAAATACGATGCTGACGACCAGTCTCTTTCTATCTTTACCGACTGTTTCTTCGGGGGATTTTCCGTTGCCGGACCGACCATGATTGTGCGTCCCGATGCGGAGACCTTCACAGGGAATCCTGCCTGCTTCAGTATATTGCACGTCATGGCGATATAGGGCCGTGAGGTGGGATGGGACGTAAGTGTAAGCGTCATCCCCGCGGGGAGGGCTGGTGCTATCAGCAGCAGCGCCGAGACGAACTGGCTCGACAGCGAAGCGTCCACCGTCACCATCTTTCTTCTGGGCACCGTTCCCTTGATTACCAGCGGCAACTGCCCCTGATTTCCCGAATATTCAATCTCGCACCCTATCGATCTGAGCGATTCCACCAGCGGTGCTATCGGGCGCATTCTTAACCGTTCATCGCCGCTCACCAGATGATTTCCCGGAGTTATGGCAAGCAGTGCCGTCATGAATCGTACTGCAGCACCGGCGTTATCGCAGTAATAGACGCCTCCGTCCGGTTCCTGGTGCAGCTGATTCAGGAGCCTCCTTATCAGCACCGTGTCATCCGACAGCGAAAGTCCCGACAGATTGAACACCCCGCCGAAAAGGTAATTCAATATCAGCCACCGGTTACTGATGCTTTTGGACGGGGGCAGGGATATCTGGATGTCGTTCGTATTCAAATCCCGTACTCTTTTATTTTCCTGTATAGCGTACGCTCAGAGATATTCAGTTCCTGGGCTGCAAGTTTTCTGTGGCCTTTGTTTCGTTTCAGTGCCTCTATAATATCTTTTTTCTCCTGATCCTCTAACGACACATTCACCGTGGGTTCCTCCTCTACCACCTCCGAATCCTGAAATTCCACCTCGGAGTCTGCCATCGGCACCCCCATCTTGGGGCTGCTCATCGGAAGCACTGTATATTGGGTCTCGCCCAACGTTCCGTTCTGGGCTATCTGCTGCAGCGTCTGCCTCAGTTCATTGATTTCGGATCGCATCTCCGATATCATCTGTCCCATACTCAGCGCCTTCAGCAGGAGTTCCCTGTCTGATATCGTGCGGCTGTAGTTTCCCTGGGATACCACGGCGGGCATTACCTCCGACGTCGCCAGCGGGATATAGTTCTGCAGTATCTGCGATGTTATGGTCCGCGTAGGCTCTATCACCGATATCTGCTCCGTTATGTTCTTGAGTTCCCTCACATTTCCGTACCAGGGATAATGCATCAGATATTCTTTCGCCTCGTCGGTCAGGAATACCGGGGGCGTATGATAGCGTTCCGCGATGTCGGATGAGAACTTCCTGAACAGCATCGGTATGTCATTCGGACGCTCTCTCAGCGCGGGTATGGTTATCGAAATCTGGTTCAGACGGTAATACAGATCCTCTCTGAATCGGCCGTTGTGGATAGCCTCTATCAGGTTTACATTCGTTGCAGCCACCACTCTTACATCCACTTTGGTCGGGGTGCTGCTTCCCACGGGGATGATTTCCCCGTTTTCCAGCACGCGCAGCAGCTTCACCTGCACCGACAGGGGCAGTTCGCCCACCTCGTCAAGGAATATCGTGCCTCCGTCTGCCTCCTCGAAATATCCTTTCCGGTTCTTGTCGGCACCCGTGAACGACCCTTTCAGATGACCAAAGAGTTCGCTTTCTATCGTTCCTTCGGGGATTGCGCCACAGTTCACCGGCACCAGCTTCTTGTGCTTTCTTGCTCCTCCGTCGTGTATGATGCGGGAGAAGATGTCCTTTCCCACACCGCTTTCTCCCGTTATCAATATCGAGAGGTCGGTCGGAGCCACCTGCACCGCCTTGTTGATTGCCAGTATCAGCTGGGGATCGTTCCCTATTATGTCGTATCTGTCTTTTATATTTTGAATATCCATGTTCTTCTTTTTTTGTTATGATACCACCCGGTTCAGCAGTGCCGCTATCTTCTGGCGGATTTCCAGATACTGCTTCCGTTCATATATCAGGTCCAGACGGGCCTCCTCGTCCGTCGCCTGCGCTATCTGCTGCAGATTTTCTGCCAGCATTCTGTCTATGTTCGCCATCTTGAAGGCGTTCACCGCATCCTGCACCGACTGCGTGAGATTATGGTCTATCGTGGGCACAAATATCGAATATTTCTCCTTCCACATCGGACTTACCACATAGTCATCACGCATATACGCGATGGCATGACTTCTCAGCTCCTCGTCCGGATGGGCGGTAAAATACCCGCATCCGGGTATCTCTTCCGACGTCGCGAAGACATCGAATATCTGCTGGTCTTTTGCGTTCGAGAACTTCAGGTTGTCGCCCCTGACCTGATCTACGATGAACCGCGCCACCGGCACCGTATGGGTCTGTCGCTTCTGGTTCTCGTCTATCCATTCGGGATAGATGTTCTGACTGCCGTAGTTCAGCAGATGCACCATCAGCTGCGCCTCACAGAACTGCAGTCCTGACTGCGGAAGGCCTGTGTTGTGGTGCTGATATCCCACGGGGGGCAGTTCTACCCTTCCGGGCTCCTCTGCGGGCGGGTTCTCCCCTGACGGTTCTGTTCCTGACGGCTGGTCCGCGCCGTTTCCGTCCGTCTTCGTTCCTTTCACCTTGTTGCGGAGCATCGTCTTCGCCAGTTCCGACATCAGGCTTTCTTCCGGTATATCCAGCATCGAGGAACACTGCGTTACATACGACGTTCTTTCCAGCAGGTCCGGTATCAGCGCCAGCGTCTCCACCAGTTCCCTCACGAAGGCTCCTTTTCTGATCGGGTCGTTCTGCACGTCGTCCTGCAGCACATGCACCTTATAGAGTATGAAATTCTCTTCGTGTTCCTTCAGGTACTGCTGCAGCTGTGTCGAGCCGTATTTCTGGGCATAGCTGTCGGGGTCTTCCTGGTCGGGGAACAGCACCAGCCGCACCTTCATGCCCTCCTCATACAGCATATTGATGGCTCGCTGCGAGGCCTTGATGCCTGCCGCGTCGCCGTCATACAGTATGGTTACATTCTGCGTATATCGCTTGATGAGGCGTATCTGCTCGTATGTCAGCGACGTGCCGCACGATGCCACCGTATTCTCTATCCCTGACTGGTGCATCGACACCACGTCCACGTTGCCCTCTACCAGATAGCATTTGTCCTGCTTTATGATGGCGGTCTTGGCCTGATACAGGCCGTAGAGTATCCGGCCTTTGTTGTATATCTCCGAGTCGGGCGAATTTACGTATTTCGCTGCCTGCTTCTCTTTCGACAGTATGCGTCCCGAAAAGCCCAGAACCCTGCCCGAGATGCTGTATATCGGGAACATCACCCTCCCGCGGAATCGGTCGTAATACTTCCCGTCTTCCTTGAATATCGTCAGTCCTGTCTTTTCCAGCACGGTGTCTGAATAGCCCTCTCTCCGGGCCTTGTCCGAGAAGTTCTGCCACTCGTCCAGACAATATCCCAGCCCGAACTTCCGGATTACTTCGTCATTCAGTCCTCTCGCGTGGAAATAGCTCAACCCTACCGCCTTTCCCATCTCGTTCTCATACAGCACCTCCGTAAAGTATTTCTGCGCATATTCCGACACGTGGAACAAGGCGTCGCGCTCTGTGTCTTTCCGGCGCTGCTCTTCCGAGACCTCCTCCTCTACTATGGCGATGTTGTATTTCTTTGCGAGATACTGGAGGGCTTCGGGATAGGTATAGTGTTCGTGCTTCATAAGGAACCCTACCGCGTTGCCCGACTCGCCGCAGCCGAAGCACTTGAAGAACCCCTTGGACGGAGACACCGAAAACGACGGGGTCTTCTCAGTATGGAACGGACAGCATCCCACATAGTTTGCGCCTCGTTTCTTCAGGGACACAAATTCTCCTACAACTTCCTCAATTCGAGTTGCATCCGTAATCCTTTGTATGGTTTCCTTATCAATCATTTCAAAATGCAAAGATACACATTTTTTCTTACATAAATAAAAAAAATAAGATTTACCTGTATTTTCGGCAGTTCTTCCTGTGCTACAACAGGAGAAAGGCGCACAGAAGGAGTGCGCCTTTGAAGGGAAGGACCCGGGTCAGAACAAGCCCATAGCGTGGGCCGACGTGGCGCCTAATGCTCCGGCGAGCGCGGACAGTACGGCGATTACTATTTTGATGATT
>JAZUFZ010000027.1:0-26479 GCA_045640985.1 Bacteroidales bacterium
AGGTTCAGAATAATCACCATACCGTCCACAGATTGCCGGAGTAAAACCCAACAGATTTTCAAAATGCGGCGAGAACTTGAATAATGCGACACTCCATCCTCGCGGCATTGCCATATCAGGATATACCTTGAAGCGGGTATGACCATCTACTATGATGGCATATCCTGCCACAAGACCATCCCCGGCATACTGCGTGACATCTCGCGGGAAATCCCTGCGATCAAATGTCAGACATGCCTCGCCTGTAATATAGATATTCCCCGAATTGTCTATTGCCGTCGGATTCGGTTGCAATGGAATCATCGAGAGACAGTAGCAGTTGCTGTCTTTTTCATGAGGGTAATCCGGATCCACGTCCCGCCGCTGAAGCACATGACCGGTAGAATCCACAAATCCGAGATGCAGAAAATGCTTTTCCTTTATATGTCCATCCAAAAGATCAAACGTCAGGACTGCCAGGGACCGTACCGCATACAAACTGTCCTTCATGTTGGGATACAATTCATTTATGCCCATCCCCGTATAGGTGGTATCCCAGAAATAGTTCCAACTGCCGTAATCAGGTCCCCAAAGCATAAATGCTACCAACTCCGTATCCCCGACCAGGTGCATACTCATATACATCCCATTTCCAATAGCCTGGTTGGAAGTAAACGAGCCGTGCCACAGCAGTTCTCCGTCTGGTGAGAGTTTATAAAGATAGGCAAGATCCACAGTCCTTCCACCTACAGGAAATTGAGTATGTTGATATTCCCCCCGACGACCCAGATGCGACGGCCACATATCTACCCCTTTTACAGGTACCTTCATCTGGTCAAATGCGCAGGTTCTTCCTGTTGCAAACTCACTCACATAGAGATTTCCTTCACTATCTACTTTTGTATCACTAGTATTTATACCTTCTACATTATAATTGGCTATTATATTATTCTCCCATTGCCAGTTCTGTCCTATTCCACTCAGATAAGACATTACTGATAATAATACTATGATAATACGCTTCATAACACAATTTTTAATACATTAAATATAGATTATTATATCACGAATAACATTATCGTTTGCCTTCCGTCCTCTTCAATTGATTACCCAATAGATCAAGGCATTTCTCATTAACCGTGTGTCATTCACGGAGTTGAGGCATACCTTCCACAATATTCCGAATTGCAAAGATACAAAATATTTTTGTAACATGCAAATATTACGGGAGAAATTTCTCAGATTACGACAGAAATTTTCTCAAATTACGGGAGATTTTTTCTCAAAGATAAAATTTTTCAAGTGCCGTTTCCGGGATATTTTTTAACATTTCAAGGTCGTATGATTTTCGGATTTTCTCATGGGTAACTCCGTGGTATCTCCGTGATTTCTCCGTGTCTGCTACGCTTTAAGAGCGCAGAAAAAGCGGAGAAAAGGCGCAGAAGAGACATCCTTACCCAGGAACTGACGGCATCGGACCCCGACGATTTCGGATAGACTTATCGGAAATCTCGAATCAGATTTTTTCAGGAAAAAGCCGCCCGGATTTTAACATTTCCGAGAAAATGTCTCTTGCAAGAAACATTTTATTGAAAGAAACATTTTCCGGAGGCCATGAGCGCCGCTGATTAAAAGGAAATCCAGAGAATAGAGAAATCCCGTTTTTGACTATATGGGGAGCGGAAAGGGCGTTTCATGGAAGCGAAAAAGGAAAGCAAAGGAAAATATATTCCACTAAACTACAGGGATATACAACAATGAAGGATATTTTTTTTTGCAGGTTTGGAAAAAATGTGTAATTTTGCAGGAAATTTTATTTAGAAATTCAATAATAATAATCATGTTCACAGATACTACAAAATTCGTTGGAGAGGGCCTTACCTACGATGATGTCCTCCTGATTCCCGCTTTCTCGGATGTGCTGCCCTACGAGGTATGCGTAAAGACCCGTTTTACGAAACACATCAACCTGAACATCCCGCTGGTGTCCGCCGCCATGGATACCGTAACCGAAGCCGCCATGGCTATAGGCATGGCACAGGAAGGAGGTATAGGCGTGCTCCACAAAAACATGAGTATCGAACGTCAGGCAGGTGAGGTGCGCAAGGTAAAGCGTGCCGAAAACGGCATGATCATCGACCCTATCACCCTGAAGAAAGAGGCACTGGTGAAAGATGCGCTGGAGATGATGCACGAATACGGCATCGGCGGCATTCCTATCGTAGATGACGATAAAAAGCTGATCGGTATGATCACCAACCGCGACCTGAGATTTGAACGCAATATGTTCCGTCCGCTGTCGGAAATCATGGTAACCGACCTGGTGACCACCCATGTGGGAACCACCTTCGCCGAGGCAGCCGACATACTCCAGCAGCACAAGATAGAGAAACTGCCCGTGGTAAACGAAAAGGGGCAAATCGTAGGTCTGATCACCTACCGCGATATTATGAAGACCAAGGAGCGCCCGCTGGCATGCAAGGATTCCAACGGCCGTCTGCGCGTGGCAGCCGGCGTAGGAATCACCGATGATATGATGATGCGCGTGGATGCGCTGGTAGAGGCCGGCGTAGATGCCATCGTAATCGATACCGCCCACGGACATTCCATCCGCGTGGTGAACGCCCTGAAGACCGTCAAGGCCAAATACCCCAACCTCGAAGTGGTGGTAGGAAACATCGCTACAGGCGAGGCCGCCCTGATGCTGGCAGAAGCCGGAGCTGATGCCGTGAAGGTCGGAATCGGACCGGGAAGCATCTGCTCTACCCGCGTGATTGCCGGTATCGGCGTTCCCCAGCTGACCGCAGTATGCGAAGTGGCTGGCGCCCTGAAGCAGGGAGGCTATGACGTGCCCATCATCGCTGACGGCGGCATCCGCTACAGCGGAGACATCGTGAAGGCTCTGGCAGCCGGCGGTGATTCTATCATGATCGGTTCTCTGGTGGCCGGCGTGGATGAGGCTCCGGGCGAGACCATCATCTATGAAGGCCGCAAGTTCAAGTCCTACCGCGGCATGGGCTCTCTGGAGGCTATGCAGTGCGGCTCCAAGGACCGCTACTTCCAGGACAAGGAGGCAGATGCCAAGAAACTGGTTCCCGAAGGCGTAGCAGGCCGTGTGCCTTACAAGGGCACGCTGAACGAGGTGCTCTATCAGCTCGTGGGCGGTCTGAAAGCCGGCATGGGCTACACCGGAAGCAAGGATATCGATACCCTCAAGAAGGCTAAATTCATCCGTATCACCGCTGCAGGCTATACCGAAAGCCATCCGCACGATATCGCTATCACCCGCGAAGCACCGAATTATTCAAGACGATAGAAACAGTAACTTTACAGAAAAAAACTAAAGACATTGAGAAAGGTATTCGGATTACTTGTCGCATGGATGTTCATGGGACAACTGGCATGGGCTCAGCAGGACCCAGTCATATTTGAGATCAACAACAGACCGATATACAAGTCGGAATTCATGAAGGACTTCCTGGCTTCGATAGGGAAGTCAGAGAATGATGCCCCTACCCCCTGCACCTACGAGAAGCGGCAGGCACTGGAAGACTATGTGAACCTGTTCCTGAACTACAAGGTAAAACTGGAGGACGCCTTCCGTCTGGGCTACGACCAGGACCCGGAAATGCAGAAGGAACTGAAGACCTACAGAGAAGAACTGGCAGCCCCTTATCTGATTGACTCGGTAACGATGGACAGTATCATGCGTGAGGCCTACGAGCGCAGCCGTTATTCGCTCCATGCCGCCCATATACTGATCAAGATGAAGTCGAACCCCACGCCAGCCGATACGCTCAAGGCCTACAGAAAAGCCCTGGAGGTTTATGAAGAACTCAAGAACGGGGCAGACTTCTATGAGGTGTCCAACAAAGTGGTGTCCGACGCACAGGTGGCTGGTCTGCAGCGCCAGATCAACCCTAAGGAGGGAGACCTGGGATATTTCACGGTGTTCGATATGGTATATCCCTTTGAATCGGCAGCCTATAACCTCCAGCCCGGCGAGATCAGCAAACCGGTACGCACCCGTTTCGGCTACCATATTATAAAACTGTTTACCCGCGTAGAGATGTACGGACAGCTGGAGCTGCGCCACATCTGGATCAACGACGGCCACGGTAACGACCCGAAGGCGGAAAGCAAGATACAGAACGCCTACGAGCGTCTGAAAGGTGGAGAAGCCTTTGAGAGTATCGCCGCCAACTACAGCGATGACCGCCAGTCGGCCCACAAGGGTGGTCTGATGCCGAAACTCGCCTCAAACCAGATTCTTCCGGAATACATCAACGAGGCGGACAAGCTGGCAGTGGATCAGTATTCGGAGCCGTTCCATACAGACTTCGGATGGCATATCATCAAGGTGGTTTCCAGAGAGAAACGCCCGACCTACGAGGAGATGCTCCCCTACTTCAAACAGAAGATGGCACGCGACCCGAGAGCCCAGATCTCGCAGGACCGTTTCCTGAAGAACATACAGCAGAAATACGGATTTACCGATTATGTGGCTCAGGGAAAGGCCTCCTATCAGGAGCTGGTGAATATGGTGGACAAGAGCATCTTTGAAAAGGGCTGGGAATTCCGCGATACGATGCTGCACAAGGACCAGGTGCTGCTGACCTTTGCAGGAACAGACCATACGCTGAATGAGTTCTGTCATTATGTAGAGGACAAGCAATCGGTAGAGATGCCCGGGAGCTTAGAAGGTCTTATCGATAAACGCTACAAGGAGTTTATCAAGGGCCTTACCCTCCAATATGCCGACAGCCGTCTGGAGACGGAATATCCCGAATTTGCAGACCTGATGGCGGAATACCGCAACGGTCTGATGATTTTCTCCTATAACGAAACCGAGATATGGAAGAAGGCTGTATATGACACTGTGGGATTCCTTGACTTCTACGACCAGCAAAGCCAGAAAAAGGTGCTGGATAACCCAGAGGATGCAAGTTATTTCTGGGATTACAGAGCCCGTGTGACGGTGGTGGAGGTAAATGACTCTACCCTCCTGCCCCTCGACAAATCGCTGAAGGTGGCGCTCTCTGCCCTGAAAAAGCAATGGAGCAGCAGCACGTTGAAGGAAAACCTGATGAAGAAATGCGACAAAAGCCATCCGGCAACCGTCAGCGTGAACCTGAAGATGATTGAGAAAGGCAACATGGACTATATCACCGACAACCAGTGGAAGAAAGGTGTTTATGCCAGACCTGAAGGAATGGGATATAAAATCATGATTGTGGAACAGATATCCGACCCGTGTCTCAAAACGCTGGAAGAGGCCCGAGGCTATTACCTGAGTGAATATCAGGACGAGATGGAACGTCGCGTAACTGCCGCCCTGAGAGAGAAATTCAACGTAAAAATTCACCAGGAGGTTATTGACGAAATTACATACTAATAATGAAAAAACTATATATAGTAATATTTGCAGCATTAGGACTGTGCCAGAGCCTGCAGGCCCAGCAGGAGGTCGTGATTGACCAGGTGGTCGGCGTGGTCGGCAAGAATATCATCAAACTCTCTGACGTGGAACATGCCTATAATATGATACGCGTGCAAAAGGGATATGTGAACCCACACGAGAACCGGTGCAATCTGCTGGAGAGTATGCTGATCAACAAACTGCTTATCCATAAAGGTGAGATGGACAGCGTAGAGGTTACCGATGAGCAGGTAGAGCAGACCGTATCCTATTACATGAAGATGGCGCTGCAGCAATACGGAAGCAAGGAGGGCATATACAATACCACAGGCTATACTTACGAAGAGATGCACGACATCTATACCAAGCAGATCCGTAACCAGATGATCAGCCAGAAGGTGGAGATGAAGCTTACCGAAAACGTAAAGATTACCCCCGCCGAGGTACGTGAATACTACAACCAACAGAATCTGGACAGTCTGCCCGAAGTGCCTGAACATTTTGAGATTGCAGAGATTACGCTGAAGCCTGTGATTTCGGAGGAAGAGCGCGACCGCGTGCGTACGGAACTGGCTGGACTGCGTGAGCGCGTGCTCAACGGTGAACGTTTTGCCATGCTGGCAACATTGTATTCCCAAGACCCCGGATCGTCCAAGAAAGGTGGAGAATTAGGTTTCTTCTCCCGAGGCGATATGGTGGGAGAATTTGAAGCCGCAGCCTTTGCGCTGAAACCGGGAGAAGTGTCCCCCATCGTGGAAACCCCTTACGGATTTCATATCATCCAACTGATAGAACGTCGCGGAAACAGCATCAATGCCCGCCACATACTGCTGATACCCAAAGTATCGAACAGCGACATGGTAAAAGCCAGAGTACAACTGGACAGCATAGCCACTGAAATCCAGATGGGCAATATCACCTTTGAAGAAGCCGCAAAGAAATACTCCTGCGGCCCAGGCAGAAACCAGGGCGGCATCGCAACCAATCCCAATACGGGCAGCAACCGGTTCTCCAAAGAGGAATTTGAAATGTACTATCCCGGTATAGGCATTTCGGCTATGAACGAAGGCGACATCAGCACAGCAACGGCAATGAAAGACGATGAGGAAAAGGACATTTACCGACTGGTGAAGCTGACCAGGAAAATACCAGCCCACAAGGCAAACCTCACTGATGACTATGACCTGTTCTTCAATGCTGCACAGCAGAACGCAAAACAGAACAAGATACTGGAATGGTCCGAAAAAATGATTAAGAACACCTACATCCGCATAGCTCCGGAATTCCAGGACTGCAACTTCAAACTCAACTGGCTCAAGAAATGACAGATTCAGAACAACTGACCCTACTGGTCGAAAAATACAAACAGCTCAAATCAGAGATTGGCAAAGTTATCGTTGGTCAGAATGAGGCTATCGACAGTTTGCTGACCGCTATATTTACCGGCGGGCACGCACTGCTGGTGGGCGTTCCCGGACTGGCCAAAACACTGATGGTAAACACACTCGCCCAGACATTAGGTTTGAATTTCAGCCGTATTCAGTTTACGCCCGACCTGATGCCGTCCGACATCATCGGTTCGGAAATCCTTGACCAGGAACGCAACTTCAAATTCCTGAAAGGACCTGTATTTGCAAACATCGTGCTGGCGGATGAAATCAACAGAACTCCTCCCAAAACCCAGGCCGCGCTGCTGGAAGCCATGCAGGAGCACCGCGTTACCGTGTCGGGAAACAGCTACCCGCTGCAAGCTCCGTTCTTCGTCCTGGCAACCCAGAACCCTATTGAACAGGAAGGCACCTATCCCCTGCCCGAGGCACAGCTGGACCGCTTCATGTTCAACATCAATCTTGACTATCCATCACTCGATGAAGAAATCGATATCGTAAAATCCACCACTACCGGAACTACGATACAGCCCCAGATGGTGCTTACGGCTGATGAGATCATCAACTTCCAGCAGATCATACGCCGGATGCCCGTAACCGACAACGTTGTTACATACGCTGTGAATCTTACAGCCTCGACACGTCCCCTGACAAGCGGCAACGAAACCGCAAAGAAATACCTTTCCTGGGGCGCAGGGCCACGCGCATCCCAATTCCTGATAATGGGAGCAAAAACCAACGCAGCCTTCGCCGGAAAATACTCACCGGATATAGAAGACGTGCAGAAAGTGGCGCACGAAGTGTTACGCCACCGCATCGTCAGAAACTATTACGCCGAGGCCGAAAACATCACTACTGACCAGATTATAGACCAACTATTGAAGAGATAATATGACAAAACGAATCTGCATATTCCTGCTTATGTTTGCAACGGCGTTTGGTGTCTTTGCACAGTCAGGGCTTTATCTGCCCCAAAGTTCCAAAGGCAAGAAGACCACAAAAGCACAGCCATGGCCGGAATATCCGGAAACGTTCCATCTGCTTCTCTATTTCACCCCAGGCGACAGCAATTACACCATCAACAATATCGACCTCCTGGATTCGGCATACAACATCGCATTTGACAGAAAGAATCCGAATTTCTACACCATGACCATTGAAGGTTATTCAGACCCGAACCAAGGAGATGACCATATCAACCATGCTCGTGTAGAGGCCGTAAACAACTATTTCTCCATGAGGTCGAGCCACTCCAACTTTGCCATCCGGTATGCGAACAATCCTATCCATTGTTCCTGCCACGGAGACAGTTCGGAGGTGGTCCGATTTGAAGTTCCGACAACCCTCTGCTTCTATGACAGCGACCAGCTCCCCGAAAGCCGGAGAACCCTCAACGGAGAAAAGCGACTGCAAGGAGCCGTACTTGTAACATTCAAGAACAATCCTGATGAATGTCTGGGATTTTCAAGAGGATGCTATCTTCCCGGAGAAGACAGCCTTATCCGCGGATACTATGCTACGATGTTTCTACCCAAAGGTTCCGTATATAGCGTTTCCAACACCAAGGACGACTGCCCGGAGCCCCTGCAAATCAAGATAGATGAACATCTAGACTACAAGAATATCATCGAACGGTACTTCCTTGTACCCCACCCCAAACAGATCATACTGCAAACTGGATATATCGTCATCCACAGCAACTTCAACCGTACTGCGGATGAATGCCAGATGGAACTTTCAGACTCTGTCTTTGTGCGCTTTCCCGCTACTCAGGAGCAATGGGACAACAAACTCAAGATCATTGCAAAATGCCACTCGGAGAAAGGCGATTTCTACAAGCAGCTGCCCACCAAGAAACTGCCATCGAAAATCAAATCCGCCATTACCATACAGGCGGGAATCAACCCCACCCAGTTTGATACCATTTTCCTCGGGAAGCGTATAAAACCCGAAGAGCTGAAAACCTATTTTTATGAAGTACCCACAGATAAAGAAGAGGGTACATTCACCTACGACGGACATTATTACAAAGCATTCACAGTCAATAAACACGGTGAATACGAGATAAAGAAAGCCCTGAAAGCACTTTTCCGTATCATCGAAGAGGAAGATGAGGAATTTGAAGACCTTCCGAATGACGGCGATGAAATAATTGAATAACAGCAAATAATATAAAATGGCATATTTACAAACAGATGTAACAAAAGTTACCACACGAGTACTGCAGAACATGAAACTGCGCGGTGAGAAAATCGCCATGATAACCGCGTATGACTATTCCATGGCAAGCCTCATCAATAACACCAAGATAGATGTAATTTTAGTAGGCGACTCCGCCGCCAACGTGATGCAGGGACACAAAACAACCCTGCCCATCAGCCTTGATGAGATGATAGTGTATGCCTCATCAGTGGTAAGGGCTATCAATCGCGCGCTGGTAGTTGTAGATATGCCCTTCGGAACCTATCAGGGCAACTCTAAATTAGCCTTGGCAAGCGCCATCCGTATCATGAAAGAGACCGGAGCAGACGCCATAAAGCTTGAAGGTGGAGAAGAGGTTCTGGAATCTATCAACCGCATCCTGTGTGCCGGCATTCCCGTGATGGGACATCTCGGGCTCACCCCTCAAAGCATTAATAAATTCGGTTCATACGCCGTCCGGGCCACTGGGGATGAGGAAGCAAACCAACTTATAAAGAACGCTCATTTACTGGAAGAAGCCGGATGCTTTGCCCTCGTATTGGAAAAGATACCGGCAACACTGGCAGCACAAGTCGCCTCGGAAGTCAAGATACCCGTAATCGGCATCGGAGCCGGTGCTGGCGTAGATGGACAGGTTCTTGTGCTCCAGGATATGCTCGGCATTACCCAGCAATTCAAACCCCGATACCTGAGAACATACGGATCCTTTGGCGCTGATATCACTAACGCCATCAGCCAGTATGTGGGAGACGTAAAAGAGCAGAACTTCCCTAATGAAAAAGAGCAATATTAAGTTGTAACCGGCAAACAGAAAACACGACCTGTTGGATTACGGAGTGGATGAACAATGAAAAAAATCAAAAAAAATTCAACAGAGACACAATTTATCCAAAAGAACCACGTTATTCTAATGATAAAATCTTTTAATTAACCTAAAAAAAATAAAAAAATGAAAAAAGTATTAGTACTTCTTGTTGCTCTCGTAAGCTTCGGCTTTGCAGCAAACGCTCAAAATGCACTCGGTGTTCGTCTTGGCGGTGGTCAGGGCTATGGTGCTGAACTTTCCTATCAGATGGGTATGGGTAGCAACCGTCTCGAATTAGACCTCGGTCTCAATTCTCACGATGACTGGTTGGATTTCAACCTCACTGGTATTTATCAGTGGACTGGTAACATCGCTGGCAACTTCGGTTGGTTTGCAGGTGTTGGCGCAAGCCTTGGTTACTGGGGCCGCGATGGACACAGCGATATCGCTCTCGCTGTAGCAGGTCAGGCAGGTTTGGAATATGATTTCCAGGCAATTCCTATCCAGCTCACTTTGGACATCCGTCCTAAATTCTACATCATCCCTGATACCGATTTCCACTGGGGTGACATCGCTTTTGGTATTCGCTACATGTTCTAATTTGAATATCCATTCTAAACGAAATGGCGGCTCAATTGAGCCGCCATTTCGTTTTATATCATAACCTGTTGGAGAAATTGATTTTCTCATAATTTATTTCAGTATATAATACAGTCATTTGTATGGGCGCGGAGCCTCCTGGAGGCTCTGCGCCAAGCGCAACGGAGCGACTGCGCGTGGGATCAGCGCGTAGGTTTATTGATACAGTTTTATGTGTAACGCTGCATTTTATTCCGCCAATGGATTATCGTATTCCAAATCTCATTACTGATAATCCACTCCGAGAATTTCAATTCTGCGTTCCCGGGCGGCATCAAGACTATAGACGGGGTCTGCCACACTATGTTCCGCCTTGCTGCTTCCGTAGGAGATCAGTTTCAGATTGAGCGTTCTGCCGATATAGGGCTTCAATATCCCGCCTTGGTATTGTGACAGTTGATTCAATATCGTAATGGCTCTGCGATGGGCTAAATGCTGATTATAACTGTCGCTATGCAATGGACTGGCATATCCCGCAACCAGAAGACTTACCTGGCGTCCCGCCCGCAGATCCGAAGCAAGATTCTGTATAAACTGCTCAAATTTTGCACAATTTCCCTGCACTTCTTCATCAAAAAAACGATTGATTTCGTATTTCAGAGAATCACGAAGGGTGGCATTCACAGATTGTGGAATGGCCTGTAAATATTGTGTCCGCTGAAACATATAACGGTTATAGGTCTGGAAATAGGTCTGAATGGTGGTATCAGACTGGACCCCCGGATCCGGTTCGTCGTTATGGAAATAGAGTTTTATTGGGAACAGAGAATTGTGAACTACGGATTGGGGATTGCTGTTTTCGCTCGCATCGTCTGTCAGTTCAACACTCACAACCTCATTATTTGCCTGATCCAGAACTTCAACACTGTGCCATCTATAAATATCATTACAGCAGGAAGAATCTATCAAGAAGAACGAATCGCCACGATTTGAAGTCAGGTATCCGTATGTAGCATCGTGCTCATTGACATTAAAATACAAATCGTTATATTCTGAATTTACAGGTTCGGGAAGCCACAGAACCTGCTGCCAAGTATTTCGGGAACCTTTCACACAATAGACATCATACCCTCCCAATCCGTTTTCCCTGTCGGATGAAAAAAACAGCTTTCGCGCTCTATCATGATAAAACGGCGTGATTTCATCTGACGCGCTATTTACTACAGGACCTAAATTTACAGGATCAGACATTTTTTCTCCGTCGATTATCGAATACCACAAATCCATACCACCCAGTCCGCCTGGCCGGTCAGAGGAGAAATACAATATCGTCCTGCCATCCGGCAAATGCCCTACAGCGGGTTGTGTTGAAGTATAATTGGGAATATTCACATTATCCGGCAAAGGTACAGCCTTGGCATACCTGCCTCCTGATTTTCTGATAACATAAAGGGCACATTGATAGCCACCTGTCTGAGATTCTTTACATCGCGTAAAATAGAAATTCCCGTTCTTTGAATCGTACGCCACATTGCCGGCATGAAGGGTCTGGGAATTAAAATCCAACCGGGAGAGTCTGCCCCTCCCCAGCCTGCCGCCAGAAGAAAACGGAGAGACGAAAACCTGCATCAGATACTGGTCAAAGTCTATAAACGTATTGCGCGTCTGCGCAAGATTCTGTATGGAGGAATATATAAGTACTGAATCATTGATGGAGATTGCACCGGATTCCCCTCCTACGGTATTGATGTTCTTTCCAAGATGCGTTACAGTATAATTCACCCGTTCGTTCTGCGAAAAAGCCGTCAATCCGCAAAAGACCACAAACGTCGTTATGAATATTCTCCTACGCATACACATCAGAATACAGGACAGGAAATACTGTTTTTCTTTTTACTCCGGCCACTTGCCATACGATATACAACTCCCAGTTCAAATGCACCTATCGTATGACTTGCCGTCGCGAGATACGATATATTGGCATCATACGAAAAAGCGAATATAAAGGCATCATATTCAACACTCATATTGACCATGGCTGCATCTTTATGACGAAGAAGGAGACCAGCCGAAAGCGTCAGATTATTCCTGCCATGATCAAGATACCATTTTACATCTGCGCCATACAACAGTTCAGAATACTCGTTCTGGTGCTGGTAAGCTACTATAGGAAGTACCGAAAAGTCATTATAGAACCTATATTCCGAACGTACGTATGCCGTGATTCTCGGGAAGATACACACCGAGTCCAACCCCAGATAGGAAATATTCGGCTTATTGATATTCCATGCAGATAACCCCATCCGGATATCAAATTCATCCAGAAACTGATGGTAGAAAGCGATTCCTGCACCTAAATTCTTATACGACACCTGTGGATGATTGAATTCCTCCGAAGGGTCATACAATGAGGCCGACTGAGGGTTGAATCCCATCTGACCAAAGCCACACAATACCGCAACTGACAGCAATGAAGATTTCTGTTGGCCTATGGATTGGAAGAATGATAAAACGCCTGATAATGCAGTTGTTCCATACGAGAGTGCCCCGGCCCGGTCAGAGTCAAAAATCAAGCCTGCACTCAATCCGTTTCGATGTTTCCTGTTTCTTGTGATGGCAAATTCCGCCGTAGCAGCAAAGGTACTGAAAGGTTCACTTACCGTCCCCCACTGGTTTCGGTAAACGACACCGAAACGTCCGTTTCCATCAAAAAATCCAGCATACGCCGGGTTGAAAAGTACCGGGTTTATGTCCACCTGCGAAAAATGAATATCCTGCCCTTTTAATGAAGGGCCTGCTGCCGTCATCGTTCCCCATAGCAGCATCATGATAATATGGCGGATATTTTTGATATTCACATTAGTCTCTTGCGTATGCAGCTACACTGATATCAGCAAACTCACCTTTCAAATATTTGAAATAACCGGCAATTCCCACCATGGCTGCATTATCCGTACAGAACTGACGCTTCGGCACAAACACATCCCAATGATGCTTGTTTCCTATACGCTGAACCTCAGACCGCAACAATGAATTTGCTGATACACCACCGGCAATGGCTATCTGACGTACTTTCAAATCCTTGGCTGCCTGCTCCAGCTTCTTGATAAGAAATCCTACTATGCACGATTGTATCGACGCACAAAGGTCAGCCTTATGTTCCTCTATGAAATTGGGATTGACTGCCAACTGATCCCTGAGCGAATACAAAAAGGATGTTTTGATACCACTGAAACTGAAATCATATCCCTGAATATGAGGCGTTGCGAAATGGAAAGCATCTGGATTTCCGTTTTGCGCCAGACCGTCAATAATAGGTCCGCCCGGGTAGCCTAAATCCATGATTTTTGCCGCTTTGTCTATAGCCTCACCTGCAGCGTCATCGATGGTCTGCCCTATGATTTCAATATCAAAATAGTCTTTCAGCAGAAGTATCTGAGTATGACCTCCCGATACCAGTAAACACAAAAACGGAAATTCCGGAACTTTGCTGTCATCATTTTCTTTTATGAAATGAGACAACACATGTGCCTGAAGATGGTTCACTTCAATCAGCGGTATATCCAACGCCTGGCCGAAACTTTTCGCAAACGAAACACCCACCAGCAACGACCCCATCAATCCGGGACCCCTTGTGAATGCCACTGCATCAATGTCCGACAATTGTAATCCAGCCTGTTTTATTGCCCCATCTACTACTGGGACTATATTCTGTTGATGCGCTCTGGAAGCCAGCTCAGGAACCACCCCGCCATATTGTTCATGTACCTTCTGCGATGCAATCACATTTGAAAGAATTCTGTCATTTTTCAGGACCGCTGCAGAGGTATCATCACACGAAGATTCTATAGATAAAATAGTTGCCATTATTGCTATATGTATTTGGAAATGCAAAAATACAATTTTTTTTTGATTTTTTTATATTTTCACGTACTAAAATTTAATTTTTTTTGTTATTATATAAACTTTCAGGCAGACAACCAAGAGAAACAAGCTATCAAGACAGTCTGGAACATATTGAAAAAGGTACTCTTAACCGCTTTTTTAGTGGTTTATGTACTTATTGCACTATTGAATTATTCCGTTGTCCAATCTTATCTGGGCACCAGTGCCAGCCGATATTTTACCAACGCCTGGGGTGGGAAAGTTCATATCTCTTCTTTGCACATCAACCCTATGGGGCACGTCATCATCAAAGGCCTTGAACTGGTAAGTCCCGACAACGACACAATAATCAACTCCGACCGTATCGGCATTCGTTTTTCCCACTTCCCATATAGCGACAACACGCTTGACCTGAATTACGTCTCTCTACGAAACACCTATTACCATCTCGCCATCATCCGTGATGACGACACCTCTACCCATATCAACCTCCAGTACATCATCAATTATTTTCAATCACCTGATACTACAAAGGACACGACCCATCACGAACCTTTCACCATCAAGGTAAAACAGCTCCACCTCAATAACGTTCATTACAAACAGGACCTCGCACCTCATCATATAAAACCCGCACCCGAACATGGTGTAGATATTCCACACATGGAATATAGTGACATCCACGCCAAATTCAAGGATGTTACTGTTCAGGGCAGCTACATCGACTGCCGTATCGTTACTTTTCAGGCCAACGAAAAATCCGGAGTTCAGCTCAAGGACCTTTCTGCCGACATTTCCGTAAGTCCCTATCATATTATCGCACACAATATGGAGCTCCAGACCGCGGTAAGCCGCCTGCTTCTGGATGCGGAATTACATTATCCTGGTCCCTGGAAGATGGATCCTTTCTGCGACAGCGTCTATATCTCTGCCAACATCAAACCCGGTTCCATTGGGTGCATGGCTGATGCTGCCTACTGGGCTCCTGCCCTCTGGGGAGTAGATCAGACGTTTCTGATTGAAGGCCTTTTTGAAGGTCCCGTGGCAGATATGTCAGTAAGCAATTTTATCGCAACTTTCGGACAGGAGTCAGCCCTCTACATGGACGGTTCCATCAAAGGACTTCCCAACATTGCCGTAACCGATTTCAATATTGACATTCATAAACTCCACACCACCTATCAGGACCTCGCCAATGTACACCACCCGCAGGGCATCACAATGAAAGTACCCGAACTGATCAGCAGTATGGACATTATCGACATGATGCTCCAGCTTCATGGAACTTACAGCAACTGCGTAGCGGATGTGGATGTTTCTTCCAATCTCGGCAATATCTCTGTTGATGCCTCCATCAAGGAAAATCCCGTCAATAAGAAATTCCGGATGACCGCCAACGTAGTTTCTCCACGCCTCGACATCTCATCCATACTGCCTAACGACTGGGTGAGCCACAGCGGTATCGACATCACTTTTAACGGTGAAGGCCGTTCTTTCAAAGACCTCAACGGAAATCTCTATGCCCAGCTCACCAACACGAACCTACAAGGTCATTACCTCGCCCCTGCCACCTTAGACTGCGAACTTGACAACAGAGACCTTGCTTTTTCGTTCAATATCAATGACACGCTCGCCAAGATTGACCTCGCCGGCAACATCAATCTTGCGGATTCTATCCGTTCAATCTCTGCCGACCTTGCACTCCGCCAGTGCAACCTTTCCAAGCTCAACATCATCCAAGACACCAGCGATTTCATCATCAATTCACAGATTCTTCTGGATGCTACCGGAACTGATATTCAGCATGCCGTCGGATCGCTTTCCCTTGACCAGACTGATATTCTGGTTAAAGGACATGATATTCCGTTAGGTTCCATTCGTCTTGATGTCCATGAGCAGAACCTCCGCAAGGATATTCATCTTCTCTCCGACTGGTGCCGTATCAACTGCCAGGGGTATTTCGATTATCCCGACCTCCCACTTATCGTACAGCAATTCTGCAACCGCTATATTCCACAGTATTTCAATCATACCGAACCGCTTACCCCCGACCAGACCGAAGTCATCGCAGATGACCAGTTCAGTTTCGATCTCCTGTGGAATGACCGGCAAGGGCTCCTTCACAATATAGCCCCCAATATCTCCATCGCCGACGGAACCGTCATCCAGGGAAATTACAATTTTACAGAATCCGTCAAACTCGTTCTCCGGTCCGACTCCGTACAGGTCGGTCCCATCGGCCTCTATGACATTGGATTCAACAGTTCTGCCGCCCCCAATTACTATCAGCTCAAACTCGATATTGAACAATACAATATCGCAGGGCTCAACCTTATGCAGAATACCAAACTTTCCTCTAACCTCTCTAACGACGAAACCTATCTCGCACTCAAATGGGGCAACGGTTCCGATGACCCCGACCGTGGCGACATTGCTTTCTCACTCCTGAGTGACTCGATCTCCAATCACCTTATGGTCATCAAGCCCATCTTTTTCATCAATAACCAACGATGGGATATCAACTGTCCCAACAGTATCGAATTTGCCAATAAAGCCATTACCGCAGACCAGTTTACCATCCTCAGCAACGACCGGTCCATCAACCTCAACGCGCATATCAGCGGCAAGGATTACGACTATGTCGATGCCAACATTCATAAGATAAACATCAAGCAGCTCATTCGCACCATTACAGGAGAAGACCGGATTGACCTCAACGGAGACCTCAACGGCTCCTGTTCCCTCTACAACGTCACAAATGATCCTCACCTCAATGCCAACCTGAACATCGACCGCTGCAGTTTCAACGGATTCCTTCTGGGCGACCTCGAAGCTCGCGCCAACTGGCTTTCCGAATCCCAGATGATGGATCTTGAACTCATCTCCCAAGTCGAGACCGACACCGGATATTTTACCCCGATTGCTGCCAATGGAACCATCGCCCTCAACGAAACCAACAGTCTCAATCTCAATCTGGACCTTGACCAGCTCCAGATCAACACCCTCGAACCACTCCTTACCTCCTTCGCCTCCGGCCTTTCTGGACTTCTCAGCGGCAACATCCAGATCCACGGAACTACAAAAGATCCTCAGTTCGACGGACTCATCATTCTCGACAGTTCCCAACTCACGATCAACGCCACCGGTGTCTCCTATTTCATCTCCGATTCCATCAAAGCAGACAACAATACACTCACTTTCCAGAATTTCAATATCCGCGACAAACTCAACAATACGCTCCAGTTGAACGGTAACCTAAGCCTTACCGACCTCTCCAAGCCCACACTCGACCTGGATATCCATACCCCGCAGCTCCTCGTGCTTGATAACAGCAGCAACACAACATCCAGCTATTTCGGGACGCTCATTGCCTCCGCTGATGGCAATATCGACGGTTCTCTCAGTAATCTCAACATCAATCTCAACGTCCAAACCAAACCTGGTTGCGAGATAACCGTCCCCATCGACAACAAACGTCAGGTCCAGAACCTTGATTATATTACATTCATTGGAGATTACACTTCCAGCGGAAATGCTCCCGTCCGCGCACCTCGCAGTGCCAAGTCACCACTCAACCTTGTAGTCAATGCCGACATTACCCCCGATGTCAAGCTCCACCTCCCGATGAACTTCAACCAGATGCTCATCAACGTAGGCGCCACCGGGGCCGGCAATATTCTTCTTGCCCTCAACCAAGGGCAAGCCCCCTCTATCAAAGGCGACTACGAAATCATCTCCGGAAACCTTGTATTCACACTTCTTTCACTTGTCAAGAAAACCTTTACCATTGAAGAAGGCAGCCTTCTCCAGTTCCCGGGCAACATCGGCGATGCCCGTTTCGATCTCAAGGCAATCTACCCGCACCGCACCAACCTTTCCTCCCTCACAGGAAACCTCGGCACAGAAAACTCGCAGAAAAATATCCTTGTCGAAAGCATCATAGCACTCTCCGGCTCTATACAAGACCCGCAGATCAACTTTGATTTGCGCCTCCCCAATGCCGACCAGAGCGTTTCCGAAGAAGTCTTTGCCTATATCGACCGCAATAATGAACGCGACATGCTCAATCAGACCATGTCTCTGCTTATTCTCGGACAATTCTACAACGCTTCCGCCAGCGGCGACTTTGCCGACAACACCACCGCCAACGGATATGCCATGGTTGCCAATACCATCGGTTCTGCCGTTACCTCCATGGTTAAATTCGTCAATGTAAACTTCGACTACAAAGCCGCCACCGACCTCACGACCGAACAGTTCGACGTCGATATCAGCAAGGAATGGAACAAGTTCTATTTTGAATCCACCTTCGGCTACGGCGGTGAGGCTCACGACATCTCCCAGATTGAAGGCAACCACAATATGGTAGGCGACATGCTTGTCGGCTACAAGGTCAGCCCCCGGGTCCACCTCTTTGCCTTCAACCGGACCAACACCAACGACTACACCCGCTCCGACCTTCCCTACAAACAAGGTTTCGGTCTTAAGTTCACCCGCGACTTCAACCAATGGAGTGAACTCTTCAAACACAAAACGAATAAATAAACTCTTCGTAAAAATCCTATTCCTATGAGCAGCAAAATACCACAGCAGGCCTACGAACTCAAGAGTAACCTACTCTTCATCTTCGCTCTCACCCTTTGGATATTCCTCTTTGCCGTAGTCTATACCCCAACCTTCAGCCGTTCCCAAGAACAGATCGACCTCTGGAATCAGCATGAATCGCTCTGCATTCCTATTCTCTGCGCCATAGCATTCCTCACAACCACACTCTCACGGCTTGCCCTCTATCTTTTCACCCGTCAGGACCGGCTCAACAACATCGAATACCACATCTGGCAATTCTCAGAACTCATCATCACCTGCCTTTTTGCCGACCTTTTCCTATGCCTTCTTTTCCACGTACCTTATTTCAGCATACTTCCCCCGACACTTCTTATCGGATTTCTCATCCTCATCTTCCCATACACACTCTTCTGGCTCTTCATCGAAAAGAAAGAAAAAGACCTGCTCTATACCGATGCACTCCAGACCATCGCAAACCTGCGCAAGGGTATGGACCCGCTCAATAACCCCGCCCCGATCAAATTCATCGATGAAAAGGGCAATATCAAACTCATCGTGAGTGCCGACCGCATCATCAGCATCGAATCCGCCGGGAACTACGTAAACATTCTCTACGACGACAACGGCACACTCACACGCTTTCCGCTACGCAACACGCTCAAGGCCATCGAAGAACTCTGCAACACCAACGGACTCGTGCGATGCCACCGTTCCTGGGTGGTAAACCTTCGCAAGATAAAGCTTCTCCGCAAAGAGCCCCAATGCGTATTCGCCGAGATGACCGTCCCCGGTGTGAAAGACGTACCAGTATCCAAGAACTACGCCGCCGACGTAGCACAACAGTTAGCAAATATATAATGTACATTAATAAAAAACAGACCAAAATGAAAAAAATCCTCTTTCTGTCAGCTTGTGTGATCTTCATCGCAGCCTTCACCTCCTGCGACACCAAACGCTGCTACTGCTACCAGCAGGTAGGCGGAACCATGGTGGAAGACGAAACCTATACCGACCTTTCCACCGCTTGCGACTATCTCTCCACTCCTACCCGCCACTGCGTGGAAGAAAGCCAGCGTATGCCAGCCAGCGACATCGCCCGCGAATACAAGAAACGCTAATCCCGCCCAATTCCATACCGTCGCACGGTCAGCCCAACCTGGCCGTGTGCTGATATGTATTTTCATATTTCTGCTCGCAGAAGGTATAGCCCTCCGACATAATAACTAAGGAGTTTCTCCCTGGTATCTCTCTGGTATCTCCCTGGTAGGGCCGTGGTTTCTCCGTGTGTGGCACGGCGGAGGAACGGAGATATTCCAACTCCACCCGCTCCCTACCACAAAGCTATGACAACAGAAAAGGGAGCCCGTCAGCTCCCTTTTTTCATATCATCAGTTTCTAATTCCTACTTTACCACAACCACTTTCTGTGCCTTTCGGATGCCTGCGCGGACGAAATACACGCCAGAAGTAGGAGCCTCATAGCGGAACGTTCCTTCAATCCTGCCTTCTGCCACTATGCGGCCGGACAGGTCGTAAATGCGTACCTGTTCATTCTCAGCGGCCGCCACAATAATAGCACCTTCGGTCACATATACTTTTACCTCATCCAAGGCGGCATCGTCGATACCTTCGTGTTCATCCACGAAATAGGCTGTGAAAGTGATACCGTAGGTGTTTCCTGTACCCAACTGCATCTCGGCACTGAGGTTCTCATCGATTACTACGGTACGCACCTCTTCCGTACTGCCGTCGCTCCAATGGTCGAAACGGTAGCCGTCGTTGGCTGTGGCTGTCAGGGTAACAGTGTCGCCCATGTTATAGGTACCGTTGCCCGATACCGTACCGGCTGCGGCTATGTTGGTAGTCGTATTCACACTGCATTGTTCGGGAGCAAAGAACGCCGTATAGGTAGCCGTAGCGTTGATCTCCACCAGTCGTTCGGCTTCCGTGCTGCCGTCGCTCCAATGCAGGAACACGCAGCCCTCGGAAGGCACAGCGGATATCAGCGCCACCGTTCCGGCGTCGTAGGTACCGCTGCCGGTCGCGCTACCCATTGCGGCATTGTTGGCTGCCACCGTGATGGTATAGAACGGTGCTTCATCGCTGATAAAGATAGCCTGCAGCGTCAGATCCTGTATCGAGGCAAAAGTATAGGGATTGTAACGGTTTCCGTTACTCCAGCAGCTGAAATGGTAGCCGCTGTAGGCCGTGGCTTCCACCGTCACAGGCTGACCGTAGGTCACATCGCCGCCGCCCGACACATAGCCCATATTCAGGTCGCTCGACTCCACCGCGATATGATATACATCGATCTCGAATATCGCCGTATAGTCGGCATCTCCCGTCACCACAACCGTACGCGGATTCTCAGTGTTGCCGTCCTGCCACTGGACGAAATGATAATGATCTATCGGAACAGCCGTCAATACCACAGTATCCAGATAGAGATACTCTCCGCCACCCGTAACTGTGCCCAAAGTGCTGTTTCCGGACAATCCGTTGATCGTATATTGGTTATATCCGAACTCGGCCGTAAAGGCTGTATCTTGAATCAGAACAAAAGTTCTCGGATTGTTCATATCGCCGTCGCTCCATTGGGTGAAGTGATAGCCGTAGTTGGCTATGGCTTGCATTATCGTGGTGTCTTGACAGGGCAGTGATAATAAGGACACGGATCCACGAACCGTATCCGAGGCCGATATCACCCTATTGAATGACGGATCGGGCATTGGAATCAGTTCGGAATAAGCATTCCAACGACTCATATAGGATTCATATCCAGAGCATGGGATATGTATGGATTGTAGATTGGTATTCATAAACACATCGTATCCTAAAATTGGCGCCACTGTGAGGTTACAAAAAAGCGCTGTGAGGTTACTGCAACCATAGAAAGCATAACTTCCAATGCTATTCACCGAATTTCCTATAGACACGCTCGTGAGGCCACTGCAACCATAGAAAGCATACCATTCGATGCTGGTCATCGAATTGGGGATAATCACGCTCGTGAGGCCACTGCAATCAAAGAAAGCATGATTTCCGATGCTGGTCACCGAATTACCGATGGTCACGCTCGTGAGGCCATTGCAATTATAGAAAGCATAACTTCCGATGCTGGTCACCGAATTGGGAATGGTCACGCTCGTGAGATGGATTTGGTTATAGAATGCTCCTGCCGGTATCGTTTGCACACTATCACCTATCATCAGTACCTTGAGATTGGTCATCGGACGGAAACCGTTTGAATTATATGATGAAGAACTATTATACCAATCACTGTTTGCAGTCAGGTTTCGGGCATTGTAGTAGAGCGTATCCACATTGCCGCAACCAGAGAAAGCATAATTGCCGATGCTGGTCACCGAATTGCCGATGGTTACGCTGGTGAGACCACTGCAATCATAGAAAGCATACCCGCCGATGCTGGTCACCGAATTGCCGATAGTTACGCTGGTGAGACCACTGCAATATGCTAAAGCCCAATTTCCAATGCTGGTCACCGAATTGGGAATGGTCACGCTCGTGAGGTGGCTTTGTTTATAGAATGCTCCTGCCGGTATCGTTTGTACACTATCGCCTATCACCAATACCTTCAGATTTGTCATCGATCGGAAACCGTATGAATTATATGACGTAGAACTGTTATACCAATTACTGTTTGCAGTCAGGTTTCGGGCATTGTAATAGAGTGTATCTACATTGCTGCAACCATAGAAAGCATAACTTCCAATGCTGGTCACCGAATTTCCAATGGTCACGCTCGCGAGGCCGTCGCAGCCATAGAAAGCATACCCGCTGATTCTGGTCACCGAATTGGGAATGGTTATGCTCGTGAGGCCGCTGCAAAGCTCGAAAGCACAACTTCCGATGCTGGTCACAGAATTAGGGATGACCACGCTCGTGAGGCTGCTACAGTACTCGAAAGCACAACTTCCGATGCTGGTCACAGAATTAGGGATGACCACGCTCGTGAGGCTGCTACAGTACTCGAAAGCATAACTTCCGATGATGGTCACAGAATCGGGAATAACCACGCTCGTGAGGCCGCTGCAATTAGAGAAAGCAGACTCCCCGATGCTGGTCACAGAATTGGGAATGGTTACGCTCGTGAGGCCGTCGCAACCATAGAAAGCAGAATTTCCGATGAGGGTAACCGAGTAGGTGGTACCGAAATAGGTAACAGTTTCCGGGATGGTAAGGTCGCCCGTCGGTGCTGTATAACCTGAATGTGGAGAGTATTCGGAACTTCCCGGATAGGTCACCCTGGCTGTGGTTCCGCTGATGGTGTAGTACAGCGTCTGGCCGGTGGGAGCGACGGCGCTGAAATCGTGGGCTTGGGAGACCATAGTTCCCAGCAGCAGGAGAAAAAAGAATAAGAATTTCTTCATTATTTTCGTTTTTTTGTTGCTTATTCGGACTCAGAATATGCGTTTTTTTGACCGACAACGAAGAAAGTGGAGCCGTTCATTGGTCCCTATTTTCATGTGTAGGGCTTGAGCTCCCTGAGATAATAAAATAATGGTGAATGAATTGCTCCACCGATGATGTACAATATGTAAGGTACATATATACATAACAATGGAGACGTTCATCTTTACATTATTCCTTTTATCTCTTGTGAAGTGCTCAAGTTCACACATGCGGAATAAGGCGAAAAATGCGTCTTTCTCGGTCATTCTAAATCGCTTGAATGACGATGCAAAAATACGCATAATTTTTGAACTGAACAAATTTTTTCAAGAAACTGAAGGAACATCGGAGCAAATAGGAGTTAATCCTATCGGTTTACTAAACTATAAAAATCGGATGCATTTGTGTTTTCCTGAAAATGGTTGACTGATAAGTGTCTTATTACCGGTTGGTGTTGACTCATTGTTGATAATATAACGGAATTATGTTTACTTTAGTATTTATTCCCTGGACAAAACTTTACAGTGAGTCCGCAACCGAAGTTGCGGACTCACTGTAAAGTTTTGTCCAAGGATCCTGCTCTCGATAACTGGTCCACCTCTTGGTGATCGGACCCGTTATGTGTGCTGCCTCCGTGGGGGTGAGCATGTCTATGCTTATATGTGAGCGGCGATTGTTGTAGAAATCCACCGCTGAAGAGATGGCAGTCAGACCTCAGTCTTTATAGATGACGCCATTCTGCGTTTTGGTATAAACGCCTTTGGATTTTCGGGCAAGGATACCGAGTTCGCAGAACCGTTGCAGATGGCGGTTGATTGTGCGCTCGCCGAGTTCCAATTCGAGTCCGATCCGGATGGCTGTCTGAGTGATGAAGGTATTTTCCAGTCTGTTGTAGAGTTCGCGCTGGCTCTGAGTAAGCAGGTCGTCGTTGTCAAACTCTTCTTCAATCTCGCCATCAGGAGAGACTGTTTTGGTGGCTACCAGAAGTTCGTCAAGATGTCCCAGCGAGTGGAGAAAGAGGCGATGAGAGAGGTAGAGCGTGGTCTGGAAATCATCAGGATGGCAGGTAATTTCATCGGGAAGGTCTTCATCCGGGAGGTTGATTAACCGGGAGGCGCTCAGAATCATCATGATGCGATAACAGATGTTGCCCAGTCGTCGCATGGTGGAGGTCATGTTATCGGTGATGTCGGGTGCGCGATAGGCTTCAGCAACCAACTGCTGGCTGCTGAGCGTGAAGTCGTGGAAATAGTCTATAAATTCTTTCTCCTGCTCATGGGTGAGACAGAATCTAATGCCATCGGATTTGTAGGAGAGCCTTTCAGCAAGATTTCCGAGTTCCAGCCCCAGCGAGTACATATAATCGTTGAGAAGTTCCCCCGAGACACCTTTGGATTCAGATAACGAAGGGGCGAAGCTCTCCATGTCGTTGTTGAGGCGGTAAAAGATGAAACGACTGAAGAGTCCGTTTTCTGGAGAACGGAACAAGCGTGGCATCTGCGCCGGTGTTCCGGTGAGGAGAACCGAGAGGACAGGATTGTGAATCTGTATCCGTTCGTGATTGGAACGTCGCAGATAGCTGATGGTCTCGTTGTGGAAGGCGCATCTGAGTCCGTCGGTGAAGCGGCCGTAGCCTTTGGATATGGCCTGGGTGAGCGTGTCAGCTTCGCTTTCGAAGATGATGCCGCGACCGCCGTTGTTGGCCAGTTCTTCATAGATGGCCGTGTCGGACGAATTGCCGGGGAGCACAAACAAAGAGCTCGGGTAGCAGCGTTCAATGGGCTTGATCAAGTTTCGGCAGAGGTTGATTCTGCCTTTGCCGGAAGCGGCGGCTCCTGTGATGAAGATGTAAAGATTGGGCTGGATATTCTCGTTCAACAGCGAACCATGAACGCCATAGAGTGTGGAGGATAGTACGCCGAGGGTTCCCAGCAGGAGGGTATCGAGCATATCGTCGTCTTCTGCAAGAATCAGCACTCTGCGAAAAAAGTCGGGCAAGGTCCTGAACCCAGGATCCGCAAAACGGAACTGGTAGGCTTCCTCTACCTTTTGGGCATTGGAAAACCGAATGGCAGCTGATTCCAGATTGGAAACAGGCGGACGTATTCCTTCTGGAATGCGGAATTGGTTCTGTCTTTGCGAAATTGGGCAGTCTTGCCATTTTCGGAGCAGATCATTGTCGTGCTCCTTGAAGAAAAGGTTGTAGATGGGTATCTGAGATACCGTTTGTGAGAAAAGATCGTAGCGATTCATTTTTTGAAGTTTTTAATTAAGTTGTTTATATATTAATGCATTGTTGGAGTTTCATTCCGGAGGGCACCAGAGACAGCGGCCATTCAGTTTGAGAGTGGGCTGCCTTAGATCTGCATCGCGGTAAATGGGGTGGAATTTCCTCATTTTCAGATGCAATAATAGAATACAGATGCTCTGTTTTGGTAATGCAAAGATACGAAAAAAATCCGAATGGAGGAACGGAATTTATCAACATATTTATATGGTTGATTTTGATAGATTTGGAGAGAAATTGTGAATAACCAGGATTGAGTGGCAGAGGCTATAGTGGGGACGGCACGGCCAGTCACGGCAGTTTCAAGTAAGGACTGGAGAAAAGAAGCCAGTTCAAGAGGGGCGAAATCTGGAGACAAAGGTAGGCTGAATCTCTTGAAAGAGTGAAAATCCAGTTTTTTACGACATTTTGCTTAAGATATTGATACTCCGTTGATAGCATCCGACATTCAACCGACATGAACCGACATTGATGTCGGTTCGTGGCAGATAAAATTGAAAAATCCACCAAAAACCATTCCAGAAATCCGACCGTTTTTCGACTCACACGACTGGCCGCTTTCTTGAGTCCGAACCGACAGGAACCGACACGAATGTCGGTTCGTGTCGGTTGGATGTCGGATGCTATCCACAGATTACCAGCAAGATACGCAAAAAGTCATCCGAAATCAGAATTTCATCTTATGGCATCAGATCCCTTTAGATTTCATTAACAGACTATCCGGAACAGCCGGAATAGCTGGACCATCCTGCCGGACAGGCTGCCGGCAGCCGGATTCATACGGGGCCCCCAGATTATGACAGAGGTATATACAACAAAAAAAGGGAGTTCCTTGCGAAACTCCCTCCGTTTAAGATTGGCGGCGACCTACTTTTCCACAAATAAATGCAGTATCATCGGCGAGGATGGGCTTAACTTCTCTGTTCGGAATGGGAAGAGGTGAACACCATCTCCATA
>JAZUFZ010000028.1:0-10099 GCA_045640985.1 Bacteroidales bacterium
CTTACTCCCCCCGCCTGCCGCTATACTCCCACCTGCTCGCAATACGCCATCGAAGCCATCCGGAAGCACGGTCCCCTCAAAGGCGGCTGGCTCGCTCTCAGACGCATTCTCCGCTGCAACCCCTTCGGCGGCTCTGGCTACGACCCCGTTCCGTAATATCTTCCGGAGGCTCGCACAGGCCATCACAATTAAGTAACTCCCTCAAAAAAGCGCCCGCAATATAACGTGCGTAAAAAAAGATTTTTTTATATTTTACGCATATATACCATATAAAATGAATATGCAGTAGGGAGCGGGTAAGGAGCGGGTTCTGGGCGTGTAGGTAGCATAAAACGTGAAAAAAATGTAAAAAAAGAGCCTTTGATACACCCATTTTACTGGGGACATTAAACCCGCTTACAAAGGGTATTAATAGGAAGCTGAAACCGTATCACCTGGATATGCTTCTTGTGCTGGGATGATTACCAATGGGAGAGAAAAAACTACAAAATATGATATTTCGCAACATTTTTTTTGCCATGTCAGATAAATAGAGTATCTTTGCAAACTCTATTTCCCGTTCCAAAAACGGGCGATTGGTTAATTGACAACAAGTTAGACGTATAATTAAGGTATGAACAAACAATCTCTTATCGGACTTTTCCTGATCTTCGGCATTTTTGTAGGCTATATCTGGTGGGTGTCCCCATCGGAAGAAGAACGTATGGCCATGCAGGCGCATCATGATTCGCTGGTGGCAGCCTATAACGACTCCGTGGCAGCCGAGGCGCTGCTGGCTGAGGAACGTGCCCGTCTGGACAGTCTTGCCAAGGCTGGCGACACAGTGGCGCAGCAGATGCTCCAGATCAAGCAGCGTGGCGACATGGGGGCGTTCAACGCTTCCGCATACGGCGATTCTTCGGCCATATCCATCAAGAACGGGCTGATGCAGGTAGATATCACCAATATGGGCGCTCAGGTGGCTCAGGTGGTCCTGTACAAATACACAACATTTGACAGTCTGCCGCTGCAGCTGATTTCGCCGGACAGCAGGAATATGAATCTGATATTCTCGACCGAGGACAACCGCGTGATCAACACCCGCGACCTGGTGTTTGTGCCATATATCAACGACCAGCCGGCAAAAGAAACGGAATACACCCTCGAAGGGGAAGATTCTCTGTTGCTGAGTATGAGAGCATACGTGGGAGACAGCACAGGGATAAGCCGCGACAAATACCTGGAGTTCCGCTATAAGGTGAACGGCGAGAGCTACGACGTAGATTTCGACATCTGCTTTCACAATCTCGGCGGCATCGTGAGGAGTACCCCTTACATGGACTTTGAATGGCGCAACAGCATGAACCGTCAGGAGAAGGTGGACCAGGGAGCGAAGGGAAAGAACAACCGCAACCGCGACATTGAGAAATTCAACAGCAACGTATATTTCAAGGCTGCAAAGGACAAGGTGGATCAGCTCAAAATCGGCCGTGATGACAAAAAACAGGTAAAAACAGCCGTAGAATGGGTAGCCTACAAGCAGCAGTTCTTCTGCGCCATACTGATATCCGACAGCACTTTCGAGAATGCCGACATGGCTTTATCAACCGAAAAGAATGCGCCACGCGAGAACTACCTGTGCGATATGAGCAGTACTATCGGACTGGCCTACAACGGAGGCAACTCTACAATGGGAATGAGTTTCTTCTTCGGGCCGTCGAAATACCGCGACCTGCGTGCCATGCACCGCGGATTTGAACGTATGCTTCCGCTCGGATGGGGCTTCTTCCTGACGCAGTGGATCAGCCGTTTCGTGATCATTCCTGTATTCAATTTCCTGGAACAGTTCAACTGGAATTACGGTATCATCATCCTGGTGCTCACCTTCCTGATGCGACTGATACTGTTCCCGCTGCTTTTCAAATCCTATCAGGGAAGTGCCATCATGCGGATTCTTCAGCCGGAGATGGAACTGCTCAACAAGAAATACCCCAACCAGGACCAGGCCATGCTGAAATCCCAGGAGATGTCCAAACTCCAGAAGAAAGCAGGTTACAGCCCGATGGCGGGCTGCCTTCCGGCATTGATACAGCTGCCTATCCTATGGGCGATGTTCCGGTTCTATCCCGCCTCCATCGAGTTGCGTCAGCAGGGATTCCTGTGGTGTGACGACCTCTCGACATACGACTCCATCCTCGATTTCGGATTCAACATACCATTGTACGGCGACCATATCTCGCTGTTCTGTCTGCTGATGTTCGGCGTTCAGTTCTTCTACACCTGGTACACCATGAAGGGCCAGGCCTCCTCGATGAGTATGCCTGGTATGAAGTTCATGATGTATTTCATGCCGTTCATGATGCTGTTCCTGTTCAACAGCCAGTCGGCAGCATTGAACCTCTACTACTTTACCTCCCTGACACTTACGATGATCCAGATGATACTCATCCGCAAGTTCACGAGTGAAAAGAAAGTACGCGCACGTATGGCAGCTTACGACCTCACCCACAAAAACGGCACTCAAAAGAAGAGCAAATTCCAGAAAAGACTCGAAGAGATGCAGAAACAGGCCGAGGAGATGCAGAAACAGCAGCAGCGCCAGGCCAGACGATAAACCTGTATTCAATAACCTAAAAAATAAACAACAATGTTAATAGCAATTATTACAACCTTCATAGTCGGATATGCGTGCATCGCACTTGAACATCCGCTAAAAGTAAACAAGACAGCTTCGGCGCTCCTGCTCGGCGTACTGGTATGGGCCATGTATGCCTTCTCGATGAACACCTTCGGGGCAGGAATGGATGCTGACGCATGGCACGCCCACCTCAGCAGCAACCTGATTGAGCATCTGGGAAGCACCGCAGAAATCGTATTCTTCCTCCTGGGAGCCATGACTATCGTCACCCTCGTGGATGAATATCAGGGATTCCGCATCATCACCGACCACATCAAGACCCGCAACAAGAAGAAACTCCTCTGGACCCTTTCGTTCATCACGTTCTTCCTGTCAGCCGTGCTTGACAACATGACTACCGCTATCGTGATGTGTGCATTGCTCCGCAAGCTTGTACCTACCCAGAAAGACCGCTGGCTGTTCGCCGGCATGATTATCCTTGCCGCTAATGCAGGTGGCGCATGGAGCCCTATCGGAGACGTGACCACCATCATGCTGTGGATCGGCGGTCAGGTAACTACTGTGAACATCATGGTAAAAACCCTTCTCGCTTCCCTCGCCTGCATGATTGTACCGGTATTGATTCTCGGAGCCACACTGAAAGGTGAATTCGAGCAGTCGGAAGGTTCCAACTGCGGGGTGGAAATCGAAGAAAGATGGCGCAAGCTTATCTTCTTTGTCGGTATCGGAGCCTTGGTATTCGTACCTATCTTCAAGACCATCACCCATCTGCCTCCGTATCTCGGAATGCTCTTCGGACTTTCCGTACTGTGGGTACTTACCGAGATAATCTCCCGCAAGCACTCCAAAGAGGGAATGGAACTGCCTACCGCAATGCGTACCCTCGAACATATTGACACTCCCTCTATCCTCTTCTTCCTCGGAATCCTGATGGCTGTTGCATGTCTGGAGACCTGCGGAGCCCTCGGACAACTGGCAAGCGGACTGAACAATTCCCTGCTCAATATCTCTATCGGAGATGAGACCGTAGGATTCTTCCTCATCGACCTCATCATCGGTGTGATATCTTCAGTTATAGACAACGTGCCGCTCGTAGCCGCATCTATGGGTATGTATCCTATCACCGGCGAAGATGTGATATTTGCAACCAACAATCCATTCTGGGAGTTTCTGGCATACTGCGCAGGTACGGGCGGAAGCCTCCTTATCATCGGTTCAGCAGCCGGTGTAGCCGTGATGGGTATGGAGAAAATCGATTTTATCTGGTATCTCAAGAACATCTCCTGGCTGGCACTCTTAGGATATCTGGCTGGTGCTGCTGTGTTCATCATTATGGACGTTACCCTCTTTGAGCAGATTGACTGGCTTCGTGATTTAGCCTCAAATGCTCCGGCCGTAATGCCAATGATAGCATAATCTTTTTCATAATCATATCATGAAGGCGAACTACTGAAAGACGAAATGCTCACACATTCAGTAGTTCGCTCTTTTTACGAAAACAAATCGGAGGGGGCATAAAGTAATACATAATGAAAAAGCCTATTTTTCGCAAGATTTTCAATATTCTGGTTTATGCTTTTGCCCTTGCAGGGTTTGGTATTATCGGAGCCTGGGCATTCTATCAGTTGGGCTTTACGAAGAACAAAGGTGCCGTATCTGAGAATTACCGATATCTTATGTCGGTAGATGAGATGAACGACCTCAAAGGGGATACGCTCTCCCAGCAGCAGACCGATGAGATGATGATGACCCAATATGCACGACTCGCTGCATTCGGACGGTTCTATCCCCAGAATGCCGCTCTGATCATGAAGGCTGCAGCCCTCAGCGGTGATCCCCGCATTGTAGATAAGATGCTCGCCGCAGGGTCCGTCTATCTTGAAAACGACGAAGATTGCTCCAAGCTGATGGAGCAGATGGAGCAAGCCATCAAGCACCAGTCGCAGCAGCAGAACGGGAACCTGATTCCTTGGATGGACACTCCTGAATGGGAAGCCCTCAAACAGGCTATCACAAAGGACAGCGCCCTTATCATCCATGCCGGAAAACTCAGTGGAGTAGAGCCTCGCCTTATTGCGGGATGCCTCATCGGAGAACAGATCCGCCTTTTCAATTCCAAGCGCGAGACATTCAAGAAATATCTCGGTCCCGTGAAGGTTCTCAGCGTACAGTCACAGTTCTCTTACGGAGTGAACGGTATCAAAGACTTTACCGCAGCCGCCGTAGAGGAACACCTCAAAGACCCTTCATCAGAATATTATATGGGGCCCAGGTATGAACATCTCCTCGATTTCGAGACCGAGGACCATGCTACGGAACGCTACAAACGTCTCGTGGATTACCACAACCACCTTTATTCCTATATCTATACCGGCTGCATTCTTCATCAGACGATGCTTCAGTGGCAACGTGCCGGTTACGATATCAGCCACCGTCCAGACGTACTCTTCACCCTTTTCAACGTAGGATTCTCCCAGTCAGAACCCAAAGCCGACCCGCGCTGCGGGGGCAGCCACATCAACGTGGCAGGCAGGACCTACACCTTCGGGGAAATTGGATTTGACTTCTACTATAGCGGGGAGCTTTTCGAGATCTTCCCATTCTGGAGTAAGCCCTTCATCAAAGGAGACGGAAGCATGAGCGAAGAAGAAATCGCCGAGATACAAAGCAATATGAGCACCTGCCGCCGTCCGCCTAAAGACAGTGGAGCCTACGTTGCTCCACACGTTGAACCAGAGGATGAGGAAGACGAGGATTACATCACCGATGAAGAACTGCTCCTCGGCATTATTTTCTGAAAACACGAAAAAAAATTTTGTCAGTTACAAAAATTGTTGTAACTTTGCATCCGATTTGGTCGCGAAGATATAGACTTTTCAATCATCTAAAAAGTTCATATTGAAGCGGTAAAAGGGAATGATGTGAAATTCATCAACAGTCCCGCTGCTGTAATCTCCGCACAAAACGATGCCGAATCGCCACTGTATAACGCCATAGCTATATGGGAAGGCCGGCATCAGGAGTAAGTCAGAAGACCTGCCAAACCGATTAATTCAATCCTCGAGGAAAGGACGAAATTATGAAAAAAACCATAATATTCATATTATTTTGTGCGTTGATGTTTGCACCAGTCTTAGCCCAAAGCCAAGACACGGTGTGGCATCATACTTTATCCACTATAGACATCTCGGTGCAGTCCGCCCCTTCCGAGACCCGGACCTCTGCCCCTACCCAGGTTATCACCCTTGAGAAAATCCAGAACGAAGGGCTTAGCCAGATTTCCGATGCAGTAAAAGAGCTTTCCGGCGTCACGCTCAAAGACTACGGCGGTCTCGGGGGAGTCAAGACCATCTCCTCCCGCGGATTGGGAAGTCAGTTTTCCACACTCACCATAGACGGCATTCCCGTAAACGATGCCCAGAACGGACAGGTGGATTTAGGACGCTATCTGCTGGGCAACTGCGCATTCGTCACGTTTCTCAACGGACATGACGACCAGATACTGCAATCTGCCAGAAGCCTCGCTGCCGGTTCTACACTCAACCTCACTACCGCCATGCCACGCTTCGGATTCCGGAACAACCTCTTCAACCTCTCTTACGAAGGCGGTTCTTTCGGGTTCTGCTCCCCCACCTTCTCCTGGCAGCACAGACTCAGTCCCCGCTGGTACACCTCCCTCTGGACCGACTACATGAAATCCGACGGCGACTATCCCTTTATCCTGTACTACACCCTCGGCCGGCAGGACAGTTCCAGCCGGGAGATACGGCAGAACTCCCAGATGCAGATGTTCACCCTCGATGCGGATCTGGGATATACCGACTCATTGCAGTCCCTCGCCGTGAAACTGCATTACATCAACGCTTTCCACGCTCTACCTGGAGCCGTAACATTCTATACCGTCAAGGCTTCCGAACACACCGAAGAGCATCTCGGATTTCTTCAGGCTCGCTATCAACGGAAACTCTCTGACCGTCTCGACGGGCTTGTCCTGGCGAAATATCAAAACTCCGGAGACCTCTATGAGGACACCATGGCCCAGAACGCCACCCACCTCATTCATAATGAATACCACCAGCAGGAAGCCTACCTCAGTACCGCGCTCCGCTATCATGCTTCGCAACATCTCCAGTTTGCCCTCGCAAGCGACCAGATATTCAATACACTTCTCAGCAACCTCTCGCTCAACAACAATGTCCACCGGTTCTCCAACATTTCAGCTCTCACCGCCTTCTACCAGACTTCACGGCTGACCCTCAACTGCAACCTGCTCAACACGCTGATACTCGACACCAGCCAGCACTATCAGAAACTCTCCCCCTACGCATCACTCTCCTTCCAAATCTGTCCCGGACTCCGGATACGATACTTTTTCAAAGACTCCTATCGTGTGCCGAACTTCAACGAGATGTACTATTTTTCCATGCCGCGCGACCTCCGGCCTGAACACGCACGCCAGAATAATCTCGGGCTCACCTATTCCCACGGATCAGACTCCTCCTGGCTCTCCTACCTCAGCCTTACCCTCGACTGCTACGCCAACCATATTACCGACAAACTCATCGCCATTCCCACACAGAACATGTTCCTGTGGTCGATGCAGAATATCGGCATCGTGAATATCCTCGGGCTCGACCTCTCATCTACTGCCCAATTGCGGATTACCACCCAGACGACCCTCGGTATTGAGGCCTCCTATACCTTCCAGCGCGCACTCGACCTCACCTCGCCTGACCTCAAGACCTACCGCAGCCAGATTCCCTACACTCCGCGCCATTCGGGCAACCTCTCCCTGATTCTCGAACACCCCTTCGCCACCCTTGCCTACAGCCTCATGGTCGTAGGTGACCGCTATTCCCAGCCGCAGAACTCACCCCAATGCCTCGTTAAAGGCTTTGCCGACCACAGCATCACACTTTCAAAAAGCATATTCACCCCCATCGGGAAACTCCTGCTCCAGTTCCGCATACTCAACCTGCTGAACGCCCAGTATGAAGTCATCCGTAACTATCCCATGATGGGTCGCAACTATAGAATTAAAATCTCATTAAATTTATAATCATGAAAAAACTCAATCTCATTCTCGGAATCGCACTGCTGCTTTTCACCTCCTGCAAGGACACCCCTGTCCTTGAATCCACAGAAAATCCCAACGCCGCCATCCTGCTGAACGAAGGCAACTGGAACCTCAACGACGCCTCACTATCCAGCCTTGACCTGGACGGCAACATCACAAACGGCCTCTTCGCAGCCCGAAACCACCGAGGCCTCGGCGACGTGGCTCAGGACCTCCAGCGCTATGGCAACAAAATCTACACTGTGGTCACCTACAGCAACACCGTTGAAGTTACAGACCTTAATCTCAACAGTATCAAGCAGATTTCGCTTCCCAACCGACTGCCGCGGTACATCGCCTTCCACGACGGCAAAGCCTACGTCTCCTGCTACGACCACAACATACTCCGCCTCGACACCGCAACCCTTGAAGTCGAAGCCGTCTGCCCCGTCACCGGGCTCAACCCCGAAGGGCTCGCCATCCAGAACGGACACATCTTTGTGGCACACGGCTGGGAATACAGCGACCAGGGAGCCTACGGTACCATCTACGACAGCACACTCTCCGTTATCGACCTTGCTACCTTCACCGAAACCGGCCATATCACCCTCGGAATCAACCCCTCCAAGATCATTTCTGTAGATGAAAACACCATAGCCATACTTACCCTGGGCGATTACGGTGCCTCCCAGCCCTCGCTCTGGCTCCTCAACACCCGCACGCTGCAGCCCACCAATACCCATCAGCCCGCAGCAGGCATCTGCGTATCTGACGGCATCCTCTACGGCTATCAGGCCACCTACGACTTCCAGACCTACAGCAACATCGTATCCTTCTTCACCCTCAACCCGGCCACGCCTGCCACGCCCGAGCCCCTCACCATCAGCCACACCTTCACCGACCCCTACTGCATCGCGGTCAATCCACAGAACGGGCAGATACTCATCGCCAACAGCCCCTACGGCTCACTCGGTGACCTCTACTGCTTCACCCCCCAGGGCGAACCCCTCTGGAACGTTGAAACCGGCTACTACCCCTCCCGCATCCTCTTCCTGTAGCAGACTCAGCGCCTGACCCAGCAACGGAATCACCCGTCCCTGTCTCCGCGTCATGCCGCCCAGACAGGGACGGCGTGTCGGGGGGGAATGGTTGTAGTTTCGCTGTCCCACAGACGGCCTTACCACGGCCTTACCACGGAGTTACCACAGAGATACCACAGAGTTGCCATCCGATTCGGAACAGCGTCGATTTGCTCAATCTTTTCATTACACGAATATTTATATTTCGTGTGGCTCCGCCCCATTCGTGAAATTCGTGTTCTCTAATAGATGAATGAATGAACACGAATCACACGAATTACCATAATTCCGTCACTTTTCCCTGCAGATCGGCCGTTTGCCTGCCCAAACTATTAAGCCGTAGAAATCCGATACCGTTCCGTCTGGGAAAGCGAATAACGGTTTTTTTACGACATTTACGCTATCCTATTGATTTATAGCGAGAATCATCCGACATTCAACCGACATAAACCGACATTGATGTCGGTTCGTGGCAGATAAAATTGAAAAATCCACCCAAAAACCATTTCTGAAATCCGACCGTTTTTCGAGTCACACGACTGACCGCTTTCCCGAGTCCGAACCGACATGAACCGACATAAATGTCGGTTTTTGGCGGATGAATGTCGGATGCTATCCACAGACTACCAGCAAGATACGCAAAAAGTCATCAAAAATCGAAATTTCATTCATTTATTCGGTGTGCGCACGCGTATGGCTTGGCAACCCAACATCTGATATTGGCTCCCATCTACGCATTTTTTCCGAATGAACCTTATTTGTTCGGTTCCAATCTAATCATCCAAAGCTGCACTATCCAGTTCACGTCCGATACATTCTTTGAATTGGATTTCATCTTTTAGGGCTGCTGTTATCTGCTTCAACTGCTGTCGGATGGAATCGTATTGCTGCTGGAGTTGGGCGTGCCTGGATTTGTCGGCCTCGGCATTCATCTGCTGCTTCAAGGCAGAGGACTGCTGTTTCAAGGCCTTGATCTTGCTGAGACTATCCTCAACGAACTTGTCAAATTCAGGAGAATAGGGGTCGATGTTAGGAGCGGGTAGAACATCAAAAGAATCTTTCTGTAATGAAGATAAGTCCATAACAACTGTATTTTGGGTTAATAATAACTAACATAAGGGGAGTTCTATAAATTAAAAAATTGTTAATCATTTGTTTATGTCAATATTTTTTCATATCTTTGCAAAATAATTGAAGAGTCTTGATATGGCATACAAGGTTACCGTGGCCATCCCCTGACTGAAAAGCAGAAGGAGAACAACAGAAAGAAATCATCCACGAGAAGTCGCGTCGAACATGTGTTCGGATTTATGGAGCAAACAATGCATGGTCTGATTTTTCGAGGGG
>JAZUFZ010000029.1:0-83806 GCA_045640985.1 Bacteroidales bacterium
GTGTGAACTCATGGTCAAACATGCCTGCTTCTGATGTGTTTTTGTATGCCATATCAATTCCCTTTCAATTTTTTTGCAAAGATACGAAAAATTTCTGACATAACAAAATGATTAACACTATTTTAATTTATAGAACTCCCCTTTATTATTGTCGATTCCTTGCCCGGATTATGCTGTTTCTGATGTCCGTTAGGGCCTTATTTTCAGTGGATTTGTATGGGGTAACTCCCTTCTATCTTCTTTTTATCTCCATATTAACTTCTTTTTATCTCCTTTTCTAAGAATAAGAGATAGAAAAAAGATAAACTGGAGATAAAAAGAAGATAGAAGGGAGTTACCCCATACAAACAGCGGTGTTACAGCGGCATCGGGCGCGGGGAAATCGTGAGATTTGGTAATAAAAATTTTGCGGTATCAAAAAAAGTGTGTATCTTTGAAATTTGGTATCCGACGGCTCAATCGCGTTAGTTGGTTGTGTTACAATTGGATAATACTATAATAAGGAACAAATAAAAGTGAAAATTTCAAATATGACAGAACAGAATTTGCTTGTATATAATACGCTCTCGCGCCAGAAAGAACTCTTTCGCCCGATTACCGAGGGTAGGGTAGGTATGTATGTGTGCGGCCCTACCGTTTACGGTGATGCGCATCTGGGCCATGCAAGGCCGGCCATCACGTTTGACGTGCTGTACCGCTATCTGCTGCATCTCGGCTATAAGGTGCGCTATGTGAGAAACATCACCGATGTGGGACATCTTGAACACGATGCCGATGAGGGCGAGGACAAGATTGCAAAGAAGGCCCGTCTGGAACAGCTGGAGCCTATGGAGGTAGCGCAGTATTACACCAACCGCTATCATAGTTCGATGGATGCCCTCGGAGTGCTTCGCCCCAGCATCGAGCCCCACGCAAGCGGCCATATCATCGAACAGATTGAACTGGTGCAGAAGATTCTGGACAGGGGATATGCCTACGAGAGCAACGGAAGCGTGTATTTCGACGTGAGAAAGTATCATGCGGATTTCAAGACCTACGGTCGCCTGAGCGGCCGTGTGATTGACGAGATGCTGAGCACCACCCGTGAGCTGGACGGTCAGACCGAGAAACGCGACACGGCCGATTTCGCGCTCTGGAAGAAGGCGGCTCCCGAACATATCATGCGTTGGAATTCCCCCTGGAGCGTCGGCTTCCCGGGCTGGCATACGGAATGCACGGCTATGGGAACGAAGTATCTGGGAGAGACGTTCGATATCCACGGCGGCGGTAGGGACCTTATGTTCCCTCACCACGAAAGTGAGATTGCGCAGCAGACAGCCGTTACGGGTCACGGCCCCTGCCGCTACTGGATGCACAACAATATGATAACCATCAACGGCCAGAAGATGGGCAAGTCGCTGGGCAACTTCATCACGCTGGACGAGTTCTTCACAGGAAGCCACAAATCGCTGCATCAGGCTTACAGTCCGATGACGATACGTTTCTTCATCCTTCAGGCCCATTACCGTTCCACGGTGGATTTCAGCAACGAGGCGCTCAAGGCTGCCGAAAAGGGCTATGAACGACTGATGGAGGCTTACCGCACGCTGGGACGCCTTCAGGCTGGAAAGGAAAGCTCGATTGAGGTGGAATCCTATCGCCAGAAGTGCTATGACGCTATGAATGACGACCTGAACACGCCTATCGTTCTGAGCCATTTCTTTGATATGGCGAAGGTTATCAATACCGTAAACGACAAAAAGGCCACGCTCACCCAGAAGGATATAGATATATTGAAAGACATCTTCGATACTTTCCTGTTCGGCGTATTGGGATTGAAGAATGAGGATGCGGGCGACAATACGGCCCTGGTGGATGGGCTGATGAAGATGATTCTCGATATCCGCGCTACAGCCAAGGCCAACAAGGACTGGACCACGAGCGACAAGATCCGCGACAGTCTCAGCGCTTTGGGCGTGACGGTAAAAGACGGCAAGGAAGGGGCCAGCTGGAGTATATGAAACGGGTAGTTGTACTTTCAGGAGCCGGCATCTCAGCCGAAAGCGGTATCTCGACTTTCAGGGATAGCGACGGATTGTGGGAACATTACCGTGTGGAAGATGTGGCAACCCATGAAGCATACGAGCGCAATCCGGAACTTGTGCTCAACTTCTATAACGACCGCCGCCGTCAGCTGTTTCAGGCCAAGCCTAACGAGGGTCACAGACAGCTGGTAAGACTGGAAGAAAAGTTCGAGGTCAATATCATTACTCAGAATATAGATAATCTCCACGAGCAGGCAGGCAGTACAAACGTGCTCCACCTTCATGGAGAACTGACCAAGGCCCGCAGCGACCGTAACGAGGACCTGATAGTAGAAATAGGAAACAAAGACATCAGGATCGGCGACAAGGCTCCCGACGGAGCGCAGCTGAGACCGCATATCGTATGGTTCGGAGAAGCGGTTCCCAATATCGCCCCAGCCGCAGAACTGTGCGAAAAGGCAGATTATTTCATCGTGGTGGGAACCAGTATGAATGTATATCCTGCGGCAGGTCTTATCCATTATGTGCCGCGCGGCGTACCTTGTTTTCTGGTCGATCCCAAAGCCGTGCCGATTTCCCGTCCGATCACGATTGTGCAGGAAAAAGCCGGTACGGGAGTGAAGAAAGTCGTGGACCAGTTACTGGAAGCAGAATAAAATAGATTTAATGTATAAAAAATAATAAGATGAAAAAAGTATTATTCTTTTTTGCAATGGTCAGCCTTATGATGACCGGCAAAGCACAGCAATTCAATCTCTACTTCGATGGTGAAACCGTGAATGATGGAGATACCGTAACATATATAGTATATGATGAAGACGTAGAAGTGTATGTGGGCCTTGAAAATGCGGCCAGCGCAGCCAACACTTTCCAGATTCAGTATGAGGAAATCAACATGGAAGGCTTGCTGTTCATCGGCCTTTGTGCAGGCGGAGACTGCGTACCGGAACATACCTCGGCATCATTTACCGTTGAGCCAGGCGAAACCTATACCGGATTCCATGTGGCTATGGGCGTTAATGGAACTGTCAACGAACATACCCACGCTTTGATCAGGCTGACGTTCGGAGATGCTGAAACCTTCGCCAACAGCAAGACCATCTATGTAAGAATCCAGTCGGAGAACTATGTAGGTATTGAGGAAGCCCAGACAGCAGAAATCAGCATCTACCCCAATCCTGTAGCAGACCGCCTCAACATCCGCTGCAGCAAGGTAAGCGACAACGCACAGATCGTTGTCCTTGATATGATGGGCCGCCCCGTGATGAGTCAGGCCATGTCTCAGGGAAGCGTATTGAATACGCAGAAGCTTGCCGCAGGAACCTACATGGTATGCGTAATCGATAACGGCAGAAACATCGGAGCCAGTCAGATTGTAGTGGAATAATCCACAGGAATTTCCCGGAAGCAAAGGGAAGCGGTTAAATGTTAAATCTGTTTTTCAACACGTGAAATGTTGAAAAACAGATTTTTATTATCAAAAGGGGTTCAGGTGTTGATAACTTCAAATGCCCATGTAGAAAGTTCTTTGTAATTTAGCACCTTGAAAACAAACTGATATATTTCGGTAAGTAATTGGAATTGTGTAAATAGACATTAAATAGAGGCTATGCAGACGGAGTTATTTTTGGATTTTAAGGAAGAAAACCTGACATCTGCCCCCCAAGATGAGTCTGGTTCGATGAGCCAGAAACAGAAGAAGAATGTCCAGAAGTCACAATCGCCCCGGAAGCAAAAAAAAGTCAATAACAATATACCAGAACAAGACATGGCAGAGAAAAAGTACACAATCTACAGCCCAGAAGACATTATGAAGTCCTCCGTTGAGTATTTTGGAGGAGATGAACTTGCCGCAAATGTGTGGATGAATAAATATGCGTTGCGTGACGGCAACGATATATTTGAGCTGAATCCGGATATGATGCACCGTAGATTGGCCCGTGAGTTTGCCCGTATTGAGAACAAATATCCTAACCCCATGTCGGAAGATACCATTTACGGTTTGATGAAGGATTTCAAATACATCATTCCGCAGGGTAGTCCTATGTCCGGTATCGGAAACAATTTTCAGATAGTGTCTCTCAGCAACTGCTTTGTTATCGGCAACAGCGGCAACAGCGACTCTTACGGCGGTATCATGAAGATTGACCAGGAACAGGTCCAGTTGATGAAACGCCGTGGTGGTGTGGGCCATGACCTGTCGCATATACGTCCTGGCGGAAGCCCTGTGAAGAATAGTGCCCTGACTTCTACTGGTATTGTGCCTTTCATGGAGCGCTATAGCAACACCACCCGTGAGGTTGCCCAGGGGGGCCGCAGAGGCGCTTTGATGCTTTCAATCTCGATAAAGCATCCAGACAGCGAACATTTTATTGACGCAAAACTGGAACAAGGGAAAATCACCGGCGCTAACGTGAGTGTGAAGATAACGGATGAATTTATGCACTGTGTAGCCTCGGGTGAACCTTTCGTTCAGCAATATCCGATTGATAGTGAGGAACCGCTTGTGCGTAAGGAAATTGATGCACGCGCACTGTGGAATAAAATTATTGCAAATGCCTGGGCATCCGCAGAACCGGGTGTGCTGTTCTGGGATACTATCCTGAGAGAGAGTGTGCCGGACTGCTATGCAGACTTTGGATATCGCACGGTGAGTACGAACCCTTGCGGAGAAATCCCGCTTTGTCCGTACGACAGCTGCCGTCTGCTGGCAATCAACCTTTACAGTTATGTGGAGAATCCATTCACTCCTCAGGCAAAGTTCAATTTTGAACTCTTCAAAGATCATGTGACCAAAGGTCAGCGTCTGATGGATGACCTTATCGATCTGGAACTCGAAAAGGTTGAGAAAATTATCCAAAAGATTGATTCTGACCCAGAGGATGAAGAAATCAAGCGTGTGGAGAAAAACCTCTGGCTCAATATCAAGATGAAGTGTCTTGAAGGTCGTAGAACTGGATTCGGTATTACGGCAGAAGGCGATATGCTGGCCGCCATGGGGTTGCGGTATGGAAGTGATGATGCCATCAATTTCAGTGTTAAAGTACATCAGACTCTTGCCTGCACGGCCTATGGCTCATCGGTAACTATGGCAGAAGAACGCGGAGCATTCCCGCTTTACGATAGTGCCCGTGAAATGGAGAATCCTTTCATCCAGCGTCTGGCACAGGCTGATCCGCAGATGTATAGCCGTATGCGTCAGTTCGGCCGTCGCAATATTGCGCTCCTTACCATTGCTCCTACAGGTACTGTAAGTATCTGCACCCAGACGACTTCGGGTATAGAACCGGTATTTCTGGTAAGCTACAAGCGCAGAAAGAAGATCAATCCTAACGACAAGGATTCTTCAAAGCACACTATTGTAAAAGACGACAGCGGTGATTATTTTGAAGAATATAATGTATTCCATCCTAAATTCATAACATGGCTGGAGGTGAACAACTACAATGTTGAAGAAGTTCTCGCCATGAAAGATGCAGACCTCAATAAAATTATAGAGCAGTCGCCATATCATCTTGCTACTTCAGCGGATATTGACTGGGTGAGCAAGGTTCGTATGCAAGGGGCTATCCAGAAATGGGTGGACCATTCCATCAGCGTGACTGTGAATATACCAAAAGAGACGACCAAAGAAATAGTAAGCACTATCTATCAGACCGCTTGGGAAAGCGGTTGTAAGGGATGTACCATCTATCGTGATGGTTCGCGTAATGGCGTTCTCGTTTCGAAAAGTGAGAAAAAATGCGACTGTGCAGAAAATCAGTTTATCGAAACGAAAGCGCCCAAACGTCCCAAAAAACTGGAGGCCGAGATTGTCCGTATCAAGAACGAGAAAGAGGACTGGATTGCCGTTGTAGGTATGTACGAAGGCCGTCCATACGAGATATTTACGGGCAGGGCCGATAAGGTTACCATTCCGAAATCTATAGAAAAAGGCTGGGTCGTAAGGGTAAAGGAAGCCGGCCAGGAACATGCCCGATATGACTTCCAATATGTTGATGAAGACGGATTTACCCAGACTTTCGTGGGCCTTTCAAGAACCTTCAAACAGGAATACTGGAACTATGCAAAACTGATTTCCGGTATTTTACGTCAGGGTATGCCTATAGCAAATGTTGTAGATCTTATCAGTAAACTCACTTTCGATGTGGAAACGATCAACACATGGAAAAACGGCGTTCAGAGAGCACTCAAACGTTATGCCAAGACGGATGGTCAAGGCACGGGCGAGAAATGTCCTGAATGCGGAAATGAACTTGTTTACAGTGGCGGATGCAAGAGTTGTCCTCACTGCGGCTGGTCAAAATGCAGTTGATTTTGCTGACTTGTCAGAAACGAATCTTGATATTATATTTTGAAGGTAAGGTTTCCGTAATGGAAGCCTTCTTTCGTTTCAAGTATCGGGCAGGCGTGTACTTATAAAAAGCTAAAAGAAGAAAAGATTATTTTTATTTTGTAGAATGAAATATTTTTTGTATTTTTGCAATTGCTAATTTATGAAGAAATAAACTCGAAAAAGGTTGTGCCCGACACAAAGTAGGGCTTTGTATATGAAAAAGATAGCAATTGTACTTCTAATGGTATCGATGGTTTGGGGATGCTATGCCCAGAAGGATAAATCGGATAAAAACGCAACTCCGGCAGCAGGAAAAGCCGTTATTGCAGTACAAAATGCACAGAAACTTTACAAAAATTTTGAGAACCGTGTATCTCTGGCAGTCTATAATTACGGAGTCGATGAGGTGGAACTGGTGCTTATCGAAGGTGATGCTAAAGTAAGACAGGAAAAAGAGGGAAGCTGCAGCTATATTGTTTATGCTGGAAAGAATTGCGATATTGTTAAATTGGGAGTCAAGTCAAAGAAAGACGGAAAGATTTTCAGCCATCAGGTTTTCCTCTGTGAAGAACTTCCTTCTCCAGAACTGATGCTGGGAAAAGTCTCCAATCAAGGAGAAATCTGTTATGGCGATTTTACGAATGCTTCTGTAATCGCAAAAACATTTTTCAATAGTCCTGTGGTAAATAATTATACCATTGAGATTTTAGGACAAGGCCTCCCTCCGGTAAAGGTCGAAGGCAACCGCATTACCAAAGAAGTGAGCGAGAAGGTGCTTGCGGACCTGAAGGTCAATATCAAGAATAGTTCGTTCAAGTATGTCCGTATTCTGATTGAGGCCGAGGTAACCGATCCTATGGGCAACCGCAGTCATATCATGGGACTGTGGAGAGTTGTAGAATGAAAATTATAAACAAATAAAAACCAATAATTATGTACGAAAAATTTCAACAGTATTTGCAGAAAGAGCTCGCTACCATCAAGGCTGACGGCTTGTACAAAGAAGAACGTATTATCGAAAGCCCTCAGGGCGCTGAGATTATGGTAAAGGGCAAGAAGTGCTTGAACTTCTGCGCTAACAACTATCTGGGTCTTGCTGATAACCCACAGTTGATCGAGGCTGCCAAGAAGGGTATGGATGCCCGCGGTTTTGGTATGGCCAGCGTACGTTTCATCTGCGGCTGCCAAGATATGCACAAACAATTGGAGAAGAAAATCGCCGAGTTCTTCGGAACAGAAGATACCATTCTCTATGCCGCAGCATTTGATGCCAATGGTGGTGTATTCGAACCATTACTGACTGCTGAAGATGCTATCATCAGCGACTCTCTGAACCACGCTTCTATCATCGATGGTGTCCGTCTCTGCAAGGCTGAACGTTATCGTTATGCAAATGCCGATATGGCTGACCTCGAAGAACAGCTCAAGGCTGCCCAGAAGAATCGTTTCCGCGTAATCGTTACCGACGGCGTATTCTCTATGGACGGCAATGTATGCCCACTCGACAAGATTTACGAACTGGCACAGAAATATGATGCAATGGTAATGGTTGACGAAAGCCACTCAGCAGGTGTTGTTGGCAAGACCGGCCGTGGTGTTACCGAGCGTTTCAACCTCCGTGGCAAAATCGAAATCCTTACCGGTACTCTCGGCAAGGCATTCGGCGGCGCAATGGGTGGTTTCACTACCGGTAAGAAAGAAATCATCGATATGTTGCGTCAGCGCAGCCGTCCTTATCTGTTCTCCAACTCTATGGCTCCAGGCCTCGTAGCTGCCGGCTGCCGTATGTTCGACATGATGGCTGAGACCAACGAACTCCAGGATAAACTTCATGCAAATACCGATTACTTCCTCCGTCGTATGAAGGAAGAAGGCTTTGACTGCAAACCATCAGAGAGCGCTATCTGCGCCGTTATGATCTACGATGCAGCCAAGAGCCAGGTATATGCAGCTAAGATGCAGGAAGAAGGCATCTTCGTTACCGGTTTCTACTATCCAGTAGTTCCTAAGGGTCAGGCTCGTATCCGCGTTCAGATCAGTGCCGCTCACGAAAGAGAACACCTCGACAAATGTATCGAGGCATTCAAGAAAGTCCGTAAGGAAATTGAAGGCTAAGAATCATCGCGACAGGTCAGTGGCATTTCTGTCGCTGACCTGTTGTAATAACGGTATTCTATAGGGGCGCGCTTGGCGGAAAGAGGGAGTTACCTCGGAGATACCAGGGAGATACCCCGTAGTTACCTCAAAGAAATAAATCATAAAAGAATCGTCATACAATGAAAAATATTCTTATCGTTGGTGCCGGCGGACAGATCGGTTCAGAACTTACCAGAAACCTCCGCGACATTTATGGAGACTCACACGTAGTATGTAGCGACTTGCGTCCCCTCAGTGGCCCTATCTACGAAAGAGGCCCTATCGAGCGTATCGACTCTACTCAAATCATGCAGATTGCCGCTGCTGTAAAGAAATACAACATCGATACTATCTACAATCTCGCTGCCATCCTCAGCGCTACCGCTGAATTAAACCCGATGCTGGGTTGGAACGTGGGTATCGGAAGTCTGGTAAACTGTCTTGAAGTTGCCCGTCTGTTCGGTTGTGCGGTATTTACCCCAAGTTCTATCGGAGCTTTCGGCCCAAGTACGCCTCATGATATGACTCCTCAGGATACTATCCAGCGTCCTAACACTATCTATGGTGTAACCAAAGTTACCGGTGAGTTGCTGAGCGACTATTATTTCACCCGTTTCGGCGTGGATACCCGTTCGGTACGATTCCCTGGTCTTATCAGCCACCTGACGCTCCCTGGCGGCGGTACTACCGACTACGCTGTTGAGATTTACTATGCTGCAGTTAAGGGCGAGAAATTCGTATGTCCTTTGAAGAAAGGTACCTATATGGATATGATGTACATGCCTGATGCCCAGAAGGCAATGGTGGATATCATGGAAGCTGACCCAAGCAAGCTGAAACACCGCAACAGTTTCAATGTTACTGCTATGAGTTTCGATCCTGAGATCATATACAATGCCATCAAGAAACATTATCCAAACTTTGAGATGACATACGAGCCAGAGCCTATCAAACAGGCTATTGCTGATAGTTGGCCAAATTGCATGGATGACAGCTGTGCTCGTGAGGAATGGGGCTGGAAGCCAGTATATGATTTGGAAAAGATGACTGCCGATATGATTGAGAACCTTAAAAAGAAACTTTTATAGGAATTGGTCAAAATGAAGTCAGGAGGATTCTGCAGACATTGTGGGTCCTCCTCTTTTTGCCATAAAGTGGATAAAACGCTCTGGAAATGGGAAATGGAAAATATAGGATAATTCTGGTTCTGATGGTGTGTGCGTTGCTTTTATCGGGATGTAGCCGCAAAGGGGTACACATGCCGAAACACCGCAAGGTAAGACACTGTAATTGTCCTACATTTGCCATGAATAGCCAAAATGAAGGTTTGTCCGATTATGGCGAGTGGAAGGGCGTTTTATGACAACGCGGAAACAATGGATTGCGGAGGCGTTGCCGGGTGTGGCGGCATGGTCTGTGGAGCAGTGGTTTGTAGAAAATAATGTGAGGTTGAGAGTGACGGGAAACCGCACTACGAAACTGGGTGATTTCCGTCCGTGCTTGGATGGAAGTGGGGTAGATGAAATAAGTGTGAACGGGGACTTGAACAAGTATTTTATGCTTTTGGTTCTCCTGCATGAGATGGCTCATAAGATTACCTACAGCCAGTGGGGCAGAGGTAGAAGGCCTCACGGATATGAGTGGCAGGAGAATTATAGGAATTTATTGAAAGCATATTTTGAGATGGGGGCATTCCCTATTGAGACAAATGATGTGATAAAGGCGTATGTGAAAAAGATTCCGTTGAATCGCCGGATGGGTAATCAACTGGAGAGAATGTTGAGGGGGGATGGGAAGGAAGGTTTTCTGGTAATGGATAATCTGGAGGTAGGAGATTTATTTGTGGTGAAAAGACAACCTCAGAGAATTTTCAGGGCAGAAAAAAGGAGAAGGACCAAGTGGATATGCAAAGAGGTAGAAACCTCACACCAATACCTCATATCCGGTGAGGTGGAAGTGGAAAGAATCGGATAGAATATAATGTCAACAAATATTTATAGTAATAGAAGTACCGTTGTGAAAACCATATTTATTGTGGTAGGTGTGATTTTTGTGGCACGGTTAGCTTCGTTACAATTGTTTGGCTCAAAATATAAACAACTTGCGGAACAGCAGTCGCTGAGAAATGTGACGCAATATCCAGCAAGAGGATTTATCTATGACAGAAACGGCGAACTGCTTGTGCATAATGAAGCGGTATTTGACCTGATGGTGATTCCAAGGATGGCTAAAGAGCTTGATACTGATTATTTCTGTCAGGCTTTGGAAATGAGTCGGGAAGAGTTTGATGAACGTATGGCGAAGGCTCGCAAATATTCCACGTATGCGCCGAGTATCTTTCTTAAGCAGGTTTCGCAACGTGATTTTGCTAAATGGGAAAACAAGATGCACAAGTTCAATGGATTCTATATTTCCCAGAGAACTTTGCGTGTATATGACCGTCCTATTGCGGCGCATGTGCTGGGGTATGTAGGTGAGGTAGATGAGAATGATCTGAATAATGACCATTACTACAAGAAAGGGGATTATATCGGTAAGAGCGGGTTGGAAAAGTCGTATGAAGAAGTGTTGCGTGGCGTCAAAGGCAAGAAGGTCATGCAGGTAGATGTCCACAATTGTGAGATCGGTCCGTATATGCATGGGGAGATGGATTCCGTGCCGATTGAGGGTGATAACCTTTATACTACGTTAGATGCTGATCTGCAGGAATACGCAGAATGGTTGATGGAAGGAAAGAGGGGTTGTGTAGTAGCGATAGAACCTTCTACGGGTGAGATTCTTGCTATGGTGAGTGCTCCTGGGTACGATCCGAACCTGTTAGTGGGAAGAGTGCGAGGGGAGAACTACAAGATGCTGTCCAGCGATATAAGCAAACCTTTGTTTAATCGCGCTTTGCAGTCGCAGTATCCTCCGGGATCCATCTTTAAGGTGGCACAGGCTATGGCGGCGTTGGATTTGGGTGTGATTACTCCAGGAACAGGATTCCCATGTGACAAACGGCTGGTGGGTTGTCATAATCATCCAAGTGCGCAATCGGTGCAGGAAGCAATAAAGATGTCTTGCAATCCATATTTCTATTTTACGTACAAGCGAGTAATTCAGCAAGGGAAATACAAGAATATCTATAAAGATAGCCAATATGGACTTACTGTATGGCATGACTATATGCTTCGATTTGGATTTGGTCAAAGATTGGGTATAGATCTTCCAAATGTTGCGAAAGGCAATATTCCTGATACGGCATTCTACAACCGTTGGTACGGTAGAGAAAGGTGGGCATTTTCGACAATCTACAGTAACAGTATCGGACAAGGAGAGGTTACTGTGGTGCCTTTACAGATGGCAAATCTGGCTTGTATTGTGGCTAACAGGGGTTATTACTGTACTCCCCATCTGGTAAGATTTCATGGTGAAGATTCTATTGCAGATCCAGCGTTCAGCGAACATCACGAAACGGGGATAAGAAAAGAATTCTTCGATATTGCCGTCCGTGGAATGTATGATGTGGTTCATGGCGCAGGAGGAACAGGTCATAGAGCAGATATAGGGTCTGATATTGCTGTGTGCGGCAAAACCGGTACGGCTCAGAATATCGGTTCCGATCATTCTGTGTTTGTGAGTTTCGCTCCCATGGAAAATCCTAAGATAGCTTTGGCTGTGTATGTCGAAAATGCGGCTGGTGGTGGTGGTACTTGGGCAGCACCTATTTCTGGTCTGATTATAGAGAAATATATTAGAGGTGAAGTTCTGCGTAAAGATGTTGAGAGACAATATCACGAGGCACGTCCTTGTCAGAAACTTCCGTTGCATAGAATTCCTAAAAAGAAGAAGAAATGAAATCCTACGGCTCAACAGGTATAGAAAAAAAGAAATTTGACTGGCTCGCTATCGGGCTGTACGTGGGTATTGTGCTGTTTGGATGGCTTAATATATATGCTGCAATTTATGATGAGAGTCATGCAGCAATCTTCGATTTCAGTTGTCAGCATGGGAAACAGATTATCTGGATTGGGGTAGCTTGGATATTGGCATTTATGATTTTGCTTATCGAACCTAAAGTGTTTTCTCAAACAGCATATCCTATTTATATAGTCATACTGGGAACACTGGTCCTGACACTCTTTATTGGTCAGGTAGTAAATGGTGGTAAAGGGTGGATCAACTTTGGGGTGTTTAAGTTTCAACCTGCAGAATTCGCAAAGTTCGCAACGGCTTTGGCGGTCGCGAAATATATGAGTGCTATAGATTTAGACCTGAGTAAAACTAAATCGTGGCTTAAGGCTTTAGGAATTCTGGCTGTGCCAGCTGCACTTATTCTGTTGGAAGATGATACGGGTTCCGCTTTGGTTTTTACGGGGTTTGTCTTTGCCTTATTCAGGGAAGGTATGTCTCCGTGGGTTCTGATATTGGGACTTGCTGCCATAGTTTTGTTTGTCATGGCTTTGCTGATTAATAAATATATCCTAATTGGTATAATTGCATTAATCACAGTTGGCTATATATTTTTATGGCTGAATAAGCGTAATCGTCAGACCTATATACAGGCTTTTGCATTCATTGCAATTTGTGTGGCGTTTATCTGCTCCGTGGATTTTGCGTTTAATAAAGTGCTGGAACCTCATCAAAGAGAACGTATTGAAGTACTTCTCGGAAAAACCGAAGACCTCGCAGGTGCAGGCTATAATGTGAATCAGTCAAAAATTGCCATTGGTTCCGGTGGCTTTTTCGGTAAAGGGTTCCTTAATGGTACTATTACAAAAGCCGATTTTGTTCCAGAACAGGAAACCGACTTTATCTTCTGTACAGTAGGAGAGGAGCGTGGCTTCTTTGGAAGCACATTGTTGCTGTCAGCCTATGTAGTGCTGCTGGTTCACTTGATTACTATGGCAGAGCGTCAGCGTTCGACGTTTTCCCGGTTCTATGGATATTCTGTAGCTGGGATATTGTTCATGCATGTGCTTATAAATGTGGGTATGGTACTCGGTTTGCTTCCGGTGATAGGTATTCCGTTACCTTTCTTCAGTTATGGGGGCTCCTCGTTGTTAGCGTTCACCATCTTGTTATTCATATTCATCCGGCAGGATGCAGACAGAAATCAATTAATATAAGATATGCCAAAGAAAAATAATAATATAGGAATTTGCACTTTATGTGGTAGAACAGAGACAGAAGTAGGGATGCTTCTGCAAGGATATGACGGTCGGATTTGCAGGGAATGTGCAGAGAAGGCTATGGAAATTTTTGTTGCCGAAGAAAAGCGCCAATCTCAATCGGTAGCTATGAATCTTAATTTACATACGCCTCAGGAACTCAAAGATTATCTTGATCAGTACGTCATTGGCCAGGAAGAAGCAAAGAAAGTGCTTTCTGTTGCAGTATATAATCATTATAAGAGGATTCGTTATTGTGCTACTCATGATAGTAATGATGTAGAAATCGAGAAATCCAATATTATTATTGTTGGAGAGACGGGTACAGGAAAAACTTTACTTGCAAAAACTATTGCGCGAATGCTTGATGTTCCTTTTGCTATCGCTGATGCTACTACCCTTACTGAGGCGGGCTATGTAGGTGATGATGTCGAAAATGTGCTCGTGCGGTTACTTCAAGATGCAGATTATAACGTAGAAGCTGCTGAGCGGGGAATTGTATTCATTGACGAGATTGATAAAATTGCACGTAAAGGAGATAATCCCTCCATCACTCGTGACGTCTCTGGAGAAGGGGTTCAACAAGCTTTGCTCAAATTGCTGGAAGGAGCTGTGGTGAATGTGCCTCCACAGGGAGGTCGCAAACATCCTGAACAGAAGATGATACAAGTAAATACCCGAAATATTCTTTTTCTTGCCGGAGGAGCTTTTGATGGCATAGAAAAAGATATTTCTGCACGTCTTAAATGTAATGCTATTGGCTTTAAGGGCTCCCAGAAACGTGAAGAACTTGATCGTTCAAATTTGCTGCAGTACCTGCTCCCTATGGATTTGAAAAAATTCGGTCTTATACCCGAACTCATCGGACGTTTTCCTGTACTGACACATCTGAATCCGTTGGATCGATGTGCATTGCGCGACATTCTTACAGAACCAAAGAATGCGTTGATCAAGCAGTATCAGGCGTTGCTCAGGATGGATGATATTGATCTTGTATTTGACAAAGAGGCTCTGGATGTCATCGTGGATACGGCTATTGAGTACAAGTTGGGAGCTCGTGGGTTGCGTTCCATTGTGGAAAGTATTATGAACGATCTTATGTTTGAACTTCCTGGAAAAAAGACAGGAAAGGTCCGTGTCACAAAGAAGGTGGCGCTTGAAAACATATCTCATTCCCGTATCAACAAATCCCTGAAATAGCTCTATGAAATTAAGACTTACAAAGGCTTTCGGTTTTGAAATGGCCCATGCTTTAACTGGTTATGACGGAAAATGTTGCAACATTCATGGTCATTCCTATAAACTTTTTGTCACTATCGAGGGGGAACCTCAGGATAATCCTGACTCACCCAAAAATGGGATGATTATGGATTTCGGTGATTTGAAACGGATTGTGAATGAGACCATAGTAGAACCGTTTGACCATGCTCTTGTTCTGCCGGAAACGACCCCATACAATACCCAGCTTAAAACCAAACTGATACTCACTGAATGGCAGCCCACTACCGAGAATCTATTAGCTCATTTTGCCCGGTTGCTCACCCCTAAAATGCCCGAAGGTACGCGCCTTTACTCCATCCGCCTTCATGAAACTGATACCTCTTACGCAGAACTTTTTTTATAGAAAAACAACTTTTTTGCCGATAATTCAAAAAAAATGTGTAATTTAGCATTTCAGTTTGAAGTGCTTTGAGGTCTTGTATTTGGACTTCATAGTGCTGATAGAGTTATAGTTATACACCTATAGGAAGAAACATAAATATATATGAAAACGTTTAGAAAAGGTTTTTTTCTGCTTATTGCAGCGCTATTTATCGGTACTTTAGCCTTTGCTCAGAAAAAAAGCATTGCGCAAAAAGCTGATGATTTGTTTGACCAGAAACAGTTCATCGCGGCCAGGGCTATGTATGAAGAGGCTTACAACAAAATGAAGACGAACAAAGCCGAGAAAAACAGAATTTATTTTCAAATGGGTGAGTGTCATCGTTTGATGTATGAGTATGAGAAGGCTGAGAAAATTTATAAACGTCTTGCTGGAGCCAAGTATTATACTACTGAGCCGAAGCTTTATTTCTATCTTGCCGAGATGTGCCGCTTCAACAGCAAGTATGATGAGGCAGATGAGTACTATGAGAAATATCTTGAGGTAGAGCCCAACGATGTTTATGCCCGCTCTCGCAAAGCATCTCTTATTTATGTGAATCAGTTGGTGAATGATCGTTCCCGCCACGTTATTACCCCGATGGAAGCGTGGAACACCCCGTATAATGATTGGGCTCCTCGTTTCCTTGGAAGCGATACTACGAAATTGGTTTTCACCTCTTCTCGTTTTGGTGAAGGTTCTGATGCCCGTCACGACGTTTGGACTGGTCAGGCTCTTTCTGATCTATATACCGTATTCCAAGACCGTAAAGGTAATTGGTCTTCTACTCCATCCTCTTTTGAAACACAGGGGAAAATCAATAGTCCGACCAATGAAGGTGAAGCTTCTTTCACGGCTGACGGCTCAATGATATTCTTTACTCGTTGCGATGAACGCGAGAATCAGACCATGGGCTGTGCTATCTATACTTCCAGTCGCGCTATTGCTAATCCTGATGAAGGCAAGAAGAGCAAGAAAAAGAAGAAAGATGAATCTGAGGAACAGAGCACCGACTGGGGTGACCCTATCAAACTGACCCTTGGAGATACTTCCTATAACTATATGTATCCCGCCATTTCCGAAGATGGTCTCGTTCTGTATTTCTCAAGTGATATGCCTGGCGGAATGGGTGGTTACGACCTTTGGAAAGTAAAACGTTCTTCAGTCAATGATGACTTTGGCAAGCCTGTAAATATGGGCTCAAAGATTAATACCGAAGGTACCGAATCGTTCCCTATGATATATGGCGATTCCGTGCTTTATTTCTCATCAAATGGTCTCCCTGGCATGGGTGGTCTGGATATGTTCCGTTATGATCTCAAAGGAGGAAAGAACACCAAGGCTGAGAACCTCGGCGTTCCGCTTAACTCCTCTATGGACGAAATGAGTATTGTCTATTATCCTGCCGATGAGGATAACTATATGCTTGAACGCGGTTATTTCTCTTCAAACCGTCTGGAGCCCGACCCTCACAAGAAAAATCAGGACCGTCAGCGTCTCAAGGGCGATGCCCCTAATGATAATATCTACTATTTTGAACTTCCACCGTTGCTCTACACCATTGAAGGTACTATTCGCGACGAGAAGTCCATGCAGCTCGTTGAGCATGCCAAGGTAAAAATCGTAGGCTCCAATGGCACCGAATACGAAACATATACCGACAAGAAAGGTTTCTATCGTTTTGATAACTCCCAGATCCGTCGCAATGTGGTGTATAAGATGTTTATCTCCAAGGTTGATTATTTTACCCTTGAAGGTTCTGAAAGCACCTGTGGCTACACCACCGATAAGGATATTGTTCACGATTTCCGTATTGAACCGGTTCCAAAACAGCCCGTGGTGCTTCCCGAAATCCGTTATGATCTTGCCAAATGGGAACTCAAGGAAGAATTTATGGACTCTCTCATGGACCTCTACCTTGTGATGATCAACAATCCTAACGTTGTGGTTGAAATCCGTGCGCACACAGATTGCCGTCCATATATCGGACTTACCAATGATACTCTTTCCCAGCGTCGTGCTCAGTCTGTCGTAGATTATCTTGTGTCTCGTGGTATCGAGCGGGAACGTCTTGTGGCAAAAGGTTACGGCGAGCGAGTGCCCCGCGTGCTTGATCGCGATATTATTGTACGTGTGAACAACAAACCTTACCGATTCACAGAGGGTACTATACTGGAGTGTGATTATGTCTCTACACTTTCCAACCCAGATCATCAGGAAGCCGCTCACCTGTTGAATCGCCGCATTGAATTCCTTGTGTTGCGTACTGACTATGTTTCCCGCAAGCTTATCGAGAGCGTAAACACCGATACGCCTATAGCTCAGCAGACCGAAGACGGCAAGGTTATTGACCTCGTAAACCGTCCGCTTGAGCAGGAGAATAACGCTCCTGAAATCATTCACGATGAAAGCATCGTACCAGTATCTATGATCCAATCCACCAAAGGCGAAATCTCATGTATTGTAAACGGATCACAGATGCCTATGCTTATAGACGAGCGTTATTCTGAGCCTCTCGCTATCTCCTGGGAGGAGGCAATGAATCTGCTCTATCAGCGTCGTATCAACAAAGAGGACTTCCCCGACCGTGATGAAGCTTTCGATCCGGAAGGCAACATACTTGACAAAGCTACTATCATCTTCAAAAATGTGCAGATTGGCCAGAAGGTAGTGCATAATATCGAAATGGTTGTCGTGAAAGGTATCGACTACAAGTTCATCATCAACCGTGGCGGTCTCCAGCAGTTTGGCGAATACGAGTTCGATAAACAGCGTGGAAAGCTCTACTTTATGGATTAGTGGATACGCTCCTTACCATAACAGGACCTACCGCCTGTGGCAAGACCGCTCTTGCGGTAGCCCTTGCTTATCAGTTGCATGGGGAAATCATTAGTGCTGATTCCCGGCAGGTTTTCCGCCACATGGATATCGGCACGGGAAAAGATCTCTCGGAATATCACTTTGAAGGGGTCGATATTCCCTATCATCTTATCGACATTCATGACCCAGGTTATGAGTATAATCTCTATCAGTTCCAGAACGATTTCATTCAGGCCTTCCACCAGATAACTGCGCGTCACAGGACTCCTGTCCTTTGTGGTGGAACAGGAATGTATGTCGAGTCTGTCCTGCGTGGCTATCAGTTGCCCGATGCGCCTATCGACCCGGACTTCCGCCGTACGCTTGAGCCCTTTACCGATGAAGAACTCATCCAGCGTCTCGCCGGTTATATTACCCTTCATAACCATACTGACACCGAGTCCCGTGACCGCTTGATTAGGGCTCTTGAGATACAGGAGTTTGCCCGCCGCCATCCCGATGAACATGTGCAGATGCCTCCCATGAACCATCTGGTCATAGGAGTAGCCTATCCCCGGCAGGTTATCATCGAACGCATAGAAGCCCGCCTTACCTCCCGTCTCCAGCAAGGAATGATACAGGAAGTGGAAAACCTGCTCAGTTCGGGTGTCCCGGCAGAACGGCTTCTGCGCTATGGTTTGGAGTACCGTTATCTGACCCTCTACCTTCAAGGACAGATCACATACGAAGCTATGTACGAGAAACTCTTCACCGAAATCAGACGTTTCGCCAAACGTCAGATGACTTGGTTCCGTCGTATGGAACGCAATGGAATTTCCATTCATTGGCTTGATCCTGACCTCACTTTTGAGCAGAAAGTGCAGCACGTAGCCGAACTCTACCATAAAAAAAACAGGGAATCTTGAAATGTTAAAAATTTGTTTTTTAACAATATAAATCCACTCCGCCGTTCCTATTGTAATATTTTTTTATCTTTTTCTTGTCCATTCCATAAAAAAAGTGTACTTTTGCACTCGGATTATATGTTGAACTAAAACCTGAATTATCGAAACAAACCGTATCAGTTCTCACATTAAAACCTTTAACCTAAACACTAAGGTAATGACAGAAATAGAAACGACCACTCTCACCGACAATGAGCTGATATCCGGTTACCGCAACGGAGACTGCGCCTGCTTCAAGGCGCTTCTGGAACGTTATCAATCCAAAGTCTATGGTTATATCCTCTCTACCGTCAAAGACAAGGATGTGGCAGATGATATCTTTCAGGACACTTTCTTCAAGGTAATAGTTACCATCAATTCCGGCATCTATAAAGATGAAAACAAGTTCATCCATTGGGTCATGCGTATAGCCCATAACCTCATCGTGGATTATTACCGGCGCAACAGCAAGATGCCTATTGTCCCCAATCGCGAAGACTGCGACCTGCTCGACAATATCAAGATGTTTGACGAGAACGCCGAGCGATCTATCATACAGCAGCAGACCCACCAGAATCTCCGCAAGCTTCTCCGTATGCTCCCCCCCGAGCAGCGGCGCGTAGTTATTCTGCGCCATTACGGTCAGTACGATTTCAAGGACATCGCCGAGCGCACAGGCGTAAGCATCAATACAGCCCTTGGGCGTATGCGCTACGCCATCATCAATCTCCGCCGCCTTGCCGAGGAATATAACGTCATGATCGAACTCTGATAACAATTCACTAAATTATATCATCATGAAGAAATTCATCAACCTTTGCCTGTCGTTTGCTATAGGTTCACTTTTGCTTACCTCGTGTAATAAGAATGAAGAAACCAGCGACCCTTCTATCATCGGTACCTGGAGTAGTACTGAAAATTCATATCGTTACTACTACTATTTTGACCAGACCGACACCCTTTTGCATGAGCAGCTTACCTTCCGTGAGGACAATACCGTCCAGGTCATCATCACCGCAATTGAAGATACGATGGTGGAGCATTATACTGTCCAGGGCGACTCCCTTATATGGGAAAATACGATTTACCAGATACTTACCCTGAACGATAATGAACTCATAATCGAGAATATGTCCGAGATGGAACCTGTTCCACCAAAGGATGACGATCTGCGCGTGCTTACCCACCAGGAGTTTGAAAGAGTAAAGTAATCTACCATTATGATACAACCCAGAAAGCATCCGTTTAGGATGCTTTTTTTTCTTCTCCCAAGCATATAATTTTTTTGACATTTCATCGTTATATCAGAAAATCCCTTTGATGAAAAAACTGATACTCCTTCTTATACTATCCCTGCCGCTGTTATCCACAGCCCAGGAAAGTCTTCAGATGCCAGATGATTACCGCACCTGTACGGGTCTTGTTCCTATCACTTGGGCACAGCTTCCCGATAGCGCTACCTGGTTCCTTACTACATATAGCGACCCCGGTCAGTGCGACCGGTTTCTCAGTTCCTGTTACGAACAAGGATTCGGACAGACTTCGCGGCTTCGCAGGGCTTTGCATTATTGGGCATGGACTTCTGACAGCACATGTATCTGTTTCAGCAAAAAAGGCAAATGGACCATGGTAGAAGCCGCCGCAGGGCAGAATCTTACCCCTCAATGGACAAGCCTCATACCCGAAAGCGTCCTTGATTCCATAGCACTCATCGCTTTTCATAAACCTGTTGGAAACCAGCCGTTGCAGATACTGCGCATCAGTCGTGCCCGCAGACAGTATCAGGTAACCTTCCGTTTCGGCGATGCCCTTCCGCAGTCTATTCTCTACGACAGCCATTGGCGTCCCCGTTATATATTATCGGAATAGTTTTCCCCGATAAAAAAAGTATAGCCCCTTCCGGAACAGATCCTCCGACCACAACTGATAAAAGAGGCGCCCCAGCGGGGCGCCTCTCCTGTCTTCGATATCGTCGTTGAGATGTTTCTTCACCACCATATTTGCGCGTTAGGATGATAGAATGAGTGAAATTGCAATTTTTGATGACTTTTTGCGTATCTTGCTGGTAGTCTGCGGATAGCATCCGACATTCATCCGCCAAAAACCGACATTGTGTCGGTTTCATGTCGGTTCGGACTCGGAAAAGCGGCCGGTCGTGTGACTCGGAAAGGCGGGTCGGCTTTCCAAAATGGGAATTGGGTGTTTTTTCAATCTCATCCGCCACTTAACCGACACAATGTCGGTTCATGTCGGTTGAATGTCGGATGATTCTCGCTATAAATCAATAGGATAGCGAAAAAGTCGTAAAAAACTGCTATTTGCATTTCCAGCTGGAACTGCATCAGAATTTTACGGATTTAATGGTTGGGGCAGACAAACGGCCGATCTGCGGAGATAAGGGGAGGAGGAGGGAGGCAGAATGAGAAATCCGATACCCACTCTTTCCGGCTGGTGTCGGGTATCTCTTTGGTGTTGGGTATCTCTTTGGTGTCGGGTATCTCCCTGGTATCTCTCTGGTATCTCCCTGGTATCTCCCTCTGCGGGACAGCGGAACGACACCGCAGCCGCGCCTTTACCGGGGAGGCAAGTCGGAGCAAGGTCGGGGCGTAGTCCTACGCCCCGATTATGATGAAATCCATCTCCCCGGGCGGGAAGGCGAGAAGGAGATGAATCTACGATCAATACATAATCATTCTGACCTTCCAGGCGCCACGGGCATTCCTTTTCCGTTCTTCGTGTACGTCATGATTGAATATCGCGCACACTTGTTTCAGTTCATCATTGCTGTAGAGTTTCGTGTAGCTGGTATTTTCCAGGCTTTCGAGGGTGAGCGCCTCGAAGTTTTCACTGCCTGGCACATCAATGTTGTTCTCGGCATTGGTTTCTCCAGAAAGCGACAATTCCAGTGCGGACTTCATTTCCTCCGTGTATTTAGGGTCTCCGCCCCACACATTCGTTATGGTATCGATGATTTTTCCTGTCAGATAGGACACCTTGAACTCAAGTGTATCCAAATCTTCGTCCTTGGTTTCCTGACTGATGGAAGGATTGGCGATATGTTTCAGTGCCACATCGATTTCTTCGTTGTAGTTTCTCAGATTCAGATAGAGGACATGCATCTTGCGGAAGTTCTCGTCTTCGCCATAGAATGCGTCGAGATGGATGTTTTCCATCGGTATCTTGAGTTTCTCGAAATGCTCTTCAGAAGGGTAACCTTTATATTCTATGTCTTTCAGTTTGGTTCTCATCGTGTAGGTGATGACGTAGTTACGATACAGATGGCGCAGCAGGTCGTTCAGCAGTTTGCGCTGTGCATCCCGCGACAACTTCTTGGTGTTGCCTTCGGTCTTTTGCTGGGAATACCAGGTGATCCCGCCTATGCCGGCAGAGATCAATGCAATAACAAAAGCGGCTATTCCATAAAAGTTCCAACCGTCGGACCAAGGGTGCTGCCGTGTGTTGTCCTCTATTTTTGCAATATATCCATTATCTGGCTCATTGATTGACCGCAGTTCTTCGAGAATCTGCCGGCTGGTCGTGTCTGCCTGGGATGGGGCGGTTTGTTCGCCATACATATAGTTCATCGACAGAACCATACATATAAGAATGATGATGTTTTTTTTCATTTCTACTTTTTTTACTTGTTGGATGAATGAATTCATTAAGATATTTTTCCTTTTCAAGGGTTAATTGTATAGGGTTTCTTTGTGTTCCGTCCGTCTGTGAGTTCGATGGCAACAAGGAAGGAACCACTCATAGGCGATCCTATTCGGCGTGGGTCCTGCCTCCGATGAATCCGATGCCTATCTGGAGGTTTATAGAGAATCCTTGGGGATAGCCGAAGTCGTTCAATGAGAGCGGCCCGTCGTTCCAATAATGCAGCGGTCTCTGTGCATCCGCAGCCCCGAAAAAGAGAAGGACGAGTGTAGCAAAAAGAAGTGTTTCTCTCATTGTTATATCTGTTTGATGAATTAGCCTTTTTTGTGTTTTTTACAGTAAAAAATCAGGTTATTACAGAATAATGAGGTGAGCTGACGGGTCGTAGTCCTGTGAGGGTACAAAAAAAAGACTCGTACTGAGTCTTCTTTTGTGGTGCCCGGAACAGGACTTGAACCTGCACTCCTTTCGAAATACGCACCTGAAACGTACGCGTCTACCAATTCCGCCATCCGGGCTTCGGGCTTTCTTGAACGGCCTTCGTTGTTTTTTTGTGGTGCCCAGAACAAGACTTGAACTTGCACGGCCTTACGGCCACTACCCCCTCAAAGTAGCGTGTCTACCAATTCCACCACCTGGGCATTGAAGGCTCTCTTTTTCTCTCGAAAGCGGGTGCAAAATTACATACTTTTTTGGAACTGACCAAATATTTTATGAAAAAAATATCTTTGTGTAATCCAATTGTCTGATTTTCCGATGGGTTTAGATTGGAATATTTTATGGGAATAGGGTTTGACAAGTGTATAAAAGTCGCAGATTGTGGGGGGGATCTGCGACTTTTGGAACTGTAGAATGTATGTAAAATTATTCGTTCTCGTCATCATCGGTGGCGGTGTTGGTGCCGTCGATGCGGAGCAGGAAGTTGGGAACTTCGCTCTTTGAGGTGCCTACGCGATAGCGGAAGGTCCCGAGATCATGGTCGGTGATTTCGCGTTTTTCGGCCGAGAGACTCTTGATGAGGTCTTCGATTTCGCCTACACTGGAGTAAACGATGAGTTGCTGTGTGTTGGCTTCGTAACTGAAGTAGTACCAGTGGTCGTTAGCGGCGGAGAGGTAGAGGTTGAGGTAGCTGGCATTTCCGCGACGGGTAATCTGAGCCTTGACGCGAATATCGACGTGGAGCTGTTTCTTGCCGACGAGGGCAAGGGAGGCCATGCCGCTGTAGTGGTAACCGAGTGCGGGAGAATACTGCCATTTGATGCCCTGGAGGAAGAAGGTGGATTCAAACTCTTTGGGGATGCGGTCGTATGCCCCGCTGGAGACGTAGATGGAATAGTTATCGTTTCCTCGTTCCTCGCCCTGGTAATATATCATGGCGTGGCGGAGCACTTCGTTGTCGGGATTGGTTGGGGAGAGGCGCAGGTCATCTGCAAACTGCTGTGCGATAGCGTTGATGATGCCGGCATCCATGGGGAAGGTTACGCCGAAGAGGGTGTTGGAGGTAAAGTTCTCGGGATTTTTGTCGAGCTGTGCTGTTCCGTAGGAGAAGAATCGTGAGAGTCCGTTCTTGAGTCCGAAGAAGAGGGAACCTTCGGCTTCAAGCTGGCATTGAGTAGTGTTATAGAGGAGATAGGGCGACACGACTTCGTTGAAGTTGTTGAGTTTCTCAGCGGAGGCAAGGGTGTAGGTTCGGGTATCCTTGTCGAAGGAGATGAGTCCGGTAGCGGTAACGAGTTCGTTGTCTGCAGCCCGTTCTTTGGTGAGGAATGCTATATGGGGAGCGAGGTTGTTTTTGTCGAAGAGTATGGATGCTGTGAGGCGGTCTCCATGCCAGTCGATAGGAAGTTCGGGTACGGTAATCTGGATGTTCTTAGGATCAAGATAGCCTTTGAAGGCGAGGAGTCCGAGCTGTTCCACAGAGGTACACTGATGGATGAGGCGCACGCCTCCGTCGAAATAATAGGGCTCTTTGTCGGCTTCTATGCGCACGATGCCTGCGAACCCGAAAGCGGAGGAGAGTGTGAACTGATCCTGCGACTGGATAGTTCCTTGGGCAATTGTAGTGCCTGAGGGGTTAGGCGCAATCTGGTCGAGATAGATTTTCTGTACGCCTTCGTCCTCATCGACATAGTCGATATATCCTTTTCCGGTGTAGCTGTTGCGGCCTTTGATGATGAGGTCGGCATCATATATGCTGTGGAATCCGTTGGAGCGTGAGGCGAGCAGCTGTGAGTGTTGGAGCTGCGACATTTCTCCGCCAGGATTGATATGAACTGTGTCTCCTGCGGGGGCGATAGCTGCGTCGGCCACGTTGATGAGGAACACGCCCCGGGAAGAGAGCTGGCCGAGATTATAGCTGTAGTCAGATGCGAGAGCGTAGTATTGCAGACTGTCGCATTTCGGGTCGGTAGAGACGAATCTCACGCCTGGCTGCTGGGTATGGCGGAGGCGTTCCCGGATGGAAAGTCCTTCCAGTCCCCCGGAGGCTTCGCTCTTGCTGTTTAGAATGGTAAGCTGTTTGTGGTTGATGTCCCAATCCACCTTGTCAATATCGGCCACATATTTCATGACGGGAAGTTCGGTACGTTGGAGTGCCTTGTTGGAGGTAAGGGTGGCGTGATGGGTGGTGTAATCCACCTGGGATTTCATGTTCGTGGCGCGGTAGGCGGTTGCCTTATACACATCGCTGCGAAGCGTAAAGGAGGACACGTCGGCGAGCATCTCCATGGTCTTGAGCTGGAAGCGGTCAGACTCGAAGGTGCCTTCGCGTAGGGTTATGGTTCCGTTTGCCGTGGCTCCCTGTGGCTGCAGTATCAGACAGCCTGCAAGTGTGGACTCGTTGTGGTACATCTGAAATTCTGGTGCTTTGGGGGCCTGGCACACCTGCATGGAGTCGAGGTAAGGATACCACGACTGATGGGTGCGTGAGTTGTGGATTTCGGGGAAACCGCCCTCTTCGCGCACGATGAATGTATCGGTGGTAGCGAGCATGGAATCGGGGAGGAACACCATCTGGTTGGAGTGGGAGAAGGAGGTGAGATATTTCAGGTCTCCCATAGCGCGGAGTCCTTTGTTGGAGAGATTGAGACGATGTACGAACTGCCCCTTGCCTCCGTAGGTGGGAAGACCTTCCTTTGGGGTATCCATTACGAATCCAAGCGAATAGTCGCTCTGTACGGTGAGGGGCTGATGAATGTCCGGGAAAATTCCCGCTGAGGTGAGCGTACCCGAAAACCGCAGCGAATCGGTCTTGAAGTCCGTGAGGCTGTTGAGGGTGAACGGTTCAATCTTATAGTAGAATCTGTCGCGGATGTAGGCTCCGTTGTAGAGGTTTTTGTTGTCGAAATATACATAGCTTTCGGTCTGGCTCCGGAAAATCGGATATTCCTTGTTTTTGGTAAGCCCATTATGGTTGTCGGGTTTATCGATGTCAAGCGACCCGACGAGGTGGGAAAGCGTATTGTTTACGGCATGGAGTTTATTGGGGTCGTCGAAACGTTCCACCGAGAACACGAGACTTTCTACATCGGGGAGATCAAGCGAGAAGCGGTCGTAGTAGAATGTGGCATCTTTGACGCGCATTCCGAACCGTCCTGCGTATATCAGTCCCGAGAAGTGCATCTCTCGGTCGCGCCGGATAACCAGATCGCCGCGGGTGGGTTTGATTTCTACATGCTGTGAGTCGCTTACAAAGAAACTGTCCACCCCGTGGATGAGCAGATCATTGGTGGAAAGGTCAAGTTCCGCATTACGGCGGGTCGTATTGGATTCCAGCGAGATGGCATCATAATCATAGTCGCGGCTCTTGCTGTAGGCGCGCATATAGTCGTTGAGGCGGTTCTTGAGATATACTATGCCGAGGTTCTCATCGAAGGAGACCAGTCCTCCTTTGGCGAGATTGTGTATCATAAGTTTTGCCTGCGAGACATCCATCTTGATAGCGCTTGCAAATTCGCTGATGGAGAACTCGTCGAGTCCGCCGTTTGCCTTGGAGAACTTGAATACCTTTACTACGGGGCTCTGCTCATCTATGCCCTGGATTTCGCGGTATTTCTTGAGCGAATAGTAGTTGGAGGACTCAAAGGTGGCGAACGAGGAACTTCCTGTCTCGCCCAGCATCGACATCTCTATCATGTCTTTCTCGGGGTTCCATACCATCTGTTCACAGTACATGTCGAGGTTATGATAGGTGTTGGTGTAGGGACTGTAGTAATTCCGTTTTCCGTTGTTTACGAGGGTGAGCCTTTTGTCCGAAACGGCGTACCGCATCGAGATGCCGTTGTTGTAGATGGAATCTCCGTCGATATAGATTTTCACGGCTGCACGTTCCGAGAGGGCCTTTCCGTTTGCGATGGTGAACTTCGTGGAGGTCACTACGATGAAGGGCTTCCCGTCGCGGGAGAATACCAGCGAGGCGGGATGCTCCGTTGATGAGGTTACGAACTTGGCTCCGTTCAGCATGAATGTGCCTCGGTAGTCTGCCCCCGGGATGATGTCGTTGAGGACGAAGTCGTTCTGATAGGAGCGGAATTTCGGGTAGTTGTATTTCTCGGGGTCCATGGGGTAGTCCAGAACATCTTCGATAGAACCCATGATAGGAGTGGTGAAATATTTCGTATAGGTGAGCTGCACCGAGTCGGCCGTAAGTTTGGAAAGTTTCGTGTTGGCCTGATAGCGATTGAGGTCGGCCCAGCAGGCAGTAGTGGGTATGCCGGTCCGGTCCCAGGTGATGCGTCCTCCTTCTCCCACCCATTTGGAGTCCAGATAGTTGAACGTTCCCTTCGTGCCGTATATCGTACCGTGGTCTTTGTCGGAATTATAGAAGATGTCGGTAGGGGTGGCGAAAGTCACGATGATGTCGCGGCCCTGGAGCGCAAGGGTATAGGGGGAGCCGGGCTGGGCCTGCCATACGGCGGAACGTGATTTCTGCAGTGTGCGGTCGGTGATGAGCTGACGGGTAAATCCGGTGAACTCGTTGAATACTTTGGCAGTCTTGTTTTCCTGAATGAACTGTACGCACGCTATCCACGGCAGGAAGTTGTGGTGGTCTGGCTCCGAGGTGTAGAGCATCCATACCAGGGTTATGAAGTCCGTGAGGTCGGGTATCTGACGGATTTTCTGTTTCTGGGCGGCTGAAAAAACCGCTGTCATCCGTTCCCTGGTCGGGTCATCAGTGGCATTATATACATCGGTGAAGAGCTTGATGACCTTGGCGTTATCTTTCTTTCTGGCATCATCGCTGGTGGCGGAATTCAGGTAGGCAAGCAGTTGGGTAGGAAGATTTTCGGCATCAAACTGTATGGTTTTTTTCTGCGCAAATGCCAGACTGGAAAAAGCCAGTATTGCGATGATGAGAATTGTGCGTTTCATATTCGGGTAATTATAAATAAAGAAAAACTGTGAATTGTGAACTGTGGCTGCCTCCAGTCTTCTTTGTCAGTTCACAATTCACAGTTCACAATCTTTCTGTTCACTATCTGCTTCAGTCCGGAAGGTCTTCTATGTAGCTGTTGGCTGCGATGCGGCCCGCTGCGGTCAGCACGGTAGCAGCGGCTTCACGCTTGCTGGAGTGTGAGGTGAGCGGGATAGTCTCGCCTGACAGTTCCTCGGTCGTGAGGTTCTCGAATGCTGCGGGAGCGTCCGGGTCGTTCTTCAGTCTGTGGAGCATCTCTCTGATCCGTTCCGCCTTGGAGGTGATTCGCTGGAGGTCCTGCTGGCTTTCTACCAGCTGCGAGGGGTCTTCCAGCCGGATGGGGTCGGTAGCGTGAGCTTCTACGGAACGGACCTGTATCTCATCCTCTGGGTTGAATTCCGGGGCGGCATCTTCTACCGCCGTCTCGGCCTCCTGAACCGGCTCTTCTTCAAGCCTGTGTACCACCTTTGGGGCTATGGAGTCCATCGGCTCCACGCAGGCGGGCTGGTCATCCTCGAAAGGGGCGGAAGGCTCGCTCCGGACCACTGTTCCTGCTGCCGGGGCGGCGGTTTCTGCGGTGGTTTCCGTCTGCCTCTTGATGTGGATTTCCGCTGTGGAGGCTTCTGCCTGTGCGGGAGTTTCTTTTATGGGCTCTTCCAGCGGGAGCGTGTGAGGGTTGCTTACCGGAGGCAGGTCGAGCCGTTCCTTCTTCTCAAAGCCTGTAGCAATCAGCGTAACCTTGAACGTATCGTCCGTAATCGATTCATCCGCACCGTAGCCCCAGATCACGTTGCAGTCCGCATTGTCCGTGCGGCTGGTAAGGAATGCCGCGCAGGCGGTCATCTCGTCCATCGTGATTTCGTGGTCGGGACTGAACGAGAGATAGAGCAGCACATCCTTAGCCCCCTTGATATCGTTGTCGTTGAGCAGCACCGAGGTAGAAGCCGCCTCTATAGCCTGGAGCGCGCGTCCCTCGCCTTTAGCCTCACCGGCACCCATCAGCGCCGTGCCGCTGTTCTGCATCACCGCGTTCACGTCCTGAAAGTCGATATTGATATAGGCATCCACCGTAATGATCTCGGAGATACCCTTGGCGGCAGTCAGCAGCACATCGTCCGCCAGCGCAAACGCATTGCCCAGCGTCTTGTCGCCGTAGGAGCGGAGCTTGTCGTTGTTGATCACGAGGATGGAATCCACATATTTGCTCAGTTCCTTGATACCGTTTTCGGCCTGAATGCGGCGTTTGTTGCCCTCGAACATGAAAGGCATGGTCACGATAGCCACCACGAGGATTTTGGGAGCAGCCTCGTTGTCGAGGTCGATGCTTTTGGCGATTTCGGCAATCACAGGTGCAGCACCCGTACCCGTACCGCCACCCATACCGGCCGTGATGAAGAGCATCTGGGTGTTGTGGGAAAGAATTTCGCGTATTTCGTCGGCCTTTTTCTCTGCGGCAGCTTTACCCACGGCCGGGTTGTTGCCCGCCCCCAGCTTGGCCAGCGAGATCTTGTTAGGCACAGGGCTTGAGTTCAGCGCCTTCGCGTCCGTGTTGCAGACGATGAAATCCACCCCCTTGATACCCTCGTTATACATGTGGTTTACGGCGTTGCAGCCACCCCCGCCCACACCAAGAACCTTGATGAAAGCGGACTGATCCTTGGGGGATTCAAAGGTGATGAAAGCCGGATTTATCGAATTATCAGAATTACTCATGATGCTTATTATTTCTTAAATATTTGACAACCAAATTTTTGCAGCAATACTGCGTGCAGTAAAACCAGTGTAAAATTACACATAACAATTGAATCCCGCAGCCATTTCCCCCGAAAGTTTTCAACAGTTTTTTTAACAACTCCCTTTTTGGGGGACAAATCTGTTAAAATAATACCGTAAAGAAGCAGCGTTTTTCTACTGTTTTATAGCTGCTTGTAAGGGGTAACTCCCTTCTATCTTCTTTTTATCTTCTTTTTATCTTTTTTCCATCTCTTATTCTAAAGAAAGGAGATAAAAAGAAGTTAATATGGAGATAAAAAGAAGATAGCAGGGAGTTACCGTGGAGCGGAGCCCCGGGCGGAGGATCTGCGCCGAGGGGAGCTTCTGCTCCCAGTGCAGGCTCGCCTGAAAATATGATTAATTCTGCCAACGGTTTGCAATGGTTTTTCGTGTGTGTTGATACAATCAGGAGTGGGTTAGGATAAGGTCCGCATCGGTCTATTCATCGATGCCGTCATTGGTGAGGCGGTCGAGAAAACGGGAGATTGCATCGCTGGGGCTCCATTTCTTGCGTTTCGGGGCAGCCTTCGGGGCAGGCTCAGGTTCGGAAACAGGTTCGGAAACCGGTTTGGGATCAGAGGGGAAGTCCTTGAAGATGTCGATAGGGTCCGTATTGGAGCCGAGGTCCTGAGTTTCGTTGGACACCTGTTCAGGATCGGGAGTATCGCCGGCAGGGAGGCAGGCGTTGAGCTCTTCGAGACCGTAGAGCACCAGCCCGACGCAGGTAGAGTACATAGGATGTTTGATCTCGTCGATGATGATAGGGTTCGTAGCGGAATCGATGTGTTCGTCAGGCGTACCGATGCGGGTATCGGTAGCGGTGATCAGTTCAGAGAGCGACTTGATGTGCTTGAGCTTTGCCCCGCCCCCCGTGATGACAACCCCCGCGATGAGGGAGCGTTCGAGACGGGACTCCTGGATTTCGGCCGCCACGAGTTCGAGGATCACCTTTGCGCGCGCGTTGATGATAGAGGCGAGACCCTTCATGCTGATTTCGTGGGGAGCCATGCCGTGGATGCCCGGTATGGAGATCACGTCGTTTTCGCTTACCTCGCCCGGGAGACAGCATCCGAACTTGGTCTTGAGGCTCTCGGCCTGGTTGCGCATGATATTGCAGCCCCGGCGGATGTCCTCGGTGATAGTGATACCCGCGCAGGGCAGCACGGAGGTGTGGCAGATAACGCTCTCGTGGAAGATAGCCACGTCGGTAGTACCGCCACCGATATCGACGAGGGTAACCCCGGCGGTGCGTTCCTGATCATCGAGCACCGCGTAGGCGGAAGCTACAGGTTCGAGCACCATGCCTTTCACCTTGAGGCCGGCAGCCTCGACACTTTCATAGATGTTGTTGATTTCGCGCACGTTTCCGGTAACGATGTGGAAATCGGCCTGGAGGAGGTTTCCCACCACCCCTACAGGGTTCACGCCGTCGAGGAGTTCGCCGTCCACGTAGAATTTCTGAGGAAAGATGTGGATGACCTCTTCACCGGGACCGAGCATAAGACAGCGCTGTTCTGACTTGAGTCGTTCGATGTCGGAGTCGGTAATCTGATGGTGGGATTCGGGAATGGTGATGGAGCCCTGTTTCTGGACCGACTTGATATGCTGCCCCGCGATGCCCACATAGACTTCCTGCACGTCGAACTGTGCCTGTTCGGAAGCCTGACGGACCGCCTTGCGGATAGAGTCGGCAGTGGAGACAATGTTCTTGACCGCGCCGCGCACTACGCCTACAGATTCGGTCTTACCGAAACCGAGGAGGATGACCTTGTCGTTATCGCCCCGGCGGCCGATGCAGCAGGCGATTTTGGTTGTTCCGATGTCGAGACCGACGATGATTTCGTTTTCGTTTTTCATGATATGAGGTATTATTTTATTTTCGGGTTAAGAGGTTTAAGGGTTTAAGGGGTCAAAGAGTCAAAAAGAGTTTGAGGGTTTAAGAGGTTTAAGGGTTTAGGAGGTTTTAGGAGGTCTAAGGAGGTTTCAGGGTTGAGGGGGGTTATCGTTTTGTGCATATTACCTGATCGCTGAATTTGAGGTTGATGAGGCGGTAGGTGTTCCAGCCGGTCTGGGCCATGCCTCGGTGGTACATAGCCCAGAGGTTGGCCATTTTGCGGTCCATCTGGCGGGAATCACCGAGGTTAACGATATGGTTTCCCACTTTCGGTACAAGCTGGAGGTCCCCTTCAGGGCTGACGTATATCTGGTCGAAGAGAACTCCGTATTTAGGATTAAGGTCGAGATACTGTGCTACGTTCCACATCTGTACAAGGTCGTAGTGCTGACGGAGTGTATCGGTGGCGAGCGCCTGGATGTCGAGCGACTGGAAGGCTGGGGTAAGATGCTGACGGAAATGCCCGTTACCCACGAGCACATCGCAGTCACCGTGGAAGCTGACCGGAACTACACGTCCGAGGTCATCGAGATAGAATTCTTTATCCTCACAGAAGACCCGGAGAATGGGACGACGCTGCTCCGTATTGACGACAATGCAGCGGCCCACGCTGATGTTTGCGGTCGTGTTTTTAACGAAAGGAGAGCGGGCCACGGTGGAGGCCACCAAATCTTCGCGGACCTCCTTCACGAGCCGGGCAGGAAGGTCGGGCATAGCTTCGAGGAGCTGTTGCCGGAGTTCCTCAGCGGTAACGAGCGTGTCGTTCCCGCGGTAATCCACGACGATGCAGATATCAGATACCGGGGAATTGCTGCGGTTGAGGTTAGCCCAGATGATACCGACAAGGACCACCACAGAGGCAAGCGCGTACAGGGATATTCTAAGCGGGCGTTTCATAGCAGTGCTTTTTCTATTTCAGGAACGATACGGTCAATATCCCCCGCCCCGATGGTGAGCAGGATGTCGGGTCGGGTTTGGAGAATAGTGGGAATCACCTGATCGCGGAGAAGCAGTCTCTTGTCCGGGTTGGTGATTCTGTCGAGCAGCATCCGGGAAGAGGTTCCAGGGATAGGGAGTTCCCGCGCGGGGTAGATATCGAGGAGCGCGACGATATCCAATTCAGAAAGAATTTCAGCGAATCCGTCAGCGAAATCCCGCGTGCGAGAGTAGAGGTGAGGCTGGAAGATACCCATAACGCGTTTCCCCGGGAACATATACCTCACAGAGGAGAGCGTAGCCCGGATTTCTTCAGGATGGTGCGCATAGTCGTCGATAAAAATGATGCGGGAGTTCTTGACTCGGTAGTCGAAACGGCGGTAGATACCCGAGAAAGTCCGGAGCGCGACCCGGAGTTCATCCTCAGAGACCCCGCATTGAAGTGCGACAGCTGAGGCAGCCACAGCGTTTTCCACGTTGTAGAGACAGGAATTAGTTAGCCACAGGTCCTTGAGTATTCCGGAAGGCGTGGTAAGGTCAAAAGAAAGGTCCCCGTTGTGGTTCTGGATGTTAGAGCAGAAATAGTCCCCCTGAGAGGGATGAGAGGAATAGGTGCGGGTAAGTAGTCCGTTGAGCGGAGCGCAGGAAAGCCCGGATTTCAGAAGCAGCATACCATCCTTCTCGGTCTGGGAAGCGTATTGGGTAAACGCAGCCAGCATATTTTCGTAAGTACCGTAGATGTCGAGGTGGTCAGGGTCGGTAGCCGTAATGACAGAATAATAGGGATGCAGCTGCAGGAAAGAGCGGTCGAACTCGTCAGCCTCAACGACAACCCAGTCACTATCGGTGTTCACCACCATATTGCTCTTGAAGTTGTTAGAGATTCCACCGAGGAAAGCGCTGCAGCCTACGTGGCTCTGATGCAGGATGTAGGCTATCATGCTGCTGGTAGTCGTCTTGCCGTGAGTACCCGCCACAGCGATACATTTTTTACCGCGGGTAAGTTCGCCCAGCACCTGGGAGCGTTTCTTCAAAGGAATGCCGTGAGAGAGGAGCCATTGCATAACCGCCGTGTCGCGAGGGACAGCAGGCGTATAGACAGCAAGGTCCACTTGGGAAGGAATGCGAGCCGGGTCGTCATCATAATGCACCTGGATGCCTTCCGCCTCCAGTGCGCGGGTAAGAGGGCTTGGCGTGCGGTCGTAACCGCATACCCGGTCGCCCCTTTGATGGAAGAAACGCGCAATAGCGCTCATACCGATCCCCCCTATGCCTACAAAGTAGTAGTTCATCACAAATTGTTTACAGATACAATAATTTTTTCGATTTCATCTACGATTTTAGCGGCAGCCCCTTTCACACCCAGCCCCTCACAGTTCTGACGCATCCGCTGCTGCTGCTGGGGAGAGTTGAAGAGGTCCCGCAGTTCGATAAGCCCTTTCTGGCCGCATTCTTCATCCCGAACCATCCGCGCAGCCCCCTTGTTCACCAAAGCCATAGCATTCTTGGTCTGGTGGTCTTCCGCCACATTGGGAGAGGGAATGAGGATGACAGGCTTACCGACAATGCACAGCTCAGAGATAGCAATGGCTCCAGCCCTTGAGATGATCACATCGGCAGCCGCGTAGGCCAGGTCCATACGGCTGATGAACTGATATACCTTGATCCATCTTTCCAGCCCCATAGCCCGAACTTTATCCAGAGCCTCCTTATACATCCATTTGCCGGTCTGCCAAATCAGCTGTATGTTGTTTTCCTTGAAGAAAAGCGGGTTCTTGAGAATCATTTCGTTGATGCTTCTTGCCCCCAGGCTTCCCCCGATAGAGAGCACCACCTTCCGGTCAGTATCCAGTCCGAATTCAGCACAGCCTTCTTCCCGAGAGGCATTCATCGCCTCGATGTCAGCCCTCACAGGATTTCCTGTAAATACGATTTTCTCTTTGGGGAAGAACTTCTCAAGACCATCGTATGCTACGCAGATAGTACGGGCTTTCTTAGCCAGCATCTTGTTGGTAAGTCCGGGATAGGAATTCTGTTCCTGCAGCAGGGTAGGGTATCCCATTTTTTCGGCCTCCTTGAGCGTGGGAGCACTTGCATAACCACCCACCCCTACAACGATGTCCGGCTGGAACGAAGTAAGAATCCCTTTCACTTTCTGCTGGCTTTTCCACATTTTGAAAGGAACGCTGAGGTTCTTGAGCGTAAGTCTGCGCTGAAGACCGGCGATAGGAAGTCCTTCAATCTTATATCCTGCAGCAGGCACCTTCTCCATTTCCATGCGGCCTTCAGCCCCTATGAAAAGTATTTCTGCATCGGCATAACGGGCCTTGATGGCATTAGCAATCGCTATTGCGGGGAAAATGTGTCCGCCGCTTCCTCCACCACTGATTATTGCTTTCATATATTATTTTTTTTATTTTTCTGTATCTGTGACTTTCCCGGTAGTTTCTACGGATGGGCTTTCCTGAAGAGACCCCTTGGTTTTATTCATATTTTTTTTGTTATCGTTCGCTACCGCCTGCACGATACCCACCCCACAACTCATAAACATATAGGCCGTACCACCATAACTGATAAAAGGAAGCGTCTGGCCTGTTACAGGTGTCAGCCCCAAAGCAACCCCCATGTTCATCAAAGCCTGCAGATATATCACCGTTCCGTAGCCCGCCACACACAAGCTTCCGAATGTGCCCTTGCATCTCCGGGCAATCTGTATACAACGGAAAAACAGCACGCTGTAAAGCAGGAATATTACAACTCCGGTAAGAGAGCCGGCCTCCTCAATGATGATAGAGAATATGAAGTCGTTATGAGCCTGGGTTATCAGTCGGGCATGAATCGTATTACCGATACCTACACCCGTCAGCCCACCCCGTGCGACAGCCATCTTGGCCATGTTTGCCTGAGAGAGCCCATCATCGGGATGGAGCCAGGAATCAATTCTGTGTCCCCAGGTGGATGAACGCCCCATCATACCGTCGGTCTGCACATCCTGATAGTTCTTTGAAAGTACCAGCAGGGCAATTCCCCCTACCACCACTAATATTCCCAGCAGGCCCCACCAGTATTTCTTGTTTACTCCTGCAAAATACATCATCAGATAGCAGGTCAGGAACACCAGAGCGGCAGTAGAAAAGTTCTTAAGGAGTATCAATACCACCACAAACAGAATGCTGACTAGGAGTCTGCTGAAAGTGGCAGGAGTGTCCAGTTCCTCCCTGCTGCGGTTCAGTAGCCGTGCCACATACATGATCAGGCAGATTTTTGCGATTTCGGAAGGCTGGAACCTTATACCGAACAGCGAAATCCATCTTCCTTCCCCCTCCCCAGTGATAAGTACATACAGCAGCAGCCCTATCGAGATAAAGTATCCTATCTGTGAGATTCTTGAATATTTTCTGTAATCGGTTCGCGACATAATCCATACAATCGCAAACGAAACCACCACAAACAGCGCGTGCCGTAACATCAGCGAGGTGGGTGTTGCTCCCCGGTGTTCCGTAATGGCAGAAAGTCCGATTGAACTATATACTGCAACCAGTGAGATGATGGTCAGCATTATATATACTGTCCATATTACCATATCTCCTTTCAGTATGTTTTTCCGTTTCATTTTCGTCAGGTGTTTCGTGGTTTCTTCGGGGTATCTCCGTGGTTTCTTCGTGATAGAGCTATAATTCATCCACCTCATGGCGGAAGCTGCGTCCTTCGGATTCCATATCTGATGTATCAGAGGCAGGGGAGAAGATTACCGTCGTTTTCTCCAATGATCCGTAGAGGGCACTGTTCACCGCCTCGCGCATATCGTTCACTTCCTCAATATGCCGGGCAGCTGAGGCCAGATGGTTTTTTATGAATTTTCCGTTTCCGATGCAGATAATGCGTCGCACTTTCTGCTTCACCACGGGGGCGAGCATCCCGTAGTCCTGATCCACACCTCCCTTCGTGATCCAGGTAAGGTTTTCCCCTTCGTTGCTTTCCAGGGCATACCATGTCGCGTTAAGGTTGCGTCCTGCTGCATCGTTTATGAATTGTTTTCCGTGTATGGTGGCCACAAATTCCATCCGGTATTTCAGTTCGTCCATGTGGGTAAAGCATGATCTCAGGCCTGCATTACGCATCTGTTTCAGTTTCGCAACATCCATCCCAGCCAGTCCGGTATGGATTTTTTCTCTTCCTTGTTGTGCTAATGTCTCTATAGTCATAGTGGTAGTTTTCAGTTTTTATCAGTATCAGCGTCGGGGCTTAACGCAGTTTCAGTGTTACTATGCTCACGATGGCCAGCAGAATACCTATGATGATGAATCGCTGGACTATCTTGGGCTCTGGAATTCCTTTCTTCTGATAGTGGTGGTGGATGGGGGCCATCAGGAATACCCTTCTGCCTTCTCCGTATTTTTTCTTGGTGCGCTTGAAGTGGGTACGCTGGATGATTACCGAAAGATCCTCAATCACATAAATTCCGCACAGAACAGGCAGGAGCAGTTCCTTGCGTATCAGGAGGGCAAATACTGCCACAATACCGCCTAAAGCCAGCGAGCCCGTGTCTCCCATGAAAATCTCGGCAGGATAGGTGTTGTACCATAGAAATCCTAACGTTGCACCGATGAAGGCTGCTACGAATACCGTCAGTTCGCCGATATTGGGCAGGAACATGATGTTCAGATAATTGGCAAAGATTACGTTACCGCTTACCCATGCGAGTACTGCAAGTGCTACGCCTATCACGGCTGAGGTTCCTGTAGCAAGGCCGTCTATTCCGTCCGTGAGATTTGAGGCGTTGCTTACAGCGGTTACTACGAATATTACAATCAATACATATACCAGCCATACGATCTTCTCTGCCCAGGGGCCCATCCAGGTAACGATTCTGGAGTAGTCCAGTTCGTTGCCCTTCACAAAGGGTATCGTAGTTGTAGTGCCTCCCGTGATGTCGGGATGATACATGATCAGCAGCCCCACGGCAAGCCCCAGGGCGACCTGTCCGAATACCTTGAATTTTCCGGGAAGTCCCTCTTTGTTCTTGCGGAACACCTTGATATAATCATCCGTAAACCCGATAAATCCCAGCCAGAGGGTCGTGCCCAGCATGATAAGCACATAGATGTTATCCAACTGCGCAAACAGTACGGTGGGGATCACTATGGCAGCCAGTATCAGCAATCCTCCCATCGTCGGGGTTCCCTCTTTTTCCTTCTGGCCTTCGAGGTGCAGGTCGCGTACGGTTTCGCCTATCTGACGGCTGCGTATGAATCGGATGAACGGTTTGCCGAATATCAGCATGATTACCAGTGATGTGATGGCACTCATGGCTGCACGGAACGAGATATATTGAAATACTCCTGCTCCGGGGAAATCAAATGTATGTTCTAACCAGTCAAAAAAGTAATACAGCATTTTTACAACAGTTTATAATATTTTTTCCAGTTCTTCACGGTCATCGAAATGAAGCTTCACTCCATTGATGTCCTGATATTTCTCGTGCCCCTTGCCGGCTACCAGCACGATGTCGCCTTCCTTAGCAAGTCTCACCGCGGTTTTTATGGCTTGTCTGCGGTCCGTGATTCTCAGCATCTTTTCTTTCTCCGCCTCGTTCAGGCCCGCCTCCATGGCGTCGAGAATCTTTTCCGGGTCTTCCGTGCGGGGGTTGTCGCTCGTAAGAATCAGCTGGTCGCTCCCCTTAACGCCTATCTGTGCCATAATGGGACGTTTCAGCGGGTCGCGGTCTCCTCCGCACCCCACCACAGTGATGAGGTTCCCCTTTCCGCAACGGATATCGTTGATCGTGTCAATCACGTTCTGGAGTGCATCGGGAGTGTGGGCATAATCTACGATGGCGGTCACGCCCTTTCCTGCTACATACTGGAATCTTCCTTCTGCGGCCTCCAGCATACTCAGAAGTCTCAGCGCTTCGTTTTCCTCACATCCGTATGCTATCGCCGTGCCGAAGATCGCCATGAGGTTGTAGGCGTTGAAGCGTCCCACGAGTCGGGTCCAGACCTCTTTCCCGTTCACCTCCAGATGCAATCCCTGGAAGGTGTTCTCTACTATCCTGCATCGGATGTCTGCCATCTTCTGAAGGCTGTAGGTCATGATTCTGGCACTGCAGTTCTGCACCATTACCATACCGTTTCTGTCATCTATATTGGTGAGTGCGAACGCCTCTTTTCCTAAGCCGTCAAAGAAACCTTTCTTGGCTGCGATATAGTTTGCCATGGTTTTGTGGAAATCGAGGTGGTCATGGGTGATGTTGCTGAAAATACCTCCCGCAAATTCCAGGCCTGCAATCCGTTCCTGTACGATAGAATGGGAACTTACCTCCATGAAGGCATACTGGCATCCCTTTTCCACCATCCTGGCGAGCAGTCCGTTCAACGCTATAGCATCAGGAGTGGTGTGTGTGGCTGGAATTTCCTCATCGTCAATTTTGTTTACGATAGTGGATATAAGTCCCACGTGATACCCCATCATCCGGAACAGGCGGCTCAGCAGTGTGACTGTAGTGGTCTTCCCGTTGGTGCCTGTGATGCCGGTCAGTTTCAGTTTTCTGGAGGGGTTACCGTACCAGTTGCCCGCCATTATGCCAAGCGCCTTGTTGCTGTTGGGAGTGAGGATATAGGTAACTTCATCATGGAGGGTCTGGGGCATCTTCTCGCATACGATTACCTTTGCTCCCTGGGCTATCGTCTGTTCTATATATTCGTGACCATCCACATGAACGCCCGTCTGGGCTATAAAGGCATACCCCGTTTCCACCTTCCGGGAATCGAAGGTCAGCCCCGAGACCTCAACCTCGCGTTCTCCCCGCACCGTGCAGTCTATTCCGTTTATAAGTTCTTTCAGTTTCATATTCATCTATTATTTATTGCCTGCCCACTTTGCGTTCTCACTTACAGTTCAAGTTTCAATGTTACTTTCTGGTTCCCTGCTGGGATTTTTGTACCGCTCTTCGGATATTGTGATACCACCTTCCCGCAGCCCTCTACCTTGGCTTGAAGTCCCACCTCATGCAGCAGGGCGAGTGCTTCTCTTACGGTCATTCCCGTACAGTCAGGCACCACTCCTCTATACCATTTATATAGTTGGTAACCCTCAAAGGTCTCTACCGTGTCCTGCGGTTTTACATACATTACCCATTCAGCTTCGGGGGTTGAGGAGTTGTAGCTTTGACCTATGGAGGCGTATGCCTCTTTTAACTGTTTCTGACGGCCTACGGGGGCTGGAAGCATCTTCTTCTGGTTATCGTCTGGATTACTCTTCAGCTTCACGTAGCCCAGCTCCTTATCTACGGCTACCACGCAGTCAGCAATGTCCTTGAATACCGGGGCAGCTGCCTGCCGGCCGTGCGCAGCTACGCGTTTCACCACCACAAGACAGGTGTATTTCGGGTTTTCGGCTGGGAAGAATCCTGCAAATGATGCAGTATAGATATGCTGGTTCTGATAGCTGAAGACAGCCGTACCTGTCTTTCCTGCAATTCCGTAGGTGTTATTCTTGATGTTGTTTCCTGTACCGTTTTCTACTACTCCTACCAGCAGGTCTTTCATGATCCGGGCGGTTTCGGGGCTGCATATCCGTTCGTTCAGTACTACCGGCTCAAACGGTTTCAGCTTCCCGTTTTCCATGATGCCTCTGCAGAATAACGGTTTTACCATCCTTCCGCCTGCTCCCAGCGCATTATAGAAGGTCAGCACTTGCATGGCGCTCACTTTGGCGGAATATCCATAGCAGAAGTTCAGGAAGTCGCGGTCCGGGGTCAAGTCGTTCACGGTTCCCGGGTATTCTCCGGTTTTTACGTCCAGTTTCAGCGGGGCAAACGGGAATATCTTCATTACCTGTTCTTTCAGGTCGTTGCGTCTGGTGCGGTAGTTCTTCCATCCGATTTCGCACATTCCTACGTTGGATGACATGGCTATCACCTTTGCTACGGACACGGTGTCCAGTGTGGCGTGGCTTCCGTCGTTGATCTCTCCGCTGTATTTCGAGAATATCTTGTATCCTACCCTTACCTTTTCTGCGGTATCAATCACAATTGAGGTGTCATTCATCATGGCTGTGAGGAGTACGCTTTTGAATGTGGAACCGGGCTCATAAAGGTCTGAACATGCGATGTTGTTGTTGCTCAGTTCCATATATTCATGCACGTTGGTGTCGTATATCAGGTTGCTGCATGCAAGGATATACCCCGTCTCCATCTCCATCAGTATTGCACAGCCGCTGTTCGCTCCGTAGGTTCTTAGCGCTTTTCTCAGCGAACTCTCTGCTACGTCCTGATATCGGGTATCTATGGTGGCTACGATATCGCTTCCGTCTATGCGCTCCTTTACTATGGTGGAATCTACCGTAGTGCCTTCAAACTCTGCATAGTGCGAGGTCTGGTCGCTGCTTTTGATCCATACGCCTCGGGTAAGTCTTCTGCACCAGTATTGCCCGTCCTGTCCTCTCAGCACGCTGTCGTAGTAGCCTTCCAGACCGGTATAACTGTTCGAGAGGCGGCTGTTGCGGAATCCTATCGTGTTCTCACCCATGTTGCCGTATATGTGGGCTCTTTCCTGATGTATCACGCTGTGGTCATCCACCTTTCTCACCACGGCTCTCCCCCAGCCTTTGGTCTCCCGTATGGCTTCCCAGGTGGAGTAGGCTATACCGCGCTGTACGAGGAAACATTGCGACGGATGTTCCTTGGCGCGTTCGTTCAGGATTTTCTCTTTATAGTAGGCGGCGGAATGCACTTTGCTGTCTTCGCTCAGCAGCACGGCTACCGCATCTATGCCTTTCATCAGCAGGCTGTCTGTCAGCTGGGTTTCTATTATCGGGTTATCGTTGGTATCGCGTACGGTGTGCCCCTTTGCGTCTTTTTTCTCTTTGCGTCCGAGGTCCAGATACAGGTCGCACACGGGCAGCGTGGTGGCCAGTATGTTGCCGTCCGAAGAATAGATGTTGCCTCTCCGTGCCATGTCGGTCTTCAGGTCGCGTTCGCGGTTCATGGCCATCTTGCGCCATTTTTCCCCATTCACCATCTGGGTATTGATCAATGCCCAGATGATGCTCGTCCCTGCTCCGATGAACAGGAGCAGATACACCACCAGCATCCGTTTCGCTGCTTTCTTTCCGTCGTACTTCGTTGCCATGACAGCTTTTTATTATTTTTTCTTTATATTATTCTTTTAACCCTTAAACTCTCAACCTTCAATCCTTACCCCTCCTACAGTTCAAACGGCGGCCCTGCTGAATATCCCAGTCCCGTGGAGTCCAGGTCTTTCATCAGACTCGACACCTTCACCTGTTCCTGTGACTGCTTCTGCATCTGTATTCTGTGTTCGTTCAGTATGTTGATACGCTCTTCCGTCTCTATTTTGTCCTTCTGGAGCTTCTCCACATGATAGCGGTTTCCTACCAGCAGCATCGCAAACAGGGCTATCAGGAATATCAGTCCCCATTGTTTCTGCACGATCTCCGAGGTCAGCACATTTCCCCCCAGTATCTTGCCCAGAACCCCCGTTCCGTCGCTCCCGTTCTTTCTCTGGCTTTTCTTTCTGGCACGGCTTTTTTCTTTCGCGCGGGACTTGGATGCCGTCCGGGATACCTGCGGCTTTTCCTCTTCCGGATTCCGGCCTTCCGGCCCGCCCAGCTGTTCCAGCTGGCTCAGCGCATCCAGAGCCTCCAGCTGTTCTGTGGTGTCCCAGCTGCTGCCGTGAGCTTTTTGTATGTCGTTTCCGTCTGTCATATCACTATTCGCAGTTCTCAATACACTTTTTCTGCAATTCTCAGTTTTGCGCTCCGGGCGCGGTTGTTGCGCTGGAGTTCCTCTTCGCTGGCGGTGATAGCCTTGCGGCTTACCGTGCGGAAAGGGGCTATCACGTTTCCGTAGAAATCCTTTTCTATCTCTCCTTCAAAGTTCCCGCTCCTCATCATGTTCTTCACCAGGCGGTCTTCCAGCGAATGATAGCTCATCACCACCAGCCGTCCTCCCGGCACAAGTATCTCGCCTGCCTGCTGGAGCATCGCCTTCAGCGCCTCCAGTTCTCCGTTCACCTCAATCCGCAGCGCCTGGAATATCATTGCCAGGAACTTGTTCTCACGGCCCCGGGGGAGGCATCTTTCTACGGCATTCTTCAATTCAAAGGTCGTGGTGATGGGGGAGAGGCTCCGGGCGGTTACGATGGCTTTCGCCACACTTCCCGCGTTCGGCAGTTCTCCGTAGAGCCGCATAATGCTGCGCAGTTCTTCTTCGCCGGCTTCGTTCACCAGTTCCTTAGCGGAAAACTCCTGACGGCGGTCCATTCTCAGGTCCAGCTCCCCGTCCATACGGGTGGAGAAGCCGCGTTCTGCCTCGTCGAACTGATGCGAGGAGACCCCGAGGTCTGCCAGTATTCCATCCACTTTCCTCACCCCGTAGAGCCGCAGGAAAGACTTCATGTTTCTGAAATTCTCGTGAATCAGCCGGAACCGGTCATCTGCTATCGCGTTGCGGGCGGCATCCTCGTCCTGATCGAAGGCATACAGGCGACCTTCGCTCCCCAGACGCTCCATAATGGCGCGCGAATGGCCACCCCCTCCGAAGGTAACGTCCACGTAGATTCCCCCCTCGCGGATGTTCAGACCCTCGACACATTCTGCCAGCATCACCGGTGTGTGGTATTCCATAGTTTTGAATCGGTTTTTTCTACTCTACAATTCCGGGGAATCCTGCCCCGTCAGGTGCCGCCCTCTGCAGCATCTCCCGAAAAAACCAAACCCCTCTCAACCTCTCTTTCACCCTCTTTCACCTCTCTTTCACCCTCTTAAACTCCTTAAACCTCTCAACCTCTCTCGACCCTCTCTTCCTCTCAGTCCGTCATTCTCTGGCTGATCTGCTGGGCGAGACTGTTTCCTTCGCCGTTCAGCTTCTGGTACTTCTCGTAATCCCAGATCTCGATGTAGCTGCCTACCGACTGCAGGACGATGTCCTTCGAGCCCTTCACACAGCTTCGCTGCTCCGAGGGTATCAGGAGCCGGTCCATTCCGTCGAGCTCTACCAGATTTCCCTTCGTCAGTTCGCGCTGGAGCCGGCGGTCCTCGATGTTGTAGGGGTTCAGTTTCTGCTGCACCCGCTCTACCTCCATCTTGAAACTGCTGCACGGCCACAGCTCCAGACAATCATCGTACGTACTGCACCGGATCACAAAGCGGCCATCTTCCCCCTCCAACTGGCGTTTTAACGCAATCGGGAACTTGAATCGGCCGTTCGTGTCGAGCTTACAGTATTCAGTACCAATGATTAACGACATTTCTGTTCAGTTTTTTCGATTTGTAAAGTTACGAACATTTTTCCAAAAAAAACCATTTTTTTCCAAAACTATGATAAAAAAACCATTTTTCGTTGTTCATAACTTTTTACGATGCTTTTCTGAAAAAGTTTCAAAAATTTTCAGATAGTTTATAATTGCTTATGATATAATAGTTTACAATCGTCTGGATTTTCTGTTGGAAGGCGCTTTCCGCGTCGTGGAATTTTTTGGAACCTGTTGATATCTTTTTTGGAACATTTCCAGTTCCTTCTCCACGCCGCTTCGCCTGTTGAGGCTGTTTTTTTTATCGTTTTTAAGTGGTAACTCCCTTCTATCTTCTTTTTATCTTCTTTTTATCTCCACTTTATCTTTTGTTCTGAGGAAAGGAGATAAAAAGAAGATAATATGGAGATAAAAAGAAGATAGAAGGGAGTTATTCGGGCCTGCGCGCGGGGTTTGGATGCGCTTGCGCGGGCCCCACGGGACTCCGCCGTTCCGGAATTCTGCTAACCCGGGGGCGGTTCGCCGGCAGGGGTGTGGCATAATGTAAAAAAATCATAAAAAACAAGAAAAAGTTGTGCGCGTGGATTTTTTTGCGTATCTTTGCATTTTCTAACGCTTGAACTATTATTGTATGAAAAAACATATATTATATATTTGTGTGCTGATATGCAGTGTGATGGGTGGCGGTGCGGCCCTGGGTCAGGATTCGCCGGACAAGGATAAATCTGTTATCAAAATAAACCAGCTGGATGTGATTTACCCCGATGAGGATTACAACGGGGTGGTGGTGGACCAGCGGCCCCAGAAGCCGGAAGAGGGCGAGGGTATATACCAGAAGCCGTTCATCGTAGCGCCTCCTCCTCCCGAGGATGAGGACTTGCAGGCGCGCGTCCTCCAGCCCCGTGAGGACGAGGGTGCGGAAAACGAGGACGATATCCTGTATGCGAGCTTCGATTCGGAGGTGATCCACTATCCCAAGATGGACGCGAATTCGATAAAGGACGTTCATCTGCTGCTGGTGAACCGTGCCAAAGGGCAGGAATTCCATTATCCGACCCCCGAGACGAGCCGCGTGACGAGCCATTTCGGTCCGAGAAAACGCAGGTTCCACTACGGCACCGATATGGCGCTCCCGACGGGCGAACCGATTTATGCGGCTTTCGATGGCGTAGTGCGTATCAGCAAGTATAACAAGACCTACGGCAACCTTATCGTGATCCGCCACGAGCAGAACGGTCTGGAGACCTATTATGCCCACCTGAGCCGCCGCGAGGTGGAGGCGGGCCAGAAGGTGAAGGCGGGCGACGTGATCGGCCTCTGCGGCAACACGGGCCGAAGCTACGGAAGTCATCTCCATTTCGAGATCCGCTATATGGGCAATGCGATGAATCCGGAGAATGTGATAGACTGCAGCACCCACAGACTGATTGAGGAAGAACTGGTGCTGAACCCCTCGTCGTTCCGAAAGGTGGCGAAAGCGGGTACGGGCAGCAGTTCGGCTTCCAGTTCAGGGGCGCGCTACTATAAGGTAAGGAGCGGCGACACGCTGAGCAAGATCGCCAAGCGCAACGGCACTACGGTGAAACGGCTCTGTCAGCTGAACGGCATCAAGGAGACTACGATACTGAGTATTGGACGAAGACTGAGAATAAGATGAGAATAGATATACTGACATTGTTTCCGGAGATGATGCGGATGTTCTTCGAGGAGAGCATCGTGATGCGGGCCCGCAGGAAAGGGCTGGTAGAGGTGGTGTTTCACGACCTGCACGAATATTCGCTTACGAAATACGGGAGCATAGATGATTATCCCTACGGCGGAGGGGCCGGTATGGTGATGGGGGTAGAGCCTCTGACCAATTGCATAGAGAAACTACAGGGGGAACGGTCGTATGACGAGATTATTTATACGGCTCCCGACGGGGAACAGTTGAGTCAGCCCTTGGCTAACCAGCTGAGCCTGAAAGGTAACCTGATGATTCTCTGCGGCCATTACAAAGGGATTGATGAGCGGGTGAGGGAACATTTCATTACAAAGGAGATTTCTATCGGGGATTATGTGCTTACGGGGGGCGAGCTGGCGGCTGCCGTGATATGCGATGCGACCATAAGGCTGATTCCCGGGGTGATAGGGGATGAGCAGTCGGCGCTGGAGGATTCGTTCCAGGACGGGCTGGTAGCCCCACCCGAATATACACGTCCGCCGGAGTTCAGGGGCTGGAAAGTTCCTGAGGTGCTCCTGAGCGGCAACCACGCCAGGATTGCGGAATGGCGCTACGAACAGGCGGTAGCCCGCACGAAAGAGCGGCGGCCCGGACTCCTGAAACCGGAAAAAGAAAACTAAAAAACTAATATATATGACAGAATTCGAGAAATTTGCTACGCGCCATATCGGTATCAGTAGCACGACTTATGCAAAATACACTTCGGCTATCAATAATTCGCTTACGCCTTACATTATAGAAGAACGCCAGTTGAATGTGGCGCAGATGGACGTGTTCTCCCGCCTGATGATGGAGCGCGTGATTTTCCTTGGTACGGCTATAGACGACTACACCTCCAATGTGATACAGGCACAGCTGCTTTTCCTTGAATCGACCGACCCGACCCGCGATATCCAGATATATCTGAACTCTCCAGGAGGTTCGGTATATGCCGGTATGGGTATCTATGATACGATGCAGTATGTACAGCCTCGGGTGGCTACGATCTGTACGGGTCTGGCGGCTTCCATGGCAAGTGTGCTGCTGTGTGCAGGCGAAAAGGGTATGCGGAGCGCGCTTCCCCACAGCCGTGTGATGATACATCAGCCCATGGGCGGCGCAGAGGGTCAGGCAAGCGATATGGAAATCACCTGCCGCGAAATCCAGAAACTGAAACGGGAACTGTACGAAATCATCGCCAAACACAGCGGCAAGGATTTCGATACGGTCTGGAAGGACAGCGACCGCGACTATTGGATGACCGCCGAAGAAGCACGCGAATACGGTATGATTGACGAGATACTGACCAAACAACCCAAGACCCATGATACTGAAAGTCATCAATAAATCACACCATCCGCTTCCGAAATATGAAACGCCCCAGTCTGCAGGTCTGGACCTGAGGGCTTATCTTCCGGAGGGACCCGTAACGCTGCAGCCTTTACAGCGGGGCATGATAAAGACGGGGCTGTTTATAGAACTGCCTGTGGGGTATGAGGCTCAGATAAGACCCCGTAGCGGGCTGGCCCTGAAGAAGGGAATAACGGTGCTGAATTCTCCCGGTACGATAGACGCGGACTACAGAGGTGAGATATGCGTGATATTGATTAACCTGAGTAACGAGGCTTTCGAGATTTCGGACGGTGAGCGTATAGCCCAGATGGTCATCGCAAAGCACGAGCAGGCACAGTGGGAAGAGGCCGTGGAACTCACAGAGACGGTGCGCGGAGCGGGCGGCTTCGGACATACCGGAAAATAAATGGGTTGAGGGTTGAAGGTTTAAGGTGGAAGGTTGAGGGTGTATAGTGTATAGTGTGTGGTGGAGCCCTATTTCAGTTTCTCTTCTGCAAGGGAAATCATGTTGGGGTCGCATCCCAGGATAGCCGCAATGCGCAGCGCTTCAAGGGGTACATCTTCGCTCTGGTCCGGAATCAGGGAATAGTCCATGTAAAGGTTGATATTCTCTGGGGTAAGCGGAGCAGAAACCATCTGCTCGAGGAATCCCTTCACCCGCAGTTTCCGGCAGGGAATGCCTAACTGGCTGTAATGGGTGGTGATGAGGGATATAGAGTCCCGAGAGTTGAGAATCTGGGAAATAGCCTGTACGATAGCTTTGCCTTCCACGGGATTGGTGGTTCTTGCCGGTTCATCGATGAGAATGAGCAGATGTTCGCTGCGGCTTCGTTGAAGAGTAGTGCTGATCTTGATGATCTCGCTGGCGAAAGAGGAAAGACCGTTCATCTCGTTCTGCTCGTCCCCGATGCAGAAGATGATGTCATCCACTAAAGCCACTTCAGCCTTCACGGCAGGAACAAACATGCCAAACTGGCACATCATCTGGGCGATTCCCATGGTTTTGAGGGTTACAGTCTTGCCAGCCATATTGGCTCCCGTAATGATGCAGAGCCCTTGTGAGACTTCAATATCCACAGGCTGATAGCGGTGTCCCTGCTGGAGTTTGTGATGCTGGAGCCGGGGATTGAAGAGTCCTTCGTAGCGGGTGGTAACTTTATGGAAAGGTTGTATCTGAGGACGGCAGAGATTCCATTTGTGGGCCTGGGTGGCTTTAGCAAGAAGAATATCAGCGTATCCCATTTGCGTGAGCGCACGACTGAGAAGGCCGGCATACGGATAAAGCCGGTCGGAAAGGTGGGTGATGATTTCCTGCTGGAGGTCGTTCTGGCGGTTGAAGAGTTCGTTGAACCGGGCGGCATCTTTTGTGTCTGTATCCTTGAGGGCCCTCATCTGCTTACGGACAGCAGCTAATTCGGGATGATAGCTGTCGTAGATGTAGAAACTCGGGATGCGGGTATGGTCCGGGTCAAGAATCTCGAATACCGGTGCAAGATCAGGTATGGAAAGTATCGCGTCGATATGCAAAGTACCGGCAGCCCGGCTTGCCCCCATACAGATATAGGAAAAGTTCTTTATCTCATAGAGTTCGATTTCGTCCAAGACCACACGATGCTGAAGATGGGTGATTGTCCCCTGAATGTCCTGTAGCTCCATCAGGCGATGTTTCAGATCAGCAAGCGGATGCTGCATTTCAGGGTCGCAAAGAAGGTCCTTCATGGTCTGGACACGGTCCAGTTCAGCATTGATTTCCGTGGGGCTGGTCTCCATACTGGATGCGAGCAGCTGGCTGCGTCCCACAGAGGACATCAGTTCCATACCTTCAATGATATATTGGAATCCGGGTTCTTCTTTGAGTTTATCTTTCAGTATCATAGCTTATAGGGGTTTGTGGGGCGTGTGTGCATTTTTTTACATCATAGACTGGGGTCTGGAGCGCATCGGAGAGACGGTTGCAGGCTTCCTCGGAGTTGAGCAGGAACCCCTGTGGGGAGGTGGGGTTGAGGCATACTGCGATGAGCCTGGATTTCTGCAGGACTTTGAGTTGTCCTCCACGGCGCGTGTAATCTGCGAAAACATCTTGAGTGATGAATAGTTTTGTGAAGTCGCGCACTACAAGGGTAATATCCTTGATATTCTTCTGCGCAGCAAGATATTTAAGCAGGCGGTCGCTTACTGCCCCGTTAGCGAACAGCGTGTTTCCATAGCGGAACAGGTTTTCTTCACCTCTTCCTAAAAGGAAAACCGAAGCTACCTGCAGGTCGTGAATCTCCCCATCCTGATCAACAGCCCATAACCCAGAAGTGAGGGGCATCAGTCTTTCCCTGGTAGGAAAATCTGTTTCCGGGAGACTTATCAGGCGATAGACGAAGCGGGTCCTGGCGATCAGCTGTTGTATGTTGGGAGATACCGCAGCCCCGGTAGCAAGAATCATCGCTTCGGTTACAGTAGGGGAGGCAAGGCTCAGCCGTGAGAGGGCTCCATCTACAATTGTGAGTTCCGTTCCCTGTGCTTGGAATGAAGAAATCTGTCCGCGTAGTTTTTCCGTAGTAGCAGCTCCGCTCAAAAGTATCTTACCTTCGCATAACACGCGCCCTGTTACCAGTCTTCCTAAAGAAGTCCTTTGGGTGTCGAGGTATTCGATTTCCGAAATCAGCCTACGTTGGTGATAATGCTTCTCCGAGGTAATGAACCGCATCCCCTCATAAAGCGTAATCTCAGGTTTAGCGGTAGCATAAACGCTGTCGGTCTGTTCTCCGTCCACCCCGATGGAGGTTACAGCGACAGAGGTCTTCATTTCTGCCAGACGTCGCAATACATAGTTCAGACACACCGTCTTCCCGGTGTTCTTTTCCAAGCCTACAATGGAAAGGCTATGATAGTTTAATATATTATTGACGAATGGCATATATTGGGGCTTTCACTCTTTAGAAAGAAAGGCCCCACACAAAATGTGAAGCCTTTCACTATACATAACGAAGTAGAGATTAGTCTTCTTCGGTCTGGGATTCCTCGTAAGCCTTGAGCAGAGCCTGCTGAACATCGGTTGGAACCTGCTGATATTCGGAATAGGTCATGCTGAAAGTACCACGGCCGCTGGTAAGAGAGCTCAGGCTGGTGCAGTAACGGTTCATTTCAGCCAGAGGAGCTTTAGCCTTCAGTGTGGTATATTTACCCTCTGCATCCATACCCATTACGATGGCCCGGCGGCCCTGAAGGTCGGTCATAACGCCACCCATAGCTTCGGTAGGAACGGTAACTTCTACATTATAGATAGGCTCCATGATCTTAGGACCTGCAGCCTTGAATGCTGCGCGGAAAGCGGTACGACCTGCAATCTTGAATGCGGTTTCGTTGGAATCAACCGGGTGCATCTTACCATCATAGATATTTACCACAATATCGCGAGCGTAAGAGCCGGTCAGAGGACCCTGTTCCATCTTTTCCATGATACCTTTGAGGATAGCTGGCATGAAGCGGGCATCAATAGCACCACCTACAATACAGTTGTTGAATACCAGTTTTCCACCCCAGTCCAGTTCATAAACCTGAGTATCGCGGATAGGATATTTGGTCTGGTTTGGCATACCATCATAGTAAGGTTCAACCAGCATGTGAACTTCACCAAACTGACCGCTACCACCAGACTGTTTCTTGTGGCGGTACATTTCTTCAGCGCTCTTGGTGATGGTCTCACGATAAGGAACGTTAGGAGCGGTGAAATTAACATCAATCTTGTGAACATTCTCAAAATACCATTTCAAGGTATTCAGGTGAAGTTCGCCCTGGCATCCGAGGATGGTCTGGCGCAGTTCGCGGCTGTTTTCAAGAGTGAGGGAGTGGTCGCTGTTTACCATTTCGTTCATGATAGCGCCAACCTTCTCATCGTCGCTGCTGTTTGCAGCCTTAACAGCTACAGTATAGATAGGTACTGGGAATTCAATTTCAGCGCATACGTCGTCCGTATTCTTAGGAGTGGTCATGGTATGGTTGATCTTCACATCCTTCAGTTTAATGGTGCAGATGATATCACCGGCAACAGCCTTTTCTACACGCTGGCGGTTCTTACCTGCGCAAACGAGAATCTGGCTGAGACGTTCCTTGCTCTGGTTGCAGGAGTTAATCACATCCTGAGATTCTGCCAGTTCGCCGTCCATAACCTTGATATAGGTCATTTCGCCGAGGTTCTTCTCGGTAGCGGATTTGAAAGCGAAAGCAACGGTTGGGTTAGCAGCATCGAATTTGAGTTCCTTGCCACCCTTGGTTTTGGGAAATTCTACACGTGCATTTGGAGCAGGAACGTTGTCGCATACAAAATCAAGCAGACGAGCGATACCCATATTTTCTTTTGCACTGGTGCAGAGAATAGGATAGAGGTCGCGTTTTTCGATAGCGAGACGCAGAGCCTTGGAAAGATCGTCATGATCCAGATCGCCGTTCTCAAAATATTTCTCCATCAGTTCGTCGTCAGCAGCAGCAGCCTCTTCTACGAGAGCTTCGCGGAGTTCTTCTGCCTTGCCAGCATATTCAGCAGGAATATCGCTCATTTCAACCTTGCCGTCCTTGAAAGTCAGCTGTTTGTTCAGCACGATATCAATAACGGAGTTGAAACCTACGCCCTGGTTTACAGGGAACTGGAGAACAGTGCACTTGCCACCGAAATAATCCTTCAGCTGGTTCACGCAGTCATCGAAATTAGCCTTCTCAGCTTCCATCTGGTTTACGGCAAAAATCATAGGAGTTCCAACCTTGTTGCTGTAGCGGTAGGCAATTTCAGTACCAACTTCAATACCGCTCTGTGCATTTACCAGAACAACGGCAGCCTCTACAACATTAAAAGCGGAAACAACCTCTCCCTGAAAATCTGCGAAACCTGGAACATCAAGAATATTGATTTTCTTACCATTTACCTCGCTGTAGAGCAGAGAGGTGCTTACAGAGTTGCGACGGTCGATTTCAATGTCGCGATAGTCTGAAATGGTGTTCTTGTCTTCAACGGTACCGCGGCGGTTGATAACCCCACCCACGAATGCCATAGCCTCAGCCATAGTAGTCTTACCGGATTTAGCACCGCCCACCAGGGCGATGTTGCGAATGTCGGAAGTCTGGTAAATTTTCATCTTTTACAAAATATTAATGTTTTTATTATCTTTTATTATCTTATTGAATCTTATTGTATTGCAACGATAATGCCCCCTATATGCGAGGCACAACGGCGCTGCAAATATACGAAATTTCTCACATATAAAAGAATTTTTTTATATAAAAATCTTTTTCAGCCCTTTAAGGCTTCGCTGCCGCCTACGATTTCGATGATTTCGTTTGTGATGGCGGCCTGGCGGGCTTTGTTGTAGCTGAGACGGAGTTCGCTGAGGAGCGTAGTGGCGTTATCTGTAGCGTTCTGCATGGCGGTCATTCTTGCCCCATGTTCGGAGGCCAGGGAGTCAAGTATGGCTCTGTAGAACTGTGACCGGATCATGAGTGGAGTCATGGCTTTGAGTATAGACTCTTTGTCAGGTTCGTAGATGTAGTCTTGAGGTATGGTAGTATCGTCTGTTGTGATGGATATAGTGTCGCCTACGGGAAGGAAAGACTCGGTAGTGAGTATTTGAGTGAGGGAGTTCTTGAATTGGTTGTAGATGAGTTCTACCTTGTCCCATATACCGTCTGCATATTGCTGCATGAGCTCATCTGCCAAGGTTGCCGCGGTATCAAATGTCGCTTCATCTAAAAGGCTGTCGTGGCTGCCTGCGAGGAGGTTTTCTTTCTTGGAGTACTGCTCGGTGGCTTTCTTCCCTATGGCAAGCACTTTTACGTGGACGTGCTGTGAGGTGTAATAGTCAATCCGGTTGTTTGCCTGTTTGATTACGTTGGAGTTGAAAGCTCCGCACAGCCCTTTGTTGCTGGTGATTACCACGAGGAGTACCTGATTGAGGGGTCGGACTTTATGATAAGGGGTCTGCACGCCGTCCTCAATGCCCATACGGCTTATCACTTCTTCAAGTTTCTGGGCGTATGGGCGCATTCCTGTAATGGCGTTCTGAGCCCGGCGGAACTTGGCTGCGGAAACCATCTTCATTGCCGATGTGATCTGCTGGGTGGAACTAACAGAGGCTATGCGGGTTCGTACTTCTTTCAGATTTGCCATATTATGTTTTTTGTGTGAATTGTAATCACAATTTCACTATTTGCTATATTTCGACGAGAGGTCTGCTGCCACGCTGCGGATGGTCTTGAGGTCTTCATCGAGGAGTTTGCCTTCGCGGAGGTTCTTGAGTATGTCGGCATGGTTCTGCTTCATGTGGAAGAGAAATTCCGATTCGAAATTACGCACTTGGTCAAGGGGTACTTTCTGGAGCAGTCCGTTGGTGCCGCAATAGATAATTGCCACCTGTTCCTCTACGGGCATAGGGGAATATTGGGGCTGTTTCAGGATTTCTACGTTACGGGCTCCTTTGTCGAGTACAGCCTTGGTGGCAGCATCTACGTCGGACCCGAATTTACTGAAGGCCTCCAGTTCGCGGTATTGTGCCTGATCCACTTTAAGGGTTCCGCTGATTTTCTTCATCGACTTGATCTGGGCTTTACCGCCTACACGGGATACGGAGATACCTACGTTGATGGCAGGACGCACGCCAGAGTTGAACAAGTTGGTTTCAAGGAATATCTGACCATCTGTGATGGATATCACATTGGTGGGAATATAAGCGGAAACGTCACCTGCCTGAGTTTCGATGATAGGCAGAGCTGTAAGGGAACCACCACCTTTTACCTTGCCTTTGAGGCAGGCTGGCAGGTCGTTCATCTGTGCGGCTATTTCATCGTTCTTGATGATACGGGCTGCACGTTCCAGCAGACGGCTGTGGAGGTAGAATACATCTCCTGGATAGGCTTCGCGTCCTGGCGGGCGGCGGAGCAGCAGGGAGACTTCACGATAGGCTACGGCCTGTTTGCTCAAGTCATCATAGATTACCAGTGCATTACGTCCTGTATCGCGGAAATATTCTCCGATGGCAGCTCCTGCAAAAGGAGCATAGAACTGCATGGCAGCAGGGTCGCTTGCGGTGGCGGCTACCACGATGGTATATTTCATAGCGCCTTTCTCTTCAAGGTTCTTCACCAGGTTGGCTACGGTAGAGCCTTTCTGTCCGCAGGCTACATATATACAATATACCGGATCCCCGGCATCATAGAAATTCTTCTGGTTTACAATGGTGTCAATAGCGATGGCGGTTTTACCTGTCTGACGGTCACCGATGATAAGTTCACGCTGTCCACGTCCGGTAGGAATCATAGAGTCGATAGCCTTGATACCGGTTTGCAGGGGCTGATCTACAGGCTGGCGGTAGATTACGCCTGGTGCTTTACGTTCCAGTGGCATTTCGAAGAGTTCGCCTTCGATAGGGCCTTTGCCGTCAATGGGTTCTCCAATTGTATTTACTACACGGCCGAGAAGGCTGTCGCCTACACGGATGGAGGCGATTCGTCTGGTGCGACGCACGATGTCACCTTCGTTGATGGTTTTTGTTTCGGCAAGCATCACAATACCCACGTTATCCTCTTCAAGGTTCTGAATGATGCCCTGTTCTCCGGTTACAAATTCCACCAGCTCTCCCGACTGTGCGTTGTTAAGGCCATAGACGCGGGCGATTCCGTCACCTACGGTGAGGGTTGTGCCCACCTCTTCCAACTGCACCTCCAAATCTACTTCGGCCAGTTGTTTTTTGAGTATCGCCGATACCTCGGCTGGTTTTATTTCTGACATAATACTTTTTTTTGTGTGAACTGTGGTTCGGATTCTCCGGAACCTTTAACCTATTTCACTATTAGAATTTGCCTTCATATTCGTTCTTGCTGAATGCTACGCGCATTCTTGCAATACGCGTGCGTATGCGTGCATCATATAGATAGGTGCCGAACGTCAGATAGAAGCTTCCCAGCATTTTGTTGGTGGTGTGGGAATAGACTTCCACATTCTTGCCTGTGAAATTAGCTACACCTACCCGTATGCGCTCCAGATATTCCGGATTTACTTCTACTGCGGTCATCACGTCAGCTACTACGATATTGTTGGCTTCGCGGTATTGCTCAAGGAACATCTTTGAGATTCCTTTGAGGTTGATGCCTCTCCGTTTCCGGATCACGAAGGTAAGGAACGCCATGGTGGTTTTGCTGATTTTCTCGCGAAAGAGTTCCTCAACTACTCCGACCTTTTTCTCCATTTTGATGGAAGGATTTGTGAAGATGGTGTTGAGTACTTTGTTTTCGTTGCATACTTCATTCACCATTTTCATGTCCTTCATCACCTCTTCGCTCTGACCCAGGTCGTTTGCCAGCATCAGCAGCGCTTTGGCATAGTTGAGATTGATTCTGTAGTCGTTCATCGTTCCTTTTTTTACCTGGTGCTAACTTACATTGACTTTTTCGAGCTGGCGGCGAATAACATCGTTGGCTTTCTCTTTATCCGACAATTCCTGTTGAATCAGTTTCTCTGCTATTTCGATGCTCAGGGTAGCCACCTCGTTCTTCAGTTCGTGCATCGCCTTCATCTTTTCAAAGTTGATGCTTTCCCGGGCGGAATCCACAATTCTGTTGGCCTCTTCTGTAGCTTTTATATGGGCCTCTTCGATGATTTTCTCGCTTGTCTGACGGGCATTCCGCAACATCTCGTCGCGTTCTATGCGGGCCTGTTTCATCAGGTCTTCGTTGTGGGCCACGAGGTGTTTCATCTCTTCCCGGGCTTTATCGGCTGCCTGAAGGGAATTGTTGATGGCGGTCTCGCGTTCCTTCAGCGATTTGAGTATCAGCGGCCACCCAAACTTCGCAAGTATGAATACCAGTATGCCAAACGATACCAGCATCCATACGAAGGTTCCTATTCCCGGACTTATTAAAGGGTTATTCATAATTCCTATATTTGTGTTTTGTTTTTTAGTCCCACACCTCATTCTTGGGTTCGGGATTTCACCCAACACATCGTTTCCGCTCCTTGAAAGGAGTATGCCGTCCAGGCGTTTCCCCCCGGAACGGCATAACTGATGAGTCTGCTATTTGAAGGTTACCAGCAGGCAGATTACAGCGGCGAACAGAGCCACACCTTCTACGAAGGCTGCGGCAATCAGCATAGTAGAGCTGATTTTTCCACCGGCTTCCGGCTGACGTGCAATACCTTCCATTGCGCCCTGACCGATTTTTCCGATACCGATACCGGCACCTACTGCTGCCAGACCTGCGCCGATTGCTGCTCCAAGATATCCGATTGAGATATTGGCTGCTGCTTGAAGAAGAATAAATAAACTGGTCATAATCTTTGTATTTTTATTGTTTCGTAATTCTTTATATTTTATTTCTATAACTGTTTCTTTTCAGAGTTGGACTAAATCAGAGGCAAAATTAAGAAAAATATTTCATTCTGCAAAGTTTTTTTTCGTTTTTTCTCTCAATTGTCTCATTATCATATCCAAAAATCTCTTTCTCTTGGGAGAATTGAGAACTGAAAACAGGAGTAAACAGGAGGTTATAGGCTCTTTAGTGTTAAATTTATATTGGTAAATGACTATTCACAATTTCACTGTTCGTTGTTTTTCACCAGGTCGATAGAGTAGTGGAGACCTCTGTTTTCCTTACGGGCCATAGCCATCTTGGTGATGAGGTAGGCGCAGTCAATAAGGTTTCTCAGTTCGCTGAGCTCTTCGGTAAGTACACTCCGTTGATAGAGGTCTTCGGTCTCACGGTAGATGAGATTCAGTCGGTCGAAGGCGCGCTGGAGACGCAGGTTGCTCCTTACGATGCCTACGTAGTTGCTCATGATTTCCTGGAGTTCTTTCTTGGTCTGGGTGATGAGTACCATTTCCTCGTTCAGCACCATTCCGTCGGAATTCCAGTCGGGCACTTCGTGTTTGATGCCTACGTGTTTGATTCTTTCTATGGCATCCATGGCTGCATTATGGGCATATACAGCTGCTTCAAGCAGAGAATTGCTTGCCAGTCGGTTGCCGCCGTGGAGTCCCGTGCAGCTGCATTCCCCTGCGGCATAGAGGTTCTTGATGCTGCTTTCGCCCTGCCGGTTCACCTTGATGCCGCCACACTGGTAGTGGGCTGCCGGGCGGATGGGTATCATGTCCTTGGTGATATTGATGCCTATCTCAAGGCATTTGGCGTATATGGTGGGGAATCCGTTGATGAGTTCGTTCTTGTCGATATGGCGGGCATCCAGATAAAGGTGATCCACACCTGCCTGCTTCATTTCGTGGTCGATAGCGCGGGCTACTATGTCGCGGGGAGCGAGGGAAAGCCGACTGTCGTATTTCTGCATGAATTCGTTGCCCTTCAGGTCTTTCAGGATTGCTCCTGCGCCTCGCAGGGCTTCGGTGATGAGGAATGCGGGCTTTTCGGCAGGATTATAGAGGCTGGTGGGGTGGAACTGTACAAATTCCATGTCGCTCAGCACGCCGCGGGCTCTGTGTACCATGGCCACACCGTCACCTGTGGAGATGATGGGAGTTGTGGTGGTGGTATATACGTTGCCCATGCCTCCGGTTGCCAGCAAGGTGACTTTCGCCAGATAGGTGTCGATTTCCTTGGTCTCGCCGTTGAGGGCGTAGGCTCCGTAGCATTCGATACCGGGGGTGTGCTTGGTTACATACACTCCCAGATGGTGCTGGGTAATAAGGTCTATGGCAAACTGGTTTTCCTTGAGTTCGATATTGGGGTGGTCGTGGATGGCCTGGAGGAGTCCGCGCTCGATTTCTGCACCTGTGTTGTCCTTGTGGTGGAGGATACGGAATTCCGAATGCCCGCCTTCCCGGTGGAGGTCGAACTTGCCGCTTTGGGTAAGGTCGAAATTCACACCGTATTTCACCAGTTCGGCAATACGGTCAGGTGCTTCGCGGATGGTCATTTCCACCACCTCGCGGTCGCATATTCCGTCGCCCGCAATCAGCGTATCTTCAATGTGTTTGTCAAAACTATCGCTGTCGTACATTACGGCTGCAATTCCCCCCTGGGCATATTTGGTGGAGCCTTCCGAGGCATCCCCTTTGGTAAGCACGCATACCTTGCCGTAAGGTGCTACCTTCAAGGCAAAACTCAGCCCTGCTATGCCAGAGCCTATTACCAGAAAATCTACTTCGTGACGCATATCAAGTCAGTTATGAATTATCAATTGTAGTCTGTGAATCGTGAACCGGATTTTTCAATGCTTTCGTCCCTTTTCACTAAAACAATGCAAAGATACAACTTTTTTTTTGAATTTCGGGGATTTTTTTTCATTTTTTTTGCACATTAATATTCTCTCCCACGCAATAATCTAAACAATAATGCGTTATTCGAGAAAAAAATTTATGCTTATGAAGAAATCTTTTATTCTTTTGCTCTCTGTATTGTGCCTTTTTTCGGCATGTAAGAAAGATGATGGCCTCTACATTACCAAGGATGGCGCCATCAATGCTGCTTTTTCAGTAAGTGCTGACCGTCAGGTTCGTTTCTCCAAGGGAAACCTGCAATATCAGGCTACTACCAACACTTTCCGTTTCGCGGAGCATCAGTATGACCGTATCGGTGGGGATAACGAGAATATTTCTGCATATTATGGCGGCTGGATTGACCTCTTCGGCTGGGCTACCAGCGGCTGGGACTGTGGCAACGAGTATTATCATCCATACGATCATGAATATGTTGATGATTATGAACTTGGCATGGGCTATGGTCCGCTGCCGTCCCGCAACTATGACCTCGTAGGAGAGTATGCCAACTGCGACTGGGGCGTTTATAATGCCATCAGCAACGGAGGCAACAAGCCAGGTCTCTGGCGCACGCTTACGGCTCAGGAATGGAAATATCTTTTCCGCGGCCGTCCTGATGCCGAGTCCAAATTCGGGGCTGCCAGCATAGAAGGCTACAACGGATGTGTTGTGTTGCCCGACGAGTGGACGCTCCCGGAGGGCTGTACATTCAACCCCGGAATGGGGGACGGGGACGGCAAAGAGTATTTTGCCCGGAAGAACCTCTATACCCTCGATCAGTGGACTCTCATGGAGCAGCACGGCGCTGTATTTCTGCCTGCTACCGGAGTCCGTGAGATATTCAGCGAGATATCCTACGTAGGTGAAGTCGGCCGTTACTGGTCTGTAAGCCGCGTGACCGGCGCAAACTATGACCTTTACCTCGAATGGTGCGCTTTCTCGCTCTATTTCGACAGTCAGGCCCTCCTTGAAACCGAACACAACAATCCCCGCGACTACGGTCGTGCCGTCCGTTTGGTTCAGGATATTAAAATATTAAATAGAGAATAGCATTGTGAAGTTCGAAGTGATTCTTTATATTTCTAATGGACATCATAAATAAAACAAATTCAAAGAATAATAGTGAAATAGCGGATGCCCGCGTGAATCGGGTAAATCAGAAACGTAAGTTCCTCGGAATCATCTGCGGTATCCTTGCGGCGGTATGCTACGGAACCAATCCTCTCGGAGCCTTGAAACTCTATGCAGAAGGCATGACCACCAACTGCGTACTCTTCTACCGGTTCGGGCTGGCATGGGTGATACTGGCAGTTGTGATGATTTTCCGCAGCCGTTCCGCGCGTTCTAAAGAAAGCATAAAGGTAACCCCAAAGGAATTCAAGACCCTCATCGGGCTGGGACTTCTCTTTGCGGTATCGTCCCTCTCGCTTTACATCAGTTTCCATTATATGGCGGTAGGAGTGGCCTCCACCATTCTGTTTATCTATCCCGTGATGACGGCGGTCATAATGGTGTGCTTCTTCAAGGAACATCTCTCCTGGCATACCGTGGTGAGCCTGGTGTTGAGCCTTGCAGGCGTGGCACTTCTTTACTGGAGTGATGGCGAAGGCGGTCTCTCAACCTTCGGCGTGATACTCGTGTTGCTCTCAGCGTTGAGTTATGCGCTGTATATCATCGTGATGGACAAATCCCAGCTGCGGATGTCCTCGTTCAAGATCAACTTCTATGTGGTGCTCTGCTGTGCCCTCTGTATGCTGGCCTATTCCCTTATCGGAGGCTATCCGCTGACCCTCCCCAAGACGGCTGCCAGCTGGTTCTATGTGGGATGGCTTGCCATCGTGCCCGCCATCATGGCGCTTGTGCTGATGGTATATGCCGCCAAATGGGTGGGGAGCACCACCACGGCAATCCTCGGCGCATTGGAACCCCTCACGGCGGTACTCATAGGCCTGATGGTATTCGGCGAGGCGTTCTCCTGGAATCTCGCCCTCGGTATCGTCCTCATTCTGGGCAGCGTAGTTCTGATTGCGCTCAAGAAATAGAAAGAAAAATCTTGATTTCACTTCCCCGGAAGGGGCATGTACAAACAATGGACGGAGAATCGCATTCAAGTTGCGGTTCTCCGTTTCCCATATCGTGCAGGAGGACTTCCTGCTTTTTCCCCGAAGTAACTGAAAAATATCCCCGAGGCAACTAAGAAATATTGCTAAGGTAACTCTGAGGTATCTCCGTGGTAACTTCGGGATTGCTCCGTGTTTTCTCCGCTCTAAAAGCGCAGAAAAAGCGGAGAAAAAGCGGAGAAAAGGCGCAGAAAAGCCAAAATTACCCCGGAGAAATTCGGGTGTCATTTCGACCGAAATCGGGCACTCTTACGAGCGCGGTAATCATAATAAAAGGAGCATTTTGAGGATTGAAATGGAGAAAAATTTGGTCAATTCAAAAAATAGTTCTAACTTTGCCCTATCGACAACGAGCGCTATGTTGTCGTAATTGATTGAGAAAGCGCATTTTCGCCTTATTCCTAAGACGTGAAACTTCGACAACTTCACAAAGTTATAAGCAGGAATATTGGAAGATGAACATCCACTTGGTATGTAATCGTAATTGCTTGCGATACCGCCGGTGGAGCAATTCACCAACCTTATTTTGCTTATATGGGAGTCGAAGCCCAACGTCTTGAAGTGAGGTCACAATGGATGGCTCCACTTTCTTTTTATACAATTTCCGGCCCGAGTCAGTCTGGAAACAACAGTTGCGCCCGACACGAATAAGGGAAATGTCTTATGAAAGTAAAGAGTTTTTTGTTGGTATCACTTGGTCTTTTGTGCCTGTCTTCTTGTGCATCTTTGTTTTTGACGACCTCTTATGATGTTGGATTAACCAGTGTGGAAGCTCCAAAGGATGCAAAACAACAATATGGTGAAACTCAGGTTGTCATGCTGAACGAAGATGGCGTTTCAAAATATTCGTATGAAGATGATTTGATAAAGATTACATGGTTTACAACATCTACTTCTTTTGAGTTCGTGCTGAGAAATAAATCATCGCATTCTATTAAGATTCCATGGGACGAAATTGCATACATTAATCCCAATGGAGAATCTATGAGGTGCATTCATAGTGGTGTGAAACTGATAGATAGAAATAATGCCCAGGCCCCATCAATTATTGCTAAAAATTCTTCATTGTCCGATATGTTGGTTCCGAGCGATAATATTTATTATGTTTCAGGAAATTATGGTGGATGGCAAACAAAAAATCTATTTGGAAAATATTCATCACAAGAAGCTGCTAATACAAGTGTTTACCGTGGATCCAAAGTTTATATAGTCTTTCCAATTATTATTGAAAACGTGACAAATGAATATACGTTTCAATTTCAGGTCAAAGATATTATCGTAAAATGATAAGACAGAAGTGTTGATACAAAACGGGTTCTCGATGGAGAGCCCGTTTTTGTATTTTACGACTTGTATTTTGTTGTTTTTCGAGAAATGAAAATGTCTGGTGTGGGTCCTGTTCTTTGCAAAAGGTGAAAAATAATTTTGCCGGGTAAGAAAAAAGTCGTATCTTTGCTAATTCTAAAGGGTACGCTTTTGGCGTCTGAAATGCCGGTTAGTCTTTGGCTGACAGGAATTTGGCGTTAATTGCGTGCGCGTTGTGAAATTAAAAATATATCAATTAGTAGTAATAAATTAATTAAAAGTCGATGTCTAAAACTATCAAGATCAAGAAGGGCTTGGATATTTGTCTGAAGGGTAGTCCCCTCCAGAAGATGGCCGATGCTACTTCAATTGAAGAGTATGCCGTGAAGCCGACTGACTTCGTGGGCATGACACCCAAGCTGATGGTGAAGGAAGGCGATGCTGTTAAGGCTGGCTCCCCGCTGATGCACGACAAGCAGAACGAAGGTATTGTGCTTTCGTCTCCTGTGAGCGGCACGGTGAAGGCTGTGGTCAGAGGCGAGAAACGCGCTATTATGGCGGTGGTGATTGCTTCGGACGGAAAGCATGAGAGCGAACAGTTTACGGTGGCTGAACCTGCCAAGCTTGGCAAGGAAGAGGTGATTAACGAATTGCGTGCTGCGGGCGCGCTGTCGCTCCTGCGTCAGCGTCCGTTCGGTACTGTGGCAAACCCGGAGGTGATGCCTAAGGCTATCTTTGTTTCGGGTTTCGATTCTGCTCCGCTTGGGGTGGATTACGATTATATGCTCCAGGGCCGTGAGGATGACCTGCAGTTCGGTATGACTGCCTTGAGCCGTATCGCTAAGGTTTATCTTGGCCTGAAGCCTTCCCAGAAGGAGGGCAAGCTGGCTCAGCTGCGGAATGTGGAAGTGAACTATTTCGAGGGTAAGCATCCTGCCGGTCTGGTGGGTACCCAGATTGCCAAGCTCGATCCGATCAACAAGGGCGAGGTGGTTTGGACTATCAACATTCAGGACGTGGCTATTCTGGGTCATATCTTTGCTGCCGGCGAATATCGTCCGTTGAAAATGGTGGCTCTGGCTGGTCCTGTGGTGGAGAATCCTCAGTATTTCCAGGTGTATGCCGGTGCCCGCATGAGCGAAGTTACGAAGAATGTAAAGGCTGAGAATGTCCGTTTTATCAGCGGTAACGTGCTGAGCGGTGCCAAAATCGAGAAGGATGGCTTTATCGGCTATTACGATTGCGAGGTGAGTGTGCTGGAAGAGGGTAACAAGTATGATTTCATGGGCTGGCTGATGCCGGGCTTCAAGAAATACAGCGCAAGCCGTACTTTCCTGAGCGGTTTCTTCAAGGGCTGCAAATGCGGAAAGAAATTCCTTGAGGGCCGTGAGGTGAATACGGGTCTCCATGGTAGTGTACGCCCATTGGTTGTTACGGGTCAGTATGAGGAGGTGATGCCTTTGGATATCTATCCTATGCAGCTGATCAAGGCCTGTATCGTGGGTGATATCGACCTGATGGAGAACCTGGGTATCTATGAGGTGGAGCCTGAGGATTTCGCGCTCTGCGAGTTCGTGGATACTTCCAAGACTGAAATTCAGGCTATCATCCGTGAGGGTCTGGAGAAAATCAGAAAGGACAGCTAATTAAGGAAGCACGGAAATACAGAATTTCTGTAGTTCCATAAATTCATAAATTTATACAAAAATGAGTTTAAGAGATCAAATAGACAAGATAAAACCTAACTTTGAGAAGGGTGGCAAGTTCCAGAAGCTGAGCTCGACTTTCGAGGCTTTCGAGACTTTTGCCTATACCCCGAACACGGTTACAAAGAAGGGTTCTCATATCCGCGATGCTGTGGATCTGAAGCGTACCCTTATTTTGGTGGTTATTGCCCTGCTGCCGGCTTTGTTGTTCGGTATGTACAATGTGGGCTTACAATCCTTTACTACATACGGCGTGGCCTGCACTTTCGGCTCCTGCCTGTGGTTCGGATTTTTGAAGATGCTCCCGCTTATCGTGGTGAGCTATGTTGTGGGTCTCGGCATTGAGTTCATCTTTGCTGAAATCCGTCATGAAGAGGTTAGCGAAGGCTATCTGGTGACGGGTCTGATCATTCCTATGATTGTGCCTGTTACTACTCCTCTGTGGCAGCTGGCTCTGGCTGTTGCCTTTGCCGTTATCATTGGCAAGGAGGTGTTCGGCGGTACGGGTATGAATTTCCTCAACCCTGCCCTGGTGGCTCGTGCTTTCCTGTTTTTCAGCTATCCTACCCACATGTCGGGCGACAGTGTGTGGATTGCAAAACCTTTCCATTATGCCGGTGACGTGGTGAGCGGCGCTACTCCTCTGGGAGAGATGATGGTGGGTTCTCAGCAGCCTACGGCTTCCGTATTGGATATGCTCGTGGGTACAATCCCTGGCTCAACCGGTGAAACCTCTGTGATTGCTATCCTGATCGGCGCAATCCTGCTGCTGCTCTGGGGCGTGGCAAGCTGGAGAATCATGTTCAGCATCGTTCTCGGTGGTGGCGTGATGGGTTTGCTGTTCAACGCTATCGGTGCTAACGAATATATGCAGCTTCCGTTCTACTATCATTATCTGATGGGAGGTTTCATGTTCGGATGCGTATTCATGGCTACCGATCCTGTAACCTCTGCCCAGACCAATTGCGGCAAATGGATCTATGGCTTCCTGATTGGTGCCTTTGCAGTATTGATCCGTGTGGTGAACCCGGCATATCCTGAAGGTATGATGCTGGCTATCCTTCTGATGAACTGCTTCGCACCGCTTATCGACCATTGCGTAGTAAATGCCAATATCAACCGCAGAAAGAAACGCGTTCAAGTTAAATAAGAAAGGAGTGCAAGATGAAGAATTTTAGTAATAAGTACATATTTATATATTCTATCGTACTGGTTGCGATAGTGGCTGTGCTCTTGTCGGTTGTGGCTATGGGTCTGAAGGAAAAACAGAATGCTAATGTCCGTAACGAGAAGATGCAGACCCTTCTGGCTGCCATCAATATCACTACTGACCGCGACAGCGCTGCTGAACTTTATCAGCAGTATTTCGACTATGAAATCACTGTAAGCACTAAAGGCGATGTGCTTTCAGTATATAATGTAAAGAACGGCGAGATGGAGAATGGTGAAAACAACATGCGTGCTTTCGTTATCAACCTGAAGGAACAGCAGGCTAAGGAAAAAGCTGGCGAGCAGGGCGCTTTCCCAGTATATATCTTCACCAAAGACGGAAAGACCGGTTATGTTATCCCTACTCAGGGTAATGGCCTCTGGGGTGCTGTTTATTCCAACATAGCTCTGGATTCCGACCTCAATACTATTGTAGGTGTTACTTTCAGCCACGACAGTGAGACTCCTGGTCTTGGTGCTGAAATCACCACTTCCAAATTCCAGCAGCCTTTTATCGGCAAGCAGATTCTGGACGAAAACGGTCAGGTGGTTTCTGTAGCCGTTATCAAGAGGGCTGATCCTGAAGGTGCTCACGAGGTGGACGCTATCAGCGGCGGTACCATGACCAGCAATGGTGTAAGTGCTATGCTGAGTGACGACCTCGCCCGTTATCAGGCTTGGATTTCTGCAAAGCTCAGCGACCAGTCTCAGGAAGCTGTTGAAGCCGTTGCAGACGAAACCAATGAAGAACAAATTAATGAAGAGGAGGTAACAAATGAGTAATAAAAATCTGAAACTCATCACTGGCCCATTGAGCAAGAACAACCCTATTACCGTTCAGATTCTCGGTATCTGCTCTTGTCTGGCTGTAACCGCACAACTTAAACCGGCTGTCGTAATGGCAATCTCGGTTACCGTTGTTGTGGCCCTTTCAAACTTGATCATCTCTTTGTTGAGAAACACCATTCCACCTCGTATCCGCATCATCGTGCAGCTGGTGGTGGTTTCCGCTTTGGTTATTCTGGTGAACCAGGTTTTGATGGCATTCGTTTATGACGTGAGCAAGCAGCTCAGCGTATATGTCGGTTTGATTATCACCAACTGTATCGTGATGGGCCGTCTGGAAGCTTTTGCCATGAGCAACAAACCCCTTGAGTCTCTTTGCGACGGTATCGGAAACGGCTTGGGTTATGGCGCTATCCTGGTTATTCTGGGATTTGTCCGCGAACTGTTCGGCAGCGGTACCCTCTGGGGATATCCTGTAATGGAGAAACTCGGTCTCTATAACATCGGTTACGAAAACAACGGACTCGTAATCATGGCCCCTATGGCTCTGATCCTGGTGGGTGTGATTATCTGGATCCAGCGCACCGTCAACAAAGACCTTTGCGAGAAATAATAATTTGAAAGGAGAAGAAAATGGAAATATTTAATATTTTTATCAAGTCGATATTTATCGATAATATGATTTTCGCCTTCTTCCTGGGTATGTGCTCGTATCTGGCCGTATCTAAGACGGTGAAGACCTCGTTGGGCCTCGGTGTGGCTGTTACTTTCGTGCTCCTTATCACCGTGCCTATCAACTACTTGCTGAACAAGTATGTTCTGGCTCCTAATGCACTCATCGAAGGAGTGGATTTGAGCTTCCTCAGCCTTATCATGTTTATCGCCGTGATTGCCGCTATCGTACAGATGGTGGAAATGGTGGTGGAAAAATTCTCCCCGAGTCTTTACAATGCCTTGGGTATTTTCCTCCCTCTGATTGCTGTAAACTGCGCCGTAATGGGTGGATCCCTTTTCATGCAGCAGCGTGACTATCAGAACATCGGTGAAGTAACTGCTTTCGCGCTGGGCAGCGGTATCGGCTGGCTTATCGCTATCGTCGGTATTGCAGCTATCCGCGAGAAACTGCGCTACAGTACCATCCCTCCTGCATTGAAGGGCGTTGGTATTACCTTCATCATCACGGGCCTTATGGGTATGGCCTTCATGTCATTTATGGGTATTAAATTGTAAGAAAGGGTAATCATGACACAGACAATCATAACAAGTTTGGTCGTTTTCTTGGTTGTTATCCTCCTTTTGGTGGCACTTCTTCTGGTACTCCGTGCCAAACTGATGCCACAGGGCGATGTGACCATCACTTTGAACGACGATAAAAAACTCACGGTAAAACCTGGTAACTCACTCATCTCCAGTTTGAGCGAACAGGGTATTTTCCTCCCTTCTGCCTGCGGTGGTAAGGGCTCCTGCGGCCAGTGCAAATGTCGCGTGCTCGAAGGTGGTGGTGAAATTCTTCCTACCGAGGCAGTCCATTTCACCCGCCGTCAGGTAAAGGACCATTGGCGTCTCGGATGTCAGGTTAAGGTGAAAGAAGACCTTGAAGTTAAAGTTCCTGAATCTGTACTCGGTGTAAAAGAATACGAATGTACAGTCATCAGCAACAAGAATGTAGCAACCTTCATCAAGGAGTTCAAAGTACAGCTCCCCGAAGGTGCTCACATGGATTTCATTCCTGGTTCATACGCACAGATAAAGATTCCTGCATTCTCTCTGAACTATGCTGATTTTGACCGCGACCTTATCGGTGCTGAATATCTTCCTTCATGGGAGAAATTCAAGATGTTCGACCTTAAGTGCGTAAATCCGGAACCTACCATCCGCGCTTACTCTATGGCTAACTATCCTGCTGAAGGTAACGTATTCATGCTTACCGTCCGCATTGCAACTCCTCCGTTCACTCCAGACCGTTCCGGTTTCATGAACGTAAATCCGGGTATCGCAAGTTCCTATATCTTCAGTCTGAAACCTGGCGATAGGGTAATCATGAGTGGTCCTTATGGTGAGTTCCACCCACGTTTCGATACCAAGAACGAGATGATTTGGGTAGGTGGTGGTGCCGGTATGGCTCCGCTCCGCGCTCAGATCATGCACATGACCAAGACACTCCGTACTACGGATCGTCAGATGCATTATTTCTATGGTGCACGTGCACTCAATGAGGTGTTCTATCTGGATGACTTCCTCGGCATTGAGAAAGAATTCGACAACTTCCACTTCCATCTGGCACTCGACCGTCCTGATCCTGCTGCTGATGCTGCCGGCGTGAAATATACCGCAGGTTTCGTTCACAATGTAATGTACGACACCTACCTGAAGGATCACGAGGCTCCTGAAGATATCGAATACTACATGTGCGGTCCTGGCCCGATGAGCAAGGCTGTTACTACGATGCTCGACAATCTGGGCGTAGCACCTGAAAATATTATGTACGATAACTTCGGTGGTTGATGCAGTTCTTTTATGCACAGGACCTCGAATCTGATTTCTATACCCTCCCTCCAGAGGAGTCGAAGCATTGTGTAAAGGTGCTCCGCATGGTTGAGGGTGATGAAATCCAGCTTACTGATGGGCGCGGAACTCTTTGCCGCGCCCATATTATTGCTGCCGATTCCCGAGGGTGTACCGTAGAGGTGTTCGACCGTCAGCAACTTCCACCCCGCAACCATTATCTGCATATTGCCGTGGCTCCTACAAAAAATTCAGCCCGTATTGAATGGTTTGTCGAAAAGGCGGTGGAAATCGGCATTGATGAAATCACTCCTGTTATCTGTGAACATTCTGAGCGCGAGTCCCAGAATTTTACACGTCTGGAGAAAATCATCACAAGTGCCATGAAGCAGTCCCTCAAGGTCTATCGTCCGATATTAAATCCGGCTATCCCACTTATGGATTTTCTTCAGCAATCCCATCAGGAACAGAAACTGATGTGTTACTGTGCAGGTGACGAACGTCATTATCTGCAGGAACTCTATACTCCCGGAAAGCCTGCGGTTGTACTGATCGGTCCCGAGGGTGATTTTAGTCCTATGGAGATAAAGCTGGCTCTACAGCAGGATTTCAAGCCTGTTACATTGGGCGATTGCCGTCTGAGAACTGAAACGGCTGCATTGTATGCCACCACGGCTATTAATTTTATGAATACACACCTTGACGCATAGATAAGACCCTCAAAAATCACTTAATATACAGATCAAAAATCACAGTTATATATGGAACAGGAAAAAGGCCCCATCATTGAGATGATAGATAATAACGGCAACAAAATCAAAGCCGAGATATACGAAATATTTGATTTTGAAGATAAGAAATACGCACTTCTTTTACCGCTCATTGAGGATAATCAGGAAGAGGTAAATTCCTTGGCTGTCATGAGTCTCTTGCAGGACGGGGATCAGTATTATATTCAGGAAATCGAGTCCGACCTCGAATATGCCCGTGTAGTGGAATATCTCCAAGGTCCATATCAGGAAGGTCATCACTGTCATTGCGGTTGTGAAGATCATGACTGTGGTTGCGGTGACCATGATCACGACTGTGGCTGCGGCTGTGGTGAGGAACATCATCACGATCACGACCATCATTGCCATTGCGGCTGTGAAGATTAATATATCAGCATCATAGATGAGAAAGGCTTTTACTTTTTTTGTGGCATTGCTTTTATGGGTGCCTCTGATGGGTCGGTACTCAGCTGTCCAGGCTCAGGCTCCCCAGATTGCCCTTCTGAAATACAGTGGGGGGGGAGACTGGTATGCCAATCCCACCTCGCTCACAAACCTCATAGCCTTTTGCAATATGGATGCCAAGATGGGGCTCAACCCCGAATATGCCGTCGTGGATGTCGGTAGTAGCGAACTTTTCAATTATCCATTCATCCACCTTACGGGACATGGCAATATTGTGTTCTCTGCCCAGGAAGCCCTGAACTTGCGTAATTATCTTATCGCTGGAGGTTTTCTCCATATTGACGACAACTACGGATTGAAAGAATTTGTCATTCCTGCTATGAAGCAGGTTTTCCCGGAACTTGATTTCGTAGAATTGCCCTTCACCCATCCCATCTACCATCAGAAATTTCAGTTTCCTAACGGATTGCCCAAGATTCATGAACACGACAACCTTCCCCCAAAAGGCTATGGCCTGATATGGGAAGGACGGCTGGTTTGTTTCTTCAGCTGGGAGTGCGACCTCGGTGACGGTTGGGAAGACCAGGATGTCCATAACGATTCCCAAGCTACCCGTATGAAAGCCCTCCGTATGGGCGAGAACATCCTCAGTTACGCCTTTACAAATTGAGCGAGGAATTTATAATAAAGCAGAGTGACGTAGTGAAAACCTTGTGGGAATATTTTTGAGAATGCCGTACGTATTGTATGGAGTAACTCCGTGTCAGCGCAGCGGAGCGACCGCGCACAGGTTCAAGCCTGAAAATATAGATTAATTCCGCCAACGGGTATAAGAATTGTAATATTAAAACGATGTCAATCTGGGACAAGATACAGGATATGGTGGGTACTACTGATGGTAAAGTCGAGGCTCGTGTTAATAGGCGTGAGGCTTCACGGTATGCATTTGTGGATGCTGAGGTAGGCGTACGAGACCATAAGGTGCATGACATTGGGGCGGTACGTTATGATTATGCGGTTTATCATGGAACTTCAAAGGATGAATTGACGAAATTTCTGTCTGGGGTTGACTATCTTTGTGGACACAATATCATCCGGCATGATGCCAAGTATCTGTTTGGGGAAGGTGCGCAGAGGTGGCAGTTGGTAGATACATTGTACGTGTCACCTTTGCTGTTTTCTGAACGACCCTACCACAAACTGTTGAAGGATGAAAAATTGCAGACGGATGAACTGAATAATCCGGTTAATGATTGCCTGAAAGCGCGCGATTTGTTGATGGACGAGGTGGCGGCTTGGAGACGATTGGCGCAAGAGAAACAGGCAATTTTTGTGGCTTTATTGCGCGATAAAGTGGAATTTGCGGGTTTTGTGGAGATTGTAGAGAATAATGAATCTGCAGGATTGACAAAAGATGTACTGGTTGAACTCATCAAACAAAGCTACAAAGGTAGGATTTGCGAGAATGCTGCTTTGTCAGCACTTATTAATACTCATCCCATAGAATTGGCGTATGCTTTGGCCTTGGTTGATACCAGCGATCATCGTTCTATTACTCCGAGTTGGGTGTTGAAGAACTATCCGAATGTAGAATATGTGATTCGGCGGTTACGCCATACAAGATGTAGTGATGGTTGCATTTATTGTAACAGTCAGTTGGATGTGCATCATAACCTTAAAACATTCTTTGGATACGATCAGTTCCGTACCTATGAAGGCGAACCATTGCAGGAGAATGCGGCAAGAGCGGCTGTTGAGGGTAAATCATTGCTTGCAATCTTCCCTACAGGTGGTGGTAAGTCGCTCACGTTTCAGTTGCCTGCTTTGATGGAAGGGTGGAGTGTGCATGGTCTTACTGTTGTCATCTCTCCGCTCCAGTCGTTGATGAAAGATCAGGTAGATAACCTTGCGAGTCGTGGCATTACAGATGCAGTAACCATCAACGGCCTGCTCGATCCTATTACCCGTTCACTCGCTATCCAACGTGTAATGGATGGTGACGCTTCATTGCTGTACATTGCTCCCGAGATGCTTCGCTCTAACACTATCGAACGCATACTCCTTGCTCGCCACGTAGTGCGATTTGTGATTGATGAAGCCCATTGTTTTTCCTCATGGGGACAGGATTTCCGTGTGGATTATCTCTACATCGGTAAGTTTATACGCAAATATCAAGAGAAAAAAGGACTTGCGACTCCTATTCCTGTTTCTTGTTTTACAGCAACAGCTAAACAAAAGGTAGTGCAGGATATTTGCGACTATTTCCAAGAGACGTTAGGATTAAAACTAGAACTATTTGCCTCAAGTGCATCACGAACTAACCTTCGCTATTCTGTCATACATGCCGATACAGATGATGACAAATACCAGAAACTCCGAGGATTGATAGCTGAAAGCAATTGCCCAACCATTGTATATGTGTCACGCACCAAGCGTACGAAGGAACTTGCCCAAAAACTTTCGCGTGATGGTTATAAGACTCTGCCGTTCAATGGAAAGATGGATGCTGATGAAAAGGTGGCGAATCAGGAAGCATTCATGAATGATCAGGTACGTATAATCGTAGCGACATCTGCCTTCGGTATGGGCGTTGACAAGAGTGATGTGGGGCTTGTAGTGCATTATGATATTTCAGATTCGCTGGAGAATTATGTGCAGGAAGCTGGGCGGGCTGGTCGAGACCCACAACTCAATGCCCGATGCTACGTTCTCTATAGCGACAATGATTTGGATAAACACTTTATTCTGCTTAACCAAACAAAACTTAGCATCAGCGAGATTCAGCAAGTATGGAAGGTTGTCAAGGAACTAACTCGCCATCGCGAAAAGGTGTGCAGTTCGGCATTGGAAATAGCGAGAAAAGCCGGATGGAACGATTCTGTATTGGATATTGAAACACGCGTCAGAGCCGCCATTTCAGCCCTTGAGCAAGGGGGGTATCTGGAACGTGGGAATAATGTGCCACATGTCTATGCTACAGGCATTACTGTAAAGAATATGGACGAAGCACGCAAACGCATTACCGAGTCAGTTCTCTTCGAAAGTGAGGAAGTGGAAAAAGCTGTCCGCATTATCAAGTCGCTTATTTCGCAAAAAAGTTTAGCCAAAAATCAGGATGCCGAGGGAGAATCTCGTATCGACTATCTGGCAGACATACTTGGATTGACCAAGGCTGAGGTTGTGTCGTCTGTGGAGCGTATGCGTCAGGAAGGTATCTTGGCTGACACGAAAGATATTTCAGCTTTCCTTATAGACAACGATACGGAGAAGAAGTCCCGTACATTACTCGATAAGTTTGCTCGATTGGAACAGTACATCCTTGAACGCATACCTGACGAATCGCTGAAAATCTCGTGCAAACAACTTAATGATGATGCCGTGAATAATGGTATCGTCACTTCATGCGAGAAGGATATCCGCACGTTACTCTATTTTCTCACCATCAAAGGTTATACTCGCAAGAAGGAGGATGGGGCGCACAATATAGAGGTGACACGAAAGGCAGATAAGGAGGCAACACTTGCTCGATTCCAGAAACGTGTAGATGTGTCCCGCTTTGTGGTGGAATGGCTTTATAAATTAGCCCAAGAACGTGCGAAGGAAGATAGCAAAACAATCGCTGTTCAGTTCTCTGTTGTGGAGTTGTTGAAGAAGATGCAACAAAGTGGAGGTTTGTTGTTCAGTTCGTTTGCTGATCTTCAGTTGGAAGATGTTGAAGAAGCCTTATTGTATCTTTCCAAGATTGGTGCCTTGAAGCTGGAAGGCGGTTTCCTAGTGCTCTATAATGCTATGGAAATTCGCAGAATTAAGGATAACAAGTTGCGTTATAAGCAAGATGACTACCGTATGCTCAACGAGTTCTATAAGCAGAAGATACAGCAAGTACACATCGTGGGAGAGTATGCGAACCTGATGGTGCGTGATTATAATGCTGCTTTACAATATGTGCAGGATTACTTCCAGATGGATTACAAGCAGTTTATCACCAAATACTTCAAAGGTGAACGACAAAATCAGATACAACGTAACCTTACTCCTGGTAAATACGAACAACTGTTCGGTTGTTTATCTGAACGACAGATGCAAATCATCAGCGACAAGGAGTCTCGTTGTATTGTGGTGGCGGCAGGCCCTGGAAGTGGCAAAACACGTGTTCTGGTCCATAAGCTCGCCTCATTGCTTCTGCTTGAAGACGTGAAGCACGAGCAGTTACTGATGCTCACCTTCTCGCGTGCGGCAGCCACGGAGTTCAAACAACGGCTGATGGAACTGATATGCAATGCTGCCCATTTTGTGGAGATAAAGACGTTCCACTCATACTGCTTTGATCTGCTCGGACGTATCGGCAACCTTGAGGATGCAAGCAATGTGGTAGCTCAGGCAGCAGAAATGATTACTCAAGGTGAGGTGGAACCGAATCGAATCGGCAAGACCGTCCTTGTCATTGATGAAGCGCAGGATATGAGTGCTGATGAGTATGCTCTTGTGCGTGCTTTGATGACGGCCAACGAGGAAATGCGTGTGATTGCGGTGGGGGATGATGACCAGAACATCTATGAGTTCCGAGGTTCTAATTCGCGCCATATGCAGGAGCTGGCTTGGATGGAAGACAGTAGGTTTGTGGAGATGACGGATAACTATCGCAGTACGCGCCATGTGGTGGATGTGGCTAACCATTTCTCTGGTTATATCCGCAACCGTTTGAAGCAGACATCTATCAATTCCATGAGCAATGAAGAAGGATGGGTGAGTGTCACTCATTATCAGACGGCATTTATGTACGAGCCTTTGGTGGAGGATTTGATTCGTAATCGTTGTGATGGTTCTACTTGTATTCTCACCCAAACCAACGAAGAAGCGGTCATTCTTGTGGCTCTTTTGCGCAAGAATGGAATCCACAGCAAATTGGTACAATCGATGGATGGCATCCGTTTCTGGAATTTGGCAGAAATGCGTTACTTTCTCAAACAAATTGATCAACGAGTTAAGTCACCTTTGATTCCTGATGATGTTTGGGAAGCAGCAAAGCGATCGACTTTCGCACAGTATGCTAATAGCGAGTCGTTAGTGTATGTTCGCAGATGCGTGGAACTTTTCGAAGCAACCAATAAAACGAAATATGTGAGTGATTTCAAGGAGTATATCTTTGAATCGTCTATTGAGGATTTCAGCGACTACACTGGCACGGATGTAATTGTTTCTACCATCCATAAGGCTAAAGGTCGTGAGTTTGATGATGTATATATGTTGATCACGGATGTCTATACGTGTGATGACCAATTGATGCGAAGGTATTATGTTGGCATGACACGTGCCAAGAAGCGTTTGTATATCCATACCAACAGTTCCGTCTTTGACCACATTCAAGTAGATAAGCATCTCGTTTGCCAACAACAATACGAAATGCCTGAGGAAATCGTTCTGCAAATGACTCACAAGGATGTAAACCTTGGATTTTTTAAGTTACGTAAAAAAGAAGTTCTTGCTCTTTGCGGAGGTTCTGCTTTGACCTATGCCGATCATTGTTTGTACGATGCAACAACCGGTCATCCCGTTGTTATGATCTCTGCCCGTATGCAGCAGACCTTAGCCGAGTGGCAAGCGAAGGGCTACGAGGTACAGAGTGCCAAAGTCCGCTTCATCGTAGCATGGAAACCTAAGGATGCTCCGAAAGAAGAAAAGGAGACAGCTATAGTGTTGGCGGATATTTTATTAAAGAAAGTACAGAATTGGGTGGTATATGATGCTTGTGCGGAGGGAATGTGATTGGTAACTAAGGTGTGTTTGTAGTCTATCTACCGGGGTTGTAGTGGTAGAGAATCTGGTCGGAAGCGTAGGTTTCTATGGTTGTAGGGGTGACGGGTGCGAGAGGGGCTGGGAGTCCTGTGGGAAAAGTCTTGGGGGAGGTTGCGATTCTGATTTCGTCCCAGAGTCCTTCGGTCAGGAACTGGTCGAGGATATTTCTGCCGCCTTCTACTATTATGGATTGTATCTTTTTCTGATACAGGTCGGAAAGGAGGCTTTTCAGCTCGGTTTTTTCGCTATAATGAAGAGTGGGCGCCTGGTCGTTGAAGACGTTGTGGCCCTCATGGTCGAGGTCCCGGCCACCTAAGACAATACGTGTGGGGTTAGGTCCGCTGTAGTGTCTCGCGGTCAGGGTCGGATTGTCGGCTCTTACGGTTCCGGCTCCTACCAGTATGGCGGCTTCCTGGGTGCGCCATTTGTGACTCATATAGGTGGTCAGAGGGTTGCTTATCCAATAGGGGCGCTGGTCGGAGGCCATCAGCCCGTTGGCGGTCTGCGCCCATTTCAAAATGATATAAGGGCGCTTCTTTTCCATGAAAGTAAAGAACCGCCGGTTGAGAAACCGGCCCTCCTTTTCAAGTACATGCCGCTCTACCGTTATCCCTGCCTGGAGGAGCTTCTCAAAGCCCCTGCCCGCTACTAGAGGATTGGGGTCATCGTTGGAGCATACCACTTTCCCGATGCCCGCTTCGATGATGAGGTCGGCGCAGGGCGGGGTGAGTCCGTGATGACTGCAGGGCTCCAGATTGACATATAGAGTCGCCCCCTTAAGGGCGTTGCGGTCTTTCTCCCAAAGGCGGAGAATGGCATTCCTTTCTGCATGATTGGTTCCATACTGCTGGTGGTAGCCCTCGGAGAGGATTTTATCCCCTTTCACAATCACACAACCGACCAGCGGGTTGGGTCTTGTAAAACCCAACCCGTTGGCTGCCAGAGACAGACAACGGGTTATGTATTGCGCTTCCGGGGACATTAAAATTCTGCAGTCTTGGGTGTGCGTGGGAATGGAATAACGTCGCGGATGTTTGCCATACCGGTCACGAACAGCAGCAGACGCTCAAATCCCAGACCGAAGCCGGCATGAGGGCAGGTTCCGTAGCGGCGGGTATCGAGATACCACCACATATCCTTCATCGGGATGTTGAGTTCGTTGATGCGGTTCATCAGTTTGTCGTAGCTTTCTTCGCGGACGGAGCCTCCGATGATTTCGCCGATTTGCGGGAAGAGCACGTCAGTACCCTGAACGGTCTTTCCGTCTTCGTTCTGTTTCATGTAGAAGGCCTTGATCTCCTTTGGATAGTCAATCATAATGACAGGTTTCTTGAAGTGTTCTTCCACCAGATAGCGTTCATGCTCGCTGGCGAGGTCGGCACCCCAATATACCGGGAATTCAAATTTCTTTCCGTTCTTGATAGCTTCTTCCAGAATGCGGACACCTTCGGTGTAAGGCAGGCGTACAAAATCGGTATTGATTACGCTCTGGAGGCGTTCGATGAGACCCGGATCCACCATTTTGTTGAGGAATTCCAGATCGTCGGCGCAGTTGTCGAGGGCCCATTTTACGCAGAATTTGATGAATTCTTCTTCCACGGCGGTCAGTTCGTCGAGGTCGGCGAAAGCGATTTCCGGTTCAATCATCCAGAATTCTGCCAGGTGGCGCGGCGTGTTGGAATTCTCAGCGCGGAAGGTAGGGCCGAAGGTGTAGATCTTACCCAGAGAGGTGGCTCCCAGTTCACCTTCGAGCTGTCCGCTCACGGTAAGGCTGGTAGGTTTTCCGAAGAAGTCCTGACTGTAGTCGATGCTGCCGTCTTCTTTTCTGGGCAGATTGTTGAGGTCCATGGTAGTAACCTGGAACATGTCGCCGGCGCCCTCACAGTCGCTGGCTGTAATCAGCGGAGTATGGAAATAGAAATAACCCTTCTGGTGGAAATAGGTGTGGATGGCGATAGCCATATTGTGGCGGATGCGGCACACGGCTCCGAAGGTGTTGGTTCTGGGGCGGAGGTGTCCTATCTCGCGCAGAAATTCCATCGAATGGCCTTTTTTCTGGAGCGGGTAGGTGTTGGGGTCGGCCTCGCCGTAGAGGATGATGTTCTCGGCCTGGATTTCAACCGACTGGCCCTGGCCCATCGAGCGGACCAGTTTTCCGTCCACGCTCAGGCAGGCGCCTGTGGTGATACGTTTCATAAGGTCTTCATCGAAGTTGGCGAGATCCACTACTATCTGGATATTATTGATGTTGCTGCCGTCGTTGAGGGCGATAAAAGCCACATTCTTGTTTCCGCGTTTGGTGCGTACCCAGCCTTTTACGTTAATTGTGGTGTCGATAAGGTTCTCGACATTGTCTTTCAGCAGATGAACAATTTCAATGCGTTTCATGATTTATAGTATGTTTTTTTTCTTTTTCTTCAACTGATGGCGCAGTTCCACGTCGCTTGAGAATTTCAGGGTCCGGTGGGTCTGGTCGCGCCGGCACACCATAATGGAATTGGTGTTGCCTGTAACGATATATCCGTCAAGTCCCTGAAGGATGACGGTCTTGTTGGCGGGCATGTGGACTATGGTGTTCTTCACGTCGTAGGTAAAGATGTTGCCCGACACGAGCACGTTTCCCTGGCTGTCCTTGCTGCAGGTCTCGTAGAGGGCGTCCCAGGTCTCCACGTCGCTCCATCCGAAGCTGGCTTCCATCACATGCACGTTCTCCGCCTTTTCCATGATGCCGAAATCGACCGACACCGATTCGCAGGCGGAATACACGTTTTCCAGTTCTGCCTGCGGGGTCTGGGTGGTGAGCCGGAAGAACGATTCTGCCACCGAGGGGAGGAACTGGCGGTAGGCCTCCATCAGCACCGGCAGGCGCCACACGAAGATGCCCGCGTTCCAGAGAAACTCTCCGCTGGCGATGAATTGGGTAGCCATGTCCAGCGGCGGTTTTTCGGTAAAGGTAATCACGGGGTGGAGACGGCTCTGGCTTTCGGCTGAAAGCTCGTCGCCGAACTGGATATATCCGTATTTCGTATTGGGGTTGGTCGGCTGTGCCCCCATGGTGATGATCCAGTCGTGTTCGTTCACTAAGCGCAGCGCCTCCGTAATGTTTTCCACATATTTCTCATCGCCGAATATGGCATGGTCGGAAGGGGTGACCACGATATTGGCGTCGGGGTTCATCTGGTTGATGACCGAAGCCGCGTAGGCTATGCACGGGGCTGTGTTTCTGCGGTTAGGCTCGCTCAGCACCTGATAGTCCTCCAGGTCGGGCAGCTGGCTGTGGACCCTTTCGGCGAGGGTTCCGCTGGTCACGATGATGATGTTTTCCCTGGGGCAGACTTTTTCCAGCCGGTGGAAAGTGCTCTGGAGCATAGTCTCGCCCGTCCCGAGCAGGTCGATGAACTGCTTCGGGTTGTCGAGCCGGCTCATGGGCCAGAATCTGCTTCCCAGTCCGCCCGCCATGATGATACAGTAGCTGTTACGGTTCATACGCTTACTTCTCCTTTGATATGGGGGTGAGGGTTATAGTCTTCCAGCACGAAGTCTTCGTAGTCGAAGCTGAAGATATCCTTCTTCTCCGGGTTGATAATCATTTTCGGGAGCGGCCGCGGGTCGCGCGTCAGCTGCAGACGGCACTGCTCCAGATGGTTGTTGTATATATGAGCGTCGCCCAGCGTGTGGATGAAATCGCCCGCTTTCAGGCCGCAGGCTTGCGCAATCATCATCGTAAAGAGGGCATAGCTGGCGATGTTGAACGGCACGCCCAGGAATATGTCGGCGCTCCGCTGGTAGAGCTGGCAGCTCAGCCGTCCGTCTGCCACATAGAACTGGAACAGGATATGGCATGGGGGAAGCGCCATCTTATCCACCTCGCCCACGTTCCAGGCCGACACCAGGAGCCTTCTCGAATCGGGATTGTGCTTTATCTCCTCAATCAGCTGGCTTATCTGGTCCACCTTTCTTCCGTCCTCACAACCCCAGGAGCGCCACTGGTGTCCGTATATCGGACCCAGGTCTCCCCGGGCGTCAGCCCATTCGTCCCATATCGTCACCTTGTGGTCGTGCAGATACTGGATATTCGTGTCCCCTTTCAGGAACCACAGCAGTTCGTAGATGATCGATCTCAGGTGCAGCTTCTTCGTGGTCAGCAGCGGGAAGCCCTCCTCCAGGTGGAACCGCATCTGATAGCCGAACACGCTTCGGGTTCCCGTCCCCGTGCGGTCCGATTTCTGGACACCGTTGTCCAGCACATATTGCAGAAGGTCAAGATATTGTTTCATGTATCTGTTTTTTGCGTCCGGTGACCCGCAGGGGAAGATATTTCCGCCCGCTCCGGGTCACTTTATTATCAATAAACGCGTGTTTTTTTATTTTATTGTGTCATCCATGATTTTTTTTCATTTCCCATAAATCCGGCCCCCGAAAATCTGTTTTTCCCGTGGTAACTCCCTTCTATCTTCTTTTTATCTTCTTTTTATCTCCAGTTTATCTTTTGTTCTAAGGAAAGGAGATAAAAAAAGATAAACTGGAGATAAAAAGAAGATAGCACGGCCTTACCACGGGCACGGCATATAGTCAGCCCGTGCATTCGGGAAGAAAAAAATCGTATGAATCTTTCGCGATTCAAAAAAAAATTCCTATATTTGTATCGAGGAACGTCTCGGAAATACTGCTGTATGTTATTCTATGTCAGTGGTTTTGCGCGCGGGTTAAGACCGGATGACAAAAAAATATCATATTTCTTGCAACAAAATGCCCGTTTTATGTGTCTTATATGCATGAAAACGATTCTTGAAAAGAGACGTTTCCGACTGAAAAGAGGTTATTTATAAAAAATATTAATTACTATGAGAAAATTTATATTTTTAGCAGTTCTTTTGAATACGGTCTTTCTGGCGCAGGGTCAGGGGAATGGACCGGATACAATAGTGGGAAGGAATCCGAATTATTTTTACGATTTTTGGCCGCCAGATGAGTGGATCCAGACAGATGATGATGACGGACATCGCGCATTGCTTATTACTAGGGAGTTTGCAAATTCAGACTATCATCAAAGGTGTGTTCCTGAAGACAGTACGGGTTTTTATATGGGATATGGTGATGGTATAGATATCCAGTTGCAAAGAAAAAGTACTCCAAATCCCATCAAAGTGTTGGGGTTGGCTATTGTATTGACTCAACATCACCAAATATCGTCATACGGAGGGTATCAGTATCATGATGATTACAGATACGAGGATTCCCTGTTGCTTTATGAGGTGGATGATACAGGTGCTTTGGTATATATGAACGGCGTGCGATTGAGTTACTCTGATACGGTAGCACATTTAATGCGCTTTAACTACGCTTTTCCTGATAATGACCCGGAAAAATGCTCGGAACTGGTGGTTCATTATGATACAACGTATCTGGATGTGTATGATTATTATTTTGATACTCCGTCAATTGTAAATAATGATTTCTATATCGGCCACACTACCCGTAGTAACCTTTTCCGTCTTGATGTTTATGAACGGTTTATGGGAGACTCTATTAATTACTCATGGCCTCACTGGACGAATGAAAAATTGGTTCCGGGTTTTCATTCTCTTCATCCGGATATTTTATCGTGCGAGGTATGGGATTTGCAACATTATAGATACTCCAATCTCTATCATAACTACTGGTGGGAATGTGACCTCCCGGAAGTACTGATGATGTGGCCGATAATAGAGGTGGGCTGGGTAGATGCAGAGCATCCGGAGCAGAGCGAGGGGACGAAGGTGTATCCCAATCCGGCGGGAGACCGTGTGACGGTGGAGTCGGAGGAGGAGATCGTGCGGGTATGGGTGACGGATGAACTGGGCAGGATGGTGTATGACCATGACCACCATTCTCCGAAGGTGTATCTGAACGTTGCGCCCTGGCCCAACGGTATGTATGTGGTGCATTTCCAGACCGCCACAGCCCCTATCATCTATACCAGCAAACTGATGGTGACCCATTGACCGGGAGTGGGAGAGGTGTTCCCAGAGTCTTTCAGCAATATTAGAAAATGAAATAACCCTAAAATATTTAAGTCATGAAAAAAGTATTATTTATTATTTGTAATTTAGTGGGGCTGACATTAGGTCTGAATGCCCAAACTACGTTAATCAAAGGAATTGATAGTTTTGAACCTGCATATAGTGTTATTCGGGATTGTCAGGCGGATGATGCGACTATCATATATGCGGAAAAGTATAATACTGAGGCGGGGTTGTATTTTTTTGAACATGGAGGAACCTCATACCGTAGCGCAGCACTTCCATCAGGAATACTGATCCGTGATATGGAAGTGCTTGGACATCAGGTGTTTTTTGCCGGATTTGATTCGCTTACAAATCAGGCAATTATAGGAACATTTGATGTTAGAACTTTTTGGAGTACAAATATTAACTATACCATAAGTTATGTGAATTATTTGCGTAAGATTACCAAAATAGCATGTTATGAATATGAATCGAAACAGATAGTTGCATTCGTAGGATACAGGATTCTTGGTTCAGATAGATGTACCACGGTAGGAGAAGCAATCTATAGTTCATCGAGATGGAATTCCGTGTATATATATCCCAACACCAATATCAAGGACGAATTTCATGATATCGCAGTCACGGATGATTATGTGGTGACGGTGGGAGTCGTGCAAGGCGCAGGAATGTATTTTATTGAACCATGGAAGAAAACAATCAATTATCTTCAAAATCCATTGTATGGAACGACTGAATGTTGCTGGAAGTATGATGATGATCGCAGGTTTAATTTCTTGCTTACAAAAATGCGAGGAAATGAAGTTGCGAGTGCTTTCCAGTATGAAAATAATGACCGTCAAAGTTCGGGAGTCGGCCGGTTTGTGGTTCAGCCGATGCGAATTAATTCGAGTATTGTAGTAAAAGAACAACAATACAATACGCCAGGCTTTTTGAGTGATATGGTCTGGAGTGCATATTTTCAATCGTTTATTGTGATTCGTAAATTTGGGTATGCTGATGTGTATCAGGATGTATTATTGCCAGGATCGGTTTCTGTCAATCAGTATAGAGGTTTGAAAAATCATTCTGTGGATAATATGGGAACGCAAGCGGTCCAGTTTACTGGTAATGGAAATGGTTTGGTAGGGCACACGGAGGAATACTCGTTATTAAATGATTCGTGCAAAGGTAAAGATTCGTACAGATTGTTTAACTCTCAAGATAATGCCATCACAAGAGAGGTGGACATATATCCCGAAGAACTCAGGTTTCATACGGAGCAATTCGACATACCAGTGATTGACAATATTCCTTATGTTATATGGTGCAATTAAAATTAAAGAAAGGCAGTATTATGAAAAAAGTATTATTCACAGTAATGATTATAGTGGGTTTGATCCCACGGATGCAAGGCCAGGGGAATGGACCGGATACGATAACCAGGTTGATGGATGATTATTTTTATGATTTTTATCCTCCAGAAGACTTTATGGATACTTCGAGACTTTCTTCCCAGTTGTTGTATGTGGCTCCATTAGGTTGGCAACTCCCAGACGTATCCTTTATTGTGGCACTTGATTCTATTGAGGACTCTATTGAAGCGATAGAGGCTTTATATCTCTTGGAAAAGCGATATACACCACACCCGTTGCATATCATAGGCATGGCAGCGGTAACAGACCTATGGACAAGTTCTGACTATCCTGTTTATGGAGATTCTTTGTATTTTCAGGATTCCGTACTTCTTTTTGAGGTGGATGATAGTGGAGGACTGATACGGCGTTGGGGGGGCTATTGTAATCCATACGATACCATCCGTCATAGTCTTAAATTGAATGTTACGCAGACCTTTTGTGGAGATGAGCATATTTATGAAGAGGTGAATTATCCGATATATGAGATATATTCAGATACAGCCATCCTTGTAGAAGATTCGTTTTATGTAGGTGCAACATGTTATAATGGAGGTAATTATGCACTAAATTTATATGGGCATAATTTCAATGATGCAGCGAAGCAGTATTTCCGTGTTTTCAAACCGTTTCATTCGATTTATCCAACGGATTGTAAAATGTGGGATAATAGATTCCATTGGAGGTTCTATAATTATAATTTTACAGCCCATTGGCGATGTGATAGCTATTTGACTATGCTGATGTGGCCTATTGTTGATCTGAACTGGGTAGATGCAGAGCATCCGGAGCAGAGCGAGGGAGCGAAGGTGTATCCCAATCCGGCGGGAGACCGTGTGACGGTGGAGTCGGAGGAGGAAATCGTGCGGGTATGGGTGACGGATGAACTGGGCAGGATGGTGTATGACAATGACCACCATTCTCCGAAGGTGTATCTGAACGTTGCGCCCTGGCCCAACGGTATGTATGTGGTGCATTTCCAGACCGCCACAGCACCTATCATCTATACCAGCAAACTGATGGTGACCCATTGACCGGGAGTGGGAAAAGAGGTGTTCCCAGAGTCTTTCTGTAATATTAAAAAATGAAATAACCCTAAAATATTTAAGTCATGAAAAAAGTATTATTCACAGTAATGATTATAGTGGGTTTGATCCCACGGATGCAGGGCCAGGGGAATGGACCGGATACGATAACCAGGTTGATGGATGATTATTTTTATGATTTTTATCCTCCAGAAGAAAACTTATTGGATACTTCGAGAAATTCTCATCAGTTTTTGTTTGTGAAAGAATTATTTTGGGGGCTCAATGACACAGCCTTTTTAGCGGCACGTGATTCTGCAGGGCTTGACTCTAACGGATATGTGTTAGATGCTGTACATCTCTTAGAAAAGCGATATACACCACATCCGTTGCATATCATAGGCATGGCAGCGGTGACAGAACTGCGTACAAGTTCTGATTCTCCTTTTTATGGAGATTCTTTGTATTTTCAGGATTCCGTACTTCTTTTTGAGGTGGATGA
>JAZUFZ010000030.1:0-67340 GCA_045640985.1 Bacteroidales bacterium
CCATCTATAACCAAGGTTCTTTCGTCACCTCCTCATGCGGGAAGGTGACCATATGGAGTATTAGTCCGAATTTCTCCGGGTTATCCTCCGGTTGAAGGTAGGTTGCATACGCGTTACGCACCCGTGCGCCGGTCGCCAGCAAGGTATTGCTACCTCCTGCTGCCCCTCGACTTGCATGTGTTAAGCCTGCCGCTAGCGTTCATCCTGAGCCAGGATCAAACTCTTCATTGTAAGAATTGTTTTATTTTTAACCTTTGACTCTTCCGTGTCTCCCGACCAGCCGAACTGGTCTCTGACACACGCTATCTCATTGTTCCAACTGTTTCAAATCTCTCTCGCTTCCTATTGTGAATAACTTTCGTTTTTCTCTCGGAAAGCGGGTGCAAAGATACGCACATTTTTGAAACTACCAAATTTTTTTTGAAACTTTTCTTGATATTATTTCATAAATCACTGAATACTGAGTATTTATAAAATAAACTTTTTTTTGATATACTGTAGAAATGCCGTTGCAAATGAAACTCATAAAAGGCATTTTTTCAAAAATTTGGCACTTTTGTGTTGTCTTTTTTTCTGTTGATAACTCTTCTTCTACGAAATTGATACTATCCATATCCATTGAGTGTCTATCATAGAATCAAGCTACATATTTTGAAAACAACCAGATATTAGCAAGATGGAGATGAGCGGAAGAACAAGGGAAGACATAATGCTTCTATCAACGGACAAAAAAAAGGGGCTCGCAATGAGCCCCTATAATAAATGTACGCGCGCGATTAAAGACCGAGTGCTTTTACGCCTTGATTGTAACGGATATCGCGTGGAATGTTTGCATCGCTAATGTTCTGGAGGTCTTTCTGAAGGTCGGCACGGATGTTGCCATTTTCAGAAGCATACTGTTTAGCGAAATCATAATCGCCTTCACCTTCAACCTGGAGAATGAGAGCAGCCCATGATGCCATGGCTTCTTTTGCCTTCTCTACATTTATTACGATACGTCCCTGTGCATCGCGGGTAAATGCCTCGTGATCCTGCATATAGTTGAAGCACATCATGTTGGCAATACCGTGAGCCTCGGTTGCGCCGAAGCGGACACTACGGAGAATGCCGGCAATAAAGGTTACATAAGCATCTTCAACCGTGCAATTGGTGATTTCGCCCATCTCGATAAGGGTCTGGGTAAGGAAAAGACCACAAATGTCGGCTTTTGCCTCTTCCCATGCGCTATATTGATTTTTCAGAGCCTGACGGAGATTACCTTTGCCATTTACAGTATTCTTGATGCCAAGACCATGAGCCACTTCATGGAAGCATACGTTGCTGAAGAAAGCCTCGAATTTCACATTGTCGATCTGATCATCGCAGATGCAGAGCTGTGCAATAGGCATGCAGATGTTGTCAAATTTAGCCTGCATAGCGTTCTTGAGCTGGAGACGGCGGGCACCTTTCTGGAGATGAACACGCTCGTCGTTAGGCAGATTGATGGCGATTGTCTTGCTTGCTGCATTGCAGTCGCCTGCATAATAAACCACATCATATACATTCAGGTCGCTCTCGGTGCCTGGAACTTCTTTCTTGTATTTAGGATCGCAAGGAAGCTGTTTCTGGAGTTCGGGAAGCATTTTCACGAACTTGGCAAGGTCGTTGCTCCATTTTTCATCCTTCACAAGAATGAAAGCCTCATAGGCAGTCTTATAACCGAAGAGTGCATCTTCGTAATTCTCGATAGGACCAACTACGAAATCAAGTTTACTTTGTTTCATATCCATCCACGCCAGGTCGGATGCCAGATAATCGTCGGTCTGGAAAGCCTTGCGACGTTCGATAAGGTAATTCTTGAGACCCTGATCCTCCGCCAGGTCGATTGCCACGCCGAGCAAGGAGTCCACCTTAGCCAGCTGGGTAGCGTAAGCCTCATGATAAGGAATGACCTTCAAAGCGCCATTCTCATCACGACGGATAATGGTATATTGACTTTCCTTCTCAGGATCCTGGAGCGCGGCAAACTCTTCTTCAGTCATATCCACAGGATAGAAATTTGCTCCTTTAGGCTTCTCCCCTACTCCGGGAATAAAAGGTTTTTCTTCACCGAGACGATCCCATGCGCCATACTGCAACATAGCGAAAGCCTTCATTGCAGGATCCGTAAGGGTATCGAGAGCAGCGCGGTTTTCCAAACCGAATGCCTGTTCCCAGAAAAGTTCATCCATTACCTCTGCAATCTGCACAAAGACAGGAAGTAACTGTTTTTCTTTGTCACTCAGTACACTCAAATCCGTTTTGAGAGTAAATTCAGCATACTCATCTACTTTTTTTTGAATTTCGGAGGGTTCATCCGTGGTTTTGTTTGACTTGCAACCCACTGAAGCGAGCAGTGAGACAGCCATTAGAGTAGTCATTAACTTCTTCATTTTTAATATGTTTTATATATTTTGCAAAAAAAATTCATTATGCAAATATACATTTTTTTTGTGGAATAAAAAAAAAGTTGTAATTTTGCACCCGATTTCAACCGAGGAAAGGTGCTCGAGTGGTTGAAGAGGCCCGCCTGGAAAGCGAGTAAGCGTTAAAAGCGCTTCAAGGGTTCGAATCCCTTCCTTTCCGCAAGAAACAACAAGTTTCAAGAACAGTCATTAGTGACTGTTTTTTTTATTGGTAAAATTGACAGGTCAAATAAAAACAGATATCGCAGCTTGTGCAGGGACCTTATGAGCCACCACAGCTTCTAAGCGCGATAACATTATAAAGAAATAGGGTAAAGGCTAATCGTCGGCACCCATTAAAATAGGATATATGCCTTTCATTGGAGAAACCATTGCTTTGATTGTAGCAATCTCGTGGACTGCTACGGCACTTTTTGCCGACGAGGCGAGCCATCGGCTGGGTTCACTGCCGCTCAACCTCATACGCATGATTCTCTCGCTCACTATGCTTGCGCTATTGCTATGGGTGGCCACTGGCTCGCCCTATCCTTCCTTCGCCAGCGGATCAGCATGGCTGTGGCTTGCACTCTCAGGGGTGGTGGGCTATGTGTTTGGTGACTATTGCCTCTTCAATTCCTATATTGTCTTTGGTTCCAAGTACGGACAGCTTTTCATGACGCTGGCACCTCCTATTGCCGGCATCACGGGCTGGCTCTTTCTGGGCGAAGAGATGCGTTGGACCTCCTGGCTTGCCATGCTTGTCACACTGAGCGGCATCGCATTCTCCATCATGGTCAAGCAAGGAAATAGTGTGAAGGTTAAACTGCCTCTGAAAGGCATACTCTTCGGTATAGGTGCGGGAATGGGTCAAGGTGTAGGGCTGGTGCTGAGCAAGATAGGTCTGGAGCACTATGCGATGTCCATCCCCGAAGATGCGCCCCAAAGTGTAGTGATACTCATGCCTTTTGCCGGCACCTATATCCGGGCATTGGCAGGGCTGGTGGGCTTCACCCTCATACTCCTCTGTCGCAAAGAGATAGGGCAAGTGTGGAAAGGCTTTCACAACAAAAAGGGCATGACCTACGCCACCCTCACCACATTCTTCGGACCCTTTGTCGGAGTGTCGCTGTCGCTCATGGCCGTGCAATATACCCATGCGGGCATAGCCTCTACCCTAATGGCGCTCACACCTGTATTCATCATCCTTCCTTACTCGATAATCCACAAGCAGAAAGTCTCTGTGCGAGAACTTATAGGCACCATCATAACCCTTACAGGTGTAGCCATGTTCTTCCTTATATAGGCTCGGGGTAGGTATGGGATGGCGACGAGCGTTTTCTGGGGTGTGGTTTTAACATTTCGGGAGTTACCTGAGAGTTACAAGGGAGATACCTGGGAGTTACCTCAGAGAATGGGCTGATTATCAACCATTTGGGAAATAGGCTACAGAACAGTCATTAACACACATATTATCAGTGATATATACTGGCTATTGGTGATTATATATTTCGGAAATTACCGTAAAATTATTATGTTCTGTGGTCTGGATTTAACATTGTGCTAAAATATGTTAATTGTCAGGTGAGACGCTTTACAAAATGGCGGAGAAAAAAAATAAATTGAAAAAAAATTTGGAGTATTCAGAATTTATGCGTAACTTTGCAATGAATTAAAAATTGTAAAGATTACAAATAATCTGCGTATATCATTAACTATCAATGATTAAATAGAATGAAAGAGGCGCAAGAATACTTAAATAGCAAGGAAATTCACTTTTCACAGCAGCGGATTGCTATCATGGATTACCTGATGAAGCACCCGACACACCCGACTGTGGAGGAGATTTATCTTGCCTTGGCCCCTCAAATGCCGACGCTATCCCGGACGACGGTTTACAATACGCTGAAGCTTTTTGCGGAGCAGGACGCTATTCAGGTGATTAATATTGAGGAGAAGAATGCGAGGTTTGATGCTGATACTATGCCTCATGCGCATTTTTTCTGCACGGAATGCGGCACCATATATGATGTGCCTTTTGCTGCGCCCGAGGAGGCAATATCCTGCTGCACAGAAGAAAATCCGTACCTGAAAGGCTTTACGGTCAAAAGTACGCAGATATATTACAAAGGAATCTGCAACAAATGTAAGAAAGAATAGCCAACTCACTTCCGAAGCCGTTCTCTCTCCTGTCAGAAACGGATTCATATAGAAACGAAGATCAATAAAAAATATACAATTAAAAAATATACAATTATGTTAGACAAGAAAGTAGCAGCTCTGCTTAATGAACAAATCAACAAGGAATTCTATTCCGCTTATCTTTATCTTGACATGAACAACTACTTCGAGGAACGCGGCTTGAAGGGTTTCGCAAACTGGTATCGCATCCAGACTATGGAGGAACGCGACCACGCTATGCTGTTCTATCAGTATCTCCAGAACAACGACTGCAAGGTTACCCTCGAAGCCATCGCAAAACCAGACAAAAAGTTCAATTGCGACATGGATGTGCTGAAAGCCGGTCTGGCTCATGAGGAATATGTAACTGCCTCTATTCACAACATCTATGCTGCTGCCTACGAAGCAAAAGACTTCCGTACGATGCAGTTTCTTGACTGGTTTGTGAAAGAGCAGGGAGAAGAAGAGACCAACGCCCGCGACCTCATCACCAAGATGGAACTCTTCGGAAACGACCCCAAGAGCCTCTATATGCTCAACCAGGAACTCTCCACCCGAGTATATACCGCCCCAAGTTTAGTACTCTAAAATATTAATAACAAATAGAATAACATTATGGCAAAGAAATTTATCTGCCCTGTTTGTGGCTATGTTTATGAAGGCGATGAAATGCCTGAGAAATGCCCTGTATGCGGCAAAGAAATGAAAGAAATGACCGAAGAAGGCCTGACCTGGGCTGCTGAACATGTAGTAGGAGTTGCCAAAGGTGCGCGCGAAGACATCATGAACGACCTCCGTGCCAACTTCAACGGCGAATGCTGCGAAGTGGGAATGTATCTGGCTATGGCCCGTGTTGCCCACCGCGAAGGCTATCCCGAAATCGGACTTTACTGGGAAAAGGCCGCATACGAAGAGGCTGAACATGCAGCAAAATTTGCTGAACTCCTTGGCGAAGTGCTGACCGACAGCACCGCTAAGAACCTCAAGATGCGCATTGAAGCAGAAAACGGCGCTACCCTTGGCAAAACCGACCTGGCTAAACGCGCTAAGGAACTGGGTCTGGATGCCATCCACGATACCGTTCATGAAATGGCCCGCGACGAAGCCCGCCACGGCCGTGCATTTGAAGGTCTCTACAATCGTTATTTCAAGAAATAAGACATTCGGTATTCCATTGACCAGGGCGGCACGTGTGCTGCCCTGTTTTTTTATTACCTAAAATTCAAATATAACCTGCAAAAAATGGAGGTATTATCAAGTTGTAGGCAATAGCCGAAAAGAAAAACTTTGCAAAAAAATATCGTCTTCACATACTAAAAACAGAAAAATGCAGTTATAACAAAAACAGAACAGGACGAATCGTCCAAAAACGGAGAATAAACAAAATATTTATCAAAAAATCTGCCAATGAAACATAGCTGATAATTGATACGCACATTGTAAAACATATAGGAAAAGCAAAGTAGCTTAATCTGGGTGTCTTGAAACTTCGACACTTTCTAAAACACTTCCCGGAGAAAGGCAACGGTGCTCCGCCGCAAGGCGTGGGCTTTACTCGTTGTAATTGGGAAGTGTTAGGCAGTCGAAGGCCTCAAGACATCCGATTCAGGCGAAGAAAAGTGCCACGCTTTTTTATGTGCGGTTTCAAACAAAACCTTTTGGCACAACAATAACAATTTATATTAACAAAACCGATGTGCCAATGGGGTATAACAGGCAAAACTTAAAATGAAAAAATGTTTATATGTGATTTTAGGAGCTTTCGCAATGCTGCTGAGTTCTTGCAGTACAATTTCATCTTTCGTAAAAGCTGCTGATGGCGGAGTATGGAGTTCTATCATGATTCGGGAAGACCTTTCTTACGACCAAGCTTTCAACGAAGTGCTCGATGTTGTATCAAAGCGTTTTGAAATGGATATGATTTCGAAAGATGGTGGCTATGGTCGAACAAATTGGATTTATACCTGGAATACGAAAGGGAGATATACATCAAAATATCGTACCCGTGTTGTATTCAAATTCTCCGCAGACCGTAAGAAAGTGGACATAAAAACAGAGGCCGAATTTGGAGGAGAGCCCAATTGGATAAAAGGCTACGATACTCGTCTTTTGAGCACCATGAAGCAAGATATCAGTGGTGTTGTTGGAAGAACTGTACTATAATAAAACAATCGATGTTTCATTGACCAGGGCGGCACGCGTGCCGCCCTGGTCTTTTATTATCAGCACAATATTTCAAAAAAATCAATAAAAAGAGATTGTGGGTCAGCGATGTAGATGTTTGAGAAAAAAAATAATTGGATGATATTGATAGATATATAAAAAAATATATGTATTTTTGCATCATAAAATATATACCCTATGAAGCGCTGCTACATCCTTAAAGCATTGATTGCGATACTCTTGATATGCCCGTTCGCAACCTTGGCTCAGAACAATACCACCACAATCTATGTCGGTGACGGCTCTTATGCCACCTGCGACCACCCTTTCAACAACTACTATTGGCACAGCTGGAATCAGGAAATCTATCCCGCCAGCGCCATCGGCCAGAGCGGATATATCACCAGCATAGCCTATAACTGTGCCGAAGAAGATTCCCTGACGTTCGACAATCTGAGGATCTATATGGGTGTAACCTCCGACTCAGTGTTTGAGACGGACTATGACTGGCTGCCGATGGACAGCCTCACGCTGGTGTATATGGCCAGCAATATCCTCATGGGCACCCACACGGGTTGGACCTCGTTCACTTTGGCCACTCCTTTCTATTATGACGCTTCGCAAGGCAATCTGGTGGTGGTGACAGCCAAAAGCAACGCCTACGGCTATTCCTACGGCCTGCAATGGTACACGACCGAGCTGTACGACGAGGACGGCTATGAGGTATATGCGGCCCTCTACCGCCAAAGCGACGGAGACGAGTACTGCGCCGAACATCCTGGCGACGAATGGGGATCGCGGACGAACCTCCGCGCCAACATACAGCTGACCTTCCAGCCTTCAATAGAGAACGTCTGTGTTGCGCCTTCTGTATGGGTGGAGAACGTCTCGGCCGAGGCGGCCGACGTGCGTTGGACCCCCGGCGGGGATGAGGACGCCTGGGAGCTGGCCTACGGCCCCAAAGGCTTCGACATCATCACCGAAGGGACCCATGTTACCCTTTCCGACACCACCTACACCGCCTCGGGACTGGAGGGCAACACGGTGTACGACTTCTATGTGCGCGCCCTGTGCTCGGAAGAGAGCCTCAGCCAGTGGAACTTCGTGAGGGCCCGCACCGAATGCGGCTATGTCGATCAATTTCCTTTCGAGGAAGGGTTTGAAGACTACGAGACCTGGAACTATCTTTTGCCCGACTGCTGGGAAAAGATGGAGGGCCAGGACCACAACATGGGCATCATGGACTGGGGTCATTTGAGCTACGGCTGCATGTCGCTTGCCAGCTGGGAGGACAGCGTGAATGTGCTGGCGCTCCCCTTGATGCACCGCATAGACACGCTCCAGATCTCGTTCTTCGCACAGATCTCGCCCGACGCGCAGCTGCAGGTCGGCGTGATGGAGGACGGCATTTTCCATCTGGTGCAGGATGTGACTTCTCAGGCCGGCATAGATGAATATAGTATGCAAAACATCGTGGTAAGTTTTGCCGAATACCACGGTTCGGGCAGCCGAATCGCTTTCCGCGCCCTGTTCGACGGCGATTACGAATCGGTGTATATCGATGACGTCATTGTGGACGGAAACAGTTCGTATATAGGGAACCACACCTACACCGTGAGCTGGAACGAATACGACTACAACATGGGGAATTTCGACATGTATGAAGTGGGGACCGACAGATATATCACCAATGGCGCCATTGTGGACAGCAGCACAGTACTGCGTACGTATATCAGATGCTATGAGGGCGTGCTCCTCAACTCGTTCACCTGCAACGGCACTCCTCTTCTGCCCTGCCCCATCCATGTGGACACGACCCTCTTCATACAGGCAGACAGCAATCTAAATTTCCATATCGAGTTCGGGGCCTTCCTCCCCGACCTGCATGTGTCGGAACTCTCTCACTCTCCTATGATCGCCGGACAGACCGCCACCATCAGCTGGACTGTACGCAACGACGGCCTCGCCCCCACCCCCGACGGCGAGATGTGGTACGACCGCCTGTGGCTCACGGTGGAGAGCCGTGTGGCCGCCAACGACAACAACCCCATTCTGCTGGGCGAGTTTCCCAGCGTGCGTGTGCTCGACACGGGCGACTACTACACGCAGACCCAGACCGTGCTCATCTCTGAAGGATTGAGCGGTACCTACTACCTCTTCGCCATCACCGATGCCTACGATGCGTACACCATACTCTGGGGCGAAGACACCGCCGTGGTGCCCTATCAGCCCGAACCCTACCTGGGCGCCTACGCCGCCCACTGCGTCGGCGAAGACTGCGGCAACGGTGCAGGCAGCCGCATACTGGAGATGCAGGAAAGGACATACGGTGGCTCCTATCACGACAACTTCTTCTACGATACCGCCACCGTAGGCGTGCCCCCCGCGGCCGACCTCCAGGTGTCGTCCATCATAGCCCCGACCGACCTCTATTCCGGCACAGAACAGCAGGTGCTGGCCACCATACAGAACCTCGGCCTGCGCAGCAGCGGCGAACGCATAGACGCGCTGTTCCTCTCGCCACACGACGAATTTGACAGTCTTGCGGTGATGGTGGGCATGGCTCGGCGCACCTATTGGGTGCCCTACGTGCCGATGGGGCCCTACGACCATCCCGACACCATCGTCATCAGCGGGAACGACACGCTGGAATACCACATAGTGAACGACCCAGTCTATCTCCCGATGGCCGTGGGCGAGTCGTGCCTCGACACCCTCTATGCCACCATACCATATAATATGTACGGCACCAACTACTTCTATGTATGGACCAACTACGACGGCCGTACCAACGAATATGCCAATGTGGACAACAACGTGAGCCGTTCCGACTCCGTCCACATACAGCTCACACCGCCGGCCGACCTGGTGCCTGCCGACCTGTCCTTTCCCAACGCCATCAGTACGGGCGAAACCCTGCCCTACTCCTTCAGCGTGACCAACCAGGGAGCCGGATTGCCCAATGTGACAGACTGGATCAGCCGTGTGTTCCTCACTCCATCCCCCTCAGAGCTTGACGACGTAATGGTTATCGGGACCCATCCCTATATCGGCTCCCGATACGGCGAGTTCAGCCCCGGCGCCGCCCATACCTTCGGCGACACGATAGTGTTCCACACCGGGAACAGCATACCCGCCGGCGAATACTATGTATATGTAGAAGCGGATGCGGAAGACGACGTGTTCGAATACCTCTACGAAGACAACAACCTGACACAGCACCGCACCACACTCACCGTGACAAACCCCGACCTGGAGATAGGGCAGGTGCTGGCCGATGACACGCTGACGGCCGGCAGCACCTCGGCAGCCGTGGCGTTCTGCCTCCGCAACACAGGAGCCGGCGGAGTGGATAGAAAAGGGGTGCGCCACAACATCACCATCACCTCCGACTATAACGGCAACAACGTGGTGAGCAGCAGCGTGATGACCGAGAATCTCCAGATCGACGGCAACGATTCGGTGATGAGATACCATTTCATGTCCGTCAACCCCCATCTCGCAGACGGCCGCTACTACCTCTGGGTGACAGCCGACGAAGATGACCGCGTGGCAGAGTCGGACAACGAAAACAACCGATCCGCACGGCACACCATATATGTCCGCCACCAGCAGCTGCCCGACCTCGATGTCACGGCGTTTTCCATGCCGGAAGAGGTGCAGGCAGGCCTGCCCGCCCCAATCTCGTTCGACATACAGAATATCGGAGAAACGGATTTTGCCACGGACGACTGTCCGATATCCGTATATGCCCTCAACGGAGAAGACACCATTCTGTGTCCCCGTCTGGCGCAGTCCGCCCCCTCGGGCTCCGATATATCTATCAGCACCGGCAATACACTCCACTTCGAGCAGCAGATTCTCATCGCTCCCAATATCAGTTCGGGGATTCATACCTTTATGCTGACTATTGACAACGACAGCACTTTCGCCGAGCCCTCCAAGACCAACAACCGTCTCACTGCCGCGTCATCGGTGGAATCCTACAACTTCGACCTGGCCGTCTCGAACGTACAGACGACCGCTTCCGCCCAGCGGGGCGACACCATCACCGTGACGTGGACCGTCACCAATGTGGGCAGCGTGCCTTCCGCATCCGTCCCGATGCATGTCATGGTTGACGGAAGCGACCACCTCCTGAGCGGACTGGAGAACTACAACGACGAAGGCGTGACAACCTACTACGACCCGCTGTGGAGCGACTGCGTCTATCTGGCCGAAGGCACGAATACCCTCGGAGAGCCCCTCAGCACCATAGAGCATCATGCAGCGCTCAACCCCGACGGCAGCTATACCGTCAGCCAGAACTGCGTGCTGCCCTTGAACCGATACGGCGACCTCGCTATACTGGTGCGCACCGACGCCACAGGATCGGCATACGACAACAAGCCCGACAACAACTCCGGCACGGCCCCCATCGAGGTGCGGCTGGGAGAAGTGCCCGACCTGCAGATGGTATCTCTCGACTTTCCTGCCGAAATCGAGAGCAATCAGTCGTACCGCCTGGCCTATACCGTACAGAACACGGGCGCCGCAAGCACAGAAGCGAATTTGTCGTGGACGGACGCCTTCTATCTGACCAACGACAACACGGCTGACGACAACACGCTGACAGGCTATGCCCGTTTCTCCGGCGTACTCGAACCCGGCGAATCCTATAGCGACACCATTGAAATATATGTGGGCAGTCTCGCCTTAGGAAGCTACAGCCTGATAGGCCGTACCGACAACAACGACGAACTCTTTGAACATGACGGAGAGTGGAACAACCAGTCTGACCGAGAGGTGACGGTGCGTCTGCCTCTGCCCTGCGACCTGACACCCCTGACTCCCGTCTTCCCCGCTTCTGCCAACGCAGGCAGCCCCATCACCATCAGCTGGACCGTACGCAACATAGGCCATAACATTGCTTCAGGACAGGTGAAAGATGTGGTGTATCTCTCAACCGACAACCGTTGGAGCAATGATGACATCATTCTGGGACATGTCTTTGATGCCGTCTCTGTCGAGGCAGGAAGCTCCGCTACGCGCACTTTGAGCACCTATCTCACAAGAGTTCCTGTCGGAGACTACTACGTTATTGTGAAGAGCAACACACTCAATGCCCTCAACGAGATGACCTACACCAACAATGAGGCAGTCTCCCCCACAATGATCCATGTAGATTGCAAGCTTCTGGCTATCGGCCAGCAGGCAGCCGACACGCTGTATCCATCGAGCGAACTGTGCTATCGAATGAACATCTCAGCTGACGATGCGGGTCAGACCCTTGCCGTCCGCCTTGCCGGCGATAGCGCCCAATTCTTTGGCAGCCTATATGTAAGCTATGGGCAGATGCCATCCGCCATGTCGGCCGAATATATTTCTGCCACTCCTTACAGCAATGTGCAGGAGCTGCTGATACCGAGTCTGCAGCAGGGAACCTATTTCATCGTAGGGCAGCTCACCACCACAGACAACCAGACCCAGCCCGTGACCCTTTCGGCCGACATCGTCAATTTCGAGATACTGTCAGTGGATGCTGCTACAGGTTCCAATTCGGGATATACCACCATACAGATCAGGGGTGCCAAATTTGAATCGGTCATGGACTTCTGGATTGAGAACGACAGTGTACGCATACCCGCCGACCAACTGATATACCACAACTCGACCAATGTGGAGGCCACATTCAACCTCATCGATATATCTACAGGCATCTATGATGTATGGGCAGAGCTGCCCGACGGCACAACCGCCGTCAAAAGCCACGCCTTCACCGTCAATAGCGGTCTGCCCGCAGGCCTTACCGGCCGTTTCGACGTTCAGGGCCGCGGTAAGATACGCAAAAACCAAGTCATGCCCATTACCATCTACTATGCCAACGATGGCGACAGCGATGTGGAGGTATCCAGCCTTATGGTGACCTGCATCGGAGGCGAGGTCTCGCTCCGCGCTGACGGGCCCTACAGCGGATCTGTCATATTCCCAATCTTTGAAGGGACGGACGCCCGTATGCTCCGCCCCGGGCAAACAGGAACCAAGATAATTTATTTCCGGGCCACAGGAAGCCATCCTTCACTGACGCTCTCTTCAATCAACTATGCAGAATAACCACACAAAAATATCCATCGTCATGAACAACCGTTTGAACGAAAATATCCCCAATAATATGAAAACCAGCAGAGGCATCTCTGCCGCAATCGTCGTGATGTGTCTGCTGACGTTCCTACTGGGAAACTCACTGAAAGCCCAGAACGCCGTTCAGCCGAAGATAGAGTGTCCTAACGGCCTTATGGTGAGTGCCAGCAACGGATCGCTCTTCTACCACCGCGCAGGCTGTCATGAAGCTGCCCCCGGTATAGACATAGACATATCGTTCTACTACAACAGCATCATCCCAAAGAAAGACTACGGCTACGGCCGAGGCTGGAACTTGGGCATACAAGCCCGGTATGAGGAAGACTCACTCGGAGTAACCATCATACAGGGGAACGGACGCACAGACCATTTCGACCGGTTCGGCAGCCACTATGAGCCCAGCAGTCCCGGAGTGTTCTTCGACCTGGTAAGGATAGATAGTGGATATGTCCTCACCACACCACAAGGGGTAAAGTACAAATTCTTCGACACCACCCATTGCTGTGTTACGCAGATAGTGGATAGAAATAACAACAGCCTAGATTTCTCGTACATCTCCGGACATCTGGACAGACTGAGCGACAATGTGAGACACAGTGTCATCTTCACATGGGAGGACGGTCATCTCGCCTCCTTCAAGCCCTCCCACACTCAGAACGGCTGGCAACTCAACTACGACGGCAACAGTCGGCTACGCGGGGTAACCACCCCCATGGGAACGACAGAGAGCTACACCTACTATGACAACCACCGGCTCAAGTCCGTCACCAATGCCAAAGGTGAAACCACAAAGATAAGTTACAACTCGCTCCGAGCCGTGAGCCGCATAGAGACCGCCCTCACCGACATGTCGATACGCTATGACTGGGAAAACCGCCTCACCACCGTGGTGGACCAAAGCAAGAACGACAATACCAAACAGTACAGTTCGTATGAGTGGGACGAAGAGGGACGCGTGGTCCGCCTGCGCGGCAACTGCTGCGGCCAGTACACCGAATATGCCTACGATGGCGAGAACAACGTAGTGATGACACGCGACGGTTACGGCCTTGAAACCCACCTCACATACGATGCCAAAGGCAACTGCCTTAGCATTACCGACGCATACGGTCACACACAGAACTATACCTACGGACCATACGCCAACAAGACCTCCTATACCGACCCGTTGGGACACCGATACACCTACACCTACGACCAGCACGGCAACCTCACCGCAATACACGGTCCCCTCGAATATACCGTGACCATCACCAACAACTCCTATGGACAACCCACCACCATCACAGGTCCCTTACCCAACAGCACCACCCACTACACCTATGATTCTATGGGTAACATCGCCTCCGTGACAGACCCACTGGAACACACCTACTCCTACACCCATAACGCATACGGCAGTCCAACCTCCGTCACCAACCCCTTATCGGGCACCACACATTATTACTACAACGATATCGACAGCCTCGTCGCAATCATCAATCCTATGGGTATCACCACCAACTACCAGTATGACGAACTCGGGCGTATCAAAGCCCGCAAGCTGGGAAGCGCTCCGTGGGATGCCGCCACCTACGACGCCGAAGGAAACCTACGCTCATACCAAGATCCCACCGGACATACCACCACCTATACCTATAACCAACAAGGCAGTCCCCTCACCGTAACCGACCCCATGGGCCACACCACCCTCCTCCAATACGACCGCAACAATCATCTTGAAATGTCAGTTAGTCCCACGGGCGACACCACCCGCTATTTCTACGACAACACGGGCAATCTCTGCACCACTATCTATCCTTCAGGACGAGAGGTGTGGGTGATGTACGACAGCCTCGATCGCAAGACCCGAGTTTCCGATCAACTGGGCGTAGCTGAACGCTACACCTACGATGCCGTGGGTAATCTCACCCAGAAAACCGACGGAGAAGGTGGCATAGAAACCTACACCTACGATGCCCTCAACCGAATCATAAGCCGGAACCGGAACGGCCGCGTAGATTCCTATACCTACGATATGGCAGGCAACATTCTCACCCATACTGACCCCATTGGCCATACGTCCACCTACACATACGACCTCCTCGGCAACCTTATCTCCGCATCCGACCCAATGGGCCACACTACAACCTACACATATAATGCCCTGGGCAGCCTCGCCAGCGTGACCGATGCAAAGGGGCAGACCACCACTTATCTGTACAACCTCGACGGCACACGCTCACGTATCACATTTCCCAACGGCAAGAGCCGTCAGTTCATCTATAACGACCGAGGCCTGCTGGCTCGCGAAAAAGATGAAAACGACCGCTGGATTGACTATGCCTACTACGACAACGACAAGATTATGTCGCGCAACTGTGGTAATGAGAGAGAATATTTCCTCTACGACGCCAACGGGCTGGTGATCAGCACTACGAACGGAAGCGCCACGGTGACCTACACCTACGATGAGGCCGGACGGCTGCTCACAGAGAGCATCGGAACTTCCAATACCGTGCATCACAGCTATGACAGCCGCGCCAACACCCACACCCTCACCTACCCTTCGGGCAACGTGGTGGTGGAGCACTACGACCTACGCGGCCGCCTGTCCACCATTGTTGAGAACGGCATCGGACAGGCCGCCTACACATACAACCTCAACAACCAGCCCGCTACGGCGGTATATGCCCGTCATGAGACCGCCCGCTACCACTACAATGATTACGGCCGTATGGACAGTCTCAGTTCCGGCATCCTCGGCCTGACCTACCTCTATGACGAGGCCGACAACCTCATAGCCGCCATCGATGCCCAGAATTCCTCCTGCAGCGAACGATACCTCTACGACGACTTGGACCGCCTTACCCGTTGCCAGCAAGGTCTTATTGATCAGAACCTGGTCATATCTAACCCCATCGTGGAGAACAGCTACAATTATGACGCATTAGGTAGTCGAACCACTCATACCGACAATGCGGGCACTCACACCTACGCCACAAATAACATCAACGGTTACACATCCGTGGACGGCCGCACGATGCAGTACGACAATTGCGGCAACCTCATCTCGGACGGCCAACACACCTACCAATACAACTGGAACAATCTCCTTGTGTCAGTTGACAATGGCGCCACTGCCACCTATACCTACGATGCCTTCCACCGCCGCGTTTCCAAGACCACGGCCGAAGGCACCACCAACTACATTTATGATGGTAACAAGATTCTTGAAGAGCGTGACGATTCCAACCAGTTATCGGCTTCTTACATCTATGGCGCTATGGGTGCCGACGATGTGGTGCGAATGAGACGCAACGGCGTGGATTATTTCTTCCATACGGACCGTATGGAATCAGTCATGGCCGTAACCGATGCAGACGGCGATGTGGTGGAACGCTACAGTTATGATCCCTTTGGTCGCCCCACTATCTACAATGCCCAAGGATCCATCCTCGACCAGTCAGCTATCGGCAACAGCCGCCTCTTCACCGGTCGCGAATACGACAGCGAGACCGGCCTCTACCACTACCGTATGCGCACTATGAACCCAGAACTGGGACGTTTCCACCAATACGACCCATTATACTATGCCGGAAGCATGAACCTCTACGCATACGTGGACAACCGTCCCACCTTCTATACCGATCCTACGGGAGCGTTGAGCGAACAGGCACGAGGCGACATCTCGGCAGGCCTGGACATGTTCGGCACGGCTCACGACCTGGGCACCGGCGTGCTGCTCAACAATATGGGAAACACGATAAACGCCGGCAATATGACCCTCAGCGAAACCATGGGTGTCTTCAACGAAATGTCGCGCATAGAGTCAGCCAGCACCGCCGTCGGTGTGGTTCTCGCCCCCGTGTCTATCATACTTGCCACCGAATCGGCTATGGACAATTACAGCAGCGGCAACATGACTGGCTATTATCTCGACTGTGCAAGTGCCTACACGGGTATGACAGGACTTTTCGGAGCAGGTCTGAGCAGTCTTACCACCCTCGGCTATGGAGCCGCATACGCCACTGTGGGCGGAATACTTTCGAGCGTTGCTGCCGTGGTAGGTGCCGGTCTCGGCTCCTATAGTGCAATGTCGTGGATTATGGAGAACACCAGTCTGGGCAAAAACTATCTCGGCCGACTCTACGAAATTCCCTTCAAAATCCAAGATTGGTGGAACAGCCGTGGTGACAAAGATTCCAAACCTTGCAACTGATGATACGGCCTCGGACATAAAGGGTGTTTGTCCATAATACTGAGGATATAAAACGAATTTTGAAAAACGATAAGAAACCTACGATATGAAATTTGGCAGATTTTTATTAATTATGTGGCTGGCAGCCCTGACCTTGCTTCCCGCCAGTCTCTATGCCCAAACCAATAGCACTTGTGCGCAGGGCGCCCAAGATGAAGACAAAGACAAGGCGCGTCTTGAGAATGAGCTTGACACCGTCTCTTTTGATGCCCAGGAATCGGCAGATCCCAACGAGATTGCCGGTCTCCCCGGATTCAATCAGAACCGTCTCGACACTTCCAACTGGACGGCTTCCACGCAGCGTCTGTCCTATACCATCTATTTTGAGAACGATCCCGTACAAGCCACCGCAGCTGCCCAGAAAGTACAGATACGCCACCGCCTGCACCAGAAGGTAAACTATGCCTCCGTGCTCGTAGGCACCTTCGGATTCTGTAACCACACCTTTACCATCGAGGGAAACCGTTCCAGCTACCAGCAGCGTCTTGACATGCGTTCCACCATGGGCATCTATGTCGATGTGGTAGCAGGTCTTGATGTAGTCAATAACGAAGTGTTCTGGACCTTCCAATCCATCGACCCCGCCACAGGTCTGCCACCGCTGGGCGTACACGACGGATTCCTGCCCATCAACGATTCTCTCCATTCGGGCGAAGGATTTGTCACCTTCTCGGTGCTTCCCAAGACGGGAAGCTGCGCCACAGGTGATGTCATCACGGCCGAGGCCACCATTGTTTTCGACCGCAATGCGCCTATTCCAACCAACCTATGGCACAACACTATTGACGCTGTGGCTCCTACAAGCAGTCTCAGCGTAACTCCGACTACAGGTGGCGACTCCATCCGTTTCTCAGGCACCGATGATGCGGGCGGATGCGGTGTGGCCAAGTACCGGCTTTTTGTCTCTGCCAACGAAGGGGCATACCGTCTCTATGGAGTCTATCCCGCCGGCACTACTGCCTTCGTGTCCACAGCCTCCAATGAGGAATATCGCTATCTCTGTCTTGCTGAAGACCATGTGGGCAACCTTGAATCCAAAGATACTGCTGATGCTAATTCCGGAAGTGCCGTCATGACTGTGGCTTTGACGGCCTATCCCGCTTCGGCAGGCACCGTAAACGGAGCTGGAAGCATTGCCCGTGGCAACATCGCCACAGTAACCGCTACCCCAGCCACCGGCTACCATTTCGTGCGCTGGACTGCCAACGGCATTACCCGCTCTACCAACAGTTCCTACGCATTCCCTGTGGATGAGAATATTACACTTACCGCATATTTTGAACCGAACGAATATCTGCTTACTATCCAGCAAAGCGAAGGCATCGACGTATCGATACGCAACTCCGATATGGTCGAGCTCACTACCGACCAGACCATCTGCCATTTCGATACCCTCACTATCAGTTATCAGATAGCGCCATGTTATCAGTTTCCCGCTCTCACCGTCAATGGAAATACCTTACCTTCCAGCGGAAAGCACGTCGTTAGTGGTCCCGTTACGGTAAGCGCTGCCGCCACTTTGGCTCCGCCAGAGGTTTCCTCCTTCGATGCTTTCATCTGCGAAGGTGAGGAATATGTCTTTGGCGGTCATAACTACACCCAAAGCGGCATTTATAACGATACGCTCCAGAGTACGGCGGGCTGCGACAGCATCTCTCAGCTCCGTCTTGTGGTGAATCCTTCCACCTCAGGATTCGATACCCTCTCGGCCTGCGACAGCTATACATGGAACGAGGTGGAATACACCGAATCCGGCCTCTATACCTACAACACCACCAATGCCGTGGGATGCGACAGTGTGGCCTCGCTCTGTCTTACCATCAACCTCAGCACCGAATGCGATATTTATGACACGGCTTCAGGCAGTTATGTGTGGGATGGCAACACCTATACCGAGAGTGGCATCTATACTCATACCTATCAGACCGTAGCCGGATGCGACAGCGTGGTCTCCCTCCATCTGGTTATTAACCAGATTGGCATAGACGAGGTTGATCTTGAAGGCATCACAATCTATCCTAACCCCACGCAGGGCAAAACCCGCGTCATCCTTGAAGGTGTAGAACTGATTCAAATTGAAGTGCTTGACGTTATGGGACGCGTGTTGCAGACCTCTACCTCTCCATGGATTGACCTTACCGACTATAATGAAGGCAGTTACCTGTTGCGAATTACGACTACTATAGGTACTGCTATTAAGAAAGTCATCAAGGATTAGGTTGATGTCCATCGCCTAAAACATCAGTAATAATCCTTTCCCTGGGGTCCTGTTTTGACCGCATTTCTGCGCGGTAACTCCCTTCTATCTTCTTTTTATCTCCATATTAACTTCTTTTTATCTCCTTTCCTTAGAATAAGAGATAGAAAAAAGATAAAAAGAAGATAGAAAAAAGATAGAAGGGAGTTACGCGAGCCTGCGCGCGGACGCTCCGCTGCGCTTGACGTGAAGCCTCCACGTGGAGGATCCGCTAAGTGACTGTATTACATTCTGAAAGAAACTGAAAAAAATTTAATTCATTCCACAGGGAAAGTCTGTGTTGTCGTGGCAATATCATTTTGCGATATGTGTTGAATGGTCAGGTCGCTTCGATGACGTGCCGAAGAAATTGCTGATTAGAAATGGTCGCATTATATATGATTAATATTCAATCATATATGACTCTATGCAAAAATTAATAAAGTTTTTGACGGTTATATTAAAAAAAAATATGTAATTTTGCACTCGGAAAACAACAAGGCCGACATCATTCCGGCCGGGTCTGTGCAACTATAACCATTTTTCAAAGATATGAAACGTCTGCTCATACTGCTGGTTCTGGCGCCGGTACTCTTTATGTCCTGTCAGAACACCAATTTCTCCGATATGATAGATTACGGCCGTATCGGGGACAAGAAGGCCGCGAAACTGGAAAAGACTGTGAAACTCAACTTTGACAGGGAGGCCGTCATGATTGACGGTCAGGACAATATCCTTGAAAACCGGAATGTAAGACGTGGCACGGAGGTCGTAGTACAGGGCTTTGTGCATAGATATATCGGAAGCAAGAAGTTCGCTCCGCACTTCTTCAGGGACAACTACACCCCAAGAGCTGATGCCTGGCTTGTGAAGCTTCCGGACGGCAGCCGGGCATTTATGGAAGTGCCCGAGATGGCTATCGGCGTGGAAGGAAAGGACGGAGGTATGGTGACGGACGTTCAGCGCCAGCCGAACTCGCTGCTCTATCTGTACAAGACGAACAAAACTGACGACTGGACCGAAGATCCGGGTATAGAATACGCTGCGAAGCAGGAGGTCGCCGTCTATTTTCCGGTCAGACATTTCAAGCCCTTCGTAGGAGACATAAAATATGAGGACTGCAAGAAATGGTGGTCGAAGATTCTATACAGACTCGGCGGACCGATTGATTTTCTTTCCAGCCACAGAGCCCGGCATCTGCTCTACAAAGACGGCGCGTTCTACAGGTATCACCCGATCATAATGATGTCCGACAAGGCCGGAAGAATCGTCCAGCTGATTCTCAGCGGTATTCTCCTGTTCGTCGTGCTGGCATTCGCCGTGCCATGGCTTGCCGTAAGGACGGTGTGGCGCATACCTGTCCTGTCGAACGGTCTGGTCAAATTGCTGGCCTTCCTGCTCTCGGCGGTATATTTCATAGTGTTCTCCGCATTCCTGGGAGTAGAGGGCTGGGGATATATATTCTGGATTCTGTTTGCGGGGTTCGGCATAAGATCATTCGTCAAAACCGAGATTGATTTCAACCGCTGTCCCTACTGCCATAAGATCGGCCTCGGATATGACGGTTCCGAAAAGGGCAACTGGTCCTCAAAAGACTTTGCCCGCTCGGAGGAGGTGGAAACGGGACGCGACGTGAGGGAGTATGACCGTGCTGCCGGCTACGGCTATGAACACGTCAAGGAAACCACCATTCATGTCAAGACCAATCATTACATTGATACTGTGCGGGTACGTTCGACGGTGGATCATCTGCACTGTCTGCATTGCCGTATGGAAATCGACCTTCACGATACAGAAGAAGAAACCACCACCAGACAAATTGACTGATGACCATATTGCGGCGAGCCGCACCAGAAGACTATGATACTGAATATTGATGCCATAAACAGCCGGGGAACTGCGCACGGGAATAATGAGAGTCTCGTCACGCTCGGTGGAATTATGCTGCGCGACGGGAGTTTCTCCGAAGAGGTGGAGTTCACAGGAAATCCCGCATATTATCTGCTGCTTGCTGACGGCAGAGGGGAAGAGGAGAAGGGAGAACTCGCCGGGTCCATGACGCTGGAACATCTCAGGGACTGCTTCTCCATGGGGGATATGGAAGCGGAGCCCTTCGCTGATGACATTACCCGGTCCGTACAATACATCAGTTATAAAATCAACGCAATAGCCAGATATGAGAAGCAGAATCCCCTGATGGGATGCACACTTACCGGTGTGGTATGGCTGGAAGAGCGGGTATGGCTTGTAAATGCGGGCGACAGCAGGACCTATCTTTTCAGGGACGGCCTCGTGGAGCAACTTACCGTGGACGAAGAGAACGGGAAGGGTCTTCTGACCAACGCTGTGGGCGGTGGATCCGACACCACACTTGCCGTCACAGAACTTACAGGAAGACTGCAGGACGGGGATATCCTCCTGATCTGTTCCAGGGGTCTCGGCGAGGTGATCAATGACGACTATCTGGAATATTTCCTGATGAGTTCTGCGGCTCCGGCGGAAGCACTGGCCGAATGGGCCGTAGAGAACGGTTATACGGACAATATCAGCGTGATAGCGGCACGAGTGGGCGGAGGGGCATTCGGCGATGATGACGAGTTCCCCGACGACGACGGACGCTATGATGCCTGGGTTTAATACGGATAAGATATGTATTCAATAAAACTTTTATTCTCAAAGACGGCGGAATCGCTGAAAGGACGCAGCAAATGGTGGGGAGCCCCAGACCTTCCAGCCGGTTCGCCCTATCCGGTCGTGCATCTGTGTGAAGACGGCGACGAGTGGGACGAGCCTCTGACGTTCCTTTGCCAGATCCGTTGCGGGGATATCGCGGCTCTGGACCCGGAAGGGCTGCTGCCACACGAGGGAATGCTCTATTTCTTCGCCGCGGTGGACTATTTCCTGGGATATGACGGATGTCCTCTGCACACACCGATGGGGGAATGGCCTGCCGAAACCATCCGAGTCATGTACAGTCCGAACTGTGAAAAACTCGAACCATACGTGATGCACTGGGATGACGGCACGGATGTTTTCCTGCCTGCCGAAAAACTGGACTTCGAGACCTGCGGGGTCTGCGATGAAGGTTTCAAACTCCTTGGAAGACCCTATATTATTGATATCAATGAAGAATATGATGACGATTATGTCTCGCTGCTCCAAATCGACGAGAACGACGATTGGGGCCTTCGCTTTTATGATTGCGGCATGCTGTTCCTTCTCCTGCGCAAATCGCAACTTCTCGGACGAGACTGGCGGAGAACGGTCGGCTGCCTCTATTCCTGCTGACAAATATACAGAAGAAGAAATTATGGATAACCTGAAAAAACTCGGCGGATATTTCTCCGAAATGGTGGAAAACAGCAATTCCTTCGGCGCGACCTGGAAGAATATTCCGCTCGGACATCAGGCTTTTGCACTGATGAAAGAAAAACTGCCGCTCCGCGTCAAAGGAGAACTGACCCCTTATACACGAATTGTCCTGCTGAACAAGATGATGGACTGTATGCCGGAAAGGGACTGTGCCAGATTCATCAAAGAGGTGCAGGAATATCAGATGGGACTTTTCAAGCTGATAAGCGATGAGGACCTCCCAGAAGATATGGATATAGACAAATATAAAGGTTCCCCTGAAGATTATGTCAGAGCGTATGGCAAAGAGGAGCACAAGCGGAGCATGAAGTGGATCCAGGACTATCTTGACCCGAAAATTTCCATGGAGGAATGGTGTAAAACATACGATGTCATGCTGAAATTCGACCCAGTTGAAAGGACGCAGGAGTGGGAGGAATGCATCTATGATGTGGAGAAAAAATGTGACAGTATCCTCAAAAACGAGCCCAAGGGCATGGGATTCTGCTACTCCTACTGGAGCACCAAGGAAGCCGTCCTGGCCAAACACGGCATCCGGTGGAAGAGCCCGTCAGTAATGAACCCGAGAGTGATGTTTGATTAAACTGCCTGTTATGAAGAAGATCAAATACAAGACCAGCGTAACCCTTCTGATCGTTCTGGCCAGCCTGGTATGCCTGCTGCTGTGTCTGATGGTCATACGTATCTTCAGCCCCGGGGAAGAAGCCGTTGTGGGCATCTTTTCTCTGGCCGCCACACTGATAGGGACCATCTTTATCGCCATCGAGCTGAAGAACAGTTCCGACGTTACCTGTAGTGAGATGCTGATAGACCTGAACAACTACTTCCATGACAGCGACCGCCTGATGAAAGTGTACGAGATACTGGAAAAGTGCCATGACGAGAAGAACTATGATGCCAGCCAATGGAAAGATGTCTCCAGTGTCGAGATAGCCCAGTACTGCACCTTCTTTGAGAATCTCTTCCTTCTCTACAGGCATCATATCGCCAGTATCGACGATCTGGATGACCTGTTCGGATACCGGTTCTTCATCTTCGTGAACAACCCGTACATTCAGGAAAAATACATCTTCCCTACCTCTTCCTCGTACGCCGAGATCTTCGAACTGTACAAAGTCTGGATCAGGCACCGCTGCCAGGAAAATAACGGCACAAAAGGATGGCAGCGTCATATCCCCTGTTCTGACTACATTATCCCGTATGACTATCTTGACAGGAAACTGTATCTGTATGACTATGGGACCGATACCTACAACAAGTCGTTGAAAACATTTGAAGCAAAAGGAAAAAGGTTCGAGATGCGTCAGCTCGGATTTGACAGCATCACCACTATAATACGCCTTCAGGACAAGGTTGTGGAGACCCTGGCGGACAAAGACACCTATTACGCGCTTACACGTGCGGAAATACTTGAATCCGTCCAGCTGGACTATGTGGCAGGCATATTCAACGAGAGTGGGGAAATGGTCTCTTTTGCCATAATAGTAAAGAACCGGGCAGGAGCCAGAAGCCTCGCAGGCGATTTCGGACTTTCACCCGAAAAATGCTATACCTTCGATGCGGTCTGCGCTGACCCGGAGTGGCGCGGATATGGCTTCCACAGACAGTTCATCAAATGGGCCATGGAGCTGACCGAATCCGCCGGCATCGAGAATATACTCGCCACGGTTTCACCAGACAACGCGCCGAGCCGTCAGAACTTCCTGGCCGAAGGATTTGTCATCAAGGACACGAAGACGAAGTATTCCGGTCTCAAAAGAGACCTTATGATCAAACATAAGGAGGAGTAGTCTTTGCCCCTTTGCTTCGATATGCCTTCCCGGTAAGGCCGTAGCTATGGTGTCTTTTCGCTGTCCCTCAGACGGCCGTAAGAGGGAGTTACCAGAGAGATACCAGGGAGATACCCCGGAGTTACCCGCTGGACAGAGACCGATTCAAGCCACGAAAAATTTTTCGTGGCCAAATTGGATAGTTTGCCCATTCCTGCTACTTTCCTCCACATATCGGCCTTTTGCCCTCAATTATTGAACATTTTTCTACGCCTATTTTTTTCGCAAAAAACGGAAAATCTTATCCAAAATCAGGCTTATCCCCTTATAATAGGCCTGAAAACACCCCAATTTGAAGCTTCTGAACCCCTCTGTAAGCTGTATCTTCTTAGGAAAGGAGGACTTCATGATTATGTAATTCATTGTGGTTGTGCTTTTTAGAGAATATTTGAGTCGTAAGATGTCTTCAGTCTTCAGTCTTCAATCCGATTTTAGAGGGTATCACTATTTCTTCAAACACTATATAACTATATATATATTAGTTAATTAAGTAGTATATAAAGAGGGTTTGTATATCCATTTTTTGGATTGAAGACTGAAGACTGAAGACATTTGTCTATTCGGCTACTCTTTTTCTATGAGGCCGTCGAATGTGTCCATGCACTTTCAATCGCCCACATAAATCCTTCCCCATCTCATTTGTATGTGGTGTATCGGTTCTCCGTGTTTATATTCGGTGTGGGGGCACACAAAATCTATTTACACATTTTGTAAAAAACCGAAACGGGGGCAATAAGACAAGAGAAGACTGGCGAAAACCAGTCTTCTCTTATTTATTAATCCAAATGGAATCGTGAATCAGAATCACTCATCGGAGCCGATCTGGACATTGGTGTCGCCGGTCACGTCACCAGCATTACCGCCGCCATAGACGTTACCGCCGATCTTGGTCTCTTCGCCCAGTATCTTGACGGTTGTGCTGCCGTTGATCTTTGCAGTGGCACCCAATCCGCCGCCGAACACATTTCCGGATACATGATTTGTGGCATCAACCGGTGCGGCAGTAGCATTGATTTCCACGTATGTGTCACCATTGACCGGCGCAGCATCACCACCGCCATACACATTCTCACAAGATCCGCCAGTCACATAGACCTTAGGACTGCCAAACACATGCCCCTTATATGTGGTTCCGCTTATGATGGTTCCATCACCCTTTCCTGCACCAAAGACATTATGGTTCACTTTACCGTTGATGATATGGACTTCAGGATCGCTGTATTCTTTTGTGCCCGAAGTCTTGGGGGTTCCATCTGTATTATATCCATATACCGAATATACTGCCAGATTACCGCCGCCATACACGTTCTCGACCTCCCAACATTCACCGTCACGGTTGATATTGACTACAATCTTTCCTTTGATGGCTCCGCTGTTGTTGTTGCCGCCGAATACGTTATTGATATAGCCGCTCTTGATAGTCACCTTGATGTCGCTGGTGATATCAGCCTTGTTGGCGCCGCCATAGACATTGCGGATATGTTTGCAGCCTTCCACCACAAGGCTGCCGCCGGCACTTGGGGTTTCGTTGCCGCCACCATAGAGGTCGAGAAGATTGAGTTCACAATCGCCCTCTTCATCGTCTATCACCACATTAGGTGTGCCGTTGATAACGCCCTTCGCATTACTGCCGCCGAAAGCCTCTCCTATCGTACCACCCTTGATGGTTATCAAGGTATTCCCGGCCACATTGGCGCCCGGATTGTCTGTGCCGGCACCATTTCCGCCGCCAAAGGCTCTACGGATCATACCGCCATTGATGATGACATTGGTGCCATTGCCGGATCCCGTGATGTCGGCTGCGTTGCCTCCGCCATACACGGTACCGTCGGTAGTGCTCCAAACCAATGATTCGCCGGATCCGGTATAAGTACCGATGACGGTGGCACAGTCGTTGATCACCACCTTAGGCTTACCAGCCACATTGGCAGCATCGCCGCCGCCGAAGACATTGCCTCGGATGGTCACCTGTTGGTCGTCATCGTTGTTGCCGATAGTCACCAGAGGATTGCCTGTGATGATGGCTGAAGCGCCCAGACCGCCGCCGAACACGCTTCCAGTGAATGTGCCGTTGTTGATGGTCACCACAGGATTCACGGAAGCGGCAGCAAGGTTACCGCCACCATAGATATTATTACTTATTGTACCGCCGTTCACAGTCACGGACACATCGTTCTTAGGGGCTCCGTTGGCATTGTTGCAGCCGAAGACGTTGCGCATACTGCCTCCATTGATAAGGACTGCCACATCGCCGTTCACATCGGCTGCATAAGCGGGATTCGATCCGGATGCGACCTGACCGAAACCGCCGCCATAGATATCGCCGGAAACCGTACCTCCGGAGATCGTAACCGTAGTAGAGTTGTCACCATTCGTGTTGACCGTACCGAAACCGCTGCCGCCATACACGTCTTTTGTGATAGCGCCGCCAGAAACGCTGACAGCGACATTGCCAGCCACAGTCGTAGTGTTGCCCAGACCGCCGCCATAGATACTGTTGCCTACCGTACCGCCGGCCACACTCACCGAGGTATTGCCCGGATAGGTGGTTCCGTTGGCAAGGACGCTGGCAGCTTCGCCACCGCCATAGAGACTGCCCGCAGAACCCGTGGTGAGCGTCACAGTCGTATTACCTTTTACATTGGCAGCAGAACCGCCGCCAAAAACGTTTCCGGTAACGCTGCCGCCATTGATCTTGACGGTAGGATTGCTGGTGACGACAGCCGTAGAACCGAGACCGCCGCCAAAGACATCCTTCTTCACAGTGCCTTTGAGAATATTGACTGCGGGATAGGCTCCAGCCGTAGTAGGAGCGTATGCGGCCTGGTTGCCTGCACCATAGACATAGTTCAGATCGAGGCTGCAATCGTCAGCCTTCTCCACGTTCACGGTGATAGAGCCATAGATATTGCCGCTGGTGTTGTTACCGCCAAACACGCGATTGATGGTGCCGCCAGCGACATTCAAGGTAATATTGCTGGGGTTGGTGGATGTTCCAATATCTGCCTGATTTGCGCCGCCATAGAGGTCACCGATAACAGCGCCACATTCTACAGTGATTTCTCCAGCATTGCCGGCAGCGAGGTTTCCACCGCCATAGACTTCGTCCACCAGTTCATTACAAGTTGAGATATCATGGTCGATGGTCACTGCAGAGGAACCCGTGATGTTGCCTTTTGCATTGCTGCCGGCGAAAGCCTGGTGGATATTGCCAGCGTGGATGGCGACATTGGTACCATTTGCCACGTTGGCACCCGGATTGCTGGCGCCTTCACCATTACCACCACCGAACACGCGATAGATATCGCCGCCGTTCACAATCACAGAAGTGCTGCCGCCTTCGGAACCGTTCTTCACAACGTCGGCTGCATTACCGCCGCCATAGACAGTACCTGCGGTAGTGCTCCATGCGCCAGAGGTCTTTGCACCGATGAGCGTATTGCATTTGTTCACGGTCACGGTAGTCGCACCTTTTACGTTGGCCGCGTCGCCGCCGCCGAAGACATTGCCTGCGATAGAAACACTATGTGTACTTACATCATCACCAATCACAACTTGAGGATTACCTGTTACCATAGCGGTTTCATGGCTTGCGTCTGAAGGAGCACCTTTACCGCCGCCGAACACGCTTCCGGGAAGTGTGCCGTTGTTGATGGTCACCACAGGACTTACGGAAGCAGCAGCGAGGTTACCGCCACCATATACATTATTATTGATAGTACCGCCATTCACGGTCACAGTGGCGCCTCCAACAGGAGCGCCGTTGGCGTTGTTGCATCCAAAGACATTGTTGACGGTGCCGCCATTGATGGCTACCACGGTCTTACCAACCACACCAGCAGCATTAGTAGCATCACCCAAACCGCCGCCATAGAGGTCGCCATTGATGGTGCCCGAGGTCAGCGTTACCGTTGTGGTTTCGGTGCTGGCGTCATTTACGTTTCCCAGTGCGGAACCGCCATAGACATCGCCATAGATAGTAGCACTTGAACCATTGATAGTGACTGCTACATTGCCGCCTGTTTGAGTTTGAGAACCATAGCCACCGCCATGAACGTTGGCTTTATGAGTGGCATCGGTTCCTACAGTGCCACCTGTCACACCTACTGTGATATCTCCACTAACCTTTCCTTTGGTGTTACATCCACCATAGAGGCCTCCAGTCACGCTGCCCGCACTCATCGCGATAGTGGCAGTGCTGGAAACGCCAGCCTCGTTACCGCCACCATACACATTGGCAGCAGTAGCGCCAGTCAGTTTCACAGAAGTAGTACCCGTGATAGCAGCCAGGTTACCGCCACCGAAAGCACGGGTCACAGATCCAGCAGTAAGATTAACAGTGGTATTTCCAGTCACTTCAGCAGCATCGCCGCCACCGAAGACATCAACAACGGTCATATCTGTTGCCGTCTTGTTGATATTTACAATAGGATCACCCGTAATGACAGCCGATTCTCCCAAACCACCGCCATATACATTTTTCATCGTACCGCCATTGACAGTGACTGTAGGATCCGCTGTTGCGGCAGCGAGGTTGCCGCCGCCATATACATTATTAGTAATGGTACCTGTCGTTACAGTTACAGTCACATCACCTGTAGGACCACCATTGAGGTTATTACAGCCGAAAACATTATTTGATTTACCGCCATTCACTGTTACGGTAGTATTTCCGGTCACCATGGCAGCAACAGCTGTAATGCTATTTTCTGCATCAGCCAAACGGCCGAGACCACCACCATACGTATTGCCCGTCACAGTACCACCAGTAAGACTTACTGTGGTGTTGCCTGTCACGTTGGCAAGAGCACCACCACCATAGACATCTTTGGTCACGGTTCCCGTTTTTACGGTTACAGAGGGGTTGCCCACAGTGTTGGCTTCGCTACCACCGCCAAAGACGTTGCCGCTTACCGTACCACCATCGACCAAAACTGTAGGATTGCTGGTAACTGTTGCCGTAGAGCCTAAACCACCACCGAATACATCATAGGTAACAGTACCATTCTTGATATTGACTGCGGGATAGGAACCAGGAGTGGTAGGAGTATAGGCTGCCTTGTTACCGGCGCCATAGACGTTGCCAACAGAGAAGGAACTGCAATCGGTAGCCTTGTCGATATTCACGGTGATGGATCCTGTAATATTACCGCTGGTGTTGTTACCGCCAAACACGCGTTTGATGGTACCGCCAGTAATATTCAGAGTGATATCACTCGTGACTTCTGCCTGGTTGGCTCCGCCATAGACATCGTCAACAATGGCACCACAAGCAACGGTTACCGTACCCGCGTTACCTTCTGCAAGGTTACCTCCACCATAGAGCTCGTCAATCTTCTCATCGCACGAACCAGTTTTATCTACAGTGATTTTTGCAGTACCGGAGATCTTACCTGCTGCATTACTGCCAGCGAATGCCTGATGGATGGTGCCAGCGTGTATAGTTGTGGTGGCATTGCCTTCTACGTTAGCAGCGCTTACCTCACCATTACCGCCACCGAACACGCGGTTGATTGTACCGCCATTGATGGTGACACTCGTACTATTGCTGGAGCCTGTCACATGGGCAGCATTACCACCGCCATAGACAGAGCCATTGGTATAGGTGGTAACTCCATCCGTGGTGGAAGTTTTGCCAATCTTGGTATTGCAGTTCTGTACCAAAACCACAGGGCTTCCTGCTACATTGGCCGCATCACCGCCACCGAAGACGTTGCCGTCTATCGTTACAACATCCGTGCTTGTCGTGGAACCGATGGTTACCTGAGGATTTCCTGTAACAACAGCAGTAGAGCCAAGTCCACCTCCAAAGACGGAACCTGAGAGATGTCCTTTTTCAATCTTGACAACAGGATAGTTTGCACCACTACCGTAAGCAGCCTTATTGCCACCGCCGTAAACATTGCCGACAAGCATGGCCTCATCACAAGAATTATCTTCCTTGACAGTTACAGTGATAGTTCCATTAATTGTTCCACTATTGTTGTTGCCGCCAAAGACATTGTCGATATGACCAGCCTTGATATCCAAACCAATATTGCCAGTGATGTTTGCCTGGTTGGCACCGCCATATACATTGCGGATATAGCCACTTTCGGTTACACCTTCAGATGCTGCAACATAGGGGCCTGTACATCCGATATTCACCGTTCCAGCATTACTTGCAGCCTTGTTGCCACCGCCATATACGTTGTCGATAGCCATGGGGCAAGCAGTGCCACTTGTACTTTCTGCCTGAGAATTTACATTTACAGTGATTGTTCCTCCAATAGTACCATTGGTATTGGAACCGCCATAGACGTCGCCGATGGTACCACCGTAAATATTGACACTTGTGTTGCCATTTACGTTAGCGGCCGTCACCTGACCATTACCGCCACCGAAGACGTTGCCAATCTTGTTGCCGCCATAGATGGTGACATCGGTAACAGCCACGGCAGCAGCATTACCACCACCATACACATATTCTATACTATTGTCGCAATTGTGGACGGTCACCGTGGGATAGCCGTTTCCGTAGGTATAGCCAGCCTTGTTTCCGCCGCCATAGACGGAGAATAAAGCATAGCCGCCAGCTGCAGGAGCAGGATCTGTACCATAGATATCAACAGTAACTGCACGTTGTGGTGCGCCATTAATGTTGTTGGCACCATAGACAGCGCCAGAACCGTTGGCACCATTCTCATCAGTCTTCTTTACACTACCGCCATACACCTTTACCTTCACGGGGCCATAAACATTAGCAGCAGTACCAGTTGCACCCAACGCGCCACCATAAAGTGAGCCATTGATGGTGCCAGCATTCAAGGTAACATAGGTATGATAAGTATCCGCAGCAGTAGTACCATTGACTTCACCCAATGCGGAACCGCCATAAACATCGCCATAAACTACTGCAGTGCCAGAAGTGATATCATCGTCATCGCGCAAACCGAGGGTAACATCCACATTTTGAGAAACAGTAGTGCTTGCACCATAACCGCCACCGTGGATGTTGGCAGGATTGGTAGAAGTACCAACCTGACCGCCTGTAACGACCATATTAACATTACCAGAGAGTGTACCAGATGCATTACTGCCTCCAAAGAGTCCGCCACCATGATTGCTACTATAAGTAACACCATCAATCTGACCACCTGTCATATATATGTTTACGTCTTTACCATCATTTTGTCTAGCTCCACCATAAACACCTCCAAAAGAAGTCGACTGACTATCGTATAAACTCTTTACATGTCCACCTGTAATATATACATTTGCCGTGTTTGTTGATTTACCGAATGCGCCTCCACCATAAGCGCCATATTCAATTTCTGCATTATCAGCTATAACACCATTACTACTCACAGAAACGGAGCCTGAACTGCTTCCTGTGCCATTCCCACAACCTGAAGCAAAAACATTACCACCTATTGAATTATTAATCTTTGTTGTGGAAGAGTTAGTTCGGTTTTGATATTGTGTTGCTATTTTTGCATTACCCCCAAAATACACATAAGTAGAGCCATATAAAACTCCGTTATTTGATGAAGTACCATTAGCAGCACCTGCTACCCAACCACCAATCTGACCTCCTGTAAAGATTAATATACGATTTCCATGACTATTATATTGCTGAGCTGAACCATAAATAGATCCTCTTACAATGCCTCCCCTCATTCTAAATGTAAAAGCAGTATAATTATTAGCAGTAGTTGAATTATCTTGTCCTCCACTGATATTTGCATACCATTCACCTCCCTCAATTTCAAAATACCGACTTCTTTCGGGACTTGTTCCACTATAATAGGATAGATAATAACTATCACTTCTGGAGGCACTTCCAATACTTATACCTGTCATAAAACTACCACTCTTAGAATAGACTCGACATGCTTCTTGTGCATAATTAGAACCTCCATCACAACGATCGACCTCAAATCGTCCAGAGAATGTTAATTTTGTATTGTCGCTATTGGCACGGTCATAGTCGTTTCCTAAGACCAAAATTTGTTTTGTAATACTGGTCGGTTTACTGCTATAATGCGTTAATGAAGTAAACGCACCACTCTCAATCTTTGCCACTTGATTGATGGTTCCGTTATTTCCTGCCAAGGTTACGGAACGAGTGGTTCCTGAACAAGTTACTCCTCGTCCTATCCAAAGATTGCTCCCTCCCATGGCAATAGCTCCATTGGGATTCCATTTGGCATGCTCAATCTTTGCGATACCGCCAGAGGGAGGTGTAATACTACCTGTGAAAGTATAAGTTCTATAATCATCACTACCATCAGGTTCTACCATCATAATTGTACAAGGGTCTGTGGGTGAAATATTACTTGTTGTATTTTTAGTATAAACTATAATATTAGTTTCATAAGTTCCCGAAGAATTAAGTCCTGTTATCTTATCTTTTACGATAGTTGCATCAACCCAGGTGGCTTCGAATACGATTTCGGCGGAAGTTCCATTAATGCCAGCATCGGGAAGCGTGAGTGTTAACTCCTCATCCAAAGCAAGAGTTGCATTGGAAGTAGTTGAGTGTCCACTAATAGATGCCCCCGTACCAGTAATACTCTTCAATTTCCATCCACCGAAACCTTTGCCTGTGGGACGTTTGCTGAATGGGTTGGAGATGACTTGGTATTTATAGGTACCACCTACTTTTTCGATGGTTTTGTAGTACACAAATGTTGTTTCCGATTCCGAAATAGATACCGCACCACCGTTGGCTTGATAGGTAATCTTTACGTTGCGAGGGTCTGGACTATACATCTTACCTGCATAGTTGGTGTTATAATTGCCTCCATCAACTGTTGTGGGTACTCCAGCATAGTAGGTCCAGGTATGGTCTTCATAGTCGTTAAGATAGACTGTTCCTCCAGTAGTAGTACCAGAAGCAGTATATAATTTTGTAGCAGGGTCGGAAGGAAGGCAGTCGTCATTGGTAGCGATAACCTTGATGATTTTCTCGTTGTTGGCAAGGTTCTTGGCTATAGGTGTACCATTCCATGTTGTGGTTGGAGTGCAGCTGCCATCGGCTGATATACAATATTTATATGTAACGGTGCCTTCTTCGGGACAAGTGAAAGAGATCTTTCCGTCCCCATCAACGAGAATGCTCGGCGTAGCAACCTTACAAGAACTGTAAGTTCTGGTAAGGATATCGGACGGCAACCAGTATGCCGCATCAGTACCTGTAACAATCGCAATGGCACGAACCTCATCTCCGGGTTCTACTGCAAATGGGGCAGTGTAGGCTGTAGAGGATGCTGTAGGATCAGAACCATTGATGGTATAGTATATCGTAGCCGCGGTGGTCGTGGTAGCAAGTGTTGCCGTTGCTCCATCAGCGGTGACATTAGAGAATGAGATTGTGGGTGTTGCACATTTGTCTTTGACAGTTACTGTAATAGTCGTAGAGACAGACTGCGTGGGATCAATCTTTTTGGCAGTAATCGTAATAGTTGCAGTGCCCGCCGAAACGCCAGTAACAACACCTGTAGCAGCATCGACTGTAGCGACAGAGGTGGCATTTGATGAGAAACTTAAATCGGAGAAGCATCCTGTTGGGGTAAGCATCGGTACGATGGTTGACGTCTCACCTATTGCAAGCGTGATATTGTTTGCAGAAACAGCCGTTGGATCATCAAGCTTCTTGAAAATAGCATACCTCGTTATGTTCTGCGTGGTGCCCGCACTGTTGTTGGTCACCGTATAGGTCATGCTTTGAGCCGTAGTTGCCGTACCTGTAGAGGATTCGTTCCAACCCACCCACTCATAGCCACGATTGGGAGTGCTCACACTAAATGTTGCGGTAGTGGATGCAGAAGTACTATTGTAATGTTCACCATATTTCGACTCTTCTGCCACAGAAGCAGTAACAGTACCGCCCGCGGTAGGTGTCGCTATTGCTGTAGCCGAGAATGAGAATGTTGGTCGCGGCTTAAAAATAGCATATTTGGTACCTGAATTCGCTGGATTTTCAGATGTCTCATCTGTAGTAACCGTTTGTTGCCAAGGGCTATCTGTTGAACTGATAGTTTCGGTATTATCAGCATCTGCCCAACCAATAAACTCGGAACCTGTACTTGCCTTCGCAAATAAATAAAATGTAATATCAACATTATCTGAGAATGCAGAAGATTCACTATATGTGAGTGAACTTTCTTCTGTAAATGTCTCAGGAGTAGTCGGATTATTTCCTACATATACCAAGCCTTCCCCAGTACTGGCCTGACTAACTTTCGCCGTATATTTGGCATAGTACGTTCCTGCCATCGCATACTGTCCAAATCCAAGGACTGCAATTAATACAAGTAAAACTTTTTTGAAATCAGGACGATATTTTTTCATATTATTTATATTTTTCAAAAGTTGATGTCTTTATGTTTAATAGTGTTATTTCCTTTATATGTTGTCATCTTGCCGCTGGGACTTGATGGGGGAAACTATTTTGTCATAGCTATTTTCATTTGTCGAGAGAAATGCTTGTTTTTCTTTTTCTATCACAGCTCGGAATTGTTCTTCTTCAAAGATGCGTTGGCCCAGATGCCAGAACATCTGCACACGACAAAAATCAACACTGCGCACGGCGTTGCTGCGGACATTGTCAATAATCTGACGGACATCAGTCATCAACGTTGGGGGCAATATGTTTATTCTGTCATCTGACATAGCATCCTGTTTATCTTTTATTTATCATTCCTATTTGAGTCTATTACTGTTTTGCTGCAAGGTTATCTGATTTGTCTTGATTGCCGGTTTCGGCGATATATGCCCCAATAGCTGACGATGAGGGCGAGGGTAAGTATTACATAGGTGGGGTCGGTGAGTTGATGTGGATATATTATCATCACGATGCTCCACAGCGCAAGGATGATGGCGTATGGCAGCGCCCAATAACGGCGCCATTTCCACAATATCAGCGGAAGTGGATTCAAAGGAATGATGAGCCAGCTCCACTCCGTACAGCACAGGTCCGAAAACACCACCAGATACACCGTAAGAAGTCCTAAAAGAGTTTGTATTATCAGCAGCACATAGTCCATCCACTGTTTCTTCATGAAGACCGCCACCAGCGTAAGCACCAACAGCAATATGGCCACACATAACGGGGAACACAATGTATTGGGGAGCTGGTGTACACCTTCCAATAACACGGTCGGTTCCGTCTCCATCATCGGCTGACTGCAGACCGTGGCATGCCCCAGTACCTCTATCAGGTCCGCCGGCATAATGATTTTTTCTTCATTGGAGCAAGCCCGGTCGATAGACCCGTTGCAGATGAGATTAAGAAAGCACCACGTCCAGGAAGAAGACCCCTTGAGTTGCAATCCCGTCAGCTCTCTTCGCGAAAAGTTAAACGTTTCTGGCCACTCTCCATACTGGATTGGAATGGTATCCAATCCCTCCTTGAGCATCATCAGAGCACTATGGGCGCAGCCGCGTTGTAGATAGTCGTAAGGAAGGTTAGCCCCCTCCATCAGGTGGTTGTCCAGAATGCGCCAGAGATTCTGCTTTACCGCAATAGGAAGGTTCAACCGATATTCCCGCACTCCGCGGCCTTCAGGACGATAAATGTCGAGATATTCTTCCAAAGGAATGGCAAAAAGTCCCATCTTAAGATTCCCAGCGAGAAATTTCACCACCTGTCCTTTGACTGGTTCCGCCTCGTAGGAAAAGACATAATCAAGGTTATGGGTAGGGCATTGCATGTGAAGCGCCACATGTCCCACACGGGAATAAAGCACGTCGCCGGGGTCTGCAACAATGAGCGAAGCAATAACATAATCTTCCGAAACAGAATCGGGCACCTGTGCGTATGCATTTCTGCCACATAGGAGCAATATAACAAAAAAGACATACAAAACAAGACGTACATTACGTCCTGCTGTCTGAAAGACAGATGAACCACTTTGTATGTTCCTTTTTCTTGGCATTTTTATTTATCTATTCTTATTTTTTATGGACTGTTCCAAACTCTAATATTGATATAACACGCTGACTATTATCAAATCAGCATAATCGTGCATAATAATTACTTTGTGCAAATATACGGAATAATTTTTACATAATGAATATAAATGATAATAATTATTTTTTTTTAACATTTTATGAGGAAAATTTGGCAGAACTGGAAAATGTGTGTAATTTTGCATCGGTTTTCAATCTCACAAAAATGCGCGGACTCATCACACGGACAACCGGAAGCTGGTATAAAGTACTTGCTGATAATCAGCAGGTAGTAGATTGCCGTCTGCGCGGAAAGTTCCGCATAAGCGGCATCAAACAGACCAACCCATTAGCTGTGGGTGACTGGGTGGAATTTGAAATCATGGAGGACGGAAACGGCCTTATTACCGCGATGGAAGAGCGGAAAAACCACCTCATCCGCCGTGCCACAAAACTGAGCAAGCAAACCCATGTGATTGCCGCGAATATCGACCTGCTCTGTCTGGTCGCAACCTTGGGATATCCCCGCACCTCAACCGGTTTCATGGACCGGATGCTGGTCACCGCCGAGGCTTACCATATTCCCGCCGTTATCGTCATGAACAAGATTGACCTCTACAATGACGAACTGTGGGACATCCACAACGAAATCAAGGAGATATATACCAATGCCGGCTATCAGGTATATGAGGTTTCCGCTTTAACCGGCGACGGAATCAACGAGTTGAAAAATCTCATTCAGGGCAAGGTATGCCTCTTCAGCGGACATTCCGGAGTGGGCAAATCCGCCCTGCTCAACGCCATCGACCCCACACTGGATCTGCGGGAAGGCGAGGTGAGCGACTGGACCCTCAAAGGGACCCACACCACGACGTTTGCCGAGATTTTTCCTTTCGGAGGCGGCTATCTGATTGACAGTCCGGGCATCAAGGAGTTCGGTATGGTGGATTTCGAAGATGCCGAAGTGGGACATTTCTTCCCCGAAATGCGGGCACGGCTCCACGACTGCTATTTCGCCAACTGTACCCACCGCCATGAGCCCCGATGCGCCGTCAAGCAGGCGGTGGAAGACGGACTTATCAGCGAGGAACGTTATCACAATTATCTCAATATATTAGAGTCACTTAACGAGGAGCGGGGCCGATGAGACACCTCCTTTTAGGACTGCTGCTTTTCGTGGGGATTCAGGGATGGAGCCAGAATCCCGTAAAGGTTCTTTTCTGGAATGTCGAAAACTATTTCGATCCCCGGCACGACACCTTGAAACTTGACGAGCAGTTCACGCCCGAAGGGGAACTCCGCTGGACCTGGAAACGCTTCTACAACAAGCGTAACGGCATTGCAAAAGTTATCGCGGCAGCAAGCGGAACGGAGTGGCAGCCTCCTGTGATTGTAGGACTTGCCGAAGTGGAGAACGACTACGCCCTCTATACCTTGTGCAGCGAGACGCCTTTGCGGAAACTGGACTACAAATACATTCATTTTGAGTCACCCGACAGGCGCGGTATTGACTGCGCCCTACTCTATCGGAGTTCCCGGTTCACGCCATTTCTGGCTCACCCGATTTCGATAAGCGACACCTCCCAGGATTTCTATTCCCGAGACCTGCTGATAGTGGGAGGAAGATTGGATGAGGAAGATTCCATCTATTTGATAGTATGCCATTTACCGTCAAAACTGGGCGGATTCACCGCTAACCTTCACAGAAAGGAGGCGGCAAGAATCCTGCTTCATACCATGGACACTTTGCAAGCCCATCATCCCGAAGCCGGAATTGTAGTGATGGGCGACTTCAATATGGACAGCCATGAGGCTGAATTTCAGGAACTTTTCGGGATGAATCCTCAAGGAGAGAACCCGCAGGGATGGAAAGACCTTCTATGGGAAATCCCGAAAGGAGCCGGAAGCTATAAATATCACGGGCTATGGAACTGCATAGACCATGTTATCAGCAACATAGACGGGATGACCGCTGAGGTATTCGCTCCGAAATTCCTGCTTGCCGACGACAAGACCTATCATGGTCTGTGTCCTTTCAGAACCTATCATGCCTATCGTTACCAGGGAGGACTCAGCGACCACCTGCCCGTCCTTGGATTTATCCCTCGGAAATCCCACGGAGATATCCGCTGTAAATGAGGCTTTTCCCTGCGGTAACTCCCTTCTATCTTCTTTTTATCTCCATATTAACTTCTTTTTATCTCCTTTTCTAAGAATAAGAGATAGAAAAAAGATAAACTGGAGATAGAAAAAAGATAGAAGGGAGTTACCCCTTACAAGTGGCTATACTACAGCAGGGAAGATATTCCGAAAAAACCAGTTCATCCGGCAGACAGTAATTTCCAATTTACGGCAGAGAAAATGGGCAAAAGTGAGACAAATATAAATATTTATGAAAGAAATTTCGCCATGTCAGGAAAAAAGAGTATCTTTGCAAAATCTTTCATAACGGAAAAACTAAATAAAAATCACATAACACTATGATTACAAAGTTAAACGACCTCGTAGAACTTGCTAAAAGCAAGGGTAAAAAAAGACTTGTGGCAGCTTATGCCAACGATCCTCACACCATCGGCGCTGTAAGTGCAGCTATCGATAAGGGTATTGTTGATGCTATCCTGGTGGGCGACATCGAGACCATCAAGAAGGTCTGCGCTGAAGAAAACATCGACGTGAACAAATTTGAACTCGTTCAGGAAGCTGACGAAACCAAGGCTGGCGTAAAGGCTGTTGAACTGATCAACGAAGGCAGAGGCGAAATCCTGATGAAGGGCCTTCTGAGCACCGACAAATACATGCGTGCTATCCTCAACAAGGAAAAAGGTCTGATGCCCGGCAAGAAGACCGATATGCTGACCCACATGGCTGTTTTTGAGGTTCCCCGTTACCACAAACTTCTGGTATGCAGCGACGTTGCTATCATTCCTGCTCCTGACATGAAACAGAAACAGGCTATCCTGAACTTCCTTATCAGCACCGCAAAGAGCATCGAAATTGCAAAGCCAAAGGTTGCCGTTCTGGCTGCTACCGAACAGGTTTCCACCGGTATGCCTGCATGTGTTGAGGCTGCTATCATCAGCAAGATGGCCGACAGAGGCCAGATCAAGGGTGCCATCGTTGACGGTCCTCTGGCATTGGACGTTGCAATCGACAAGGAAAGTGCCCAGACCAAGAAAGTCGGAGGCGAAGTGGCCGGCGATGCTGACTGCATCCTCTTCCCCAACATCGAGAGCGGTAACGTATTCTACAAAGCCTGCACCAAATTCGGCGGCGCTGAACTGGCTTGCATGGTAGTAGGTGCCAAGGTTCCCTGCGTGCTTACCAGCCGTGGCGACAGCATCAACACCAAGCTCTACAGTATTGCACTGGCAGCGTTGAACACGAAATAAATTCTTTCAGCTTCCTGCCCCGTCGGGGGCGGGAGGCTTTTTCTCCTGAAACTGCACAGATACATCAATGGATAAGTTTTTTGAAGGATTGAATATTGCCATTACCGTAAGCGACACAGAAGGCAATATCATTGATATGAACCAGAAATCGGCTGACGTGAACAGCCACGGCGAGAAGATTATAGGCAACAACCTCTTTAACTGCCACCCCGAAAGGGCAGCAGCCATTCTGCGCGACCTGTATGCCACCCAGAGGCTGAACGCCTATACAATTGAAAAGAACGGTGTGAAGAAACTGATTTACCAGACCCCATGGTACGACAACGGGGAATTCGGCGGACTGATTGAACTGTCGCTGGAGATACCTTTTGAGATGCCTCATTATGTAAGAACGCCCAAAAAAGAGCAATAATGAAATTGAAACATCTGGCACTTGCGAGTGCTTTTATCATATTGTGCATCAACGTAATGGCACAAGGGAAAGTTACGGGTAAGGTTTCCGACGGGAAAAGCGGAAATGCTGTAGAATATGCCACCATTACCTTGCACAAAACCTCGGACTCCTCACTGGTGGGAGGCGCCACCTCGGGCACCAACGGAGGATTCGAAATCAAGAATGTAGCCTACGGCGAATATATTCTGAAAGTGTCGTTTATGGGCTACAAGACCTATTTCCACCCGACCCATGTGAAACTGACGCCACAGGCGGCTCAGCAGAACGTGGGGAAAATAGCCATCAATCCAAGCGCCACTACGCTGAAAGCGGCTGAGATTGTGGCAGAACGCTCTATGGTGGAATACCAGCTGGACAAGCGCGTCATAAACGTAGATAAAAACCTGGTGGCCAGCGGGGGAACCGCAACGGACATTCTGGAGAATGTTCCGAGTGTGGCTATCGACAACGACGGGAACGTAACCCTGAGAGGCTCGACCAACGTGAAACTGCTCATCAACGGCCGTCCCTACGAACTGCTGAGCAGCGACCTGGAATCGCTGCTGGAACAGATACCGGCATCTACCGTGGAGAACGTAGAGGTAATCACAAATCCTTCAGCAAAATACGACCCCGAAGGCATGTCGGGAATCATCAATCTGAAACTCAAGGATAAATCCACGGCAGCCTTGGGACTGAACGGCGTGGTAACCGCCAATTTCGGCACACCACTCATTACCCCGGACATCATGCCGGCAATCATTCCTACAGCCATGGGGTCAATAAACCTGAACTACACCACCGAAAAGTTCAACTTCTTCTTCTCTGCCGACGGAGGCAGGAGAAGTCATGGAATGTACGGACATACCGACCTTACCCGACTGCGTAACGGAGACACCATAAGTCACGACTACCGGGAGAATTACTCCATCGGACGCAACACTATGGGAAGTTTCAAAATCGGTGGAGAATACTATATCAACGACAAGAACAGCATCTTGATCTCTTATCAGATGCGAGAAAGCCAAAGGAAACGTACCAGTCAGATTTTCAGCGAAGATATCTGGGAAACTGTCCACCCCTACCCCACGGATTATGACCAGATAGATACCAACCTCTCCCGGAGCCACAACCATACATTCAACTTCAACTATACCAAGAAGTTTGACCGGAAAGAGCAACTGCTTACCTTGGACGCGACCTTCAGCATGAGAAGAATGCTTGGAGACGGGTTCCAGGAACAGAGCTATCCTGATCTGATTGCTCAACAGAATAACTATTATCTGCGAGAAACCGACAATCACAACCGCCACAGAATGCTCAACGTAAAGCTGAATTATACCCATCCTTTTGAAAACAATATGCGACTGGAAACGGGCTACGAAGGTCAGGTTACCTGGGCAAACCAGAATTCAAGATACTACATGACCGAATATGGCGTAGCACGGTATTTTGACGAGGTCTCCTCCACCAACTATCTGCATAACCAACAGACCCACGGGGTTTATGCCACACTGGGATGGAAACCTTTTGAAAAATTCTCGGCTCAGGCAGGACTCAGAGGGGAACTTGCCTCAATCAAAGGTCAAGACCTCAACCACCCAGCCACAGCCCCAGTGGACAAAACCTACTGGCAGCTCTATCCTACTTTGCATCTCTCCTACGACATCAACAAAGACCAAAGCGTACAACTCAGCTATAGCCGGCGTGTACGCCGCCCCCACATGTGGGACCTTAACCCCTATCTCGAAGTAAGAGAGGGACAGGAACTCAGTTTCGGAAACCCCAACATCGACCCCGAATATACAAACTCTATAGAACTGTCCTATAATTTGGGAATCAAAAAGGTAAACATTTTCACCTCGGCTTATTTCCGTCAGACCAACAATATGATGACCCGTTACGGGTTTGTATGGGATGCCACCACAGCAGCCTATTATTCCCCTTGGATGCAATACAACGCCGAATACGACGGCTACTGGGCTTCAACGTGGCAAAACCTCAACCAAGGCATTAACTACGGAATGGAATTGATCGTGGACTGGCAGGTGAAAAAATGGTGGAAACTCAACGTAAGCATCAACCTGTATGAAAACATGATAGAGGGCACTGACCTTCTTAATGGCGAAGACAGAAACGCTTTCAGGGCCAGCGGGAAATTCACCTCATTCATGAACCTTCCCAAAGACTGGACCATCCAGTTTAGCGGACAATATAGAGCTCCTTTCATGGATCTTCAGACCGATATGCTCGCATCCTATTGGGCAGACCTGGCTGTGAAGAAAGACATTCTCGACAAACGGGCTACTGTAAATCTTAGGATTGGCGATGTATTCTGTACTGGCGGATTCGGCCACAATACCGAAAACGAACAAATGTACCGCTATGCACGCTCAAAACGTATGTCTCCATCTATTTCCTTAGGTTTTACTTATAAGATAAACAACGGACTGAAAACACCTAAAAAGGCCATGATGGACTCCGACGATGAAGGAGGCGATGGTGAATATTAAACTCAATATGCCCCCCTGCTCACTGCAAACCCGCACTACACAGGGGGAATGCCCAACGACTGAGATTTTCGATATTGTGCGCAGGAAATGGGTAGCCAATACTCCGGAAGAATGGGTGCGCCAACATGTAGTTCACACCTTGATATACCAGATGAAATACCCACTGGAGCTTATTCAGATAGAGGGCAGCATCACCTTGAACAGAATGAATCGGCGTTGTGATATTGTAATCTATAACCAGGAAGCCAAACCGGTACTGATAGTAGAATGCAAGCGCCCCAGCGTTTCCCTCACCCAGAAAGTGATAGACCAGATCTGCCGATACAACCTTGTGCTACAGGTCCCTTACCTCTACCTTACCAACGGTTTGCAGCACCTCATACTCCGGGCCGACCTGCAACAGCAGCAACTCCACCAGCTCCCGACTCTGCCCGATTGGGATATTCTCAATAATAATTAATTTCAACTGCACAATAAAAAAAGGGCCACTTTACAGCGGCCCTTTTAATTTATTGACGTATGGATTATGCCTGTTCAGAGGTGATTCTCTCAAGCCATTTCAGCATTCCAAACATCACACTCATAGCGATGATGCAGATGCAGAGGAATACGAGCCAGGTCATCCACAGATGTGGCAGACGGTTGAAGAGCCATGGGCCAATCATAATGAGCAGGTTACCGATAGCCGTTGCACTGAGCCACAGCCCCTGGCAGATACCCTGGATATGCTTAGGTGCAATCTTGGAAACAAAGCTGAGTCCAAGTGGGCTGATGAAAAGTTCTGCCACAGTGAGGAAGAAATAGGTTACGATAAGTACCCATGCGCCGGATTTGGGCAGACGGGTTGCAACATCCTGTGCAAGATAATCTGTTCCGTTAGGATAGCCGATGTTGGCACAGAGAATGGTGAGGAAAAGATATGCACATGCTGCAAATCCCATACCGATAGCAATCTTGCGGGGAGTGGAGAATTTGCGACCCCACTGGGTTCCGAAGAGCCACATGATAACTGGGGTAAGAAGAATTACGAGTGCCGGGTTGAGGAACTGCCATACTTCAGGAGCCACACTCTCGGAGTTCACGAAGTTACGTGCGAAGAGAGAGAGCGACTGACCGTTCTGGTGGAACGACATCCAGAAGAATACACAGATACCAAGTACTGCATACAGACCAGCCATACGCTGTTTTACATCCTTTGCCATAGTAGCCTTTTCTTCTGCGCTGAGTGGTTTCTCTTCCACAACTGCATTATCAGAAGCGGCAACCTTCTTCTGTGGTTCGGGCATACCCTTCTTGGTGCAGAGGAAGATAACGAGGGAGATGATCATTGCAGCCACAGATGCGAGGAAGGAGTAGTGTACACCCGTATTGAATACATCAAGGTAGCTTACGCAAGCCGCACCCAGATCACCGGCTGCACCGGCTGGATTGGCTTCGAGCATAAGGGCGTTGAGATTTGCCATTGCTGCATCATCCATACCAGCTGGATTGCTGATATACTGATGGCAGAGTGCAGGAAGGTCAGAGTTGTAGGTCATCCCTTTCAGGCCCAGCCACCACTGGCGCAATGAAGGAGCTACGAATGGAGCCAGAACACCTCCGATGTTGATGAACACATAGAAAATCTGGAAACCCGGGTCACGTTTGGTCTTGGCCTCAGCGAGAGCCTCAGGACCTTTCTTTGCAGCCTCAGCCTCAAAGTTGTCGTAGAGCTGACCCACCAGAGCCTGGAGATTACCTTTGAAAAGACCGTTACCGAAAGCAATCACGAACAATGCAACGCATGTGATAACGAGAATCCAGGTCTTTGCAGCTGGATCGGTGAGGTTCTGCATAAGAGGAATAGAGAGAACCACATAACCGGCAGCCATGGTAAGGAGACCGGCCTGGATGGTGCCTTTGTAGTTCTGGAGCTTGTCGGCGATGATACCGCCGGGCAGACTCAAAACATAAATGGCGAAATAGAATACTGCATAAATGAGTGCAGCCGTTTCGTCGGAAATACCGAACTTCGAGCAGAGGAACAGCAGCAATACGGCATTCATGATATAGTAACCAAAGCGTTCGCCCATGTTACTCAATGCCGCTGCAATCAGTCCTTTTGGATGTCCTTTGAACATAATTTTAGAGGTTTTAATTATTAAATTGTTGATTATTAATTTTTTATTTTTTTTCTAATAATATTTCAATCTGCAAATTTACATAATTTTTTCTAAATAAGCCTAATTATTGAAGAAAAAATCGTAATTTTGCAAAAAATTTAATCCTGACACTATGGACATTGACCTCCTGGAAGCGCTTCATAACGGGAAAACCCTCCTCTATCCCACCGACACCATCTGGGGCATCGGATGCGATGCCACAAATGCCGCAGCCGTAGAAAAAATATACGCCATCAAAAAGCGCGACCACAGCAAGAGTATGCTCATACTCTGTGCCGACGAATCCATGGTATTGCAGTACATATCCAACCCTAACGCTAAAGCCCTTCAGCTCCTGCTTCATAGTGAACGGCCCACCACAGTCATATTCCCGTTAGAGAGAAACCACGGCCTTGCCCCCAACCTGCCCGCTTCCGACAACACCATAGGAATACGAATCCCAAAGCATGGCTTCTGTCAGGAACTGCTCCAGGCATTCGGCAGACCCCTCGTCAGCACCTCGGCAAACTTCTCCGGAGAACCCTCCCCTGCCTGCTACGGCGACATATCGGAGGAATTAAAGCATCGGATAGACTTTCTTGTGCCCGACCTCCCGAAATACGAAAGTCACAACAGTCAGGGCTCCACTATCCTGAAGGTAACTCCCGAAAACGAAATACTCGTCCTGCGACCATGATAAAATACTATATTGATAGTAATCTCCCGCAATACGACGAAACGTATCTCCAGCAATGCTTCTCGTGGTTTCCTCCTGAAGAAACAGCCTTCATTGAAACCATTCATCACCTTCAGGGACGCATCGAACGCGCGTCGGCATACGCACTTCTGGCACAGGCATTGAAGGAATTTGGTATCGAGGAACTTCCCGCCTTACGGCACACGGAAACGGGAAAGCCCTATCTTGAGGGACATCCTGAGATTGAGATATCCATAAGCCATTGCAGGAAATCTGCCGCGGTAGCATTGAGTACCCAAGGACCCGTCGGGATAGACATAGAATACCGGAGAGAAATCAGTCCGGCCCTAATAAAAAGGGTCAGCAATTCCGAAGAACAGCAAGCCATAGCAACCGCCCCCGACCCCACGCTGGCATTTCTGAGACTCTGGACCCTCAAAGAGGCCTACGCAAAATATCTCGGAACCGGCCTGACCGACGACCTGCAGAACTTCCTCCCGAACGCCAAAAGAGCAGACCTCCGGTTGGAAAGCCATCCACTCCCCGACGGATGGATCAGTCTGTGTTACCAACCAACTGAAGAACATTCATCCATAAACTGACCATATTTATTGGAAGAATTGATTTTTTCAGAATTCTTTCCCTTTTCAAGAGCTTTTGAAAGGGAACGGATTTTTCTACTGTAATATAGTCACTTGTATAGGGTAACTCCCTTCTATCTTCTTTTTATCTCCAGTTTATCTTTTTTCTATCTCTTATTCTAAGGAAAGGAGATAAAAAGAAGTTAATATGGAGATAAAAAGAAGATAGAAGGGAGTTACCACGGAGAAAAGCCAGTGAAACAAGCCCTTAGAAAAGGATTAACTGTTATGTTCGTTCAATGTTCCCGGTTCACAAGGTCATCAATTTCAAACTCCTGTCCCTCAAACAGAAAGCGCCCGCAAGTGTCAGTACTGATGATACGGGTTCGGGTAACCTGTTTCCGCGTAAGAAAATTCCTGCATTGATAATCAATAATGGACGGATCCCGTGCAACCGCCTCATCGGCAATCAGCGTACTATGGCGACCCTCCACCAACTCAATGGCAATATGATAACCGACATTGTATCGGATACAGATACGCTGACCATCATGCATTACTCCCACGGCACGGCAATAGACAGCCAATATTAATCCTACTGCCAACACCACCGGAAGGAATATCATACGTTTCGACCTTACCCACACAATAACTCCCACCACCAGAAGGACCGTTCCCACCAGCATCACTTCATCCATCGCTATGTTTTCCACCAGAGCGCCTGGAATTGAAGAAATCCATTGTGTAACAGCATCTATCGCATATAATTCTTTACGGAGAAGTCCCGTAGCCATACTCCAATGAGGAAAAAACAATGCCAGTATAACCGTTCCGAGCAGCACTCCGGCAAAAGGAACTATAGTCATGTTAGCTATCAGGAAATATCTCGGGAACTGATGAAAATAATAAAGTACCAGCGGAGTTGTTGCCAACTGCGCAGAAGTGGTAACGCAAAAGAGACTCCACACTTTACGAGCACACAGCAGGCCCAGTGACTTTACCCGGTTACGCGATAACAGATAGACATCCTTTGGCCATGGTATGAGCAGAAACATCGGTTGAGACAAGCACAGAATACCTAATACCGCAGAATATGAGAGCTGGAAACCGACATCAAACAGAACCCCAGGATTCACCAGCAGGAGTACCAACGCCGAAGCCGCCAGAGAATTGTATCGTGTACAGCTGTTCAACGTCATATCTCCCACAATGAACACACTGAACATTAGTGCGGCACGGGTAGTTGATGGGGCAAATCCGGTTATCATTGCAAACAGCCAAACAACTCCCAATTGAAGAACGCCTTTAATATACCGCCCTATCGGGCCTTTCCTGACCCAGAAGAGCAACCATCCAGCCAGCACCGCAACGATTCCCACATGCAATCCTGAGACACACAGCAGATGTGTGATGCCTGCCGACCGGAACTGCCGTTCTGTTTCAGGAGAAAGGTCGTCTTTCCATCCCAAAAGAAGAGCCTCGGCTATTCCTTGTTCCGAGGCAGAAAGTGGCAGGGATTGGATGATACCTATCAAATGCTGGCGCAGTCTCTGGCTCCAGGCGAGTAACCCTTTGGGCGATGATTCAAGTAGATCAAAATCCGCTTCGCCGGCAAACATCTGAAAACAGATTTTCTTGTGACGGAGATGGTTGCGATAGTCAAACTGATAAGGATTCTCGGAGGCGGAGGGAAGCGATGGTGTGCCGCGGACGAGAAGCCGGTCGCCATACGAGAGTTGTACAGTTCGGTTGCGCAGAAAGAGCATCATCCGCCCAGAAGTGGGAACGCCATCGACCTGAACCACTTCGACTACGGCTTTCTGTCCTTTGGGGGTCGGATGCGACGGTTCGAGGAGTTGAACGATATAGTGACTCTCGGAATGAGTATGATGGATGTAATGCGAAGGGGAAGCAAGAGGATTATGGGCGTATGGCAACAGCAGCCCCAGCATAAGAAATTCCAATATGGACAGAGGGAATATGGGTCGGTGTACTTTGAGGAAATAGCACACTATCATTCCTGCCAGTAGAACTACCGCCGTGATAGCAGGAATCATGAGTGGGAGATTCCATTTGTCAGCAATGAAGATACCCGCCATTAGGGGCAGGAGAACTGCAACCAGAGGACTTTTCTTTAGAAGGACTTTAGGCTCAGTTTTCATGGAGGGGATGGAACCGGGTGGAACAGAAGAGTTCAGCGAGGTTCTGTATCTGGGAGGAGATGTCTTCTTCCCAGGTGTGCATTGGGTAGAGTTCGCGGGTAGTTATATGGGTAAGGAACTGGGTGACACCCCGGAGGGCGTTGCGGCCGAGGCGGGGATCAATGGGAAGCATGACGTGTGTGATTGCGGGTGTTGAACGGGATATATCTCGAAGAATGGAGAGATAAAGGCCTTCCATTTCATCCGGGGAGATTTTGAGAAGTTCGTTAGGGGTATCGAAATACCAGTTGTTGAGGTCTCCTGCGTGGAAAAGTGTGGTATCGCAAGTTTTGACAAGGTATGACACCCCTACGTCGGTTGAACGGAAAGCGGTGACGCTGAGCAGCTCGTCGCTATAGGTTTCATCGGGATGAAGTACTGCCGTGCATTGGGCGGGGAGAATATGGTGCCGCTTACGGGTATCATATGAGATGATATGCCGGGGGGCGGGAGCGTCCTGGGAGAGCTGCCAAGAAAATATCTCGGGATTGTAATGGTCCTGGTGGAAGTGAGAGACGAAGAAGTAGATCTGTTTGGTGGAAGACTGGAGCCGCTGATGAAGCATCCCCTGAGGGTCTTGCCAGTAATCGAATACGAGAATACACTGGTCATCCTCGGCAAGGTAGCAGCTGTGGTGGATGTAGGTGAGTTCCATCATGACTGGGGAGTATCAAGACTGCAATAAATTGAGTTGTTGCTGATGAATTCGGGTACGATACGTTTCATCTGAGCTACGATTTTCATATCGTCGAGGGTTTCCATGATGTTGTGGAGTTCATCATACAGGGCATCCACCTCAGCGGTCTCGTAACGGCGCACCTGGGCGTGCATGATCTTCGGGTGGTAGGTAGGAATGGTATTCTCTTTGGTGGCGAGGAGTTCCTCATAGAGTTTCTCGCCGGGGCGGAGTCCGATTTCCTTGATCTCGATATTGTGAAGACCCGAGAGCTGTATCATCTTCTGGGCGAGGCCGTAAATTCTGACCGGCTTACCCATATCGAACACGAAGATATCGCCACCTTCGCCCATTGCACCGGCTTCGAGTACGAGACTGCAGGCTTCGGGAATGGTCATGAAATAGCGTATAATGTCTTTATGGGTAACGGTAAGAGGACCACCAGCGGCAAGTTGCTTCTTGAACAGTGGGATAACAGAACCGTTGGAGCCAAGCACGTTGCCGAAACGGGTGGTCACGAAACGGGTATCCGACTGGCGGGACTGGATGTAGATTTCCGCCATGCGCTTGGTAGCACCCATCACATTGGTGGGGTTTACTGCCTTGTCTGTGGAGATCATGACAAACTTCTGTGCCTTGTATTTTATGGCAAGGTCCGCGAGATTCTTGGTGCCGAACACGTTCACAAAGATTGCTTCGTATGGATTCTCCTCCATGAACGGAACATGCTTATAGGCGGCTGCATGATATATCACCTGAGGATGGAAAGTAGAAAATACCTCTTCCATTCTGCGCTGGTCCTTCACATTGGCAATAACGAACTCCATCTTGTCAATATATTTCTTATAGGGTTCATTATTGCGGAGTTCAAACTGGAGGTCATACATGGGAGATTCTGCCTGGTCAAGCATGATGATTCTGGCAGGCTGATACTGGAACAGCTGACGGCATATTTCCGAACCGATAGAACCTGCCGCACCGGTAACCATAACCACTTTGTCAAGTACTTCCCTCACCACATTTATGTTGTCTATCTGTATGCTTTCACGTTCAAGGAGGTCTTCAATCTTGATGTCCTGAATCTGGTTGGCACTGAAGGTACCATTAATCCATGTGTTGATATGTGGAACAGATTTTACAGTAAGTCCAAGGGAAAGTGCTCTGTTGGTAATCGCCTGTTTGTGTTTGATCTTGATTGTAGGAATGGCTATGATGAGCTGCTTTACATCTTTGGACTTTACGAAATTCTCGTTGAGCGTAGCGCGCATACGCTGTACGGGAACACCATTGAGGTTCTGATTTATCTTGGAAAGGTCATCATCAATGAACGCTACTACACGATAGTCGTAACGGAGGTCCTGCATCAGCGCATTGTACGCAATTACGCCAGCAGCCCCGGCACCATATATGATAATAGGCATTTCCGGCCGGCGCTTGCGGATATAATCGTTATAGAAACGCTGGATGAGGAGTCGCGAGCCTATCATAAGAATTGTAAGTACGGCATATATGGCAGCCGCCTCTGAATAAGAGAGCACAATTCTATTATCTACAAAATGATAGTTGTTGTTGAATAACTTGAAAAGATATATCAGCACGAGAGGGGTGACATTCGCCATAAGAATCTTGTAGATGTCATGAAGACCCGAGTGGCGGATAATACCTCTAAAGGTACCGAACATCATAAAAAAGAATAACGATATCAGCAGCACTGAAAGCAGTTTCACCAGCAGTATGCCGTCGTTATAGGTATCCATACCGCCTACAATACGAAAGACTTCAATGAGAATAAAGGAAATGACGATTGTGAGAATGTCGATTCCTAAGATTGCCCATTTCGACACCGTGGAATGGCGATAACGTTTCGCAAGGAAGAAAAAGAATTTTTTCAGCATATCTTTATTGTTTTTTGTTTCATAGATTTTTGATAAGGACTTCTGCCACCTCCTGCTGTTCCTCTGGAGTTAAGTATGGGTGCATGGGGAGGGAGAGCACCACCTGGGCAATTCGGGTTGCCTGCGGACATTGCTCCAGAGCCTGGCCGGCAAAAGCGGATTGCAGATGCAGTGGCTTCGGATAATATACCGCTGTCGGAATACCTGCCGCCTTCAAGGATTGCTGGAGCGAATTGCGCTGCTGCTCAGAGTTCAACTGTATCGTATATTGTGCCCATGAGGAACGGAAGTTTTCCATAACCACGGGACATTTCACATAACCTTCAAGCAAGGAGCTGTAACGGTGTGCCACCTCATTTACCAGATCCACCTCCTGGGGAAAATATTTCAGTTTTGTCAGCAGAACTGCCGCCTGAAGCGTATCGAGACGGGAATTGCATCCGATTTTTACATTATCATATTTTTCTGTGCCTTTACCATGCTGGATATAGGAACGCAGCAGTTGTGCCCACTCATCATCGTTTGTAAAAACCGCACCTCCGTCCCCATAGCAGCCCAGCGGCTTTGCGGGGAAGAACGATGTGGTAGAGATATCACCAAAGGAGCAGGCCTTATCGTTCCAAATTGAGCCGCCGAACCCCTGTGCGCCGTCTTCCAGTATGCGCAGTTCATAGATGTCTGCCAGTTCGCGGATTTCTGCATAATCAGCCGGCTGGCCGAACAGATCCACCGCCAATATCACCTTGGGGGTCAGTTCCCGGCTCAGTATGGTCTGTTGTATCTTTTGCTCCAGATCTACAATATCGATATTATAGGTATCAGGATTCACATCCACGAATATAGGTGTAGCGCCTTGCATAGCGACCACTTCAGCAGATGCAAAGAATGTGAAGTCCGGTACAAATACTGCATCTCCAGGACCTATTCCCCATGCCATGAGGGCCAGTCGCAAAGCATCGGTTCCGTTTCCGCAAGCCACACAATGTTTCACTCCCACATATTGAGCCAGCTGCTGTTCCAGTTCTTTAACCGGCTGACCCATAATGAAAGCCGAAGATTCCACCACGCCGGCTATAGCCTGGTCAATCTCGGGCTTGAGATATTGATATTGTCTTTGAAGATCTCTCAGTTGCATTTTTCGAGTTGTTCGTTTATGAGTTTATAATGTCGGCCGCACTCACAGTTCAATGATTCATCAAGTTTTCTGCCACATTCACATACCCACCCTATTCTTCTGGCGGGCACACCTGCCATCAAGGCATAATCCGGCACATCCTTAGTTACCACAGCTCCTGCGGCTATCAGGGCACTTCTTCCTACCGTATGTCCACATACCACCGTGCAGTTTGCTCCTAAGGAGGCTCCTTCCTTAATCAAAGTCCGGGCATAGACTCCATACACCGGGAAATGGGCTCTCGGGGTAGTTACATTCGTAAACACGCAACTGGGACCGCAAAACACATTATCTTCTATCTCTACCCCTTCATACACCGAAACGTTGTTCTGTATTCTTACCCCATTGCCGATATTCACCCGATTTCCGATATTCACATTCTGTCCCAGCGAGCAGTTGCATCCCAGGCGGGCACCCGACTGCACATGGCAAAAGTGCCATATCTTAGTACCTTCACCAATTACCACGTCATCGTCCACGTATGAACTCTCATGGACAAAATACTTCTTATCTACCATTTGAAAGGATGTTGCGTTAATGGGAATTTTGCGAATGGGTGGTAATCGCCTTCCAGTCCTACAGGAGTTGCCTTACGGATGTCGTGCACCACCTGAATGCAATTACGGGCTTCTGCTATGCCGAATCCTCTGCCTGCAAGAATTTCTTCATAGCTCTTGGTATGGAGTTCCGTAAATCCGGCGCTGAACTCAAATTCATCGCCGTCCACCATAATGGTTCTGTAGGTACGCATTCCCTTGCTGGTTGCTTCTTCGGGCAGATGGTCGGCATTGATACTCAAGAAATAGCGCACCCGTGCCTGCTTCAGTTCCAGATATCCTGCCACGCGGTCATGAGAAGCCACATGTACGATGTTTTTCTGCACAGGTCCGAATATCCAGCAGAGCATATCATAGAAATGAACACCTATGTTGGTAGCTACGCCGCCACTCTTATGCTCATCGCCTTTCCAGGAGGTGTAATACCAGTTGCCACGCGAAGTGATATAAGTCAGATCCACATCGTAAATCTTATCCTTAGGGCCTTCTGCAATTTTCTTCTTCAACGCCACAACCGACTCATGCAGACGCAGCTGAAGAATAGTATAGGCATGTTTTCCTGTCTCCTGCTCCACCTGTTCCAGGGCATCTATATTCCAGGGGTTCAACACCACCGGTTTCTCGCAAATCACATCAGCCCCCAACCGGAGACCGTAACGGGTATGCGCGTCATGGAGATAATTTGGGGTACAAACCGACACATAATCTATGGTCTGTCCTTTTTCTTTCAGACGCGAGTTATGGCGGTCAAACAGTTCCTGCTCCGTAAAGAAAGAGGCCTGAGGAAAATAACTGTCAATAATGCCTACGCTGTCACAGCGGTCGTATGCCGAAAGCAGGATATTTCCTGTATCCTTGATAGCTTTCAGATGACGGGGGGCGATATATCCGCCTACCCCTATAAGTGCAAAATTACTCATAATTTCTAATATCTATGACAATCTACTAATCACATATTTTTGATACATGTCTGCAGGCTCTCCGTCCAATAGGGAACCTCAAGCATGAATGTTTCCTTGAATTTGGTTTTGTCCAATACCGAGAAACTCGGACGCACCACCTTGCTCGGGAACTCATTGCTGTGGCAAGGCAGAATACGGCATCGGGTGATGCCTGCCTGACGGGCAATCTCTTTCGAGAAGTCAAACCAGCTGCACACCCCTTCGTTGCTGTAGTGGTATATGCCTTCGTGTCCTTGATACTGATTGTTTTCAATAATCCGGCAGATGGCCTCCGCAAGGTCTCCCGCATACGTAGGGGTTCCTACCTGGTCAAACACGACCTTCCTTACGTCACTTTCGGGAAGCACTCTCAGCATAGTCTTCAGGAAATTGTTTCCGAACTCGCTGTAAAGCCATGCCGTACGGAAAATCACATAACGGCAACCCACTTCCTGTATTGCCTTCTCGCCGTTGAGTTTGGTGTGGCCGTAAGCTCCCGTGGGGTTCACCGGTTCCGCTTCCGTACAAGGGGTATTGTTGCGATTTCCGCCGAACACATAATCCGTTGATATATGGAACAATGTGCCATCTACAGCTTTCATGGCTTCTGCCAGATAGCGTACCGCTTCACAGTTCAGCACATTTGCCCGGGCCTCGTCATCTTCAGCCTTATCTACATTGGTGTAAGCCGCACAGTTCACGATTATCTCCACCCGGTTTCCCTCCACGAACCGGAGTACAGCCTCGCGGTTGGTGATATCGAGTTCCGCCACATCGGTATAGATATAGTGATGCTTCGACTTTGCGCCCTGAAGCCTTATATGGTTTCCCAACTGTCCGTTTGCACCTGTTACCAGTATATTCATCAGAATGGCGATATAAATTCGTTAAACATAGGGTTATGCTTGTCCTTTTCGGAAAGGAGTACATCTTTTTCATCCAACTGCCAGTCAATCTTCAAGGTCGGGTCATTCCAGGCGATAGCGCCTTCACTCTGTGGAGCATAGAACTCATCGCACTTATACTGGAATACCGCTGTCTCGCTCAGGACCGAAAAACCGTGAGCAAAGCCTTTAGGGATGAAGAACTGAAGATGGTTTTCCTCCGTAAGTTCCACTGCCACATAGTTTCCGTATGTTGCTGAATCCTTGCGGATATCCACCGCCACATCCAGCACACGGCCTTTCACAACCCGCACCAGCTTACTCTGGGTATAGGGCGGCTTCTGGAAATGCAATCCGCGCAGAACCCCATAACTCGACTTGGACTCATTGTCCTGCACGAAAGTGATATCCAGACCCGTCTTTTCACGAAACTCGCGTTCGTTGTAGCTCTCAAAGAAATAGCCGCGGGCATCCCCAAAAACCTTGGGTTCAATGATATAGACCCCTTCTATTGCTGTTTTTCTTACTTCCATATTATTTCCCTTCTGCCAGTTTAAGAAGATACTGTCCGTATGGATTCTTGATCATCGGCTGGGCAATTCTGCGCAGATCTTCGGCAGTAATCCAACCTTTCTCGAAAGCGATACTTTCCAGACATGCCACCTTCAGGCCCTGACGCTTTTCGATTACCTCGATGAACGTAGAAGCCTCAGCCAGTGAATCATGCGTACCCGTATCCAGCCATGCGAACCCACGGCCCAGCAGTTTCACCTTCAATTCCCCATCTTCCAGAAAACGCTGGTTCACAGTGGTAATCTCCAGTTCTCCGCGAGCCGACGGCTTGATGGTCTTAGCCACCTCAACCACTTTGTTTGGATAGAAGTAGAGACCCACAACCGCATAGTTGGATTTAGGCTCTTTGGGCTTTTCCTCAATCGAGAGCACATTGCCCGCAGCATCAAACTCCGCCACGCCATAGCGCTCAGGATCCGCCACCCAGTAGCCGAATACCGTAGCCTTCTGTTCCTGTTCAGCCGTAGCCACGGCCTCACGCATCAGCTGTCCGAGACCGTTGCCCTGGAAGATATTGTCGCCCAGCACCAGACACACCGAGTCATCCCCGATGAATTCTTCTCCGATAATGAACGCCTGAGCCAGACCGTCCGGCGAGGGCTGCTCCGCATAACTGAAGTGTACTCCATAATCGGAGCCGTCACCCAACAGGCGCTTGAACCCAGGAAGATCGGTAGGGGTTGAAATTATCAATATGTCGCGGATGCCGGCAATCATCAATACCGATATCGGATAATAGACCATCGGCTTGTCGTAAATCGGCAGAAGCTGCTTGCTTACACCTTTCGTGATAGGGTATAATCTGGTGCCGGAGCCACCGGCCAATACAATTCCTTTCATATTCCACAAAGTTTTCGCCCGCGTACGCGAGCAATATTTATTTATTATTCAGTTTCTTACGACGAAAATAAGAGGTTTTCTCCCTTTTTCTTTGTTCTGCAAAGATACGAAAAATATCCGACACCGCAACTATTTTATGATTTTTTTTAATCCAATGAATAAAAACGCCCCTCTATTCAGTCCCGTGGCGGCCTTCGTGGCCTGACCCGGACCGCAACCGTTCCAACCTTGAAATTTCCCGGATTATATTGCAGAAATCAGCCGGTATCTTCGGTCTATCTTTTTTTTATCTTCTTTTTATCTTTTTTCTATCTCTTATCTTTAGAAAAGGAGATAAAAAGAAGTTAATATGGAGATAAAAAGAAGATAGAAGGGAGTTACCCGCTATAAACCGCACAGAAACAGCAAGGAAGGTAACAGGGAAAATCGGGGCGGCAGGGATGGAGAACTTCATGAGAATAATCCATGGGTTAGGGCTGAAATAATATTTGACCACGGATGCAATATTCAGGGCTTTTCAACGTTATAGAGATTATATGAAAATACAGGCTTTTATTCCGGCGGCAGGATTGGGCACACGCCTCAAACCCCTTACCGACCAGCGCCCCAAGGCACTGGTAGAGGTGGATGGGAAACCCTTGCTGGAACTGCTGATTGAGAAGCTCTCCGCAATGGGTGCTTCGCCTATCGTGATAAACGTCCACCATTTCGGCGAACAGATTGTAGAATACATAGAATCAAGGCATTGGAACTCCGAAATCCGCATATCGGATGAACGTGAGTTGCTGCTCGACACAGGCGGAGGACTGAAAAGGGCGGAAAAACTGCTGGAAAAAGACCTACCCGTACTGATTCACAACGTGGATGTGATTGAGCACATAAATCTGGAAGCAATGTATGCGCAACATACTGATAACAAGGACATCGCAACCCTTGCAGTGAGTGAACGCGACACCTCAAGGTATCTGCTTTTCGACCCACTCCATCACCTGACGGGATGGCATAACAGGAACACAGAAGAATATCTATGGGTAAAGGAGGCCAGAAAAGATGCTAAACATCTTGCTTTCAGTGGTATAGCATTAGTAGAACCTCAACTGTTGGCCCTGATGCCTGAAGCCGACCGTCCCTACCCTATTATTCCCGCCTATCTGGAGATAGCCAAACATCATACTATCAGCAGCTTCGAGCATTCTAAAGAGGACTGGCTGGACGTAGGAAAACCCGAAACATTAGCAATAGCAGCACAAAAACAAAGACTATGGAAACTTTCTTGAAAGAAATAGCCAAAAGGCTGGAAGAAAAACACGCCGGAAACCTTGACCAGATTATGGTGGTATTCAACAACCACCGCTCGGGTTCATTCTTCCGGAACTATTATACCGAGAAAAGCAGGAACGAGGGAAAGTCTTTCTACTACCCGAAGATTCTGGGCATTGACGACCTTGTTTCTCAACTGGGCGGACTGGAAATCATTCCAAATGAGCTTCTCCTGTTTGAACTCTTTGACATTCATCGGGAACTGGACGCGCCCGACCGGAAATATGAGAACTTTGAAGATTTCATTTCATTCGGAGAAATGATGCTGAACGACTTCTCGGAGGTGGACCTGTATATGGTTGATGCCAAAGCGCTCTTCCTGAATCTGTTTGAACAGAAGCGGCTGGGAGAATGGGACATAGATGAGCCGAGCCTCAACCCGATGCAGAAAAAATACCTGAGTTTCTACAAATCGCTATACGACTACTATGACAAACTTCACGCCCGACTGATGGAAAAGCGGAGGGCCTTCAGCGGAATGGCCTACCGGTATGTGGCAGAGAATATTGACAAACTGGCAGATACGCTGAAATGCGAGCATATCTACTTTGTAGGATTCAACGCCCTTTCCGAGTGCGAAAGGAAGATTATCAACACCTTCTCGCGACGTGGAAAAGGCAGTATGATTACCGACGGAGACCCATACTATTATGATGATCCCAACCAGGAAGCAGGATATTTCCTGAGAAAGCATAAAGATGACTCAACCGAAAAGAAGGAATACAAGTCCCATTTCGAAGAAAAAAAAGATGTGAAGATTGTCAGTTGTCCGGAAAACGTGCTGCAGACCAAATATGCGGGCGAAATTCTGAACAATATGCTGCAAGCGAAGGACAATCATAACGTACTTGAAAGCACATCTATAGTACTGGCTGACGAAACGCTGCTGCCCGCCATGCTCAATTCTTTGCCCAAAGGGGTAAATGCTGCCAACATCACTATGGGTATGGCATACATCTACAGCGACATACATGCGCTTGTAGCGAAACTGTTCAGTCTCTATGCCCGCAGCCGTCAGACACGGTTCTACCACACCGACATTCTGGAAGTACTTTCAGACAACATTGTGGGAAAGCTTCTGAAAACAAGAGGAGTACGTTCCAAAATCAAGGACTACCAGATTCAGAAACATGCCATCACAATGGATGCAGCAGAATTGCGAACGATGGCAGAAGCGGAGGAAATCAACCTTGAAAGTGTTTCCTATCTATTTGAGGAAGGGGAACTGGGAGTAGATGAATTCCTGGCAATCCTGGAGCGGCTGACGGAAGACTTGAAACAGGCAGACGTTCTGGCGGAAACCCCGAAGGAATCGGAGTCGTTGAATTGCCTTTCTGAACTGGTTCAGTATTTCAAGGAACTGCAAGCCCAATACCATTATATCACAAGCCTCAATACCCTCCAGAAGATTTACAGCCGACTGGCATCACGGAGAAACATCTCATTTAAAGGAAACCCGATGGCAGGATTGCAGATACTGGGTGTGCTGGAGACCCGAAACCTCGACTTTGAAAAGGTTATTATGCTTTCGGTAAATGAGGGGCTGCTGCCGTCAGGGAAGAAGGACAACACGCTGATTCCAATGAGTTTGAAACGGGAATTCCGACTGCCCACATATATAGAGAAAGATGCCGTATATGCCTATCATTTCTTCCGATTCCTGCAACGGGCAAAAGATATTTATCTGATCTACAGCACAGATGCCTCCGGCATGGGGAAAGGAGAACGAAGCCGGTTTATCATGCAGCTGAAGGACGAACTGGCGGAACGCTATCCGGAACATATCAACGTGGAGGAGATTACTGTAACCGTGGAAAACGAAGCTGTTGAAAGTCCGTTTATATCAGAGGTACAGAAAGAAGAATGGATGATGAAACGGCTTTCGGAAATTGCGGAAAAAGGATTCTCGCCGTCTGCCCTTAACACCTATCTGGACTGCCCGCTGAATTTCTATTACCAGAAAATTGCCCGTATAGACAACGATGAGGAACTTTCGGATGAGATGGATGACAGCGAACTTGGTACTTGCATACACAAGATACTTGAGGACATCTACAGACCTACCATAGGGAAACCGCTGGAGAAGGCTTACCTGAAAGAAGTACTTGGTGAGTATGAATCTCTGGTAGATAAATACTTTGAAGAAACCATCTGGAAAGGAGAAAGCCACGAAGGCAAGAACTATTTCCTGAACGCTGTGGCTAAGATTCAGATAAAGAACCGACTGGAGAAAGACCTTTCCCTGCTGGAATCAGGGAAAAGCCTCACCATTAAGATGGTGGAACAGAACATGGAAGCCTCGCTGAAAAATGCGGTAAAGATACAGGGAACCACAGACCGCGTGGACTGCATTGACGGAAAGGAAACCCGTGTCGTGGATTACAAAACCGGAAATGTAGATGAAAAAAAGGAACTGCAAGTGGTGGGCCTGACCAACGGACTGGAGAAGATACCGGGAAAATGGTTTCAGCTGGCGACCTACGCCTGGCTCTACCAGAAAGAAAACGGCACAACTTCTGTAACTTCGGGTATCATGCCACTCCGAAAACTAAACCAGGACTTTCTGAAAGCCATGACGGACGGGAAAGACTATTTTGAAGGAAAGGATTTTGAAAACATAGAGCAACTGCTGACCCAAATTACCACGGAAATCATGGACAAAAATATCCCATTCCGTGCGAATCCGAAATCCAACAGCTGTATTTATTGCCCCCTGGTAGAGTCCTGCCAGCCGGACGCCAAGAAAAAAAAGTTTTGAAAATAATGTAACATATAAAAAATAATTCGTATATTTGCACGTTCAAAATACACATTTTAACTACCAGAAAGGCAGAAGAGAAATGTGTATATAATTGTAAATAAGCGAATAAGTAAACACAAAAATAAAATAAGCGTCGGGCGACCGACATAAAAAAAGCAATATTCTATATGAAAAAAGTACTATTTACCATGGTTATCGTGTCAGTTTTGCTGACTGGATGTAGTGGACTTTCTAAGATGAAAAGAAAGAGTGCCAATGTGCGTATTCAGGCCAATCCCAACCCAGTAGAGACCATGGATGATAAAGTGGTGGTTAATTTCACAGGTATGATACCTGAGAAATATTTCGCCAAGAATGTAGCTGTATATGTACAACCTCAGTTTGAGTGGGAAGGCGGCGTAGTACTGCTTGAACCCATGACGCTGAAAGGCGAAAATGTAACCGGCGACGGAACTACCATCAACTACCAGAATGGCGGCCGCTTTACCTACAAGGACAACTTCAACTTCAAGGAAGGCATGGAAACAGGACGCGTGACCCTGACTCCTATCGGATACAAGGCTTCCACCACCGACGAATTTGCCAACTATCCTGAAGAAATCATCCAGAACCACAAGGGTGTAGAATTTCCTACCGTACTGATTTCTGACGGTGTAAACAACACCTCCTCTTGGGTAAATATCCGTGGTAACATTTCCATCGCCCCTATCAACTACAACAAGGCTCAGGGAGTTGTAGAAACAGCAGATATCTACTTCGAGAACGGCGGATCAAAACTGGATTGGAATTTCAGTATGAACCGTAGATTTGACGCACAATACACCGTCAATGACCTGAAACGCATCATGCTGGAAAACGGACTTCCCAAACAGATCAACATCACCGGATGGGCATCCCCTGAAGGTGAAGAGACCAACAACGTGGGTGTTTCCAAGAATCGTGCCGATGTGGCTACCCAGCAGCTGCACCGCGTATTGGATGACGTGCTCACTACCATGGCAAAACGTGCTAAGGTATCTCCACAGAATATTGAATACTACAAATATAACCTCATGAAACAGGTGGTTATCACTACCCGTGCAGCAGGTGAAGACTGGGTTCATTTCATTCTGATGGTTCAACAGAGCGAAATCCAGGAGAAAAACGCCATCGTGAATATCGTGGAAACCCAGCAAAACCTCATCAAGCGCGAGCAGATGATCAAGAATATGTCTGAGACCTATACCGAACTCAGGGATGACATCTTCCCCAACCTCCGCCGTGCACAGATTGCCCTTTACTATTCTGAAGCCCGCAAGAGCGATGCTGAACTCTCAAAACAGGCTTCCCTGAATCCTGCAAAACTCAGTTTCGACGAACTGATGTATGCAGCTTATATCAACTACAACTACGACACCAAGATGAAATACTACAAATGGGCCACCGAAAACCACAGCGCCGAATGGGCAGCATGGAACAATGCCGGTGCCATCGCATTCTATCTTGATGACTATGATGAGGCTGAACGCTATCTGAACGTAGCCCGCGAAATGAATCCTCACAATCCTGACGTTCTCAACAATACAGGTCTGCTCTGCCTTGCCCGCAAGGACTACGCACTGGCTAAATACTACTTTGAAGAGGCACAGAAACAGGGAAGTAACGATGCTGCTGCCAACATTCCTATCCTTAACCTGAAGAAAGGAAATTATGAAGATGCTGCCAAAAACCTCAAGGCAAGTGCATGCAGCTTCAACTTGGCATTCTGTCAGTTGATGAACGATGAAACCAACAACTGTATCCGTACGTTGGATTGCTGTCTGGACCAGAATGAAGAGGTAAACTACCTGAGAGCTGTTGCATTTGCTCGTCTGGGCGACCAGAACAGCTGCTACCACAACCTTCAAGCCGCCATCGACCAGAATGCTGAACTCAAACGCAGAGCTGCGGTTGATACCGAATTCAAAGCTTACTGGGATGACGAAGAATTCAAACTGATGGTGAAACTGTACTAATCAAAATACTATCAAACTATAAGGAATGTAGATTGAAAGGTCTGCATTCCTTTATTTTTCTAACAGAAACAACATGAAAAAACAGATACCCAACCTTATCACACTCTGTAACCTACTATGTGGAGTACTCTCTGTATGGAGTGCCACCAGCGATACTCCTGTGCTGGGAATGCCACCGCTGACTGCTGCCGCCGGATTCATTATGTTAGGCATCTTCTTTGACTTCTTTGACGGTATGACAGCCCGCCTCCTTGGAGTGGCTTCTCCTGTGGGCAAAGAACTTGATTCACTCGCCGATGTAATCACCTCTGGAATTGCTCCAGCATTTATCCTATTTTATATATTGGTAGGGCATCCTATGGTATGGCTCAAATTTATAGCCTTTCTCATCCCAGCATTTGCCGCTTACCGTCTGGCAAAGTTCAATCTCGACGAACGGCAGCATCACAGTTTCTTAGGTCTCCCTGCCCCTGCAAATGCTTTAATATGGGCAGGATTAGGCATCTGCTATGACATGAACACTCCCGCCGTATTTGAAGGCTCCTGGCTGATTATCTGGGCGATTCTGTCTCTGATTACCGGATTCCTCATGATCAGCGAAATGCCGATGTTCTCCCTGAAATTCAATTTCCGGAAGATGGATTGGAAAACCAACAAGACTCAATACTGCTTCCTCATAGGATGCCTGATACTTATCCTTATATTCAGAATATTCGCACTTCCTCTGATTATCCTGTGGTATGCCATCATGTCCAGACTCTGCTGCAGAAAGGAGGAAAGCCATGAGTAATCCTCAGAATATAGAAATTGCCGCCTACGACTATCCCCTGCCCAATGAACGAATTGCCAAATTTCCACTTGAACAGCGCGACCATTCCAAACTCCTGATCTACCGCAACGATCAGATTTCCGAATCACAGTTTTTCCATATCCCGGAACTGCTGCCTTCCAAAACACTTCTGGTGATGAACAACACCAAGGTAATCCATGCCCGCCTGTTCTTCCGGAAAGAGACTGGTTCCACTATTGAGGTTTTCTGCCTCGAACCCTGGAAGATGCCCGTAGCGCAGTCCTTTGAAGAACGCAAGGCCTGCACCTGGATGTGTTTTATCGGAAACAACAAGAAATGGAAAGAAAATCCCCTCTCCCGCATCATCACCATCAACGGAAAGGAGGAGACCCTCACAGCCACCCGCAAAGAAGCGGTTGGGAATGCCTGGGTTGTTGATTTCCAATGGACCGGAGAGCATAGCTTTGCCGAAGTAATTGAACAGGCAGGAGTCATTCCTCTGCCACCATATCTCCACCGAGAAGCTGAGCAAAGCGACAACGAACGCTATCAGACAGTATATGCTGAACATCAAGGTTCTGTGGCAGCACCTACAGCAGGCCTGCACTTTACACCTGAAGTATTTGAACATCTGGAACAAAAAGGTATTGAAACCGAATTTGTAACCCTTCATGTAGGGGCAGGCACTTTCAAGCCTGTCAGCACCATCACGATAGGCGAACATGAGATGCATGTGGAAAAAGTGGAGATCAGCCGCGACAATATCGAGCAGATTCTCCAACATGCAGGCCAGCCCATTATCCCTGTTGGCACTACCACCGTCAGGACGCTTGAATCTCTATATTGGTTCGGGGTAAAATTGTCTCAGGATAAAAACCTTCCGATGATGCACGTCGAGCAATGGGATCCCTATCAGCTGGAGGCCTTGAATATTCCCCTGACTGAAAGTTATCATAACGTACTTGAATGGATGGAGTCCCGCGACATTTTCCTTCTGGAAGGTGAAACCCGACTGATGATTGCGCCCGGTTATCATTACCATGTAATCAACGGACTTATTACGAACTTTCACCAGCCCAAAAGTACGCTGCTGCTACTGGTATCAGCACTTATTGGCGACCGTTGGAAAGACTGCTACCGGTATGCTCTGGAACATGATTTCAGATTCCTCAGCTATGGCGACAGCTGTCTGTTCTTACCTTAGGAATATGCGATTGCCCAAGTTCACCCTCTTCAAAGACCTTTTCCGGCTGGTTTATCCGGCTTGTTGCTGTTGTTGTGGAGAACTTCTGGTCGGAGACGAGCAAGACATCTGCAACACCTGTCTGCTTTCCACCCCTGGGGCTCATGACGTAACATCCTCTGATAATCTGATAGAAATCAAATTCTCAGGCAGAATTCCTATAGAAGCCGGAGGGACCCTCTTTATCTTTGAACAGGGCAATACAACCCAGACCATCCTGCATAACATCAAATACAAAGGCAACACACGACTGGCTGTTCACATGGGAATGCTCCTGGGTGAGGAACTTATGAAAAGTGGAAGATTCAACACCATCGATTATATCATACCCGTTCCGCTACATCGGATAAGACTTTGGACACGAGGCTACAATCAAAGCCAGCAAATCTGCAGAGGCATCGCCCGAAAACTCCAGAAACCAGTAGTAACCAACCTCCTGTACAGAAAACGATACACTCAGACCCAAACCCACAAAGACCGCCAGGAACGCCTGGAGAATATGCGGGACGTTTTCGGCGTAAAGCATCCCGCCCAACTGGAGAACAAACACATACTCCTGGTAGATGACATCATTACCACAGGGGCTACCATGGACTCTTGCTACCAGACTCTCAAAACCATTCCAGGACTCAAAATCAGCATCGCATCACTTGCCTCCACCGCCAAAATGTAAAAAAATTGAGAAAAGATTTCGTTATATGAGTTTTTTTTCTTAATTTCGTTGGTTGAAATATCAGTACAAGACTCACAAAACACTATATAAATCAATTGATTATTAAAAATACACACTATGAAATATAACCGAGTATTGCTAAAATTAAGCGGTGAATCGCTTATGGGTTCCCAAAGTTATGGCATTTCTCCCGAAATGTTGGAACAATATGCCAAGGACATCAAGACCGCCGTTGAAAAGGGCGTGGAAGTTGCTATCGTTATCGGAGGCGGCAACATCTTCCGTGGGCTCAGCGGGGCTGCCAAAGGCATGGACCGCGTACAGGGCGATTATATGGGTATGATGGCAACCCTGATCAATAGCATGGCCCTTCAAGCAGAACTTGAAAAGCAGGGACTCCGCACCGAACTACTCTCCGGTCTTGCCATTGAACCTATCTGCAAGGAGATGAGCCGTCGCCGTGCCATTGAAGCTATGCAGGATGGAAAAGTAGTCATCATCGGTGGAGGTACCGGCAACCCTTATTTCACCACCGACACAGCCTCAGCGCTCCGCGCCATTGAGATCAAAGCCGATGCCATTCTCAAAGGCACCCGTGTGGATGGTATCTATACTGCCGACCCGGAGAAAGACCCTACCGCGACAAAATACGAGCATCTCACCTTTGAAGAAGCCCTTACCAAACGTCTCAAGGTCATGGATCTCACCGCCTTTGCACTCTGTGAGGAGAACAACCTTCCCATTTATGTTTTCGATATGAACCAGCCAGGAAACCTCCTCCGCGTCGTTGAAGGTGAGAATATCGGAACCGAAGTAAAATAAGATAATAATATATAATACGAAATACTATGAACGATTTATCAAAAGCCTGTCTCGACGAAGCCCGCAACAGTATGCAGACAGCCATCAGCTTCCTTGAAAAAGAATTGACCAAAATCCGTGCCGGCAAAGCCAATCCGGGCATGTTGGATGGAGTTAAAGTTGATTATTACGGCACTCCTACCGAAATCAGCCAGGTAGCCAATATCAACACCCCTGATGCACGCAGCATCGTCATCCAGCCCTGGGAAAAGAGCATCCTCGGTGCCATCAATAAAGCCATTCTCGACGCAAACCTCGGCTTCACTCCCCGTAACGAAGGTGAAATCCTCCGTATCGTCATTCCTCCCCTCACAGAGGAACGCCGTAAGGAACTTTCCAAAGCTGCCAAAGTTGAAGTTGAAAACAGCAAGGTAAACATTCGTAACGCACGCCGCAATGTGATGGATAAGGTTAAGAAACTTAAAGACAAATCCGTTCCTGAAGATGAAGTAAAACAGGTAGAAAAAGAACTGCAGGACATCACCGACAAATTCATTGCCGAATGCGACAAGATCTATACCGCAAAAGAAAAAGAAATCATGACCGTATAATCCGGAATGAATATTCAGTATTTTAGCGAATTAGCATCTACCAACCAATATTGTGAACTCCTTGATCTTTCCCGGATAGAGGAGTTCACTGTTATTTGTGCACGCGCCCAGACTCTGGGCAAAGGTCAGCACGACCACCAATGGGAATCACAACCGGGGAAAAATCTCACCTTCAGCCTTATACTCCATCCCTGGTTTCTCCCGTTTGCCGATCAGTTCATGCTCACAAAAGTGCTCTCTCTGGGTCTCTGCGACTGTCTCCATACCCTGATCTCCGAAGCCCAGGTTCATATCAAGTGGCCAAACGACATCTATGTAGGGAAGCACAAAATCTGTGGCATACTCGTCTCCAACCGCACTAAAGGCGACCTCATCTCCAGTTCCATCTGTGGCATAGGTCTCAATGTAAACCAGACCCACTTCCCCTCTTGGGTACCCAACCCGACCTCTCTTGCCCTGCTTTCCAATCAGGAATATGAACTGGAACAACTCCTGGAGCAACTCCTCCACCACATTGAGACACGCTATCACCAGCTTCAGAGCCATGACTCCAGACTCGATACCGACTATCTCCTCCATCTCATGAATCTCCACACCCAAGCCACCTATCTGTATCAGGACACCACCATTCAAGCCACCATAGAGGGCATAACTTCCTATGGACACCTACAGCTCCGCACCTCAGAGGGAGAACTTCTCACCTGCGCGCATGGCGAAATCACCTTTCTTTAACTTTACCCTATAAAAGCGTATATCATAGTCATGATTATCATACGCTACCTCCTTTCCACGTTATACTTCCCAAATAAAGCCGCCGTTGCGGCGTGATTTTGGTGTCTCGCAGAGGGCCGGAAGAGGGAGATACCAGAGAGATACCCGGGAGTTACCAGAGCGGAGCCTGCAGTAGAGGCTTCGCGCCAAGCATAGCCTCAGCGTCCATGCAAAGGCTGGTCCGGCACAGAGGGAAATTCAAATCACTGATTGACCGTTTCACCGCCCGTGCCCCCCGATTTTGAAATGTTCAAACTGCGTATTCTTTCCATGCACGATGATATCTTCGCAAATATGATAAACCTATTTTTTACGACATTTTCGCTATTCTATTGATTTATAACGAGAAGCATACGAAATTCAACCGACAAGAAACCACGATGCTG
>JAZUFZ010000031.1:0-49914 GCA_045640985.1 Bacteroidales bacterium
ATTTCAAGCGGAAAGGTAGAAGGTGTCAACAATAAAATCAAGACCATCAAGAGGCAGGCCTACGGCTTCCGTGATGACGATTATTTCAAACTCCGAATCCTTTCCATGCACGACGATATCTACGCAAAATTATGATGAACCATTTTATTTCTAAAAACGGCAGACTTCACAGCCTGCCGTTATACCAAATATATCATACAAAGATAACGGATTAGCGTCTTTTTTCTTTGATACGAGCTTTCTTACCAGTGAGGTCGCGCAGGTAGAAAATACGAGCACGGCGAACTGCGCCATGTTTGTTGACATCAATCTGCTCGATAAATGGAGAAGCGATAGGGAAGATTCTCTCAACGCCTACACCATTGGTGACCTTGCGAACAGTAAAGGTTTCAGTTGAACCGCTTCCGCAACGCTGTAAAACAACGCCCTGGAAGTTCTGGATACGTTCTTTGTTTCCTTCTTTGATTTTGTAATGAACAGTGATGGTATCGCCTGCCTTGAATTCGGGGAACTCCTTGCGTTCTACCAAATTCTCTACATATTGCATTAATTCAGTTTTTCCCATGATAATAAAAATTTTTAAAGGTTAATCCCAATTATTTTACCATCTTTACAACTGCGGTAAAAGCCTCTGGATGATTCATTGCTAAATCAGCCAGAACCTTACGGTTCAGTTCGATGTTGTTCTTATGTAATTCGCCCATAAATACAGAATAGGAAATACCGTTCATGCGGCAACCTGCGTTGATACGGTTGATCCACAGTGCGCGGAATTCTCTTTTCTTGTTTTTTCTATCACGGTAAGCGTAGGTCTGACCTTTTTCCCATTTATTCTTGGCAACTGTCCATACGTTTTTACCTCTTCCCCAATAACCTTTGGTACGGTTGAGGATTTTTTTTCTGCGAGCTCTTGAAGCTACTGCATTTACTGATCTTGGCATAAATGTTTAATTTGTTTTTCGTTTAAGCGGAGGATTTTCATCCTCTCTTTGGTGCTCTAAACAATGGTTAATAACTCCGTTAGTGTGACTTAGGCTAAAAGCATACGTTTAACTCTCTTCTCGTCATCACGGCTTACCAGTGCGGTATGGTCGAGGTTACGTTTCTGAGTGGTCTCTTTCTTAGTCAGAATGTGGCTATGATAAGCATGCTTTCTTTTAATTTTGCCGGTGCCGGTAAAAGTGAAACGCTTTTTAGCAGCGGCTTTGGTTTTCATTTTAGGCATTACTTTACTGTTTTTAATAAGTTACTATATATTTTGATATACTTGGTTTCTTCTGTTACTTCTTTGGTGCTATCACCATCAGCATTCTCTTGCCTTCAAGGCGGGGCATCATCTCCGGCTTGCCATATTCAAGCAAGGCTTCGGCGAATTTCAACAGTTGGGTTTCTCCCTGTTCCTTATACAGGATAGTTCTTCCTCTGAAGAATACATCAACTTTCACCTTGCAACCTTCTTGCAGGAATCGCTTTGCATGGTTTAGTTTGAACTCGAAATCGTGCTCATCGGTTTGCGGTCCTAAGCGGATTTCCTTTATTACCACTTTGGTTGAGTTCGCCTTCATCTCTTTCTGCTTTTTCTTTATCTCGTACAGGAATTTCTGGTACTCGATAATCTTGCAGACTGGAGGATTTGCGTTAGGCGAGATTTCCACCAAATCCAATCCCTGGTCATACGCCAATTTCAACGCATCTCTTGTATTATAGATGGTTGGTTCCATGCCTTCTCCTACCACACGCACCACTGGTGCTGTGATATTTTCGTTAATCCGATGGTCGGCTTCTTTCTTTACAGGACCACGATTGTTTTGTGGTTTAGCCTGTGGTTTTACAGGTGTTGCTATAACTTGTTTCTCCTATATTAAATTGTGAATACTATTGTGTATCTTACATTACTTTGTTCGTCTCTTCTTCAATGAGCTTAGCGAATGCCTCCGGTGTCATGCTTCCAAGATCGCCTGCTCCCTGACGGCGCACGCTGATAGTTCCTTCGCTTATCTCTTTTTCTCCAAGAATCAGCATAAACGGCACCTTCTTCAATTCTGCATCACGAATCTTTCTTCCGATCTTCTCGTCGCGGGTATCTACGGTTCCGCGGAGATCCATCAGTTCAAGATTGTGGAGCAGCTTCTTGGCATCATCCACATATTTCTCGCTTACCGGCAGAATGATGAACTGCTCAGGAGTCAGCCACAACGGGAACTTTCCGCCCGTATGTTCAATCAGTACTGCGCAGAATCTTTCCATCGAGCCGAATGGCGCACGGTGAATCATCACTGGACGGTGCTTCTGGTTGTCGCTTCCGATATATTCGAGGTCAAAACGCTCTGGAAGGTTGTAGTCCACCTGAATGGTTCCCAACTGCCAGCGTCTTCCGATAGCGTCCTTTACCATAAAGTCAAGTTTCGGACCATAGAAGGCGGCTTCGCCAAGTTCCACTTTTGCATTGATTCCCTTTTCCTCGCAGGCCTCCTTGATGGCGGCTTCTGCTTTCTCCCAGTTTTCATCCGTACCTACATATTTGGTAGTGTTCTTCGGGTCTCTCAGGCTGATCTGGGCTTCCCATTGGTCAAAACTCAGTGCCTTGAAGATAATCTGTATGATTTCCATTACCTTGATGAACTCCTCTTTCACCTGGTCAGGACGGCAGAAGATATGCGCATCATCCTGAGTAAATGAACGCACGCGCGTGAGGCCATGGAGTTCGCCGCTCTGTTCGTAGCGATATACGGTACCAAATTCCGCATATCTCAAAGGCAGATCCTTGTAGCTGCGGGGCTCATTCTTGTATATCATACAGTGGTGAGGACAATTCATAGGTTTCAGCAGATATACCTCACCGTCTTCCGGTGTGGTGATAGGTCTGAAACTGTCTTCACCATAGTGCTGCCAGTGGCCGGAGGTCTCGTAAAGAACCTTGGCACCGATATGAGGAGTCATTACCTGCTGGTAACCGTAGCGCTTCTGGATTTTGGTCAGGAACTCCTGAAGTCTCAATCGCAGCTCGGTTCCTTTCGGCAGCCAGATAGGCAGACCTTTACCGACGGTTTCGCTGAACATGAAAAGTCCCAGTTCCTTGCCGATCTTTCTGTGATCGCGCTTTTTGGCCTCTTCAAGCATCAGCAGATATTCATCCAATTCTTTTTTCTTCGGGAAACTTACGGCATATACACGGGTAAGCTGAGGACGATGTTCATCACCTCTCCAGTATGCGCCGGCGAGATTGATTAATTTTACGGCTTTGATTGCACCGAAATCTACCAGATGAGGTCCACGGCAGAGGTCCGTAAAGTTGCCGCTTTCATAGAAACTAATGGTTCCGTCTTCCAGATCATTAATCAGTTCAAGCTTATAGGTCTCACCGCGTTTTCCGAAGTAATCCAGAGCTTCTGCTTTGCTCACATCTCGGCGGGTGATAGGAGTTTTTGCCTGCACAAGTTCCATCATCTTCTTTTCAATCTTGGCAAAATCATCGCTGCTGATCTGGTTCTCGCCGAAGTCAATATCATAATAGAAACCCGTCTCGATGGCAGGTCCGATACCGAACTTGATTCCTGGATATAACTCCATCAAGGCTGTGGCCAGCAGGTGGGCAGAGGTGTGCCAGAATGTCTTCTTGCCATCTTCGTCATTCCATGTGAGCAACTGTACTTTTGCGTCCGCGTTGATAGGACGATAGAGTTCCACTACCTTATCATCAACTTTGGCTGCAAGTACATTGCGGGCCAAACCTTCACTAATACTTTTAGCTATATCCAAAGCGGTTACGCCAGCTTCATACTGACGTACTGAACCATCGGGAAGAGTGATATTTATCATAGTTTCTATAGTTTGTTCAATACACAATTATTCGCGCAACACTCACAAACGCAAAAACATACAAGCGTTTTTCGTCGTGAACCGAAGCGTTTAATCAAGTGCAAAGATACACAATTTTTTCAATACCAAGAAAAAAAAGCATTTTTTTCAATTTTTTTTGAAAAGGGGCTTTTTGCTTTGGATTCTGATTTTAACCCGTTGGCGGAATTAATTTATATTTTCGGGCTGGGCCAGCGCGCGGTCGCTGAAGTTTCGGCCGCAGCGCCACAACCGGGGGCTTTGCTCCGCGGTAACTCCCTTCTATCTTCTTTTTATCTCCAGTTTATCTTTTTTCTATCTCTTATTCTAAGGAAAGGAGATAAAAAGAAGTTAATATGGAGATAAAAAGAAGATAGAAGGGAGTTACCGCGTACAAATGACTGTATTACACTTGGAAAAGGATTTATAAATATTAATCCAGACAAAGGGTTTGTTGTGTTCTCTTATTGCGTTAAATCACAAACCATTCCTTGAATTCCGAGACTTTGGCTTTCGGTATTACTACCGGATCGGTGGCGGGAACTTTCAGTATAAGAAGGTACTTTCCGAACAGACCCACATTGATTTCTTTTATCGCCTCTCGTGAAACGATATATTGCCGGTTGGCGCGGAAGAACTTTTGCGGGTTCATTGTGGCCATAAGTTCATCCAGGGACTTGTCAATCGAATACTTCTGCCCGTCAGATGTCGCAATGACACATACTTTGTTCTGCAGATAACAGCAGGCTATTTCTTCCACAGCAAGCGGTATCAGCTTTGCTCCCAAAGGTACGAGAATATGGCTTTTATAATGTGGATAATAGTTCTGTATCATTTCCATGAGCTGGGGCAGCTTAACCCCATTCAAGGTTGGAGCATCATTGCCGGGTTTCGGGCTTTCTGGGGTAAGCCTCTGGAGCTTTTCAAGCGCGCGTTTGAGCTCCACTTGTTTGATGGGCTTTAAGAGGTAATCGATGCTGTTTACCTTGAAGGCCTGCAGCGCATATTGGTCGTATGCCGTGGTGAATATAATAGGGGCAGTCGGTTGAATCTGGTCGAATATTCTGAAGACCAATCCGTCTGCCAGATGGATGTCCATAAATATCACGTCCGGTTCCAGTTGGGCTCTGCGATTCTCCGGTTCGGTTTCCAGCTGCTGAAACCATTCTATAGTATCTTCAATACTTTGGAGTGTCGCGACTGGCTGGATATCTGGATCTACCTCACCAAGCTGGCGAAGCAGATTCTCTACGGCCAACGGTTCGTCTTCTATGATAAGGGCGTTTTTCATTGTGCGGCTAATGGGATTTCTACCGAAAACTGATTCTCGGTATGGTTGATGATGATTCCCCGATGAAACATCAGTTGATATCGCTGTTCGAGATTTACAAGCCCGATACCTGTATGTTCCTCGGTATTAGGATTCCCTTCGTATAGTGTGTCGCATTTCGGCTGGAGGGGATTGCTTACAATCAAAGTGCTTTCCGGTGTCGTTTTGATTGTAATAGTCAGCGGATGCCGTTCACTCACAATATTGTGCTTGATGGCATTCTCAACTAAAAGCTGAATGCTTATCGGTATGATCTTATAACCGGAAAAGGCGGAATCAATCTCCTGAATAACCGTAAGTGTGTTTCCGAATCTCAACCGCATCATCGCGATATAATTGTTGAGGAACTCAAGTTCTTCCCCCAATGTGACAATTTGCTGCTGTTGCATGATATACCGGTAGCTTTGGGCAAGTTGCTGCAGGTATTCGTGTGCCCGCTCTTCATCTGTCTCGATGAGCGTGTCGAGTGTGTTGAGTGAATTGAAAAGGAAATGCGGGTCAATCTGGTTTACCAGCGATTTGTATCGGTTCTGTAGGTTTTCTGCCTGAAGGTGTTCTGTCTCCAGTTCCACCTGTTGCCGGTGTGTGATATTGTACAGCATCAGCGTTATCAGCAGTACCGTCAGCACAACGAACCCGTCCTTTATCATACTTACGTCGAACATGTTCCGGATGCCCAGTGTCGGGAACAACTGTGTGTGTACCCAGTGCGACCCCATGCTGAATAGAAATCCTATGATCATCGCGCCTCCGATGGCGGCAACGGACGGATTCAGTCCCAGTAGTGAACCGTTGTTATGTGTATCATTGTTTTTGGAATCCGACGTGTTCCTGAAGATGTAGAAGCAGAACAGGAACAATACAAATGCCAGAAGTGTCTCATGGGCCAGCGTGAAAAGCAATTGATTCGGGTCAAATGTCTCGCGTGTGGGGTCAGGACTTTCCTGTCTGAATTTAAGGTTGTCGATCATCATCATCCCCGTGAGTATGATTCCCGACGCAGCACTTATTATTACCGCGTTTTTCGCAGTAAACGGGTGCTTAATTCTCAGTGGCGGCAGCCTCTTTACTATAGGATTCATTGCCATAATAACGGAGTTCTTTTTGCTTTATTGTGCTGTCTCTTTTTACACAGACGCAACTGGTGATGAAATAAACGAGCACTTGCAGCCATAGCATGAGATATTCAAACCTGACTTGCGGCAGCGTCGCTCCCATGGTGTTGATACGGATAAATCCTTGTATGCCATGGGTCGAAGGGAATATGTAACTGAAGTATTTCCAGAAGGAGGGCATTCCGCAAGGCGGCCACACGGCTCCCGACATAAACAGCAGCGGTACGCTGAAAAAGATGCAGGTTACAATTCCACTGTCCCGTTCCCGTACAAAACTGCATACCGTCATGCAGAAGAATATGGTTGCCAGCAGGAATGGAAGGATAAACAGGCATAGGTCTCCCAGCCGTCCGATATGGGGCAGACCGAATATTATCGGAACAAGAACCAGATCGATTGCTACTAAAGGGATATAGATTAGCAGAAGTGCTGTCGCACGTCCGATAACTACTTTCCCGGACCATTTATCCCGCAGATGTGCTGAAGCATCAAGCCGTGTCCGTTTTTCTTCCCTGGAGGTTCCGAAGAGAATGCTTATTCCTAAGAACAGGGTCTGATGTATTACCAGTACCAGCAGGGCGGGTACCAGAAAACTTTTGAATCCACCTCCGGGGGAGTAGAGTTTCACGTCTTCGTATGGAAGAGCCTGTACAAGTTCGTCCGCGCTTTCTCCCGTGATTCCTGCCAGAGCATACCTTTCCAGTTGGATTTCCTGCATTTCATCTACCAGGACTCCGCTTGCCCCGGTCAGCACGCTTCTATAGTACAGGAAGCTGCTCATGTCGCAGAAAAGGCATATCCGTGCCGTCTCTTTTCCTGCAATCATACGTTCGTAGTCTCGCGGGATGAGCAGTATGCCGTTTATCTTGCGCGCTTTCATCAGCTGCTTGGCTTCCTCCATGGAGTTGCATTTGTAGGAGATGTTGATTTCCGGGGTGGCATCTATTTTGTGGATGAACCGTTTCCCGTAGTAGCCTTGACTTTCATCTACGACGGCAATCGGGACATTCCGCACCATCTCATTTTTATAGACTGCTCCGAATATCAGCGGGTAGAGCAGGGTGGCAATGAGAAATATCAACGTGACACCTTTGTCGTTCCAGATGCGGCGGAGTTCCGTCGTACAAATGTCTGCAATATCTTTGAGCGTTTCTTTCATGCCACAGCGTCTTTAGGTGGGTTCTATAAATTCATTTCTTGCAATTTTGAATGGATCGCCGGACAGATTGCTGTGCGGAGCGAGGGCGCATAGCGGGCTATGCAACCGAGTGACAAGCAGCAAGATGCTGGCAAGGCTTCAAAATCGTTGAAAAGACTCATATTTCCTTTATTGTTTCTTTTAATTGTCCGTCGGTGAATTTATAGAACCCACCTTTAGTTTGTTTATGCAGCAGGAGCAGTCCAACCAGCCCCATCGCCTGAAAGGCAAAAAGAATGAGAAGGTGCATCCAGCAGTCTGCCAGCCCACATCCGAACATCGATACTTTTGAGCCTGCCAGGTAGTAGTGCCTCAGCGGAAATATCATGCTGAATCCTTGGAGAAATGACGGCATACTGGACACGGGATAGGAAAATCCCGACATAGTGAATGCCAGTGTTCCGTAGATAGCACATACGCAGGTGGAGAGATGTGGTTCTGGTATCAGTCCGGCGAGGAATGTCGCGGTGGATTGCATGGCAAGTACCAGCAGTAGGGTATCAAGCACGATTATCCAGAAGTTTCCCAGCATCGTATAGCCGCACCAGCCGTACATGATGATGTTTCCCAGTACACCTAACAGCGTAAACCATAAGGTATAGGGTAGCATTTTCCCTATCCAGGAACCGGGTAGTCCATGGCTGAGCCATTCTCCGAGGGTTCCTTTCTTGCGTTCGGTTCCTATCATATAGGAGGTGAGCAGTACTACCATCAGTCCCAGCATTCCCGGAAGCATGGTGGTGAGCACGTATGGCTGGTAGTTTGCGGTGGGGTTGCTTATGAGGTGTGTGTCGAGTTCTATGGGTTGTATGAGTCCCATTATCTGCTGTTCATCGTATCCTTTTTTGCGCAGGATTTCCCTTTGCACAGCTCCGGATGCCAGTTTGCTTATCGTGGCGAGACTTCTGTAGCTCAGCGACCCGCTCAGCAGGTAGGCATTGTTGGAATAGAGGGCGATATGGGGTCTTGAAAACGACAATACCCCGCTGTAGGTGTCTTTGGGTATTTCCAGGAAGGCGAATATTTCTCCCCTCTGCATAGATTCCCGTGCCTCTTTATGGGTGTCGTAGATAGCCACCACTTCCACTCCCTGGGTGGCGTTGATTTCATGGCTCAGGCGGCGCGACAGGTAACTTCCGTCATGATCTACTATGGCAATAGGAAGCCTTGTGGGCTGTCCATCTTTCATAAGGGTGATGAAAAATACATAGCAGAAAGCGAGTCCGATTGTCGTATATATCAGATATCGGGCTTGCCCGCCTCTGAAGATGCGGTCGAGTTCGCGTTTGAAGGTATGGAGGACGGACTTCATTCTTTTACGATGATGGCGGTCATGCCGGGTCTCAGATTGGCTATTTCTTCTTGCGGTACCAGTTTCACGTCAAAACTTTTCACGTCGTACTGTCCGTTGATTTTTGTGGCGCGCCAGGTGGCGTAAGAGGCCATGGCTTTGATATAGGTTACTTTGGCTTTATAGGTGCTGTCTCCAAGGGCGGGAATGGCTATCTGGACCTCTTTGCCTACAGTCAGGTCGCCTAACAGGTCTTCTCTTACGCTTACGCTCACCCATACATCTTTCATGTCCAGTATCGACATCACCGGCGACCCGGTTCCTATAAGGTCGCTGTGCTTTGCGTATATCTCAGCCACTTCTCCGTCACAGGGGGCGAGCAGGTAGCGGTCCCTCTGGTAGGAGGCTACTTCCGAGATAGCTCCTTCTGCCTGGGCTACCAGAGCGCTTGCGGCCTCTTTGTCCTCTGCCTGTGCACCTTCGCTTGCCATTTCATACTGGAGTTTTGCTGCTTTTGCGGTAGCTACGGCTGCTTTGTATTGGGCTTCGGCTTCGTCATGTTTCTGGGCAGACACTACCTTTTTTTCGTACAGCTGTTGCACGCGCTCGTAGGATTTCTTGGCGATATCGACTCCTACTTCAGCTTTCTGCCACATCTCGTATGCGGAGGATATCTGCTGCTGGCGTGCGCCGTTCTGGGCTTTGCTGCTTTGGGCGTTTGCTGCGGCCCGGGCGGCCCTGGCCTGCTGCATCTTGGCATCTACTTCGGGACTGCTGATATAGGCAAGGGTGTCGCCTTCTTTTACGGTTTGGCCTTCTTCTACATACAGCATGGCGAGACGGCCGGGCACTTTGTTTGATACGCGGTATTCGTTGGCGCATATCTCTCCCGTGATCATTTCAGGTTCCGGCTTGAGGGCAAACACACCTATGATGCCTACCACAGCTACTATTCCCAGCACCACTCCGATGCCTGTCATTATACTTTTCTGTTCTTTATCCATGGCGATTTTATTATTTGTTTCCTAATGCTTTGTTGAGTTTCAGTCGGTTGAGGCGCACTTCGATTTCAGCGTCCAACTTGTCGCTCTGGGCTTTCATCCAGGCGGTCTGGGCGGCCATCAGGTCTGTGGTGCTTATCAGGCCTGCTTTGAAGCTTTCATCGGCAAGCAGCAGATTTTCTTCTGCCTGCTCCATATTGCTGGTTGCCTCGTCAAGCTTTATGTTTGATACTTCCAGCTGGGACTCCATTCTCGTGAGGTCCAGCCGCACGAGCCGTTCGGCTTCTTCTATTTCATATCCGATGGCTGCCTTTTTGTGCTTTGCGGCTTTCAGGGCGTAGATATCTCCGGCGTGGCAAAGAGGAATATTCATCGCGACGCCTGCGGTGAACATTCCGCCGAACTCCTTGCGGTATCCGTCTGTGAAGTTCGGGTTGGTAATCAGGTACGAGCCTGTTACGGCTATATTGGGCAGCAATCCGGATCGGGCCATTTTCACTCCTTCTCCGGCGATGGATTCTACCGTCCGGAGCATCCGCATATCGCTTCGTCTTCCGAACACATCCTCCAGTTCATAGCCTGTGTTCAGCAATGTTTCCGGGGCAAGCGTATCTTCTACTAATTCATATTCCTTCTCCAGATCCAGCCCGCACATCTGGCACAAGGCAAGTTTTGCAAGGGCAACGCCTCCTTTGGCTTTGGTAAGGTTCATCTGGGCTTCGTTGAGCTTTACTCTCACGTTTGCCAGGTCTCCTTTGGTAGCAACTTCTGCTTCCATCATGATTTCCACGTTCTCATTAAGCTGTTCCAGAAGATCGTGATATTTTTGTGCGAGGGCCTCCTTATGGGTCAGTGAGAGATATTCCCAGTAGGCAACCTCTACGGCTATCATCAGGTCGTTGTGTATTTTCTCGCTTTCGATGGTCTTCAGTTCGCTGTTGAGTTCAGCCGTGTTGTAAATGGAACGCAGCTTCCCTCCCAGATATACCGGCTGCACTACCGAGACGCTTCCACCCATAATCTGTGTGAAGTCCATGTTCAGTATGTTGCTGATTTCCTGTCCTACATCCGACAGTTCTGTCCCTATCATGGAAGACCCCAGCAGGTTAGACAAAATGCCGAGCAGGGCAGGGTTGAGTATTGCGCTTCCCCCAAGCAGGTCTTCAATGGATTGCGTAAGGTCGGAACTGATGTTTCCCCCTAAGTTATTCAGTTTGTCGCGCTGGTCAGAACTGATGATGGACATATCCTTCTGGTTCCAGATATAGGCCCCGTTGGCATCGAATTTCGGAAAGAACTGCGTAAGTGCCATCTTTCTCAATGCTTCGGCTGCCTCTATCTTTTCCTGGGCGGCTTTGAGTGTGGGATTGGTTTCTGTGGCAATCTGCCGGCATTTTTCTATGGTCAGCTGTTCCTGTGCCATAGCGGTTGCGGTTCCCATAAGCATCACCGCCAGAAGCCATCCGATTTTAAGTTTCTTCATGAATTTTCGTAATTTTAGGCCGCAAAATTACGCTTCTTTATTCATTATATTAATAGAATATTGCCCCAGTCGCCGGAATTTCTTTCCCAAGCGGCTGAAATGGCTCTTGAACCAGTCTGCTGCTATTTGTAAAATAACCTCTCCTGCAGGAGAATCTCCATCGTTTGTGGTGTATTGCCGATGATCGGATTCTCCTGCCGTGTGGCGTATCTAAAACCTGTTGATTCTATGATATTTACTCCCGTTTAGGCGGTGTAAAGTCATTCTTTTTCGCGGGACTTCGCTTTTGAGATATGGAATTTCCGGTAGTACCAGTGGTTTCTTTGGTGGTATTTCTTTCGCTAAAATCCATGGAATCAGTCGGTTCGTTCTCAATTTCATAGGTTACGGCACCCAGATACTGGCTATTGCTGAAACGGTGACTTTCCGGAGTCTCTACAAACACCCATACATGAATCTCTTCTCCGCGCCATTCTGCTGGTATGCAGCGGGTTCGGGTTCCCTGTTTTCGCGTGCAAGTCTCACTTCTCATGCAACTGCTTACCTGATTGCGACGCTTGCAATACATTACCACGTGTACCAGGTCGCTGGTATGTCCATGGTCCGTCACCTCCGGGCTCCAGGTAACCGTGATTTCGTTCCCCTCACAGGACATCGCGGCTTCCTGCAGCGGTTCGGCATTCCCGATCGAGACGGAAATTCTTTCCGGAAGTATGCTGCAACTCCATGCTCCTTTCGTGTCCTGTGCGCTCTCGCTCAGTCCGTTACGCAGCACATGGCTCTGGAATGCGCTCAGCGCGCTTCTTCCGTTTCCGATCATCGAACTGTATGTGCTTTTCACCACATCCGACATCTGTTTGCAGAACAGGCTTGTAACGCTGAACCGGTTGCGGTTGCGCTGTTGAAGGGGCGATTTTGACGTGCTTGTTGCTATGCTTCTTCGCATAATGCTCTGTCCCAGGCGATTTACGTATGTTATATCGCCAACTTTCCCACTGTAGAATCCTCCGATGCCTTTGTTGTTTCTTGCCATAGTTTTAAATGTTTTCGTTGTTTTGAGAATAGGAGCGGGCTTGTCCTGATTGAGCAGTACGCTTGTCCGGATTGTTCGGGAGGAAAATGCCAGTCAATTTCCAATCATTTTGCGGTGCGCGGCTGTCTCATGAAACAAATCGCCCGATTTCGGCTGCAAAGATACGACTTTTTTTTGATATAGCAAGGGTAAGGGTATATTTTCTTCGGAATTTTTACGGAATTTCTCCGTGTTTTCTACGCTCTAAAAGCGGAGAAAAAGCGCAGAAAAAGCGGAGAAAAGGCGCAGAAAACCCCAATTTACTCCATTTTTGCCAGGAAGGAAATCCGGCAATGGATTTTCTTCATAAAAGAGGGGGAGGTGTCCGTTTTCTGCTTCCATCCGCCTCAGAATTTCAGAAAATAGGCGGGGAATAATCATTTCGTTAAAAGGCGGAAGTCGGTCAGCGTTTCGTGAAAAAAACGTGGAGTCAGACAATATTTTCTGCTTTTCCGCGTTAGAGAAGAACTAATGTAGAAATCGTACTTTTGCAATGAAGGCTATCCATTTTGTCACGGCCGACGAGGCCGTAAAGGTCGTCAAGAGTGGCGACCACATCCATTTCAGCAGCGTCTCCTGCTTTCCGCAGATATTGGCCGACGCGCTCTGCCGCCGTGGCGAGAACGGCGAGTTGCAGAACGTCCGCATACATCATCTTCACACCGAAGGCAATGCCCCCTACACCCAGGAGCGTTTCAACGGCATTTTCTTCTCGCAGTCGTTCTTTGTGGGTGCCAATGTGCGCAAGGATGTACAGGCCGGCTGGGCCGACTATATTCCAGTGTTTCTCAGTGAGACACAGGCCCTTTACAGAAAGAAGATACTCCCTTGCGATGTGGCTATGATTCAGGTTTCGCCCGTTGATAAACATGGCTACGTTTCGCTCGGTCCTTCGGTGGATGCCACCCTTGCCGCTATCGAATGTGCCAAGACGGTGGTGGCTGTGATGAACAGCAACGTACCGCGCTCGTGGGGGAACGCCGTCATCCCTGCCGACTGGGTGGATGTGTGGGTGGAGGACAACACGCCCCTCATTACGGTACCTCCTTCGGAGCCTACGGACGTGGAAAAGCAGATAGGGCGTCAGGTGGCCGAACTGGTCGAGGATGGGGCCTGCCTGCAGATGGGTATCGGAGCCATACCCAACGCCGTCCTTGCCCAGCTCACCGATCACAAGAACCTCGGCATACACACCGAGATGTTCTCTGACGGTATTCTCCCGCTGGTGGAAAGTGGCGCTGTGACGGGCCAGAACAAACGTTACCGCCGCGGGCGCATCGTCTCGACTTTCTGCATGGGCTCGCAGCAGCTGTATGACTTCATCGACGACAATCCAGGCGTCTATATGATGGATGTGAAATATACCAACGACCCGCATCTCATAGCCCGTAACCCCAAGGTCTGCGCCATCAACTCGGCCTTGCAGATAGACCTGACGGGGCAGGTGTGCGCCGACTCTTTGGGTACCAAGTTCTATAGCGGTGTGGGCGGTCAGATAGACTTCATCGAGGGCGCCAGCCTCAGCGAGGGCGGCAAGGCAATTATCGCTATGCCATCCACCACGCTCAAGGGCGTCAGCAAGATAGCCCCGACCCTCAGCGAAGGCGCGGGCGTGGTGACGACGCGCAACCAGGTGCATTATCTTGTCACCGAGTACGGCGCCATAGACCTCTATGGCAAGAGCCTTCAGGAGCGCGCCCGCCTCATCATCAGCATCGCCCACCCCAGCGCCCGCGATGAGCTGGAAAAGGCCGCTTTAGAACGCTTCGGATTGCATTTTCTGTCGGTGAGATAGAATTTGCTATATGATTAAGTGGGCAGACGCGTCTGCCCACTATTGTTATTCCCTGTAGGAACTTTTTGTTGAAATTTTATTAATTATTACAGCGAAGGCGGGTATGAAAAATGATTATCCGCAAAGAGGTGTTGGTGTCTGAGTATGTCCCCGTCCCCAAGGGACTCAATATTTACTCAAGAAATCAAGACATAAGAAATTTTATGCCAACATGTATAGGGTTGTCTAAAAAAAAAGAGCAACTCCACGAGTTGCTCTTAATGTAGTGAAGATTGAATCTTATTCAGCGTTGATAATTGCTTTGTGTACGGCGTTCCAACCAGCTGCATTGAGGTTCCAATTGTTGGTGGAGTTCTTGTTACCGTTGATTCTAACTTTTCTTCTCTTTACTTTTTTGTTAGCGTTGATGCCCATGATATTATACTTTTATATTGTTTAACTTCTTGTATATTAGTGCTTAAATTGAATTTGTGTTTCAAAAAAGCAACTGCAAAGATACATCATATTTTTGATATGGACAAATTTTTTTTGATTTTTTTTGATTTCATTCAATTTAATGTCCGCTTTGCAGGTGTTCGGGACGCAGCAGATCGTTCACGGTTTTTACCGGATTAAATGTGGCAACGGGCACTTCAACAAAAAGGGTAATCCAATGTGCCATGGCGCCATTCCAAAGGCCGGGGAGTTCCTGTGATTTCATGGTCTGGGCTCCTTTGGTTTTCTTGGAGATGAATCCGGTGTCTGGGTCTATGAATTTGTGGAGGTCAAAATGACTTCCCCGGAAGTTGCGGATGGAGCATACGAGATCTACCGGATTGAAGTGGGTCGAGCTTTGGAATATGGCTTCCTGCTGCGGGTCTTTGTGGTTGATCTGTGCCGACTCAACAATCTGTAAACTCTTGATTCCATGGCTGTCAAGGGTGTAGAACGGTCCGCCGCCAGGTTCTCCAAGGTTCTTTACCATGCCACAGACGCGGATGGGGCGGTTGAGTATGTCTCGCAGTATCTTTCTCTTTTTCTGTAAGGATTGGGTGGAAAAGTCTTCCGGGAGGCTGATTCCCAAGGTATTCTGTACGTAGTTTGCAATGTACCGGATTCTGTCCGCTGAAGTGGAAATCGTGAGTTCTTCCACCATGGAGAATATCTTTTTCTGGGTTTTGAGCAAAAGTCCCGCAAGTGCCTGCTTGTAAATTACCGTGGTGTGCTTCATCCAGTCGGGAACTACGTTGTCGATGTTCTTTATGAAGATGATGTCGGCACGGCATTTGTTGAGGCTTTCAATCAGGGCTCCGTGTCCGCCAGGGCGGAAGATAAGTTTGCCGTCTTCATCGCGCATGGGTTCATTATACTCATCTACAGCGATGATGTCGGTATTATGCTTCTGCTCAGAATAGGTTACTCTAAGATGAATATTGTAGGTCTCCTGATAGTATTGTTTGATTTGCTTGATTTTCTTCTGGAAGAGTTTGTGGTGTTCCGGAGAAACTGTAAAATGAATATGAACCTCGGAACCGGATTTGGCATAAAGAGCCCCTTCTACGATATGTTCTTCAATAGGAGTGCGTTGCCCTTGGTCGTATTGGTGGAATTTCAACAGTGCTTTGGGTAATCCGCCATAGTTGAGGAATTGCTCTTTGAGAAGATAGTTGATGATGGTGGTATATTCTCCGTTGTGCATATAGTCGTGAATGTCGAGCGAAGAACGTTCCATGCACTCTTTCAGGTCGTTGAAGAAAGGGAAGGTGTGGAGGTTTTCAAGGAACACCTGAACTTCAGGAAATTCCTTCTCGAAATTCTTTGTGACTCCGAAATAAGTGGAGGAAAAGCTGTAAAGATCCTTGAACATTCGTGTGGCAGCACCGGAGGCGGGCACGAATTTTATGATTTCTTTCTTTTTGGAATGCTTATTGTAGAAATCGGCGAGGGAAGCAATCTCCTCGTCGGAAAGCTTGCGGATTCCTTTATTTTCAATAGTAGCGGCGGCAACAAGATGCGTTTTTGGAAATCCTTTTCTGAAGTTTTCTATCTGATGTTCAACGTCAGGTACAGATAAACCTAAAGAAGCGATCTGCTGCAGGTCGCTGTCGGAGAATTTTTTTTGCATTTCGGTTAAGATTGGTTATTTCCCTGATTTCATGTATGCAATGGCTTCTACAACGGTGCCTTCTTTCAGGCGGGCTGTAGTTCTTGCAGTACGAGCGCCCTGGGTAGCGGTGATATTGACAACAGCAGGAGCTACGAACTCGGTGTGGAATACGCCTAATTCATCGGTAACGCCTTCATGAGCTTCAATGTTGCCGGATTGTGTATCTACACGTACAAATGCGCCCAAAATAGGTTCGTGGGTGGCTTCTTCGAGTACTTTTACGTCTAAATAACTGAGGGTATCCTTTGCACATGACGTAAAAAGTGCACTTGATAATACGCTGAAAAACAATGCACCTGCAATTATTAACCCCTTTCTCTTCATAAATTCTTTATTTTTTTTAATGTTATATGAATAATTTTGATTATTTTTGCAGTGCAAAATTAGTAAAATTTTATGGAATGAAAGCAAAAAATATAGCTTTTTTGATATCTTTTTTCTTGTCGGTGGGATTTGCGTGTGCTCAAAATGTTGAAAGCCAGTATGGTTATGGTGAGAAGGAGTATTATGTTCTGATAGAGACCGACTATGGTAATATGACGGTTAAACTGTACAATGAAACCCCTAAACACAGAGATAATTTCTTAAAATTGGTTGGTGAAGGGTTTTACGACAGTCTGATATTCCATCGTGTAATCAATCATTTTATGATTCAAGGTGGCGACCCTAATTCCAAGAATGCGCGTCCGGGACAGATGCTGGGTGACGGAACTTTGGGCTATACCATACCTGCCGAGATTGTAGAAGGTCTGTATCACAAGAAGGGCGCACTGGCAGCGGCCCGGCAGGGAGATGATGTGAATCCGGCTAAGGCTTCTTCTTCGTGTCAGTTCTATATCGTTCAGGGCAATGTGTGGAACGACGGCGGACTGGAGATGATCCAGCAGCGTCTGGGTAAAACACTGAACAAAAACCAGATAGAATTATATAAAACCGTTGGAGGAACTCCTCATCTGGATGGAGATTATACCGTGTTTGGAGAAGTTGTGGAAGGTCTGGAGGTTATTGATAAGATTGCTGCTGTACAGTGTGGACAACTGGACCGTCCTCGGGTGGATGTGAGAATGAAGATGACTATCATTAACCGAAAATAACTCTGTAAATAATTGATAACAAGATATAATGAAAAGTAAGATTACGGAATATATCAACGAGATTCAGGCAACCTCGATTGATAGTTTTGAGGACAAGGCTGCGGGTATAGAGCAGTTCCGCGTGAAGTTTCTGGGTAAGAAAGGTGTGATCGGAGAATTGTTCGAGCAGTTCAAAGCCTTGCCGAATGACCAGAAAAAGGAAGTGGGGCAGATGCTGAATCAGTTGAAGAATGCTGCCCAGACAAAGGTGGAAGAATTCAAGGCATACGTTGAAGAATCTCACGCCAATGAAGAGCTCCACGATCTGACTATGCCGGCTGATTTCATGGATTTGGGAAGCCGCCATGTACTGAGTGTGGTGATGAATGAGATTACTGATATCTTTGCGCGCATCGGCTTCACTGTGGCAGAATCAGTAGAAATAGAGGATGACTGGCATCTGTTTTCTGCTTTGAATTTCCCGCCCGATCATCCCGCTCGTGATATGCAGGATACTTTCTTTGTAGAGAAAGAGGAAGGTAAGCAGGAAGTGGCACTTCGTACACACACCTCTTCGGTTCAGGTAAGGGTGATGGAGAACAACAAACCTCCAATCCGTATCATCGCGCCGGGCAGAGTATTCAGGAATGAAGCTATTTCTGCTCGTGCCCATTGTATTTTCCATCAGGTAGAGGCGCTTTATGTCGATAAGAAAGTTACATTCGCAGATTTGAAACAGACATTGCTCTATTTTGCAAAAGAAATGTTCGGCGAACAGACCCAGATTCGTCTCCGTCCGTCCTATTTCCCATTTACGGAGCCTTCTGCTGAAATGGATATCTCCTGCAACATCTGCGGTGGTAAGGGCTGTAATATCTGCAAAGGTACCGGCTGGCTGGAAATTCTGGGATGCGGTATGGTGGATCCTAATGTGTTGGAGTCGTGCGGTATTGATAGTAAAGAATATAGCGGTTTCGCTCTCGGTATGGGGGTTGAGCGTATGGCAATGCTGAAATATCAAGTAAAGGATCTGCGTCTTTATTTTGAGAATGACTTGCGCTTCTTGAAGCAGTTTGATGGTATAATATAGTGATTCCATGGGTATTATACGAATCGAGAATATGAAATTCTATGCGTACCATGGCTGTTTCGAGGAGGAACAGACCATAGGTACGCGTTTTATGGTAAACGTTACCTTGAATACCGACACCCGAAAAGCTCAACGGACTGATAACATTGAGGATACGGTGAATTATCTCAGCGTGTATCAGGTGGTGAAAACGGAGATGTTGAAGCCATCCCATTTGCTGGAACATGTTGCTGAAAGAATAGGGAGTGCTGTTCTTGAACAGTTCCCAGCCGTTGATTCCATGATAGTTAGGGTGTCAAAGATGAATCCGCCACTTGGCGGTCAGATGGACTGCGTGAGTGTGGAGATTGAAAAAAGCAGAAACTGAATTTCTCTTAGAATACATCATTGTCCAGGAAGCTATAGTAGTCGATTTTCCCGGAGGGCAGAATGCCTATAATGAGGTGATCCAATAGTTTGATATTAAGGATTTTCCCTGCTTCCTGAATTTTTCTTGTCAGGATTTTGTCCTCGTTGCTTGGCGTAAGTTTCCCGGATGGGTGATTGTGTGCAACAGCCATGCAGGTGGCATTATTCAGAAATGCATATTTGAATAATTTTCGGATATCAACGTATGTACTTGTGATTCCTCCTTTTGCAATACATTCAGTAGCAACGATTTTGTTCCTGTTGTTAAGGTAAATGGCCCAAAATTCTTCATCGTAGTTGTCGCATAGTTTGGGCGCAAGGTAGTTGAATACATCCTCGCTCGCCGTTATGATGGTCTCCCGAGAGTCTTTTCCTTCGTTTAATAATCTGATACCAAGTTCCATGGCTGCCATTACAGTAATAGATTTGGCATCACCCATTCCATTATACCGCTTGAGATCATTCAACTCAAATTTAGTAAGTTCTCCGAGGTTGTTGTGGGCATCGTGTAAAATTTGTTTGGCTAATTCTACGACATTCTGTCCTGGAGTTCCATTGTGGAGCAATATGGCTAAAAGTTCAGCATTCGTCAGGCTCTTTTTCCCGAGCTGAATGAGTTTTTCGCGAGGCTTATCCTCGTCGGCAAGATGTTTTATGCTGAGGTTTTTGTTGTTTTCCATAGGCTGAAAAGGTTGAATTATTTTGCAAAGATACGAAGAAAATACTTTATGACAAATTTTTTTTGCAAGAGGGCGTTTTTATGGGCTTTTATTGCACCATTAAATATTTTTAGTACTTTTTTTTAGAAAAATGCTTGTTATATCAAATATTTTTCGTATCTTTGCATATTCAAAATTAGAATAAAATAATAATTAAATAATTACGTAAAATATGCAGAATAAAGGACTTATCAAAGTTTTGACGTGGGCTTTTGCATTGGTATGTTTGTTCCAATTATCGTTTTCTGTAGTTACAAGAAACGTTGAAGGAAAGGCAAAGACACATGCAGAGGCTTTCGCTCAAAGTGAAGCTACCCAGGCCGCAGCCTTGAAAAAGGCACACGGCGATGAACTTGTTGCAAAGTTCATTGTAGATTCGATGCAAACTAGAGAAGAGGCTCACTACCTTGATTCTATGGCATCTGAGAAAATTTACTTAGGTTACACCTATCGTCAATGCCAGGCTCGTGAAATCAACCTCGGTCTTGACCTGAAAGGTGGTATGAACGTTATGTTGGAAGTGTCCACAGTGGACGTTGTTCGTGCACTGGCAAGCCACACGGAAGACACAACTTTCAACAAGGCTATTGACTTGGCTTTGGCTAACCAGAAAACTACCACTAACAGGGATTTCGTTTCTCTGTTCTATGACGCCATCGTTTCATTGGATCCCGATGTTCAGTTGGCAAGCTATTTCAACACTCAGTTGCGTGACCGCATCAAATTGACTGATGATAACGATGCAGTTATCAAGGTGGTTCGCGAAGAAACTAACAGCGCATACGACAGAACTTATGAAATTCTTCGTCAGCGTATTGATAAGTTCGGTGTTGCTCAACCTACTATTCAGCAGTTGCGTGCTTCTGAACGTATTTTGGTTGAACTTCCAGGTGTGAAGGAACCAGAACGTGTACGCAAACTTTTGCAAGGAACTGCTCAGCTGGAATTCTGGTTGACTTATGACTGTGCTGAAGCATTGCCTATGCTGGAGCGTGCTGAGAAATATGTGGCTTCTCTTGGTCAGCTGAATAATGAAACTCCAGTAGAAGAAACCGAGGAGGTTGCTGAAACTGAAAATAATGAAGATTCTTTGTTAAATGCTCTTACTGCTGAAGAAACTACTGATGAGGCTGACCTGGCAGCAATGAGTAAGGAACATCCTCTGTTTGGTACCTTGATGGATCCCAACGTAAATCCTCAGACTGGTGCATTTGCACAAGGTCCTGTGGTTGGTTATGCTCCTGCAAAGAACCGTGATGCTATTGACGCTATCATCGCAAAGGCTATTGAAAAGAAAATTATCGATTCCCGTTTGGTAAAATTCCTCTGGAGTGCTAAACCTATTCAGGAAGGTTCTGATATCTATCAGTTGTTCGCTATTAAGGTGACTACCCGTGATGCTACTGCATTGCTTGATGGTGGTTGCATTACTGATGCCCGTCAGGATTTCAGCACCGTTGGTGGAAACGAGATTTCAATGACTATGAATAATGAAGGCGCGCGCGACTGGAAACGTATCACTGGTGACAACGTTGGAAAATGCATCGCAATCGTTCTTGATGATCTGGTATATTCCGCTCCTGTTGTAAATGGAGAAATTGCTGGTGGCCGTTCTTCTATCACTGGTGACTTTACTCTGGAAGAGGCTAAGGACTTGGCTAATATTTTGAAGTCTGGTAAATTGCCTGCTCCGGCTGTTATCGTTCAGGAAGCAGTTGTCGGACCTTCTCTTGGACAGGAATCTATCCACAAAGGTTTGATTTCTTTCATCCTTGCTTTCATCATCGTTCTTATCTATATGGTGGTATTCTATAACCGCGCTGGTTGGGTATCAGTTGTGGCTTTGATTACCAACGTGTTCTTGCTGATGGGTATTTTGGCATCTATCGGAACGGTATTGACGCTGTCAGGTATTGCCGGTATCGTATTGACAATGGCAATGGCTGTCGATGGTAACGTGATTATCTACGAGCGTATCAAGGAAGAACTTCGTGCTGGAAAGAGTCTTGTAAACGCTGTCGATGAAGGTTTCAAAAATGCTTATTCAGCTATCATCGATGGTCAGGTGACAACTTTCTTGCTGGGTCTTGTACTGATTGCTTTCGGCTCCGGTCCTGTTCAAGGTTTTGCTGTTACTCTGTGTATCGGTATTGTGACTTCTTTGTTCACCAGTATCTTTATCACTCGTCTCTGCATTGACTGGATGTTGAACCATAAAAAGAAACTGAACTTCTCATTCGGATTCTCTGAGAACTTTATGAGCAATGTTCATTTTGATTTTCTTGGCAGACGTAAGACTTTCTACTGTATCGCTGCAGCTGCCATACTCATCTGCATCGGTGGTATTGCTTTCCGTGGCTTGAACTTCGGTATTGATTTCACTGGTGGACGTACTTATGTGGTTCGTTTTGATCAAGGTGTTTCTGCTAACGATGTTCGTGAAAATCTGGCAAAGCAATTTTCTGAGGCTCCTGAGGTGAAAACATACGGTCCTTCAAATCAGTTGAAGGTTACGACCAAATATAAGGTTAATGAAGATGGTGACGAGGTTAAGAATGAATTGATGGGTATGCTTTATGAAGGAACAAAAGATTATTTCGCTCAGCCTATCACTCTTGAAGAATTCAAATCTACAGAAACCAATCCTCTCGGTATTATCCAGTCTGAACAGGTGGGTGCAACGATTGCAAATGACTTGAAACGTTCTTCAATCCTGGCACTGCTCGGCGGTCTGTTGGTAATGTTCGTATATGTTGCACTTCGTTTCCGTAATTGGAAGTTTGGTGTTGGTAGTGTATCAGCATTGGCACACGATAGTATTTTGATTATTGGTTTGTTTGCATTACTGCATGGTCTGCTGCCTTTCAACATGGAAGTTGACCAGTCATTTATTGCAGCAGTATTGACAATCATCGGTTATTCTATCAATGCAACCGTGGTTATCTTTGACCGTGTTCGTGAATACAAGAAGTTGTATCCAAAGCGTACGCTGATGGTTCAGATGAATGATGCCATTAACTCAACTCTGGCTCGTACTATCAATACGAGTGGTACGACTTTCTTCACTTTGTTGATGATGTTCCTGTTTGGTGGTGAATCTATCCGTGGATTTATCTGCGCATTGTTGATTGGTGTTGTATGCGGTGTGTTCTCATCTGTGTTCCTCGCCTGCCCAATCGTATATGAGGTTTCTTCTAAGAAAGAAGACAAACTGGTAGAGACCAAATAATGTTGTTAATATAGAAAGGTATTTATATATAAAAAGTAGTCTTCTGTAATGAGTGGTTTCTGGTTAATAATGATTGGGTTTGTACTGTACTTTTTGGGGTCAGGAAAGAAAACCTTGCGTTCCCTTTCCTCTGAACCGGAAGTTGCACCACAGCCCCAACCACGTACCACCTACGAAGACACTGATGAAGAGGCTGACCCCTATGTGGATTTTGAAACCTCTGAGGAATGTGAAGATACGTTTGTAAATGAAAATACATCTTTTTCAAAACAAACAGAAGGCTACTTTACGTATGAAACCATGAATGATGAGCCAGTGCAGCCTCAATATAAGGAAGTGAAACCTGATGTTGAAGAAATTGTAAAAGAAGTTGTTCCCAACGATACTGAGATAAACTTTGATTTACGCCAGGCAGTCATTTATCAAACTATATTACAAAATAATTATATAGGTGAAAATTAATAATTAATTCAATACATGTATAAACAACAATGAGTATGTTTAGAAAAGTACTAATGATCATCGGGCTCCTTTTGGCAACCAATGCTGCAGTCCTTGCTCAGGGTACCTTGAAAGGTACAGTTACCGACAAGAAGACGGGCGAAGAGATGCCACTTGTGAACGTCCTTGCTAAGCAGAATGGCCAGCAAGTTGGCGCTGCCCAGACAGGCTTTGATGGTGTTTATACCATTAAAGGCCTTCCAGTAGGCAAGTATGATATCGAGGTATCGTACGTTGGCTACGCGAAGTACATCAGAACAGGTGTCGAGGTGAGAGCCTCCGGCTTAACTGTTGTTGATGTTCCGTTGGAACCATCTTCTACAGTCTTAGACGTTGTAGAAATTGTTGAAGACAAGGTTCCTGTAATCGAGATCGGTTCACCAGAAACAGGTCAAACCTTGAGTTCTGACGATATCGCTCGTATGCCCGGTAACTCTGTTGAGAGTATCGTCGCTGCCGTTGGTGGTGTGGGCTACAACGATGGTGGAACAGGTTCTGCCCGTGGTGAGGACAACATGGTTACCATGCAGGGTAATGTCCGCAAAAGAACTGGTGTGAACGTTCCTAAAGAGGCCATCGCCGAAATTAAGGTTATTTTGGGTGGTACTCCTGCCAGCATCGGTGAAGCTATCGGTGGTACGCAGGTGATTACCTTAAAACCGCCATCACCACAATTCAAAGGTCTGGTAAAGTATGAAACTTATCTGGATTATCGTTTGTCGAATAGTCTGGTAGTGTATTTGACCGGTCCTGTATTGAAACGTAAAGTCAATCTCGAAGGTGGCGGAGTTCAGGAAAGTACCTTGGTCGGTTTCCGTTTCACGGGCCAGGGTTCCTATGCAAAAGATAGCTATTATCGTCCAAAGTATAGTGTAAATAAGACCAATAGTAGATATCAAATTGTTAAAGATGAAGTCGTGTCTGCAATCGAACAGAATCCTATTCAATATGATCCTGTGCAAGGTACCGTAAATTATGCTGGTGAAAAACTTTATTCCAGCGATTTTACTACGATTAAGCAGAAACCTAATATGAGCAGCTACTCTATTGCATTGGAAGGTGCTTTCAATATCCGTTTCTCTGATTATGCTACTTTGGAGGTTACCGGTGAATATGACTTCAGCCGTTCTCCAAATACCGACGTTGCTTACTTCCCTCTCAATATGAGCAGAGCTGGTAATGGCGTTAATGATGTTCAGAACATGGTATTGACCGTTGATTACACTCAGCGTTTCCCGGATGCAGCTCCAAGTGCAGAATCCACTCTTCCTGACTCCAAGTCAGAGGCTGCTATCAGCAACGTGATGTTCAATATCACTGGTATGTTGAACAAATATACGGTAAAGAGTTACAACGAGACTTTTGGTGGAAGCCTTGACGATGTATTCAAATATGGATATATCGGTAAGTTCTTCACCACAAAAACTCCTACCTATGCTTTGCAGAGCAATTTTGACCACAATGGTATTACCCGTGCAGCATACGTTCAGGACAACTGGTTGGATAATGTAGATCTTTCCTTGTTTGAACCATACGCAGGTAACCAGATTCTGGCTAACTATACTTTGTCACTCTATAATAATGAAGATTTGAGAGATTACCTCTATAATTTCGATAACATCAGATCTTTCTATGGTCTGGTGAATGGTGATTCTCCTGCTTCAATTTATGGTATGTTCTACAATGTGGGTACCCAGAATACCTCATACGCAATGCAGACCAATGTTTACAGATATTTGCAGGCTAAGGCTTCTGCTTTGATTAAAGGTCACGATATTGAAATCGGATTCCAGTATGATAACTACTCTGCTTCCTATTATGCAATCGGTGCAAGTTCTTTGTGGACCATCATGCGTCAGGATGCTAACAAGCACATCTCTCAGATGGATCTGACCAATCCTCAGTATGAGTGGCGTGGTGCTGACCTCTATGTAAACTATGATCGTTTGCTGAACCCGGAACAGCAGACTCAGTTCGACTCTACCTTTAGAAGCTGGCTGTCTGATCCTACCCATCCTTACGGTGGTATGCAGGACGGTGTAGCCGTTGGTGACAGAACCTGGATTGACATCGACCGCTATACTCCTGAGGATTATGTAGCAGCCGGTGGTTTGAGCATGTTCTCTTCGGATGAACTTTTCAACAATGGTAACTCAATTGTAAGTTACTATGGTTATACACATGATGGTCAGAAGTACAATGGCCGTGGTTGGAGTTTCGATGATTTCTTTAACACTGAAAGAACTGACCACTATGGAAAACGTCTTCTCCCAGCATTCTCTCCAACCTACATCGCTGGTTACATCCAAGACCAATTCTATTTCAAAGATCTTATCTTCAACGTTGGTGTACGTGTTGACTATTTCGACGGTAACCAGTTCGTATTGAAAGATCCTTATCTGTTGTATGATTCTTACACTGTTTCCCAGTTGCAGGCTTCAGATACCATTCCTTACAGCACCGGTCGTGCTGATCAGGCTTTTGCTTCTAACGCAGAAGGTGATTGGGTAGTATATGTTGATGATCCTTCAGCAAGCAATCCTACCGTTGTTGGTTACCGTAGCGGTTCTGTCTGGTATGATGCTAACGGTACTGAGGTATCTTCGCCAAGTGCAATTGCCGGTAAGTCTGGTAAACCTACTCCTTATCGTACCCGCGGTGAAGGTGGTGGTCAGGAAGCTGCTGCAAACAACACTGTATATGTAAGTGCATTCGAGGACTACAAACCTCAGATTGTTCCTATGCCTCGTATCGCTTTCGCATTCCCAGTAAGTGACAAGTCTCAGTTCAAGGCAAGTTACGACATTATCGCTCGCCGTCCATCCAGCGGATGGCAGGCTGACTACCTGAACTACCTGTTTATGTCACAGATTTCTTCTATCAGCAACCCTAACTTGAAACCTGAACGTATCACTAACTACGAACTCGGTTTCCAGCAGGCATTGAATGAGTCTTCAGCAATCGGTATCTCTGCATACTACAAAGAGACCCGCGACCTGATCCAGCTCGTACAATATGCAGGTGCTGATCCTAACCAGAACTATTATTCATACGATAACCTTGACTTCAAGACCATCAAAGGTTTCACTTTCTCATTTGATAAGCGTCAAACCAAGAATATCCGTATCAATGCAAACTACACTTTGCAGTATGCAGAAGGTACCGGTCTTTCCACCAGTACAATGACTGAGTTGATTAAGGAAGGTTATACTACTCTGAAGATGTTGAATCCTATTTCTGATGACCGTCGCCATGAGTTCAAAGCTAACGTGGACTTCCGTTATGGCAGTGGCTCCAAATACAATGGACCTACCAGAAACAAAGTCGTAGTTGATGAAAATGGTGAACAGCGTAACAAGGAAGTTAAGATTCTTGAAAACTTTGGTGTGAACTTCATGGCTGTTGCACAGTCTGGACGTCCTTACACCAGAGCATTCAGCAACACTCAGTCCACTATCGTTGGTAGCTATCGTGGAGCACGTCTGCCATGGTGCTTCTATTTCAATATTGTTGTTGACAAGACTTGGCCTATCAAAGCCGGCAAGCGTGAGACCTATCTCAATGCAGCTGTAACTGTGAACAACCTGTTTGATATCAGAAACGTAACCGGCGTATTCTCTGTAACGGGTAACCCTGCTGACAATGGTTATCTGACCGACCCCGAAACTCAGTCCGTAATCAACGCATATCTGGATCCACAGTCCTTCAGAGATATTTATGCTATCTCAATGTGCAACAATTATTGGAACTATTCGAGCCCTCGTACCATCAGAGTAACGCTCTCCTATAACTTCTAATGATCAACGCGAAAAAAATGATAAAGATGAAAAATATATTTAGCAAATTAGTATTGGTGGCTTTCCTGTTCTCCACTATGGTGGGGACAGCAGAAGCACGCGAATGCACGACTTGCCATAAGGCAAAAGCGCATTCCGCTGCTGTGAAAGCAGGTGCCGCCGCGTGCAAAAGAGCACAAAGTACTGCTGAACTGAATGTCAACAACGTTCGTACGTTGATTAATGGCTACGGTAATATGTGGTACGATGGTAGTGTGGCTCAATACCACATTCCTAAAAACGGCAACACCTGCCCATTGTTCTGCGCAGCTTTGTGGATTGGTGGTACCGACGTTAATGATCAGCTCCGTATCGCTGCTCTGCGTTTCGGTTCGGAGGGTGATGATTACTGGCCAGGTCCTCTTACTGTAGATAACAACGCCTACACCGACCTTGCCACCTGTAACAAATACGATAAACACTATGTAATTACCAAGGCTGAAGTTCAGAACCTGATGTCTTATTTCGACTATTCAACCGTTCCTGCTACTCGCCTGGGTACTCCTGAGAACATTTCCGACGTCATCAAAGATTGGCCTGCTCACGGTGGTGAAAACCAGTCTAACTATCTGGCTCCTTTCTTCGATTCTGATGGTGACGGTGTGTACAGCTGGGAAAATGGTGACTATCCTTACTATGATTTCGACAATGAGTTGTGTCCTCGTACCCTGAAGGCTGCTCATCCTGGCGAGAACTATTCCCCAAAGCCTACTATGGAAACTGATGCTGGCATCGTTCGCGGTGGTATCCTTTCCGACCAGGTGCTGAAGGGTGACCAGACCATCTGGTGGATTTTCAATGATATGGGTAGCACCCATACCGAGTCTGATGGTCAGTCTATTGGTCTTGAAATCCGTGCCCAGGCTTTCGCATTCTCTACCAATGACGAAATCAACAACATGACTTTCTATTCATACGAAATCATCAACCGTTCTACATACGAATTGCGTGAAACCTATTTCAGCCAGTGGGTTGACGCTGACCTCGGTTATGCTTTCGATGACTTCATCGGTTGCGATGTTAAGCGTGGTCTTGGCTATTGCTACAACGGTGATGAGTCCGATGGCCCCGGATCTGGTAGTTATTCCGGTATTCCTCCAGCAGTAGGTATCGACTTCTTCCAAGGTCCTTATATGGATCCTGATGGCAAGGATAATCCTAAGATTGATATCCAGAAGATTCTGAACGGTAGCAATACTACCATGCAGGCTCTCTTGGCTAAATACAAGAATGCTGATGGTACATACGATACTATTGGCCTTACTGACGATGCCGATATGTTCTATCCTGACGGTTGGTACTTCACTCCTGGCGATGCTGTTGGAAACTGCGCTATCAATGGTGTGAACTTTGGTAACAACATTATAGATGATGAACGTTTCGGTATGCGCCGTTTCGTTTACTACAACAACTCTTCCGATGCTATCTCCGGTGAACCTGAAAAGGCTACCGACTATTACAACTACCTCCGCGGTTACTGGAAGAACGGTCAGCGCATGAAATTCGGTGGCAATGCTATCAGCACTGGTACTACTGAACTTCAGTGCGACTTTATGTTCCCTGGTGATTCCGACCCATGGCATTGGGGTACTGATGGTCAGGTTCCTGACATTAATGCTGATGACTGGACAGAAGTTACCTCAGGTAGCAATGTTACTCCTGGTGACCGTCGTTTCATGCAGTCTGCAGGTCCTTTCACCTTGAAACCTGGTGCTTTGAACTATATCACCGTAGGTATTCCTTTTGCACAGGCTACATCTGGCAATGCTTGGTCTTCTGTTGAACTTCTTCGTGAAATCGATGATGTTTGCCAGGCTTTGTTTGAAAACTGCTTCAAGGTTCTTGATGGTCCTGATGCTCCTACTTTGGTTGTACAGGAACTCAAGAACGAAGTTGTTCTTTACATTACTTATATGGATCCTAAGTCAAACAACTATGGTGAGTCATATAGTGAAATTGACCCGGCCATCCCTACAAGTTACATCGATGCTGCTACCGGTAAGCAGATGAAATATTCTGATGATGCCCGTAGCTATAAGTTTGAAGGTTATCAGATTTATCAGTTGAAAGATGCTAATGCTTCTATTGCTGATATCGGAGATGTTACCAAGGCTCGTCTGGTTGCACAGTGCGACCTCAAGAACTTCTACGATTCCTTGAATTATGAAGCTCCTATCCTTAATTCAACTGGTGATACCATCGGCTATGAAAGAAATGCTTCTCCTTCATTGCCTATCGGAACACTTGTAAACTATGAACAGAACTCTGCTACTGGTCTGCTGACCGGCAACATCATGGTTAATGGTGCCAACAACGGTATCCAGCATGTATTCCGTATCACCAACGATATGTTCGCTTCCGGTACCAATACGGCTCTCGTTAATGACAGAGAGTACTATTACATCTGTGTTGCTTATGCACAAAACCGTTATAAAGAATATTCACAGACTGAGGCTGCCTTCCTTGATGGTCAGAAAGAACCTTATCTGGCAGGTCGTAAGAATGAAAATGGCGGTACTATCACTTCTGTAGTTGCAATACCACATGATCCATACTCAGAGAATGGTGGTACCATTGCTCAGGCAGAATTTGGTATGTGTCCTAACATCACCCGTATCGAAGGTTACGGCAACGGTGGTTCTGTTCTTATGTGGACTGATGAATCCTTTGAGGAACTCATGGGTCAGCCTGGTGTTCCTGGCAAACCTGCAGGTTCTATTTCCAAGGGTGGTAAGATGAGCAATCCTTGTATTGTTCCCAATATCAACTTTGAGCAGAACTATGGTCCTGTTAATGTTCGTGTAATTGACCCGCTTCAGATTAAAGGTGGTAAATATGTTATTTCCTTCTCTGGTGTTGATGACAGTTCAAAATGGGTAATTTCCAACGCAGACTATGGTCAGCCATTGTGGATATCCGGTACCGATACTGTATATACCGACACTGCAGACTTTGTGATTGGTCGTTACAACGAGCAGCTCTTCTTGGACCTCGGTATCTCTGTATCCATCTCCAATCCTATGTCTGTTGCTTCTCCAATGGAAGTTTACACTTCAAAGAGCTACAAAGGTTATAAATCCTTCTATTATGGTGGATTTGTAAACGAAAATGCTATTCTTTCCTCATCAATGACCTATTCTGACAATTCAAAACAATGGTTGAGCGGTATTCCAGATAACGATAACCTTATGACCTTTAACTGGATTCGTTCTGGTAATCAGTTTGCAACTGAGGCTGTGACCAGCTTTGTTGGCTCTACTGATCCTATCTCCCCATACGAAAACTACCTTGACGAAGACTACTACAAACGTCGTCAGGAATCCCGTGCATGGGTAGGTACTGCAATCGATAAGTCTCAGGCTTTTGAAAAAGTCGTAAATGGTCTCTGGGCTCCATACGGTCTTGTTTCTACTTTGGAATATCATCCGGGATTTAACTATTCTTACTACAGAGCCAGCGATGAGGTTATCGATTCTCTCTGCAACATCAACAAGAACTATGCAAACCTTTTTGGCGGAGTTGATAAGATTACCCGTAAGCTTATGAACAATACCGTTAATAAATCTCTCAACTTCAACGATCTCAATGCTCTTCCAAGTGTACGTATTGTATTCACTTCCGATACTTCAAAATGGACCCGTTGTCCTGTTATCGAGATGTGCGATGACTACACTCAGTCCGAAGGTCAGGTACGTCGTTTCCACCTCCGTGCTCATAAGTCAGTTGATAAGACCGGCAAGACCGTTGATGATTACAGCGGAATGACTGCTTCTACCACTGATCCGAGCAATCCTGCATACATCGCTGAATATGGTATGGGTTGGTTCCCAGGATACGCCATCTCATTGGCAACTGGTGAGCGTCTCAACATTATGTTCGGTGAGGATTCCCGTTATGTTCAGTTCAATGGACGTGATATGATGTGGAACCCGGTAAGCACTATCATGGATGGTACGCAGAACTATGTAATGGGTGGCCGTCACTACATTTATGTAATGAATTCCACCAACCAGAAGTTCTTCCGCATCAAACCTAACACTAATGTAAGCACTGATACCGTTCGCTTCCAGACCCCATCATACGATGGTGGTGCATGGGCAGCCATGATGCTTGGTTCTCTCGACCGTCTTATGAAGGTTAACGGTAACGCAGATGGTAATTACCTCCAGTATGGTCTCGTAGGTGGTGAGGATGACTATGCAGTAGTTCCTGTACGTGACTCCGTATCATTGCTCTTCGCTTCTACAGCATGGGTTAATCTCCCATTGGTAAATGATCGTTATGCTTTCACCAATCCTATGGACATTCCTTGTGATGTGACTGTGGATATCAACGTGAACATGCCATACGGTCGTTATATGGGTGGCAACCTTACCACAACTGAAAACTGCACTGGTAACTATGCTACCAACAGCGAATATCCTAAGTATCTCTTTGAACTTACCAACGACATTGTAACCCTTACCAACCAGGCCAATGCCGAAAATTCAGAGAAGTCTGCCAAGGATTCGCTCCTCAGTATGATCAATGTGGTTCCTAACCCATATTACAGCTATTCTTCTTACGAAACAGCAAGTCAGTTGGAAACCAAGGTTCGTTTCACCAATGTACCTGAAAATACCACTATCACGATTTACACTGTAGATGGTACGCTCGTACGTCAATTCAAGAAAGTAACCCCGGCATCCACAACCTTTGACTGGGATCTCCACAACCATACCGGTATTCCTATTGCCGGTGGTCTCTACATGATTCACTTCAGTGTTCCTGGAGTAGGTGATCGCGTAGTGAAATGGTTTGGTACCATGCGTCAAGTTGACTTGAATTCATATCAATTCTAAACCTACAATCGCAAACACTAAAAATTGATAGAAATGAAAAATATATTTAGAATATTAGCTGTTGCTGTAGTAGCACTCTTGCTCACCACCGAGTCCGCATGGGCAGGTAATGATGAGCGAAGAGGTACTGCAGGTGCCACCCAGTTGTTAGTCAACCCGTGGGCACGCAGCGCTGGTTGGGGAAGTGTAAACGTAGCCAATACCCGTGGCCTCGAATCCTTCTTCAACAATATTGCAGGTCTTGCGTTTGTTACCAAAACCGAATTTTCTTATTCTAACACTATGCTCAATGGTGGCAAGAATGGTCTCGTAGGTTCCGGCAACATCAACGCTTTCGGCCTCGGTCAGCGCATTTCAGATCAAGGTGTTCTTGCTGCATACGTCATGGCTTCCAGTTTCGGCAACATTGATGTTACCACATACGAGAGCCCTGAAGCCGGCTATAATGGCACCTTTTCTCCTACATTGATGAATCTCAATGTCGCTTATGCACACTCTTTCTCAAGAGCCATCCATGGCGGTGTTGCCCTTAAGATCATCAGTGAGTCAACCGACAATATCTCTGCCAGCGGTTTTGCAATTGATGCTGGTATCCAGTATGTGTCTGGTGTTGACGATGAATTGAAATTCGGTATCTCCCTGAAGAATATCGGTACCACCATGAGTTATGAAGGAACAGGTCTCTCCATTGCCACTGTCATCAACGACAATGACTTCACCGTGGAGTCCCGTGCAGCTGAAATGGAGCTCCCTACCTGCTTGAATATCGGCGTATCCTACGACTTCCTTCTTGAAGCCATGGACCAGCGTATTACTGTAGCAGGAAGCTTCACTTCCAATGCCTTCCTCAAGGATAACTTTGCTGTAGGTCTGGAATATTCCCTCCTCAACAGAGTTCAGCTCCGTGCAGGCTATGTAATGCAGAGCGGTATCTTCAACAACAGCACCCGCACCACCGCCAACACCGGTCTTGCAGCAGGTGCTTCTTTCGAGATTCCACTTTCAAAGAAAGAAGGTAACAACAATACAATCGTGATAGATTACTCCTATCGTGCCGCCAGCCCACTCAAGGGTACGCACTCCATCGGAGCCACTATCAAATTGTAATAGTTGAGCCAACATAATAGAGATTGGGAAAGGTTCTTCCGAACCTTTCCTAATTTTTAGACATCAAAAAACAAACTTTATTATTATGTCAGATATTAAGTATTACAGCGAAGAAGGCCTCCAGAAACTCAGAGATGAACTCCATCACATGATAGCCTTCGACCGTCCCGCAGCTGCAGCTGCCATAGCTGAAGCCCGCGACAAAGGCGACCTCTCCGAAAATGCCGAATATGATGCCGCCAAAGAAGCACAGGGCCATCTCGAAGCCCGTATCTCCAAGTTGCAGGAACTCATCGCCAATGCCCGCGTTCTTGACGAATCCAAGATTGATACTTCCAAGGTTCTTCTTCTTTCTACCATCAATATTCTTAACACCAAGACCAAACAGAAGCAGACCTACACCATCGTACCTGAAAGCGAAGCCAACCTCAAACAAGGCAAGATTTCTGTTACCTCTCCCTTTGCCCAGGCCTTTCTCGGCCGTCATGCAGGCGAGGAGGTCGATGTTGTCGTTCCCGCAGGCACTATGCACTTCTCGATTATCTCTGTAGAACGATAATCCCGATTTTGCATATCTTCTCTTCTATGCAGGCTCCGTTAAGCGAGCCTGCTTTTTTATGGTTCATCTAATTATTCACAGGTCATAGTTGGGATTTTCATCCGCTCCCTCCTTACTGCGTCATACCGCCCCGGTCACATCTGATATTTATCTTGCACAGAAATTGTGCGAATCTCTCGAACCTCCTTGGGTATCGCCGCTTCCCTCGTGTGAATTTTATCTCCTCATTCCGTAAATATCCGCAATTACTCTTGCCAGATTCTTTCTTTGATACTATCTACGCATTTTTATGAAGAACCAAATAAACTTTTCATGTTTCTGCTCGCAATTATGTTAGCTGTAAATTACATTATTTATTATTCCTTCTCCTTTCTCAACTCACTTAGCGTTATTCCCTCGTAACTAAAGTACTTAGGACCTTGATAGGCTCCCGATGTGTTTTGTTTCTCTTCTGGCAGGAAATCGCGGGTGAAGGCAGAGAGTGACCAGAGGCGACCTTGGTACTCCACCTTATCGTCAGAAGCCACAGTAACGGGCAGGTTCAGTTCATCGAAGACAACGGTATCGCCAACCTTCAAGCCAACCATGTGGAACTTGAAAGCGGGCTTTTGTGCTCTGCGTTCCTTCTCTTTGCTGTCCGCTTCTATCTTCTTGTCCTCTTCCTTGCTCTTGCTGATGACTGGTTCGCCATCAACGTAAACTGCCAGTTCGGAATCCTCAAGCAGGTCGGCAATATCACGCATAATGTCAAGAGCGACAGAAGGCGCAATGTTGAAGAACTCTCGGTTCTGACGGATACGGAGGTCGGTCAGGCGGTCAATCTGTTTGTGAATCTGTTTCTCAACCTTGTCGAACTTCGAGGTTTTCAAAGTGGCATAAATCTCGAACGGCAGCGGAACGGCGGTATTGTCCAATTCCTTTGATCGCACATCCACAGGACGTGAACTCTTGCCAATCTTGACCCAGTCCTCGCGGAAAGATGGGTTCGTGAGTATGTAAACGTAACCTTTAGTGTCTTCTGTCATAATGATTTCTGTGTTATCAGTAGCGGCATCAGCTATGCTGGAGTGTGGATTCATTGCAAATGCAAAATTACACTTTTTTATTCAAATCTGAGGACGTTTTCTGATATTTTTTATTGACTATTTTTTAGGAATATGATAATCAGGAGGTTGGGGCGTGGTATGCGAAGTTGCGGACGTTTTTTGCCGTGGGGAGTTCTTCAATTTTACATATCGGAACATCTCATTATGGAAAGCGTCCTGATGAAATCAAAGCAGGAAAATGGCGGTTCCGCAAAGGGGCGGAATGGAAAAAAATTTTGTGGGTTGGGAAAAAAATCGTATCTTCGCACTCGGGTTTTATATGCCCAGGTGTTGTTATTTTTATATGAATCAGTAAATTATATATTCTTATGTCGTTACTTTCTATTCGTAATTTGCATGCTTCGATTGGGGATCGGGAGATTTTGAAGGGTATTAACCTTGAAATCAACAAGGGTGAAGTGCATTCGATAATGGGCCCTAACGGGAACGGTAAAAGTACGCTCGCGGGTGTGATTGCGGGTAATCCTAAATATACGGTTACGGCGGGTGAGGTGATATTCAATGGGAAGAATATCCTTGGTATGCCGGTGGAACAGCGGGCCTGTGAAGGGGTCTTTCTGGGATTTCAATATCCCGTGGAGATTCCTGGGGTGAGTATCGCGAATTTCATGCGTACGGCGGTGAACGAACAGCGGAAATACCGCGGGCTGGATCCTCTGAGTGGGAGTGCCTTTATGCGGCTGATGGAGGAAAAGAAAAAAGTGGTGGAGATGACCGCCTCTCTGGCGAGCCGTTCGGTGAACGAGGGCTTCAGCGGAGGCGAGAAGAAGAAGAATGAGATTTTTCAGATGGCGATGCTGGATCCGCTGCTGGCGATTCTGGATGAGACCGACTCGGGTCTGGATATCGATGCGCTGAGAATTGTGGCTTCGGGAGTGAACCAGTTGCGGTCGAAGGAGAATGCCATGGTGGTGATTACCCACTATCAGAGGCTGTTGGATTATATCGTGCCCGATTTTGTGCATGTGCTGTATGAGGGACGTATCGTGAAGAGCGGTCCTAAGGAACTGGCGCTGGAACTGGAAGAAAAAGGCTACGAGTGGCTGAAGGAGGGAAAATGATAACGAAAGATGTTTTGAAGGAGGCCTGGAAAGGGGTGGATTTCTCGGAGTTCTGGGAGGACGGCCTTGTGCGTCCGACTCCGGGGGCGGGAAGCCAGGGAACGGTTCCCTGCTGCACAATTCCCAATATGAATGCCGATAAGCGGCTGGTGGTGAACGGCTATGGTGACGATATGAATATCCGCGTGGAGAAGAACCAGGTGGTGGAATGCCCCATTCAGATACAGTCGGTTGTGGATATGGAGGAGAAAGGTCTGGTGGAACTGAACTGCAGGATTGAAGTGGAGTCCGGCGCCAAGGTCCAGATTATCCATTGCGACGATACGGTGGGAGGCCAGCGTTCGCTGAGCAACAACCGTATGGAAATCCATATCGGCGAGAATGCCGAGGTGGATTATTACAAACTCCAGAATATGAACAACCAGTCGGGACTGATACAGCAGACCTTTGTGACGATGGAGGCCCATTCGAGACTGAATATGGGAAGTTTCACTTTGAACGGAGGTCATATCTGCAACCATGTGGAGGTGAGGATGAAAGGCGAGGGTTGTGAACTCAGGGCTGACGGCTTGTATCTGCTGGATCACGAACAGCGGTGCGAGAACTATATATTCGTAGAACATGCGTCTCCCCACTGTACGAGTAACGAGATGTACAAGGGAATATTGGACGACTCGGCGCGTGCGGCGTTCAACGGACATGTACTGGTGAAGGACGGGGCCGTGAAGACTGAGGCTTTCCAGAGCAACAGGAATATCCTGCTCACCGATAAGGCGCACGTGGACAGCAAGCCATTCCTTGAGATATATAACGACGACGTGAAATGCTCCCACGGAAGCACGACGGGGCAGTTGGATGCCCAGGCGATGTTCTATCTTCAGACCCGCGGTATCAGCAGCAGGACGGCCAGAACGATGCTTTCGTATGCGTTCTGCGATGAGGTGATACGCGGTATCAGGATTCCGCAGTTGCGCGAAGCAGTGGAGGATATGGTGAAGAAACGCCTCCATGGCGAACTCACTCCATGCTCGGAATGCGCCATCCGGTGCAACACTCCTTGCAACGGACCGGAGGCTTGTTTCCCGATTGATGTAGATAAGTTATAGAATATGAAACGGCTTTTGATATGGATGATGGTACTCTCGGCAGGCCTGTTGAACGCGCAGGAGGTCTGTACATATAAATTCAAGCCGGGCGACCAGAACAATTTCAATAAAGCCGTATCATCCTATAAGGCAAAGCGCTACGCGGAATGCGCGAATATGATGCGGACCATTTCGGCCCGCAATCCCAAGGCGGCCGACCCCTACTATTATTTAGGAATGACGGCCGTAAAGCAGAATACCAATGTGACGGCCATACGGCGGTATTTTACGAAACTGTTTGAGGTGTGCCCCAATTACCCTCAGGCGCTCGCTTGCTATTATAGAGGGGTCATCTATTACAGCGATGATCAGTTCGAGGAAGCCGTGGAGATGCTTGAACGGTTTTTCGAGATAGCCAACAGCAGCCGTGAGCCGGAGAACGATGCGGTATATGAAGAGGCTTCGAATTACCTGTATTGGTCGCGGTTCCTGGCAGAAGCCGAGAAGAACAAATCTCCCTTTGACCCGAAAGTGGTTATGGGAGTCTCCTCATACGAAGATGAAATTCTTCCCTATTTCACGTGGGACGGGCAATGGGCATACTATCTGAGGAAAGTTCCGTTGGACAGACGTAGAACCTACTACACCAAAGACTACGAGGAAAAAGCGTGGAAAATGTATGCCAGCAGGTGGCGTGACACAAGTTACAGCACAGGTGAAGAACTGAAGGATCCGTTTAATCAGCATAGTAGTGAAGGCGGTATCACGATGACGGCAGACAACAGACTGCTCTATTATTCTGTGGCAGAGAGCGGCGCAAGTGGGTATAACAACTGCGACATCTATTACAGCGAATGGCGGGGCGGCACCTGGACCAGCATCAAGAACGCCGGTCGTCAGGTAAACGGCGAAAAGAGCTGGGAATCCCAACCCAGCATTACACCCGACGGACAGTATCTCTATTTTGCAAGCAACAGGGCCGGAGGTGTCGGCGGAACTGATATCTGGCGATGCAGACGGCTGCCCAACGGAGACTGGAGCCGTGCCGAGAACCTGGGGTCCCGGGTGAACACGGCAGGCAACGAGAAGTGTCCGTTCATACACGCCGACGGTCATACGCTTTATTTTGCATCCGACGGATGGCAGGGGTTCGGGGGATATGATATGTATTTCATAGACCTGGCGAATGATGCGGCTGCCCGACCCGCCAATATGGGACTTCCTATCAATACGGAAAACGACGATATCTGTTTTGGTGTGAATGCAAACGGCGAGACGGCGTATTTTGCAGGAAAGTCGGTTGCCTACACAGGTGTGGGCGGCAGGGATGTGTTCCGTTTTGACTTATTCCCCGCTGCGCGGCCTGAACCGATGAAGGTGGCAGAAACGAAGGTGGCAGACAGTCTGGGAAAAGGGGTGGAATGCACATTGAGTGTACGGAGATATGGGGCAGAGGAAGCCCTGTACATTATAGACCGGGGCAGCGGAGAAACATCCGTGATGCTTTCCGGAAAAGAGGATAATATTGTGATGGTTGAAGGTGATGATTTCCAGCCTTGGATACGTGTGGTCTCTGCGCAGGAGGTACGGCGGAACAGAATGCTCCCGGAGAAGATCGTGCTGTCGCCCATGCGAGACAAGGCAGTTATGATGCTCTCGAAAGGGATGTTTGATGGCAGACAGCAACTTACCACGCAGGGACAGCGGGTTCTGGACTGCTATGTGGAGTATCTGCAGAACCATCCAATGCTGCATGTAGAGATACTAGCTCCGACCAGCGCACAGGCTCAGTCGATATATGATTATTTCCTAACCAGAAAACTACGCAAGGAACGGCTCAAAAACGCTCAGGATAAGAAACCAGGACAGGCACAACTCATAATATTCAAGTAGTGAAAAAGAAAGCTCCCATATTGCGCGTGTTTACCTATCTGAAGCATTTCCCGAAAGAAATGGCACTCAATATAGGCTTCAACGTGCTGCATATTTTCTTCAATCTGTTCTCGTATGTGCTGATAGTGCCGTTCGTGGAGCTGCTGTTCGGGATGACCCAGCCCCCGGAGGTGTGTCCAGGACTGGCTCTCAATCAGGAAGCCCTTACCGGATGGCTGATGTGGAATCTCTGCAACTGCAAGGCAGTTTATGGGGTCTGGAAATGTATGCTGGTAGTCTCGGCAGGATATCTGACATGTTCGCTATTGTCGAATCTGTGCCGCTATCTGGCATTCTTCTTCCTATGTGGCATTAGAGCGGGCATTGTGCAGCTGATGCGGGACGATATATACAGAAAAATCACGATACTGCCAGTAGGATTCTTCCATTCAAGAAAAAAAGGAGATCTGCTGAGCCGAATGTCAAACGATTTGTTTGATGTGGAGTGGAGTGTGGTGCAGACACTACAGTCTATAATTAAGGATCCTATTAATATAATAGTATTCGCAGCTACGCTGATTGTGATATCGCCACGACTGTTTATGTATTTTCTGCTGGTACTTCCGGTAGCGGTATGGCTGATAGCAAAAGTCGGAAGAAGTCTGAAAATAAACAGTACGAAAGGACAGGAAAAACTTGGCGGTATTTTTGCAGAGATAGAGGAAACTGTGGGAAATATCCGCGTGGTGAAATCGTTCAATCAGGAAGAAAATCGCCAGCATCATTTTGAACAGACGAATGCAGAATATGCCCGTACGATGATGAAGGTGGCACGGAGACGGGAACTGAGTAGTCCGATGTCGGAAGTGCTTGGAACCATAAGCCTGGCCGCCATTCTGATAATCGGCGGCGAACTGGTGATAGGCGGAGATATGCCGGCTTCGATATTCATATTGTTCGTCATCATATTTGCCCGGCTGATACCTCCTGTGCAAGCGGTCGTAAGAGCCTATAATTCCATCCAGAAAGGAAGCGCTTCCGCACAACGCTTTTTTGAAGTGATGGATGCTGATGAAAAGATACTTGAGAAAGAAAATGCCTTTGTCCTGAAAGGATTTGAGAAGGAAATAACATACGATTCGGTCGGATTTACATACGAGGATGAAACTACAGGCGCGAAAGTTCCGGTGCTGGATAATGTCAATCTCACGATTCCCAAAGGTAGGATTATCGCTTTGGTAGGACCCTCAGGGGCAGGAAAGACGACACTCGTAGATCTGCTGCCGAGGTTCTACGACCTTACGTCCGGCGAGATACGGGTGGACGGCCATCCGATAAAAGATGTAAATATCAATTCCCTGCGGGCATTGATGGGGATTGTAACGCAGCAATGTATTCTGTTTAATGATACGGTTGCGAATAATATAGCCTTCGGGCATCCTGAATATACGCGTGAGCAGATTGTTGCGGCTGCCAGAGTAGCGGCGGCAGACGGATTTATCACGGCCCTACCTCAGGGATACGATACAGTTATAGGGGATAGGGGTATGACTCTTTCAGGCGGTCAGAGACAGAGATTGAGCATAGCTCGTGCGGTATTGAAGAATCCCCCGATATTGATATTGGATGAGGCAACTTCGGCTCTGGATGCGGAATCAGAGCATGAGGTACAGCAGGCTTTGCAGAATCTTATGACAGGACGAACGGCAATAGTGATAGCTCATAGATTGTCAACGATACAGAATGCAGACCTGATTCTGGTCATGAATAAAGGAAAAATCATCGAGCAGGGAACTCACGAAAAATTGATTTCAGAGGGCGGACTTTATAAAAAATTAATCGATTTGCAGTCGTTTAATTAAAAAAATATTGTTTCGTAACTATTGAGAAACAAGAGCATTAGAAAAAAACTTTGCGAAAAAGTTAAAAAAAATTTTCGTATGTCGTAAAATGTTTGTACTTTTGCACTCGCTTTTAGAGAAAAATAAAGCACCTCGGGAGCATAGCTCAGCTGGTTCAGAGCATCTGCCTTACAAGCAGAGGGTCACAGGTTCGAATCCTGTTGCTCCCACGAGAAAAGAGAAAATTCTATCACGCGAGTGATGCCGGGAGCATAGCTCAGCTGGTTCAGAGCATCTGCCTTACAAGCAGAGGGTCACAGGTTCGAATCCTGTTGCTCCCACAGAAGAAAGCAATCAGAGATGATTGCTTTTTTTCAAAACATAAAGTATGAAACATTTTCAAAGATTATCATTGCTTGGGGTGCTGCTGATGGCTTGTTGTATGGTGTCTTGTCACCATAAGGATTCTTTGCCGGAAGGAGTCATTGATGATTCTACTATGGTGGAGATCTTGACGCAGGCTTATATGATAGAAGGTTTCTATGCGATAGAGTCTGGATTCAGATATGCTAACATGTCGAAGGAAACAGACCAGTCCTATCAGAAATTATTGGATAGTTTTCATGTGAGCAGGGCGGATTTCGATTCCAGTATCTGTTATTATTCACGCCATAAGGAACTGGATGAATCAATTCACCAGAGGGTTTTGGAAAATCTGGAAAAAATGCCTTATTAAGAACGCGTAATCAAGAGATTATGATTTGTTAAGAAAAAATATTTTGTGGGGTGGAATAATATTTGTAATTTTGTAATTTGAAAATAATAATCAATAACATTATAATTAATTGTAAATCATGAAAAAAGCATTATTTTTTGTTAGCTGCGCAGCTTTCGTTGCTGCTATGACAATCTCCTGCAACAATAATCAGCCTGCAGAAGAAATCGAAGATTCTGTAGTAATTGAAGAAGTTGAAGAAGTTGCTGCTCCAGTAGAAGAAGCTGTTGAAGCTGCTACTACCGAAATTGACAAGACTGCTATGTTGAGCGCTGCTCGCGAAGCTGGTCAGGCAAAATGCAACTGCTACAAGACCGACGCTGCTTCTGTTGAGGCTTGCATCAGATCAATCCTTTCTGAAAAATATGCTCAGTACCAGAACGATGCTGAATTCAAAGCTGCTATGGACGCTGAATTCAACAACTGTGTAAAGGCTAAGGCTGCTGATGCTACCAAGAAGGTTGCTGACAAAGCTATCTCTGAAGGTGCTAACGCTATCGCAAAAAAACTTGGTAACAAATAATTGATCCAAGTATCAGATTAAAGAGAGGCTTCTGGAAAGAGGCCTCTTTTTGTGTCTTTTATAGTGATTAAATTGTGGAACCATAACCCGCTGTCGGAATTGATCCGTTAATGGCTCTTGCAAAGAAGCGGGGCCTCTGGTAGTGGCTCCGCGCCAAGCGCAGCGGAGCGTCCCGCGTGAAGGCTCGCATTTTCCTACTGTAATATAGCTACTTGTAAGGGGTAACTCCCTTCTATCTTCTTTTTATCTCCATATTAACTTCTTTTTATCTCCTTTCCTAAGAATAAGAGATAGAAAAAAGATAAAAAGAAGATAAAAAGAAGATAGAAGGGAGTTACCGCGGGGCGAAGCCCCCGGCGGTGGCTCTGTGACAAAGCGCGGCCTCTGCGACCGTGCGCAGGCTAAAGCCTGAAAATATAGATTAATTCCGCCAACGGGTTACCATAATATAGGCGTATGAATGAAGATAAAGGCATTGTCGTTGTGCTTTTAGAAAATAGTTATCATCATACAAGTGATTTAGAAATAGGTGATTGCTAAAGGTTGTTATTATCTTATGCGCGGGCGTTTAATACAATTCAGAAAAAATATGTATTTTTGCAAAAATATTGTGCGCGATGGCAAAGACTAAAGACTCAATGGAATCACCTTTGATGAAACAACATGCAGAAATGAAACGAAAGTTTCCTGATGCAATGTTGCTGTTCAGGGTCGGGGATTTCTATGAAACTTTTGGTGAAGATGCGGTAAAGGCATCTGCAATTTTAGGATTGACACTTACGAGAAAGGCTTGCGGGGGTGGAAGTTTCACGGAACTTGCAGGGGTGCCTCATCATGCAATAGACCAGTATCTTCCGCGTCTGGTTAAGGCCGGTTTGCGTGTGGCGATATGTGAGCAACTGGAGGATCCCAAAACGGTTAAGGGTTTGGTGAAAAGAGGTATTACCGAGCTTGTGACTCCAGGTGTAAGCTACAACGATACTGTCCTGGAGGTAAAAGAAAATAATTTTCTCTGTGGCCTGCATCTGACGGAGAAAGTACATGGCATAAGTTTTCTGGATGTCTCTACTGGAGAATTTTATCTTGCCCAAGGAGACTACAATTATATTGACAAATTGTTGCAAAGCTTTCATCCAAACGAAGTCGTGCTTCAGCGGAAAAAACTGCATGTATTTCAAGATAAGTTCCCTGAGAAATACTATACCAATACGTTTGACGACTGGGTGTTCGCTCCTGATTTCGCACAGGAACTGCTGCTGAAACAGTTTGGGACGTCTTCCTTGAAGGGTTTTGGGGTTGAGGATCTGACGGAAGGTATTATTGCCGCAGGGGCAGTCCTGTATTATCTTCAGGAAACACAACATGACAAAACCCAGCATATTTGTAAAATCAACAGGATTGAAGAAGATAAATATGTTTGGTTGGACAAGTTTACGGCACGAAACCTGGAACTGGTGTGGTCGCCGAATGCCAATGCCAAAACATTGTTGAGTGTGATCGACCAGACGGCCACGCCTATGGGAAGCAGGCTTCTGCGGCGGTGGATGCTGATGCCTTTGAAGGATGTGAACGCCATAGAAGACAGGCTTCGTGTGGTGGATCATCTTATTATCAATCGGGAATTTGCGGAACATCTGCATCAGCATATCCGCAGTATCGGTGATTTGGAACGGCTGATATCCAAGGTCGCTGTAGGCCGAATCAATCCACGAGAACTCCTTCAGTTGAAACGTTCGTTGGCGGCAATAGCAGAAATAAAAAAATTGTGTGCCTCTGCATGTGAGGATTCTTTTGTGAGAATCGGTGAACAACTTAATTCGTGTCAGAGTATATATGAACGTATCGAGCGCGAGATTCAGGAAGATGCCCCGGTAAAAGTGGATAAGGGAGGGGTGATTTCGAGCGGTATTAATCCGGAACTGGATGAACTCAGGAATATGTCCACTTCGGGGAAGGATTACCTGATGGGATTGCAGCAACGGGAAATCGAGGCGACGGGTATCAACTCGTTGAGAGTGGGATTTAATAATATCTTTGGTTATTATCTGGAAGTTACAAATACACACAAGGACAAAGTGCCCGCGGAGTGGGTCCGCCGTCAAACTCTCACAAATGCGGAGCGCTATATTACGCCGGAACTGAAGGATTATGAAGAAAAAATACTGGGTGCTGAGGATCGTATTATAGCTATAGAGTCTCAGATGTATGAGCAGCTGCTTAACGCGTTGATGCAATATGTGCAGCCCATACAATATGATGCTCAGTTGGTGGCACAGTTGGACTGTTTACAGTGCTTCTCCGAGGTGTCTCTGGCAAATAATTATTGCCGTCCGACTCTGGACGAAGGTACATCTATAGATATTCGAGAAGGTCGTCATCCTGTAATAGAGACCCAACTGCCTTTGGGTGAGTTGTATGTGAGCAACGATGTGATACTTGATAGCGAACGGCAGCAGATCATTATTATTACAGGTCCGAATATGTCCGGTAAATCGGCCTTGCTCAGACAGACGGCCTTGATTGTCCTGATGGCTCAGATGGGCTGTTACTGCCCGGCAAAGAGTGCTCATATTGGGGTTGTGGATAAAATATTCACAAGGGTAGGGGCAAGTGATAATATCTCTTCAGGCGAATCGACCTTCATGGTTGAAATGAACGAGACGGCAAGTATATTAAATAATGTATCAGATCGTAGTCTGGTGCTCTTGGATGAAATAGGTCGTGGCACAAGCACGTATGATGGAATTTCCATTGCGTGGGCAATAACAGAGTATCTTCATAACCATAAGCATTACAGACCCAAAGTGATGTTTGCGACCCATTATCATGAATTGATAGAGATGGCTGACCAATATGAGAGGATTCATAACTATCACATTTCTGTCAAAGAGGTGGATAATCGGGTGATATTCCTTCGCAAGTTGGTGCCGGGTGGAAGTGAGCATAGTTTTGGTATCCATGTGGCCCGTATGGCAGGTATGCCTAACCCGGTTTTGAAGAAAGCAAATGCCATGTTGGAATTGCTCGAATCCAAGAATGAAAAGATAACGGAAAAAGAGCAAAAAACTGGAAAAATCAAGAAAAATAGTAAGAAATGTACCTCGGAAACCGGGTATCAATTAAGCTTTATTCAACTTGATGACCCAACATTACTGGAGATAAGAGATAAGATTTTAGATATTGATATAGATATACTTACACCACTTGAAGCTTTGCTGAAACTGAATGAGATAAAAAAAATTGTTGCGAAAAAGTAAAAAAAATTTGGTCAATATCAAAAAAGTGTGTACTTTTGCACTCGCTTTTCGGAAGAAAAATAGTCGTTTGAAACATTGAAAAAACTGCGGAAATAGCTCAGTTGGTAGAGCACGACCTTGCCAAGGTCGGGGTCGCGAGTTCGAGTCTCGTTTTCCGCTCCACAGAAAAACTGCGGAAATAGCTCAGTTGGTAGAGCACGACCTTGCCAAGGTCGGGGTCGCGAGTTCGAGTCTCGTTTTCCGCTCAAAGTTGGTCTCCCAACCCCAGGCTCTGGTGGTGGAATGGTAGACACGAGGGACTTAAAATCCCTTGTCCGCAAGGACGTGTGGGTTCAAGTCCCACCCGGAGTACCAACAGAAGAGAGAGTTGTTTGAAAGATTGGAACAGACCGGCAAATGTCCACGTCTTAACACGCCAACGCCTTTCAGAGCTGCGGCCCGCGCCGATCTGAAATTGAATAATATGTCTTGGTAGCTCAGTTGGTAGAGCAATTGACTCTTAATCAATGGGTCCAGGGTTCGAGTCCCTGCCAGGACACTATATAGCGGGGTGTAGCGCAGTTGGTTAGCGCGCCACGTTCGGGACGTGGAGGCCGGAAGTTCGAGTCTTCTCACCCCGACTACCGTTCTCCAATCTTTCTTTTCCGAATGTTTTATGCTTCACTGCACTTCGTATATATGCCACTTTAGCTCAGTTGGTAGAGCAACGCATTCGTAATGCGTAGGTCTGCGGTTCGAGTCCGCAAAGTGGCTCCATAAATTTATTTATTAACCTATTAAATAATTCAAAACATGGTAAAACAATACGAAACCGTTTTCATTGTAACTCCCGTTTTGTCTGACGAACAGATGAAGGAAACGGTACAGAAGTACACCAATCTTCTCACCGAAAATGGTGCAGAAATCGTGTACGAAAACAACTGGGGCATGCGTAAGCTTGCTTATCCTATCAAGAAGAAAACTACTGGTTTCTACTATCTCATCGAATTTAAGGCTGAAGGCAGCACTATCGCTACCCTCGAAACTGCTTACAAACGTGACGAGCGTCTTCTTCGCTTCCTGACCGTTTCTCTTGACAAGCACGCTATTGCTTATAATGAGAAAAAACGCAATGCAAAGAAGAATGTTGAAGCTTCCGCAACCGAAACCGTTGCCGAATAAACTTCTGTAAATTAAAGTAGTAATCACTTCAAATTTTGAAAGAAATGGCTAACGAAACCGAAATTAAATATCTCACTCCTATAGCAGTTGAGACCCAACGTAAAAAATACTGCCGCTTCAAAAAACTCGGCATAAAATATATTGATTATAAAGATGCTGACTTCCTCCTGAAGTTTGTCAACGAACAGGGTAAGATCCTTCCCCGTCGTATCACTGGTACCAGCAACAAATATCAGAAGAAAGTGTCCCAAGCTATCAAACGCGCTCGCCACATCGCTTTGATGCCTTATGTAGCCGATTGTTTAAAATAATAATGGAGGATTGATTAATGGAAATTATATTGAAACAGGACGTAGCAAAATTGGGCTACAAGGATGATATCGTAAACGTTAAGAACGGTTACGCTAACAATTACCTCCTCCCTCAAGGTTTGGCAGTTATCGCAACTCCTACCAATAAGAAAATCCATGCTGAAAATATGCGTCAGCGTGCTTTCAAAGAGGAAAAAATCCGTAAAGATGCTGAAACTCTTCAGGCTGCACTCAATGGCAAGTCAGTTAAGCTTGTTGCCAAAGTTGGTGAAAACGGTCAGTTTTTTGGTTCAATCAATAACATTATGATTGCTGATGCTATGAAAGAACAGCATAATTATGATATCGACCGCAAACAAATCGTTGTGGATGGCTCCAAAATCAAGGAAGTTGGTAACTATACAGCTATCGTAAACATCCATAAAGAAATCAAGGCTGAAATCAACCTCGAAGTTGTAGCAGAATAATTTCGACATTACGCTTATAGAAGGCAGCAAAATACCACTTTGCTGCCTTTTTTGTTTTTTTATGATATTTTTTGCCACAATTTTTTGTCGGGTCAATTTTTATTTGTATCTTTGCAGTCGAATTTTGAAACTATAAATCTAACTAAAATAATGAAAAAGTTTGCAGTATCAGTACTTTCCGTGGTTGTCCTTTTCTGTGCAACCATAGCAAGCGGTCGTGTTTTTGCAGATAATATCGACCTGACAACAGCAAAACAGGTAGGTTCTTATTTCCTATCCGTAATGAACAACACGAAACCAGCATCGATTTCTGATGTCCGTCTGGTTTATCAGGTAAATAACGAGCAGTTGGGCATTCCCGCTGCCTATATCTTCAATATCGCAGAACAAGGTTTTGTGGTGGTTTCCGGTTCCGAATGCGGAAACGCCATTATCGGTTTCTCCGATGAAGACACGCTTAATGTAAACAACATGCCTCCAGCCATGAAATGGTGGATTGACGGTTATGCTCAGCAGATTATCGATGCACAGAATGCGAAAATTGAGCCCGCTCCCGAGAAGCTGGCCCAGTGGTCTGCCCTTTACAACCATGAACTTCCTGCTGTAGGCAATGGCCCTAAAGCAACCTATCTTCTTACCTCCAAGTGGGGACAGGGCGAAATTAACCGTCCGACATATAACCTGTTTTGTCCCAGGGTGGGTAATCAATATACCTATGCCGGCTGTGTGGCTACGGCCATGTCCATGATTATGCATTATTGGCAGTATCCAACTCATGCCAAAGGTTCCAATACCTATTCCGAGAATGGGTTCAACCTGAGCGTGAATTTCCTCCAGGAAGGACATTACGATTATGATCTGATGCCTGACCAGTTGTTCTATAGCAGCCCTGAAGCTCAGATTGAGGCTACAGCACTTCTTTGTTATCATGCAGGCGTAAGTGTGAATATGGGTTATGGCCTTGACGGCAGCGGTACCTTGTCACAGTATGTAGGTCCGGCCATGAAGACATATTTCAAATATCGTACCAGCTATCAGTTGCGTCGTGACAACTATTCCGATCAGGTATGGATAGATACATGTACCAATGAAATCAACAACCGTCGCCCGATGTACTATTCCGGATACAATACTTTAGGAGGTGAAGGCCGTGATGCCGGTGGGCATGCTTTCGTCGTTGACGGTATCAAGACTGGTTATCCCGATTTCTTCCATTTCAACTGGGGATGGGATGGTTCAAGCAACTCCTATTTCAATTTGCGTACCTCTCAGATGACTGCCGGAGGCTATTGCTTCAACAGTGGTCAGGCCGTGTATGTCCGTATGGATCCACCGGTAGATTCCAACCGCTTCGCAGGCATTCAGGAAATCTCCGCATCTCTTTCCGATCCGGCATTCCCCAATCCCGCCTACTATCAGGTAACCATACCTTATGAACTCAACGGTCAGTCTTCCGCAGATCTGCAGATATACAGCTTGGATGGCCGTCTCGTAGAAACCATAAAGGTATATCCTAACGCATATAGCGTAGATGTAAATGTTGCAGATTATGCCAAAGGCGTTTATATCTACCGTTTGAATGGCTGCGCAAATAAATTTGTGGTACAGTAATATAATATAGAATATATACAAGGAGTCCGCACGGGCTCCTTGTTTTGTATAATACACACAAGATGCATAAGTATATCGCACCCAGAATCAGAGTAGTCACATTCGCTGCAGAGCAAGGCTTCGCTTTCTCTTCAGAAATTCCGCATACTTCTATCATCTCTCAGAACACAAATGCAGGGTCATTACTCAATTCAATGATGTTTCAGAGCGATAATGAACTTGGCCAGATTGAAAGTTATGAAGAAGAAGACCTGAGTGATATCTTCTCGTGGTAAGTTCTTGCGGCACATTCGGATTCCTTTGTGCCATTGCACTTACAGATAGAAATACAATATAAAGGTGGTCGTCATTGTCGATATGACGTTCCACCTTTAATCATTTATTCCGTAAGACATATAAGTATTTTAATAGCAGATTTTATCCCCAGGGAAGACCAGAGGCTCCTCAACGATTGCATTTCGTTCGCGTTTTCCTGGGGTAACTCCCTTCTATCTTCTTTTTATCTCCATATTAACTTCTTTTTATCTCCTTTTCTAAGGATAAGAGATAGAAAAAAGATAAAGAGAAGATAAAAAGAAGATAGCCGGGAGTTACCGCTATGGCAGAGCAGGTTAGGGACGTCAGAAAGGGCCTCCGGGAAGGTGCGCAAATCCTCATCAGAAAAGGGAATCCGCATATAGGGAAGGTGTGAAATATAATGTAATTTTAATGTAATGTATTGATATTCAGTGCATGATTTGAATATTGCGCAAAAATAGCGTTAAAAATGGGTAGGAGAGAGGCCAATTTTCGCGGAAAACGGGGCGGAAACTGGTGGTTTGTATGCCCGGAAAACGCCTTCAAGAAAAAAACTTCAAAAAATATGATGCACAGAAACAGTGAGTTACGATGATAGTGGAAAGAAAAATGAAAAAATATTTGGTGGGAGCGGAAAAGAGTCGTATCTTTGCAACCGTTTTCGACCAAAGGAAACGGCGGAAGCGAGAGAGATTTGAAACAGTTGGAACAATGAGATAGCGTGTGTCAGAGACCAGTTCGGCTGGTCGGGAGACACGGAAGAGTCAAAGGTTAAAAAATAAAACAATTCTTACAATGAAGAGTTTGATCCTGGCTCAGGATGAACGCTAGCGGCAGGCTTAACACATGCAAGTCGAGGGGCAGCAGGGAGTAGCAATACTCTGCTGGCGACCGGCGCACGGGTGCGTAACGCGTA
>JAZUFZ010000032.1:0-52440 GCA_045640985.1 Bacteroidales bacterium
TTAACGCAGAGCCACCACCAGGGGCTCCGCTACGCGATAACTCCCTTCTATCTTCTTTTTATCTCCATATTAACTTCTTTTTATCTCCTTTCCTTAGAATAAGAGATAGAAAAAAGATAAACTGGAGATAAAAAGAAGATAAGAGGGAGTTACCCCGGTAAAACGCCTGAGAAACAGGGGGGAAGGGTTTGTTGCTTGGGAATTTTCCCTCTTAATGCGTGTCCCGCGGGATGACCCGACTGCGGCGGGGAATCGGGGGGAAATGATGACGGCGGTGCGATGCAGCGGCTGGGGGCTGAATGGCAAATTATATAAAAAATCTTCCGGGATATCGGCGGGAATAGGGCTTGACCTGCCGTGCAGAGGGTTGAGGAATAGGATGTTAGAGATTTGATTTGGTGGTTTGAATTTTTTTTTGTACTTTTGCACCACTCAAAAAAACGGAAATCAATAACAAAATATATAATTTATGCAGAAATCTCTTTTATTAGGCGACGAGGCGATTGCCCAGGCCTTTATTGATGCGGGCGGCAGTGCTATCAACAGTTATCCTGGCACTCCCTCCACCCAGATTACCGAGTATGTGATGAAATCCAAAGAGGCTAAGGAAAAAGGTATCGTGGCCAACTGGTGCGCCAACGAGAAGACCGCCCTTGAGGCTTCGATCGGCGTGGCATACAGCGGCAAACGTGCTATGACCTGCATGAAGCATGTGGGTATGAACGTCTGCGGAGACCCGTTCATGAACTCCGCCATCATCGGAACCCGCGGGGTTCTGGTTGTGGTGGCTGACGACCCGAGCATGTTCTCCTCGCAGGACGAGCAGGACAGCCGTTATTACGGTCACTGGGCTATGGTTCCTATGCTGGAGCCCTCGAACCAGCAGGAGGCTTACGACATGGTGTTCTTCGGATATGAACTCAGCGAGAAGCTCGGAACTCCTGTGCTGTACCGTATTCCTACCCGTCTGGCCCACAGCCGTGCCGGTGTGGAACGCAGAGAGGCGCTCCCACAGAAGCCGATCTCCTATCCTTCCGACCCCAAGTCCTTTGTGCTGCTCCCGGTAAACGCAAAGCGTCTGTATCGCGAACTTATCGACAAACAGCCCTCTTTCGTGAAAGCCAGCGAGGAGAGCGGCTGGAACAGATATTTCGAGGGCAAGGACCACAGCCGCGGAATCATCACCACGGGTATTGCCTACAACTACCTGATGGAGAATTTCCCGCAGGGATGTCCGTTCCCGGTGGTAAAGATTACTCAGTATCCTCTCCCGGTGGATATGATCAACCGTCTGTATGAGGAATGCGATGAAATCCTCGTTCTCGAAGATGGCCAGCCCTACGTAGAGGAACGTATCAAGGGTCTGCTCGGCAAGGGCAAGCCTGTACACGGCCGTATTGACGAGACCATCCGCCGCGACGGTGAGATGAATGCCGAGAAGGTGGCCAAGGCACTCGGAATGCCCGTAGAACTCGGTCCCGACGTTCCTGAGGTAGTAGTGAACCGTCCGCCAGCCCTCTGCAAGGGCTGTCCTCACGGTGACAGCTATGCAGCCATCATCGAAGTGATGAAAAACTACGAGCACGGCCGCGTGTTCGGCGATATCGGATGCTACACGCTCGGATTCAACCTCGGAGCCATCAATACGACCGTCTGCATGGGCGCCTCCATTACTATGGCAAAAGGTGCAAGTGAAATGGGCATCTTCCCGTCACTCGCAGTAATCGGAGACGGAACTTTCGGCCACAGCGGTATGACAGGCCTGCTCGACTGCGTGAACGAGAACGCCAACGTGGTGGTAGTAATCCTCGACAACAACATTACCGGTATGACCGGCGGCCAGCATTCAAGTGCCAACCAGAAGATTGAACGGATCTGCGAGGGACTGGGAGTAGATCCAGCCCACATCCGCGGTATAGAACCCCTTCCGAAGAACCACGAAGAGTTCAAGAAAATCCTTGAAGAGGAAATCGCCTACAACGGAGTCAGCGTTATTATCCCGCGCCGTACATGCCTCGTAGAACTCAAAAAGCACCTTGGTAACAAATAATCAGAGAAAAAACCGACTATCATGAAAAAAGACATCATACTTTGTGGCGTAGGAGGAGACGGTATCGTTTCCGTAGCCAAGATCATCAGCGATGCAGCCCTCACGATGGGTATGTACGTAAAGCAGAGTGAAATTCACGGTATGTCCCAGCGCGGAGGAAGCGTGTTCTCGCACCTCCGTATCAGCACCGAGCCGATCTATGCCGATGTGATTCCCGTAGGACAGGCCGACATTATCCTCTCAAGCGAACCTATGGAGGCGCTCCGCTATCTTCCTTTCCTGAACAAGGAGGGTTATGTGATCACCAACAGCGACCCGTTCATCAACATCAAGCATTATCCCGAGGTGGAGAAAATCATGGCAGAAGTGAACAAACTTCCCCATTGCGTAAGTTTCAACGCAAACGAGATAGCCAAGACAATCAATGCCCGCGGAAACATGGTGCTTCTTGGTGCAGCCGCTCCATATCTCGGCATCGAGTTTGCAGAACTGGAGAAAGCTATCCAGAATATCTTCGGCCGCAAGGGCGAGGCTGTGGTAGCAACCAATATCGCAGCCATCCGTGCCGGCCGCGATGCAAAATAAGAGAGATATATAACATAATCTCAATAACAAAAAGTGTCCGTTCTGCGGACACTTCTTGTTTTTTATGAGGTTGAGGTTGTAGGGTGTAAGAGTTTAAGTGTGTAGGGTTTGAGGTACGAATGATTAAACCGTTTTTTGGGGAATAAAACGGCGGTTTCTATGTGGTGGGGATAGGATTACAGGTTTTCGTCCTTCGTTTGGAGATATTCCCCCAAGAGGCGGGCGGCACAAGCGATGAGGTCGTTGCAGGGGCGGCGTGAAGCGCCCATCTGCAGCAGGCGGCCACAGTTTATGTCTCCGTTTTCGTCCCGGAAACGTCCGGCGAGTTCCTTTACAGCATCTGAATTTCCGGTAAGGCCGCATACCATGGCCATACCGCTCACGCATCCGCATACTTCCCTCAATCCCGAAAGACCCCTACCGAAAGGGGCGGCAAGGTTCTGGAGGTTCTCTTCGTCGATGGGAAGGAGGTCTTTATAGGCCAGCACTACCGACTGGCAGCAGTTATAGCCTTGCTTGTGGAGTTCCCGGGCCCGGGCTACATGAGATTCTATATCTATGGAGTTCATAATAAAGTTTGATGATTTCCGATATAACGCAGTTCTTCGTTTTTTATTGTCCCGAGGGAGAGAGGAATTTTTTTCTTGCTGTGAAAGTGGAGATAAGGAAAGTGAGGACGTTTTTTTTTGCGGGAATGGAAAATTCTTCGTAATTTTGCATCATGAACCGATTGGAATACTGGCTGAAATCGTGGACAGGTCATAACCTGCATTCTCCCTGGATGTTCAGGTTTTATAATGATGTGCTGGCATCAGGAATGCCGGAGGAATATCGTAGAAACCGGGAACTCCGGGGTGCGGGCCGCGGGAGACGAGCAACGGCTGAATTGATTTATAAGACCATGAATTATTTCGGCTATGAAAGGGTGGCTGTTATGGGAGCGGATGCGCAGTTGCGCCCATGGGCACAGCGGGGAAATGCGCGGGCGGTTTTTGTAGAGAGGGAGGCAGATCTGCTTGTGGTGCCGTATTCTGGGGAAGATAAGCAACCGCAGATTCGTCAGGTCGGGATCAGGAAAGGAGGAATGATAATTGTGGAACGGCCCCATGCCGACCGGTTGCGGGAAGTGTGGTGGAACGGGCTGTATGATGAATTTCTTCCTGTCGTGAGCGTGGATATGTATGATGTGGGTATGCTGATATTCAGGGAAGGACTGCATCCGCAGAAGTTTATTTTGCGTCAGGAATAATATTATTGTATTGCGTGCGTTATATAATATATAGCAGACCGGGTCTCGGATCACCCCGGACGCGGTTGCAGATTATAAAAATTGCAGATTATGAAAAAAGGAATACTTGGATTTATGATGCTGGGGCTGCTGGCGGTTGTGGGGTGCGGCAGGCAGGCCCCGACCCCTAAACCGGTTGCATACGTGCGGTTTGACTTCCCGAAGAAGGATTACCGGATGATGGACACAGCATCGCTGCCTTTCACCTTTGAGTGTGCGAGAGAGGCCAATGTGGTGCTGAAGCCGAGCCATAACCGCAGTACCTGGGTAGATATTGAATATCCGCAATATAAAGGGGTGGTGTTTCTGAGTTATCTGCCCCTGAAGGGGAGGGAGAGCCTGAAGGCAGAGGTGGACACCTCTTACCGGCTGATGAGTATGCACTTCTCCCACAGTTCCGGGGTGAGTGAGAAGGGGTATGAGGATAAGGAGAAATCGGTATATGCAACCGTATATCGTATAGATGGGCTGAAGGTGGCTTCTACATGTCAGTTCTGGGCGACAGACAGTGTGAAGCATTTTCTCAGAGGGTCTCTTTATCTGAACAATGTGCCGAACAACGACTCGCTGGCACCGATTCTTACCTATTTGCAGGATGACCTTACCCATCTGCTGGAGACTCTGGAATGGCGAGATTAGAGATCATACAGCATGAGATGCGGCTGATAAGGGATTCTTCCGCGGGGGGTCAGCATCGGGGGCGGAAACTGCCTCAGGTATTTCTGCCTCACAGGTTGTGGATAAACGGTAGAATGGTGGGGGTGATTCAGAGTGAGAGGGTGGATGTGGAAATCCCGCAGGGGGTATATGAGATAAGGGTTCAGAGTATGATTCCGATTCTGGAGAGCAGGGCTGAAATCAGGATTGAGGAGGGAGTGAGAAATGTGATGACTATCGGAGACCGTGAAAAGGGGTGGGATATGGTGTTCTGGATAGCCCTGGTGTTGGAAATCGTGCATTGTTTCCTTACCTTGCCGAGAGGGTGGAATGTGGCTTACCACATAGTGGATGACGGATTGTTTGTAGCGTGGCTGGTATATGAATGGGTGATAAGAAAACGATATTTTGATATAGACTTTGCTCACTATAAAAACTAAGCGGAATATCCGCATACTGAAAGGACTATAGAATGAACTCACAGAAACAGAAAATGAGACAGCTGCAGAAGATGTCGCCGAAGCAGATGATGCTTATGCGTATGCTGCAGATGTCCAACCAGTCGCTTGAGCAGATGATAAAGGAGGAGATTGAGAAAAATCCGCTGCTGGAGGTGGAAGCGTCTTCGGGCGCAATGGAAAGTATGGATAGCGGCAGAGATGAACCGGGGGATGAAGCACTGGATTTCATGGATGATGAGTATAAGGAATATCAGGAATACGATCCGAACAGAGAATACAGGGAACGGGACTATGCCGATGAGGAATCCTTTATGGATTTCCTGCACGAACAGGTGGGAATGCTGACGCTTGATGAGAGGAAACTGCTGATTGTGGAGGAGATACTGGGAAGTCTGGACGATTCGGGCTGGCTGGGCAGGGATCTGATGCTGATAGAAAACGACCTGGCGTTCAGGAAAGGGGTGGAAGTGAGCCACGAGGAACTGGAATCAGCCTTGAAAATAGTGCAGAGTCTGGAACCCGCAGGCGTGGGGGCGAGAACTCTGGGCGAATGTCTGCTGCTGCAGCTGGAAAGGGTGCAGCCTCAGACTTACGAGGTAAAATGCGCCCGGGCTATCGTGGAGAATTGTTTCGACCTGATGACTAAACATCATTATGAGGCAATCGCGGAACGGCTGGAGATAGACATGGAATCGGTAGCAGCAGCAGAGGCCTGTATCCGCAGACTGAATCCCAAACCCTGCGCTACGGAGTCAGCACGTAATACGGACGTGAATTATATCATTCCCGATTTTGTTGTTTCCCGCTCAGGAGGAAGCTTGTCCTGTATGCTGAACGACGGCATGATGCCGAAACTGATGACCAGCCGCTATTACGAAGAGATGCTTCAGGAGATGCTGTCAATCAGGAAACCTACAGCAGGTGAACGCGAGACCCTTGAGTTTTTGAAATCCAAGGATGAAGATGCTCACGATTTTCTGGATAACATATCCCAAAGACATCAGACGCTGCTCCGTACCATGGAAATCATCGTCAAGAGACAGCGTCAGTATCTGCTCACGGGTAATGTTTCCGATATGAAACCCTTGATGCAGCACGAGGTTGCAGAGATCTTAGGGATGGATGATTCCACCATTTCGAGGGTCGTGAACAGCAAATATGTACAGACCGATTTCGGTACTTTCCCGCTGAAACATTTTTTCTCCCAGTCGCAGATGAATCTCGAAGGGGACGAAGTAGCCACGGAGGCTGTGCGGCATCATCTGCAGCTTCTGGTAGAACAAGAAGACAAGACAAACCCCAAGACCGACGATCAGCTGGCGGAGGAAATGAAGGAGGCCGGCTACAGCATATCCCGCCGGACGGTAGCAAAATACCGTGATATGATGGGCATACCGGTTGCACGGCTCAGGAGAATACTTACCCTGTTGCTGCTGCTTTTGAGCCTTGGCGGACTTTCTGCTCAGGAACCGATGAGCTATTATGATTCGCTCGCTTATCATCAGATGCACCCGGCAACCCGCAAGAGTACTCCGAAGAAGAACGACCAGAACACCAAAGCCGCCAGACCGCAGACCCGTAAGGCAACCCCTGTGGATTCTGCTTTGCTGAAAAGCGATGAGGCAATAGACAATCTCTATAATGCTACGCGTCCCAGGCCTTCTATGATGTGGTACGGAAACCATTTTTCGCAGAACCGGGTAAAACCCGAGAATTTCCATATTGACTCCCTTCCGGATGCAGTAAACCTCCAGCTTGTGAAGTCCGATTCGGATTTCTGTTTCCCGATGAAAAATATCATTACTTCGCCCTACGGGTGGAGGTGGAACCGTGCGCACAGAGGGGTGGACATACGGCTGAATACCGGTGATCCTGTAAGGTGTGTCTTTCCTGGCGTGGTGCGGATTGCGAGTCCAATGGGAGCATACGGAAACCTTGTTGTAGTAAGGCATTATAATGGTTTGGAAACTGTTTACGGCCATCTTTCCAAAATTCAGGTGAAGCCCAATCAGGAAGTGGCGGCAGGCGATATTCTTGGCCTTGGGGGCAGTACGGGTAGAAGTACCGGACCGCATCTCCATTTCGAGGTCCGTTTTGAGTATGAGCCCTTTGACCCGGAATGGATACTGGATTTCCAGAACTATACCCTCCGTACTCATAGGCTCCATCTGGACAAGACCTATTTTGGTATCTCTAACCCCGTTAAAGGCGGAGGATCCTACAAGGCTGACAAGAGCTACGTGAAGGAACAGGACGCCAAACGGGCAGAGAAACGCCCTATATACTATATTGTAAGGAAAGATGACGATATAGAAACCATAGCGCAATACTATAGAACTACTCCGGAGAAGATCAAGGAACTGAATCCGGAGATGAAGAAACTGAAAAAAGGATTGAAAATAAGAGTAAGATAATATGATAAAGAAAACCAACCTTTCTGATTATGATCCTTCCCGGATTCCGTCAGGCGAGACCTATAAGATAGGTATCGTGGTGGCAGAATGGAACAAGGAGATTACTGACGCGCTGCTTCAAGGGGCAAGTGATACCCTTCTGGAACATGGCGTAAAACCTGAAAACATAATCGTGGAGCATGTGCCCGGAAGCTACGAGCTCTCCACGGGTTCCGATCTGCTGCTGCATCATACTGACGTAGATGCTGTAATTGCTATTGGATGCGTGATCCAGGGCGATACACGCCATTTTGATTTTATCTGTGAGGCAGTTTCTCAGGGTTTGACGAATGTCTCTCTTCATTACCATAAGCCCGTAATCTTCACACTCCTCACCACCAACACCATACAGCAGGCCCTCGATCGCTGTGGCGGTAAACATGGCAACAAAGGGGTGGAAGGAGCTGTAACTGCGCTCAAGATGTGCGCCCTTGAACATAAACTGAACTGTAATTCATAATTGATAATCAGATAGCGTGAAACCAAGAATCGTTTTTATGGGAACCCCGGATTTTGCCGTGGAATCGCTGGAAGCCATCCTTGAGGCTGGCTATTCTGTGGTTGGCGTGGTTACCGTTCCCGACCGTCAGACAGGAAGAGGTCTGAAAATAACCTGTTCCGCAGTAAAAGAATGTGCCTTGAAACACAACCTTCCCCTCCTGCAGCCCGAGAAACTGCGCGACGAAGATTTTCAGCAGCAGTTGCGGGCTTGGAATGCTGATCTATTTGTTGTTGTGGCTTTCCGAATGCTTCCCAAGAGTGTATGGGCTATGCCTCCCATGGGAACCTTCAATCTCCATGCTTCTCTGTTACCACAGTATCGTGGTGCGGCCCCTATCAATTGGGCGCTCATCAACGGAGAAAAGGAGACAGGTATAACTACTTTCCTCCTGAACGAGAAGATTGACGAAGGAGAAATTCTTCTCCAGCAGAAAACTGCAATAACCCCTGATGATAATGCAGGAACGCTCCACGATCGCCTCGCCTTAATGGGCAGGAACCTTGTAGTGGAAACAATCCAAGGGCTGATGGATCACACACTCCAGCCACGCAGACAGGAAGAATGTAAGATGCCCATCCCTAGTCAGCAGGAGTTCCGTCCTGCACCTAAGATATTCAAGGCCGACTGCGCAATCGACTGGAACCGCAACGGAGAGGCACTCGTAAACTTCGTAAGAGGTCTCTCCCCCTATCCCGCAGCCACTATGACGATGGAAGACAACAAAGGTCAGCAACAGACCTTCAAAATATATGAAATCTCGTTTGAAAAAGACCCTTCATCGGCTTTGTTTTCAGTCAATACCGACGGAAAAAACTATCTTAAAATTGGAAATCGTGACGGATTTATCAATATTTTATCGCTTCAATTGAATGGGAAACGTAAAAATTCTATCGCAGAATTTTTAAGAGGATATTCTGTAAGTGATTGGAAAATAGTGATGTAGTGGTTGAATGCTGCAAATTGGTAAAAAAAAATCATATAAAATTGGTTTACATTCAAAAAAAATCATATATTTGCACCGTGAAATATAAGCAGTTTAACCATTAAAAAACATTAACATGAACAAGACAGAACTCATTGCCGCTATGGCAGAAAAAGGTGGCCTCACAAAGGTTGACGCACGCAAGGCATTCGACGCTTTTGTAGCAGCTACAGTAGAAGAACTCAAGGCTGGCAACAAGGTTTCTATTCCAGGATTTGGTACTTTCGCAGTAGTTGACCGTCCCGCAAGAATGGGCGTGAACCCTCGCAAACCTGGCGTAAAAGTTAAGATTCCTGCAAAGCGCGTCGCTAAATTCAAGGCAGGCAAAGGTCTTGACCTCTAATAGACGGGCAAGCCGCCTGAGTTTTCTCCAAGTGATAAAACCCAGGCTGACGACAGACAATATAGCTCACAGAAATGTGGGCTTTTTATTTATCCGTACCGTCCACCATATCAACTACGGAAAATCCCCAGATTCTGCTAAAATCAGCCTCCTCGAATAGATATACAGGTGTTTTGAACACAAAGCAGTATTCTCCTGGCTCAAGCGGTTGGGCCAAGGTTACCTTATATACTGCCTCTTCCAGCATTTCAAATTTGAGGATGTCCTGCACCGTTTGGTTGTTATGCAACCGGAGTAAGGGGTAAGAACAATTAATAACCCGTGAGCGTTTCTTCGGAATCATACGCATCAGTCGGACCATAGTGGGGTCGGTAGTGGTTGCACAATTGAATACATTGCCGTTGATCAGCATCTTACTTCCATTGGGGTTGAACACAAACAGAAACTCCGGTTGTGTGCCGCATTTAACCTTGGCTGATGCTTTCCTGAACTTATATTTATCGGCTACAAACGCAACATTAGCGATAGCTGTAACTGAAGTCTGTTCGGTGCCAGCCTGTAAGGTGATAGGTATCGTGTCGGAACCGTTGATTAGATATAGGCCGGGCTTGAGGTTGAAGGCCGAAACAGAAAATGATGCCAGGCACAGGGCCAGCAATAATACGGACTTGGTCGTTTTCATAATTTTAGGTCTCATTGATTGTGGGTTTTAATTTGACATTAAGAATCTTACAATACGTTGGCGGAATTAATTCATCGTTACCTCTAACATTATTCAGGAAGTCCTTGGCTGCGGGTTTGTTATCTCTGCCCCGGCTGGTGGTATGGCTCAAAAACATCAGTAATGAGCCTTTCCCTTGGGTCTTGTTTCTCAGGCTTTTCACAGGGGTAACTCCCTTCTATCTTCTTTTTATCTCCATATTAACTTCTTTTTATCTCCTTTCCTTAGAATAAGAGATGGAAAAAAGATAAAAAGAAGATAAAAAAAAGATAGAAGGGAGTTACCATCCAGCCTGCGCGCGGCTGCTGAGGCTGCGCTTGGCGCAGAGGCTCCGCTAAGTGACTGTATTACATCCTGAAAGAAACTATTAACGTATTGCTTCATCTTTATGACTTATATTTGATTTCAAATGTTTGATTCTATGATTTATAAAATATCCCAGGCAGATTCACGGGAGGTCGTTCCCTGATGTGTCGGAATCTTCAAAGAAAAAATCCTGGAAGTTGAGAAGATAGACTTTTTCGGTAGCACGGGTGATGGCGGTATAGAGCCAGCGGAGATAGTTGCGGTTGATCATCTCATCGGTAATGTAGCCCTGGTCGATGATGACGACGGGCCATTGTCCGCCCTGGGTCTTATGGCAGGTAAGGGCGTAAGCGAATTTTATCTGCAGCGCGTTGTAATAGGGATTTTTCTTGAGGGCCTGGAGTCTGGCGGATTTATTGGGAAGGTCAGCATAGTCTTCCATGATGTTCTGGAAGAGCTGTTGCTGTTCTTCGTTGGTAAGGGACGGCGAGTTGGAATAGAGCGTTTCGAGGAGGAGTTTGCAGTCCTGAGGCGGGGCGTCGGGGTAATCAACAAAGCGGATGGTGGCATCTACGAAATGAAATCCGTAAAGTTCCTGATGATTGCGGATGCTCTGGATTTCAGCGATGTCCCCGTTGGCGATAAATCCGATATCGGATTCCTTGTCGAGCCAGTAGTAGTTATTCTTCACTATCATGATATGGTCTCCGGTGCTGATGGCCTCTTCCCGGAAGAAGATGCGGTTGCGGATATACTGGTTGTATTGGTTGGCGCGTTTGTTGGACTGGGTAATGATGCAGCATTGTTCGGTATGCTTGCTGTACTGGGCGGTGAGGATTTCCTCGAGGTCGAGGCTGGAGAGTCGGAGAAAATCGGCTTTCGGGGTAATTCTGAAGAATGGAGGGTCGGGCTGCTGCCAGGTTTCGAGGCCGGCTATCTGGTTGCGGAGGATGGTGGCGTTGAGGAGTATATCGGAGATGTCGTGCTGTCGGACGACTTGAGTGAGCTGGAAGGTAGAGGGCTGCAGAGGAGAAATCATGGAGAGGTATTCTTCATCGAGGGCGGGACTTTCTTCGGAGCCGACGGGAGGGAGCTGGGCGGAGTCTCCTAAGAGAAGCAGCCGGCAGTGGTCGCCACTGAGGACGTAGTCGATAAGGTCGTCAAGAAGCTGCCGTGGGGTATTGGGCTGGGCGTCTGCTCCTATCATAGAGGCTTCATCTACGATGAACAGCGTATAGCGGTCCTTGTTGTGGGCTTTGGTGATTCGCGTGTTTCCGTAGGGGTCGGTAGTAGTGGTATAGATGATTTTATGTATTGTGAAGGCGTTGTGTCCAGAGTATGTGGAAAGGATTTTGGCGGCACGACCAGTGGGAGCAAGAAGCCGGGTATGGAGCTGAAGCTGGGGCGCGGTCTGTATGAGGGCGCTGATGAGCGTGGTCTTTCCGGTTCCGGCGTAGCCTTTGAGGATGAAGGCGGCATGCGGGTCGGGATTGTAGAGAAACCGGACTATTCCGGAGCAAGCTTCGCGTTGTCCGGGGGTCGGCTGATGGGGAAAATGGGAGAATATCAGCTGCTCGACGGTCTGGAAAAGTTCAGTTTCAGTCATAGATGCCTACAAAAAGAGGATTTGCGTACACAAATCCTCCTAATGTTTTTGAGATGATAGTAACTTATTCTGCAACGGCTGTGTTGGCATCAGCGGCTTCAGCAGGAACTGCTACCGGGCTGAGGTTATTTTCGTTGGAAGTTACTTCGGTAGTGATAGCGTTTTCCACCTGACGGTTGGGGATGGCTGCGGTTGCAATAATGGAAAGCACTACCAGAATGATTGCGAGGGTCCAGGTAGCTTTTTCAAGGAAGTCGGTAGTTTTGCGGACACCCATGATCTGGTTTGGTGCAGAAAAGTTGGCAGCCAGTCCGCCACCTTTGGAATTCTGAACCAGGATAACGCAAGCTAACAAAACGCATACAATCAAAATAAGGATAACGATCAATTTGTACATGTTACTGAGTTTTTATTTATTTTCTATTTTATTTTTCAATGATGAAATTCGGACTGCAAAAATACTACTTTTTTCGGGATTATGGGCGATTAATCTTTCATAAATTTCAATCGCTTTATCATATTTCTGTTGTGCTTCGTAGATAACTGCCATAGTTTCAGTATCTAAAGAGTCGTTGGCGAGTATGCTTTTTTTTGCTAATTCTTCTACTGAGAGGGAGCTGTCGGGAACGATATTCGTATTGAATTGAGGGCCGCTTTCCAAAAATTCGTTCAGAATTACGCTCTTGGGTGCGGTCTTGAACGAGACTTCCTGATAGGCGTTGATTTCGTTTATGATGTCGAAGTCTTCTGCTGGTTCAACGGCCTTTGTGTCGGGTTCCGGTGTCTGGGGGAGCGGTTTGGCAGGAGCGGTCTGGCGGGGCTTCTCGATATCAATTACGGTTTCGAGGAGACTGTTGAGGTGTTTTTCGTTGCTGGTATAGAGGCGGGCTTTAGAATAGGGATATTTCCAGCTGGAAATACCGCAGGCCTTGCTGCTTGCCAGGTCGAGTATCTGCAATGGGGCGCAGAAGGGATATTTTTCTATTGCATCTAATATTTCGTGTCGCTCATCGAGCGTGAATTTGTAGGGGCGAGAGACAAGGTTATTAAATGTTTCCAAAGTTGCCATATTAACAAATTTTAGTATTCCCGATTTCGATTTGCAAAGGTACAAACTTTTTTTTGATTACCAAAATAAAAATTATTTTAGTGCGTATTTTGTTGAATTATAAGGTGTTTTATTCTATCGCGAAAGAAAAATTTCAATTATTTTTTGCTCGTATTGATTTTTTTTGTACTTTTGCAACTCCAAAATTGAGTAAAAAAATGAAGAGAACATTTCAACCATCACGTAGAAAAAGAGCAAACAAGCATGGTTTTCGCGCAAGAATGGCAACTGCTAACGGCCGTAAGGTTCTGGCAGCTCGTCGTAGAAAAGGAAGAAACAAACTGACCGTTTCTGACGAAAAATAGTATGCGTGATTCGTCTTTCCTTGTGCACAGGAAACGAAACAGCGTTTGCAAAGATAAAAGAAGTATTTCACAATACTTCTTTTTTGATTTTATGGTAAGCTATAGTGACCAGCGAACAGAAAAACAATAATATGAAGATGAGGAAAACAAAGCAGGATATAATATTATATGATGTAAAGATTGAGGATGCCGGCGCAGAAGGTATGTGCGTGGCGAGAGTGGATGGTATGGTGGTTTTTGTGCCGTTTGTTGTGCCGGGGGACGTGGTGGATATTAAAATTATCAAGAAAAAGAAGAATTATGCCGAAGGAAGGGTAGTGGAGATGAAACAGGAGTCAGAGAAACGGGTTCCCCTTCAATGTCCCCATTTCGGCATCTGTGGCGGGTGCAAATGGCAGAATATGAGCTATGACCAGCAGCTCGTGTATAAGCATAAACAGGTGAAGGACAACCTGGAACGGCTGGGTAATGTGGATACCTCCCGGATGAGGCCTATATGCGGAAGTGAGAATATCTATTATTATAGGAATAAATTGGATTTCACGTTCTCAAACCGCCGTTGGAAAACAGAGGAAGAGATCAAGAATGCGGAAGGCGGAGCAATTTCGGACGACGGAGGCGCTCTGGGGTTCCATATACCGTCACTTTTTGACAAAGTGCTGGGGATAGAGCATTGCGCGCTCCAGGCCGATCCGAGCAACCAGATCCGTCTGAAAGTCAGGGATTATGCTATGGCTCACAATCTGCCGTTCTATGATATAAGAAACCATGTGGGATTTCTGCGGAACCTCATTATCCGCAACAGTTCGATAGGGGAATGGATGGTAATTGTGATCGTTGCCGAGATGCGGGACGAACTGTTTCCGCTGCTGGATTTCATAAGTGAGAGTTTCCCGCAAATTACATCGCTTCAGTATATTATCAACGGAAAGATGAATGATTCCTATTCCGATCTTGATGTTGTAACCTATCGGGGCAAAGCCTATATCGAAGAACGCATGGAGGGATACAACGGGAGCAAGGCCCTTCGATATATGATCAATCCCAAGTCGTTCTATCAGACCAATTCGCTCCAGGCACAGCGTCTGTATAGTTTCGTGGCGGAATTTGCAGGACTGAAAGGTTCGGAGGTCGTTTATGACCTTTATACGGGAGCCGGAACGATTGCGCTGTTCCTTGCCGACAAATGCAAGAAGGTAGTAGGTATAGAATATGTAGAGGAGGCAATTGAGGACGCCCGTCAGAATGCCATCAACAACGAATTGACCAACACGTCGTTCTATTCTGGAGATATGGCTAAAGTGCTCACGCAAGAGTTTATCAGTCAGAACGGTAAGCCGGATATCGTAGTGACGGACCCGCCCAGGGCCGGTATGCACGAAAAGGTGGTTGAACAGCTTTTGATGACCCGTCCGGCAAAGATTGTATATGTGAGTTGCAATCCTGCCACCCAGGCCCGCGATCTCCAGATGCTTTCTTCCCAGTATGAGGTCGGAAGAATACAGCCGGTGGATATGTTTCCTCATACCCAGCATGTGGAAAATGTGGTGGAACTGATTCTGCGTCAGGAATAAACGGGACGGAAAGCCTCTGGGCGACTTTCGGAATCAGACCGAGATGAAGAAGCCCAGGAGGGCCTTTGATAAAATTGCAAGGCGGAACAGGAAAGAAGGTTTTTTCCGGATGGGTTGTGGCCTCTTTCCTTGAGGTATCTCCCTAGTATCTCTCTGGTATCTCCCAGGTAACTCCGTGTTTTCTCCGTGTGCGTGACAGAATTTTTTTGTCGTTTAAGGCTCCCTACTCGCTCCTTACCCGCTCCCTATGGGCCGGTCGGAAGGTCTGGCTGAGCCGTTGCCTCAGCATTTCAGAAATGGGCAGGAAAAACGTTGGCGAAAGTGAATTTTTGAATTTTTATTGTTAATTATTGAAAAAAATAGCGGAGATTCAAAAAAAAATCTTATCTTTGCACGTTGATATTTTGACGAAAATATGGGTGGTATTCCCGTATATTGTTGAAAATAAAATTAATAAGGAAAATAATTAAAAATTAATATTCAATTAATTCTCATCAAGATGAAGAAAGTATTATTAACTTTGTTACTTGCGGCCTTTGCATTTCCTTTTGCAATGCAGGCTCAACAAAACGGTCAGTACGAAGTTGTGGTTGATGAAATCTCCAACTGCGGTCCTTACACCTGGACTTTAGGAAATGGCCAGACCTACGACAACGATACTGTTGTAACTTATTTTGTGGGCGATACGCTCCGCGTACTTACCCTTACGGTGAACCCTACGTTCAGCATTGAACTGGATCCGGTTTCTGCAATGTGCGAATATGAGTGGAACGGCCATAAGTTTACTGAGGCAGGTACTTACATTGATACTATGAAGACGGCTCAGGGTTGCGACAGCATTGTATCGCTGACGATTACCGAGTTTACCCACACGATGTTCGATACTATTGATACTGTTACCTGCGGTATGTTCGTCTGGAATCATGGCGAGGTGGCCGATTCCGTATTTGAATCCGGCATTCTTTCTGATGTGGTTGTTGAAGACGGCTGCACCATCAACAAGACCATTAACCTGACAGTCCGTTCTGCTACCGTTGTGGACAGCATCGTGGCTTGCGGTATGTACCAGTGGCATGGCAATGCTTATTTCGAGACTGTGAATGATACGGTTGCCGTTTATGATTCTGTTACGCTGTGCGATTCCGTATATGTGCTGAATCTTCAGGTTGTACGTAAAGAGGTTATGGATACTGTGGTGAATTGCGGTAAATATCAGTGGCGCAACCAGAGTCTGACGATTTCGGATGACTATGTAGATACTGCCTACAGCGATACCATGAGTTATGTAAACGGTACCGATACCGTAGCTTATACCTGCGATACCATCTTCCACCTCAACCTCGTGGTTGATACCAATGTGAATGTGGCAGCTGATACCGTATGTTATAAATATGTATGGAAACACGGATATGTTACTGATACGCTTTATGAGTCCGCAGTCCGCACGGAATACAATACGGATACCGTATCCCTCTGTGTTACCCGCTACGACCTCAACCTCACCGTTATTCCTCTTGACGTGGAAGGTCACGACAGCGATACAACTATGAGCAAATGCGCTACCATTACCTTTACTCCATTTGGTGAGCGTTCCCGTCGCTATACTGCTACTGAAGATATCGATACCAACTTCGTAAAGGAAATCCGTACCGTAAAACAGTGCTATGATACTACAATCCATGCACATTTCATCGTTCGTACAGGCTCTACCGTAGTGAATATGGATACCGTGGTTTGCGATTCCTATACCTGGCCTGTAAACGAGCAGACCTATACCACCAGCGGTAAATATGAATATCGTCTGCCTGATACCACCAATGCTCAGGGCTGCGATTCTACGGTTGTCCTGAAACTGGTTGTGAATGTTTCTCCTGTAATCAATGCTATCAATGGTAACTACGAGGTAACCCCGGGCGAGAGCGCAACACTCTCCGCTGATGTCAGCCAGAACGTTACCTACAAGTGGGAATACGGCAATCAGACTGCAACCACTCCTGAAATCACTATCAACAACGTTACTGAGAATATTGACGTAACTTTGACTGTTACCAACAACAAGCATTGCTCTGACACCAATTGGGTAACCGTTATGCCTCTGGTAAGCATCGAGGATGTACAGGCCGACAACATCAGTCTCTATCCTAACCCAACCGTAGCAATCGTAAATATCGACTGTCAGGAAGCAATCAGCAACATCACCCTTTACAATACCGTAGGTCAGCAGGTAATCGCATTGAATGATCTTGGCAACAAAACCACGCTTGACCTCTCATCAGTTGCTCAGGGTAATTACACACTCCGTGTAGTTCTGGCTAATGGTGAAGTTATTGTCCGTAAGGTGGTTGTTACCCGATAGACGTTATTAACCTATATTATAAAGCGCTCGGCTGCATACGTCGGCCGTGCGCTTTTATCGTAATAAAGAATGAGAGTATTTCGGAGAAATCTGCTTATTATAATAACCTGTGCGGTTTGCTTTTCCTGTAATCATCAGGAACCGGTAAGGCTGGCAGGAGAGGCGCAGGGGACTTATTATAGTATTATCTATTATGATAGCCAGCAGCGCAATTTCCAGCCGCAGATAGACAGTCTGCTGCGTGATTTTGATCTGTCGGCTTCCTTGTGGGTGGAGTCCTCGTTGATTAACCGTATCAACAGGGGAGAGGACAGTCTCCTGAATCCCGTGGTGGCTGATCTTCTGGAAAAATCACTTTTCATGAACGACTATACCTGCGGAGCATTCGACTGCAGGGTAGGGCCTATTGTGTCGGCACTCGGATTTGCTGATAAGGCCAGATCAGGTCAGGTGAATTTTGATAGTCTTCTGGTTATTACAAGAGCTCAGGTTTCGATAGATACTACGCCTTCTGGACGATATATAAGAAAATCCAACCCTCATACAACTATAGATTTTAATGCTATAGCACAGGGGTATAGTGTAGATATGGTGGCAGCGTGGCTTTCTGCGCAAGGGGTTCATGACTATCTTGTGGATATAGGAGGGGAGGTGATTGCGCATGGCACCAAACCTGATGGGGAACCCTGGTCGGTAGGTATAGAACGGCCTGCCACTGATAAATATAGTGCCCCGGTCGTAGAGCTGGCAATCAAGTTACAGAACCAGTCGGTAGTAACGTCCGGTAGTTACCGTAAATATTTTGAGCAGGATGGAATACGCTATTCTCATACGATAGATCCCCTTACCGGTCATCCCGTGAATCATACGCTGCTCAGTGTGTCGGTTATTGATTCCGCCTCCTGGAGGGCTGATGCGCTGGCGACCGCTTTTATGGTCATGGGACTTGACAGTGCTTTATCGTTTATAAAATCCCATCCGGAGAATCCCGCGGCATTCTTTATCTATTCCCAGGATTCCAGTTATCAGACGTATGCAACTCCTGCATTTGAGGAGCTGATCATTCAATAATTACTATTAATACTCGTATTATGAAATCAATGACAGGCTATGCCAAGAGGCAGTTCGAAATAGAAGGACATAAGTTATCGGTTGAGATAAAAACGCTCAATTCAAAGCAACTGGATGTGAATGTCAAACTTCCTTTTGCTTATCGGGAGAAGGAACTTGAAATTCGCACGCTGCTTGCCCGTCTGGAACGCGGAAAGATTGATTTCCTTATGGTGGAAGAAACTACGGTCTCTTCTGTAGCAAGTCTTAACAAGGAACTGGCAGAGCAGCGCTATAATGAACTCTCCGCTTTCGGTTCATCGCTGAACCTTAGTGTCCCTGACCAGCAGATATTCTCTTTGGTTTCTGCCCAGTCCGAAGTCTGGTCTTCCTCCTGCACATTCGAGATGAGTGAAGCGTTCTGGAATGAACTTCAGAAGCAGATTACCGAGGCGATAGATCAGGTGGATGAGTTCCGTAGTCATGAGGGCAATATTATGTGGGAAGATATCGCCAAACATGTAGATCTGATTGAAAAGAAACTGTCACAGATTCCGCAGTATGAAGCAGAACGTATCGCTTCTGCACGGGAACGCATCTCGAATTATATGACCGAGTTTCAGGTAAAGGATATCGATCAGAACCGTCTGGAACAGGAAATGATATATTATCTTGAGAAACTTGATATTACTGAGGAAAAAGTTCGTCTCCAGAAACATATTGATTATTTCCGCGCTACAGTCGCAAACGAAGTAACCTGTGGAAAGAAGCTGGGCTTTGTGGCTCAGGAAATGGGTCGCGAGATTAACACTACCGGTTCCAAAGCCAATCATGTGCAGATTCAGCAGTTGGTTGTAGAGATGAAGGATGAACTCGAAAAGATAAAAGAACAGCTCGGTAACATTCTTTAGTCGGATTGGAGAAAATCTTCAGGTCTGTCGCAAAGCGTTGCCGCTATGAGAATAAAGATGTGGGATGGAGGCCAGAAGTGCCAGGAGCCCTAACTTGAATATTATAACACTTAAATCGGAGAACAGATATGCAAATATCAGGAAATTTAGTAGATGTAGTAGCTGAGACCATCCGTCCGGTTACACTTACGATAGCCCAGGGGCGTATTGTTGAGATAACATCTGTGGCCAATCTTCCCGCAGGCTCACCTTATATCATGCCAGGCTTCATCGACAGCCATATTCATATTGAATCTACCCTCCTGCCACCTCATAGGTTTGCACCGCTGGCTCTGGCTCAAGGTACTGTGGCTGTGGTAACCGACCCCCATGAAATTACGAATGTTACCGGATTGGAGGGCATAAATTATATGCTCCAGAGCGCGCAGCAGACTCCATTGCATTTCTCCTTAGGGATACCTTCCTGTGTGCCAAGTACTACTTTCGAGACTTCCGGTTTTACCCTTACTGCCCAGCATGTAAGGCAACTGCTCCAAGATCCAAGGTTCTACGGCCTTGCCGAGATGATGAATTATCCTGGAGTTCTTTTCAATGACCCCGTAGTGATGGATAAGATTAGCGCAGCACTCCAATGTGGCAAGATTGTAGATGGCCACGCCCCCTCGCTTACGGGAGAGGATGCCCGTAGATATATCAGTGCCGGCATCACGACGGATCATGAAACTTTCGATTTATCGCAGGCGCAGGAACGTATTCAGATGGGTATGAAGATTCTGATTCGTGAAGGAAGTGCAGCCCGTAATTTCAATGCCCTGGCTCCGCTTCTGGCAGAGGATAGAAACAAAGGTATGGTAATGTTCTGCACAGATGATATCTACCCCGACAGCCTCCAGGAAGGCCATATCAATACGCTTGTGGCGCGTGCTGTAGCGGATGGATTCCCGTTGTGGAACGTACTTCATGCCGCCTGTGTAGCGCCTGTACGTCATTATAGTCTCCCTACTGGTCTCCTTCAACAGGGCGACAGCGCTGATTTTATTCTCGTGGATGACCTCACTGGTTTTCATGTCCAGCAGACTTATATCGGAGGTAATCCTCAGCTTCCTTATTTAGCCTCCGATGCGGTTGAACTTCCCCTCACTAATAATTTCCATACTATCCCTATCAGTCCGGATCAGTTGCGGGTTCCTGCTGAACCAGGCAAGTTGAAAGTAATCCTTTCCCAGGAGGAGCAGCTCTATACGCAACAGCTGCTTGTCGAACCAGAAGTTCTTGACAATTACGTCGTTTCTGATCCTGAGAATGATATTCTGAAACTGGTGGTTTATAACCGTTATCAGATAGCCCCGCCAAGTATCGGATTCATCAAGGGCTTCGGCCTTAAATCAGGAGCTATGGCCTCTACGATTGCGCACGACAGCCATAATATCATCGCTCTTGGAGTAGATGATGCCTCTATCGCTCGCGCCATAAATAATCTGGTAGCAAGTCAGGGCGGACTTTCCATAGTTTCTTCCGCGGAGGAAACCACTTTGCCGCTACCCGTTGCGGGACTTATGGCTGACCAGCCGGGTGAAGTCGTAGCAGAGGCGCATCGCAGGCTGCGTCTTGCGGCCCGTCGTCAGGGCTGTCCCTACGCCGCCCCGTTCATGACTCTGGCATTCATGGCGCTCCCTGTAATTCCAGAATTGAAACTGACCGATCTCGGACTTTTCGACGGCATGAGATTTGCCCCCACATCCTTGTTTCAGTAGGAAAGTTTTTAGAACTGCCGGCCTTTCAACATCGGCACGAAGTTGCATTCTCCAAATTCCTCCACTACGGGGTCATTCTCCGTTTTGTGGATGCGTATCATTTTTTTGTCAATAGGAACTACCATAATGCCGCCAACCTTGAGCTGTTTGAGTAGGGCAGGGGGCACACTCGGAGCCCCGCAGGTTACCAGAATCCTGTCGTATGGACCATAATCCACCTCCGTAAGTCCCTGGTATCCGTCTCCCAGAAAACATTGAGCCGTATAGCGCATCTCCATCAGCAGCCGTTTCGTCTGGTCGAAAAGACCCTTCTGCCGTTCCACGCTATACACTCTCGCCCCCATCTTGCAGAGGACCGCAGTCTGGTATCCGCTCCCCGTACCTATCTCCAGCACCTTCATTCCCGGTTTCAGCTCCAGCAGCTGACTCTGGCTTGCCACCGTAGAAGGCTGAGATATCGTCTGGTCGCACAATATCGGAAGCGCCATGTCGGAATAGGCGTGGGCCTCCAGCGTAACATCCATAAACAGATGCCGTGGAATCACCTCCATGGCAGCAAGTACATTCTCATCCGTAATCCCCTTTTCCCGTAGTTTGCGGCACATCTGGAGCCGCATTCCCTGATGTTTGTATGTGTCTGGTCTTGGTAGCATGGATTTTATTCTTCGTTAGACTGCCATCCCTGGGCCACCAGAGGAATGATGCTGTTCTGGGGAGTTACCATCACGGCCGGAGAACCCTCCTCGGTAATATGACCGATGATATGGATTTCCGAAAGTGGCTTGATTTTCTCGTAGTCTTCCTGTTTGATGGTGAAAAGCAGTTCGTAGTCCGAGCCTCCGTTGAGCGCGTTGCTTACGGGAAGCATATTCTTCGACATTTCGCTGCATACGCGGGTAGTCTGGTAGTCGATGGGGAGGTGTTCCTCATATATTTCGCACCCGCATCCCGATTCCTTGCATATATGCAGCAGTTCGCTTGCCAGTCCGTCAGCCACGTCTATCATCGAAGTGGGCACAATGTCATGTTTTTTGAGGAGTTCCACGATATCAAATCTCGGTTCCGGTTTCAGGAAACGTTCCAGCACATAATCGAAGCTCTCCAGGTCCGGCTGGAAATTCGGATTAGCCTGGAAGGTAACCTTCTCGCGTTCCAGCACGAGCAGACCGCTGTAGGCGCTTCCCAGATCGCCGCTCACGCATATAAGGTCGTGAAGACGGGCTCCCTTGCGGTAGGTAATCTTCGCTTCATCCACCTCACCGATAGCCGTAGCGGTAATCACCATACCCGAGCGGCTGCTGGTAATGTCGCCCCCCACAAGGTCCACCTCATACCGTTCGCAGCATATCCTGACCCCCGCATAGAACTCCTCCAGAGCCTCCACGGAATAGCGGTTGCTCACCGCCAGGGTAATCATCACCTGGCGTGCAGTACCGTTCATAGCGGCGATATTGCTCAGGGCTACAGCCACGGCCTTATACCCCAGATGTCTGAGAGGCGTGTACATCATATCGAAATTTACCCCTTCAGCCAGCGTCTGGGAACTGATGATGGTTTTCTTTTTAGTGGAGCCTACCACGGCACAATCGTCGCCCACACCCTTGATGGTGCTTTTCTGGTGTGTAGAGAAACCGTCGGTAAGACGGTCAATAAGGGCAAATTCCCCCAGAGCGCTCAGCTCTGTCCTTCCCTCAGGTTGATATTCCAAATTTTCCATAATATCATTCTAACGTACAGAATCAAATTTTATTGCACAGGTCGCAAAAAAATGTGCCGGATTGTTTTTTATCAGTAGTCTGAAACCTAAAAAAAGAAGTCCCCGTATGAGGACCTCTTCATGGTTTGATGCGTAATAAGACTGCTGCACTATTATTTGTCCAGCTCTTGCTGACGCAGTTGCTGCACATAAATTGCGTGAAGCTTTCTTTCCCTGGCTATAACTGAGGGTTTGGTAAATTTCTGACGGTCGCGGAGTTCTTTTACAACACCGGTCTTTTCAAATTTACGTTTCAGTTTCTTGAGAGCTCTCTCAATGTTTTCGCCTTCTTTAATAGGAACTACGATCATTGTTTAATACCTCTTTCTTTTAAAGGGTTAATAAAATAAATTTTGGTTTTTCTTAGAACTGTAAATGTCCTTCTGCTGCTGCGTCTTCCAAAGCGGCCATGATGCCTTTCTTGTTGATGATGCGCATACCTTTTGCAGAAACTTTCAGGGTAATCCACATATCCTCTTCAGGAATGTAGAATTTCTTGGTCTGCAAGTTTGGAACGAATTTACGCTTTGTACGAATGTGGGAGTGGCTTACGCTGTTACCGCCAATCACTTTCTTACCTGTAATTTCACAAATCTTTGACATTGTATCTGAATTTTATATTAATTAATCTATCTGTTGTTTCTCCTTATTTTTGGAAGAAAACGGATGCAAAATTCCGAAAATTCTCCGACATAACAAAACTTTTTCAACCAAAAATTCAAATAAAAAAAATATTTAACATTTCATATATCGTACAGTTATCAATACCAATCACTTACAATATTGTAAAAAACAAATTTTAACACAATATTTTCAGCCACTTACAAGGATTGCTGCTGCAAAACGGGCCTATTTGTCAGGAAATTCATATTTTTTAGGCATCAAAGTTCCGTGCTTTGCGGAGCCGCTTCTTACTGCCCAGTGTATATTGTTAATTCCCAGCAGAATACGGCAAATCAGCCCTATTGTCATATCTGTTTCGTGATGCTGTTCCTTCCACTAATATTCCCACATATCAGAACTTATATCCAGAAGCTTGTCTTCGATGCGTTCAGCTTCTATCAGCGCATCTACACCGGTTGCGTAATCGGAGATCGTGCGGTTAAAGCGGTTGCTCTCGCGGGTGATGAAACTTGTATAGTTATGTGTAAGGAATATCTGGTCCCAGCTGGGGAGATTGGAGATGTTGTCTTCGTAGTAGGCTTCGTTGCGCGTTAGAAGGTTCCGTACCGTCAGCGATTGCATGGGTACCCAGAACAATACGATAGAGCCCGCAAAGAGGTCTTCTCCATCCACTTCCTTGTATTCATCCTGTACAAGCGCCAGTGCAAGAATGCGGCAATACTGCCCCGTGGTCTGTCTGTCGATATACCATGCCTCCTTGAGCCTGTATTGCAGCACATCCTCAGAATAGAAGGATTTTGCCTTGATATAGGTAGTGTATTCGTAATTGTCATCATCGTCGATAATCTCCAGCTGTACGGTATCGCTCTTCATATAGCGGACAAGGAAAGCCTCGTTGTCCAGCGGAATCTTCAGTTCGTCATCTTCGTATATGGGCAGTTCTCCCGACTTGAGTGCATCCCACAGCACGTATGCGAGATTTCTGCGTCCGTTTACCCCTTCGGGCTGTGTAGGATAGAAGAAAAACTGGTTGTAGCGCTCCCGGAGGTCAATCGTGCGCCATATATAGGTTCCCCACACGATGTCAGACTGACGGACAAAGGGAAAAGCCTGGGCCCGGGCAGAGCCTCCAGCCTCACGGTTGTAATAATCGCCCAGCTTGTGGTCTATTGTCTGAGCCCGGCTGATTCCCACAGTCAGGAAAGCCGCGAAAAACAATATAAAAGACAAGCGATTACGGTTCATTTATGAAAAAAGAAGGAGTTAAGAAATCGGGGGACATCTTAACTCCTAAATATTATATACCTATATCAGGCTTAGTATTCCCACATATCAGATTCGATATCGAAGATATTTTCCTCAATGTTCTGAGACTCTACGATAGCATCCATACCGGTCAGATAATCCGAGATACTGCGGTTGAAACGGTTGGTTTCACGGGTAACATAACTGTCGAAATAGCGGGAGAGCAATACCTGGTCGTAACTGCGTTCGAGGGTATTGTTGTTCTCATCGTATGCATCGATAGCGGCGAGATAGTTGCGTACACGCATATCATCCATAGGAACCCAGAACATATCAATCGGGTCAGGAATTTCCTCACCGTCCACCTCTTTGGTGCGGTCGTAGGTGAAGCTCAGGGCCACGATGCGGACCTTCTGGCGGGTATCTTCCTTGTCGATATACCAGTATTCCTTCAGGTGCATCTTATAGACCATAGAGGGGTCGAAATCTTCCTGCACGGCCTGTTTTTCGTAGATAGGATCGCCGAATTCATCTTCTCCGACCTCCTTGTCGATATATCTCGTGCTGAGGCAGGAGGCTTTCACCTTCTCCCAGGACATAGGAATATTCATATCGTCATCCTCATAAACCTCGATAGTACCGTCTTCGATGGCCTTCATGAAGGCATTCACGATATTGATACGTCCCTGGGTATTCTGGTCTGTATTGATAGGGAAATAGTAGAACTGATTGAATTTCTCACGGAAATCGATGGTGCGCCATACAGCTCTTTCCCATACCACGTCGCTTTTACGCAAAAATTCAAAAGGTACAGCCTTCTTACCTTTTATCTGACTCCTGTCATAGAAATCGTTCCAGTTGTGATCATCACCGGCATCAATGATATTCTGGGCATTCACCCCGAGATAACCGGCTGTCAGGATAAACAATCCTATGCAAATCAAAAATCTTTTCATTGTATTGTGTTTTAATTATTATTCGTGCATTGTTCCAAGTTCCAAGTTCCAAGTTCCAAGTTTCAAAACCTCTTAAACTCCTTAACTCCTTAACCCCTTAACCTCTTTTTGACTCTTTGACCCTTTGACCCTTTGACTCTTCAACCTCCTCAATCCGGCCTGTGAGGTATTAACCTACCTTGAAGGTATTCGTAATATGGTGGGTTACACCGTCAGGAGTCTTCACGTCGGTTTCAATAAGAACCTTCGCACCCTTAGGCGCGCGCTTCACCTGAGATACCATATCGGGGCTCAGACGGTTACCCGTTCCGTGGGTGGCTGCCTTACCTGCACCGAGTATCTGGAACTCGAACTCTGAAATCTTCATCGAACCCTTAGGCAGGGTAAAATCAAAGCCTTCCAGTACAGGACGGAGCGTCAGACTTTCAAATTCGGTCTTCAGCACCTTGGCATTCTTCTTATAGTTACCCAGATTCAGAGTAGGTTCCGGGATAGGTTTCACCTTATAGGTATGCGTACCCATAGCACGGGTTCCCTTGCCATCCTTGACGTCGATCCGGATTACGAGCTTGCGGCTGGTAGCCTGGGCCATAATCAGATAATCGCCAGCCTTGCCCTGCGGATTGGGAGTAATCTTTGCGTTTCCTTCCACCACGACAGGGGTGATATTGCGGGAGTCCGTACCGGGAACACCTATTGAGATAGGATTCTCAATACCGGCATAAACCACCTGCATATTGGTAAGAGAAGCCACAGCGATAGGCTCAGCTACATAATAGCTGTCCTTGAAAGGATAGGACTTGGTGCCCTCTTCAGTCTTCACATATACCGTACCTGTGATGGTTTTCTGACCGGTAGTGCTGCAGTCAGCCACATAATGAACAGAACCGCTATCGGTACTCGTCAGCTGACGGCCGCCGATTTCTGCGGTGAAAGTAGCCTTCGAGTCGTAAGCCGCCACGTTGATATCCGTCTCATATTTGCCGCCCTGTACGATATAGGTAGCCTTCGGGCGGGAAATCACGGCAATCTGGTCGAAGCTGAAATTACCCTGGGTAACTTTCTTGTAGAGAATGTTCACAGCATCAAATTCTGCATTCATGGCTTCAGCCTTCATACGGGAAAGGGTCACGAAATAGGCAATCTGGATCTGCTCTGCGAAGTTGATCTCTTCCCAGTTCTCCACCTTCTTTGCCTCTTCGTTATAGCCGCCCTTTTCTGTATCAAGTGCAATCTGCAAGGCTGACGAATCTTCGCCCAGAATACGGCGGAGCGCAGTCTTGTAGTCTATAATACGCTGTTTGAGTTCCACGCATTTACCGGAAGCGTTATCGGTAACACCGAAGAAATACTTACCGCCCGCGTGGTTGTCATCCTTTTTCTTGATCACGCTGAGACCGCCTTCTCTCAGAGCCACAAGTGCGCTGTCAATCAGATGGGTCGTACCGTCCTCAGCAATAAGTTTAATGTCGCGGTCCTTCTCGTATTTGCCCGTTTCGGGATTGATACGATGGATTTCAGCAACGCTCTGAACCTCGCAGAGGAAATCGCCTTCGAGAGAGTCGATATACAGTTTCAACCCGTTGGTGAGTTCCTGAACCTGAAGTGCCTTGTTGTACCATTCCTGAGTCTTGGCAGGATTGTTCTTGTTTGCTTCTGCAAAGTTAGCGTAAGAGTCTTGAAGTTTAAGTTCGATGTTCTCGTTGGATTTCGCCATTGCATCACCTACGGTAACGAAACTTGCCACAACGGCGGCAGAAACGTTCAATGCCAGCATGGCGGTGTACACGAGGTACATCATCTGAATCATTTTTTGTCTCGGGGTTTCCGGACAGTTACTAGCACCCATAGTTTATCTGTTTTTAGTTAATAATTTAGTGAATACAAAGTTTCATTACAGATAATTAAATACGGGTTTGCATAGCGGCCAGCATGTTGCCGTAAACATTGTTGAGTTCAGCCACCTTGCGGGTAAGAGCATCCACCTGTTCCTTGTATCTGAGGATGCCTTCAGCAGAATCAGCAAAGTTGTTCATCATGCTATTGATACGCTCCTGAACTTCCTGAGTAGCATTCAGCTGGTTGTTTGAATTCTGGAGCTGCATTTCATACATTGCGTTGATTGAAGCCAGGGAAGCAGACATTTTCTTGAGTTCCTCAACGTATGAGTTATCGCCGGAACTGAGAGAAGCAGCGGTTTCCTTGTAGATGTTGGCCAGGTTGGATACTGCGGAGGTAGCATCTTTCAGAGTCTCTGAATATTCAGCAGACATGTGGGTGTCGTTATTGATGTAATCAGCAGTCTTGCGATATGCGCCAGCCAGTTCACCGGCTGCATCAGCAGCAGCATCCATATTGGATACGAACTTGTCGCTTGCAGCGGTAGCGGTAGCCATATTGTTCATACTGCTGGCTGAATCGGCGAGATTCTGCATTCCGCTTCCCAGACGGTCGATCAGTTCCGGACTTATCTTCGCGTCTTCCAGCATCTTATCCAATTGAGCAGTTAGAGGATCTGAGCTCAGTTGAGTTTTGGTAGTTTTTTCACCTTCGGCATTATCAGCCATGCCGGCCAGTTCAGGATATGCCAGACTCCAGTCCCACTCTACGTGAGGCGGTTCAAATGCGGAGAGGAAGAAGATCACGGTCTCAGTACCCATACCGATAATCAGCATGACAGTACCGCCAGGCCAGTGATTGATTTTGAACAATGCGCCGATAATAACTACGGCAGCACCCCATCCGTACAGTTTGGACATAAAGTTTTTGTAGGCTTTACTGCGGACTATGTTATCTAACTTACTCATAATTCCTAAGTTTTAATTGTGTTTACTTATTGATGATTTATTTATTCAAAGAAGATGTTATTTTACGATGTTTGTAGCTGTGTTGAGGTTATCACCTTTCACACGACCCATGTAAGGCTGTACGCAGCGGAAGCCGATATAGGACTTGCTGGTATCCTGGAACTCGAAGGTACGGGTCTGAACCTGGATAAAGTATTTCTGGTCTTTCCAGGAACCGCCGCGGATCACCTTGCGCTTCATGATTTCAGGATCGTTGTCGGAAGCCTCATAGTTATAGTATGGGGTAAGTGCGTTAGCCATATCGTAGGTGGATTCGCTGTAGGCATCGAGACACCACTCACTTACGTTGCCTGCCATATCATACAGACCGTAGTCATTCGGAGCATAGTGGCCCACCATAAGGGTTCTTACGCCGCCATCATCATCGTATGCACCTTTAAGTGGTTCATAGTTAGCCAGGAAGCATCCGTTCGGGTTGCGGACGTAAGGACCGCCCCAGGGATAAACCTCGCCAGCGATACCGCCGCGGGCTGCAAATTCCCATTCGCTTTCAGTAGGCAGACGGAAATCGTTCATCTTCTCGTAGCCGATAGATTCGAGATACTGGTTCAGGTAATTGGAACGCCATACGCAGAAAGCCTTAGCCTGAATCCAGCTTACACCTACCACAGGATAGTTATCGTATGCAGGAGAGCTGAAATAGCTGCGGGTGAAATCCTCATTCATACTATAGGTATAGTCATGAACCCAGCAGAGCGTATCAGGATAAACGTTCACCACTTCCTTTCTGATGAAGTTTGAACGGTTGTTCAGACCCTTCGGACGGCTTGCGAACATCGTACCCTTGTGCTCGTCACGGATCGTCGTGTTGTTCTCTTTCTGGGCAGCCTTGGTATAGTCAATCCAGTAATATTCATAGTTGAGTTTTGACACGTCAATCGCCATACGGTGGTTGAAACGGTCCTTCTCAGCATAATAGAGATTTGCTAAAGCTTCGCGGACCTCCGGGTCATTCCATTGAATCTTGGTCTCCTTGTTCAGGATAGCCGGGTCGAGCGGCTCGCCATACTCGTCTTCTTCAATCAGGAACCCATCGATACCGTTATCAGCCAGCATCTTGCGGGCGATAGAGTCCATCACCCAGTTTACAAACTGACGATACTCGTTGTTGGTTACTTCTGTTTCATCCATAAAGAAAGATGAAACCTGCATGGTACGGGGCTGGGGAACGGTACCGTAGGTGGCGTTCTGGGTTCCGGAACCCATGCTGTAGTTACCCTGATTGATAAATACCATACCCTTGAGATCAATATCCTCAAAGTACGGACGACCTGTAACGCCTACTAATTCTCCCTTTTCTGAGGAGCCGCAACTCCAGAGGAGAGTCACTGTTGCAAGCACGAAAAACAACTTCTTCATATAATTATTTCTTTGATATTATCGATTCTGTTTCTTTACTTATACGAGTTTCTTTATAAAAGGTTTCGTTTTTTCTGTTATTGAAGTGTGTAACGGGTGTTTTGATATACGGTAGGATCCTTAGGATTGCGTACAATCTTCACACAGAAGCGGAGATACAGTTCCACTGAGCCCCAGCTTCTTCCGGGCTTGAAACCGCCCATGCGCGAAGTCGTGAAGTCGTAAGCTGCACCGAACTGGAACTTCCAGAAATTCACACCGCCCCACAGCGCCACGGCATCCCTGAAACGGTAGGACAGTCCGCCCCACAGCGTATTCCTGTAGTCCAGCAGACAGGCCACGTCGCATTGATAGTTGGCGAAGTTCGCCGTCTTCAGCAGGAAGGAGGGCTTCAGCTTGAAGGAGGGATTGAACGGAAGGGTATAATCGTAGCCGCCCATTAAATATAATGTACGCGCGAGCTGATAGTTCAGTTTCGTACTGGTAGTACCCAGAAGGTTCTTCACGGAAATGCCGAAATAATACTGCCCCGGAACCTGATAATACAGACCTGTAGAAAGGTCGAACAGGAAGTCAGAAGCCGAGTCAGCCCCGTTCAGCAGAGGGTCTGAGGAACTGCCCGGAGTGCCGCCCGGAGTACCCGGGAGGTCATCCTTGCCCCACAGCGAGCCGGAACGCGTGCTGCTCAGCAGGTCCACCTCGATAGCGGCAGCCAGATTGCCCGGTCCCCAGTACATTCTGAAAGCATAGTCAAACGCCAGCGAGGTATTGGTACGGTAACCTATGGTCTCGTGCATAAGGTTCAATCCTATACCGCCGTGGAAAGGTTTCACGGGGGTGTCGAACGAGAAAAGATAGTTGGTTGGCGTGGTTCCCGCTTCCGCGCCCGTATAGGTCGGGTCCAGAGAGAGACCCAGCCACTGATTGCGGTAGAGCAGCGAAGCGCAGATAGATCCTGAACTTCCAGCGTAGGCCGGATTGAATGAAAGCCTGTTGAACATGAATTGCGTGAATTGCTGGTCGTTCTGAGCCCCGCCATTTTGCGCAAAACCGAGCAGTATCAAGGTTATTGACACTATTTTTCCGATTTTTGACAATCTATTCATCAATAGGCTATATTCGTACAACTATCTAATTTTCAATTCAATCCATAGATTTTCACATCACTTTTTGGGCGAAGTGGAAACAATGTTTTGACTTGCAAAGATAATGATAATTCTGAAATGAGCCAATTTTTTTTCACTTTTTTTTCAAAAAAAATCATTTCACGCCTTTTCGCCCGCCCTGCCCAGGGTCTGATTGACCTGTCCAGCCGCCCCTCAGCGTCCCCCTCGCGCCCGCCCGAAGCCTCAGCGAGGACGCAGTCTCCAGTGAGCGCGCAGGCGGGCCTGCTTCCATTCATCTTATTATGGGGGGGATTAAAAAACGCTCCGGGAGCGTGAAATCGATTTCAACAGTATGATATTTCTCTGCAAAATGAAAGTCACCAGTCACCAGTCACCACAAATGCTTGTTTATCAGCGTTATTATTTTTTTTCAAGAAAAATTGCCCCCATATTTATATCGTACAATCCATAAATCCACGAAAAAACGAAATGAAAAAATATTTTAAGTTTTTTTAAGAAAAAAATCAGCGCGACTGGTGACTGGTGACTGGGTGACTAACATTTTTCAGCGCACTTTTGCGCCTATATATATAAAAGAATATAAAAAGCTAAATTTTCATTTATTATTATATATATATTTCCTATTCTTGAAGAATGGCGGAAAAAACGTCAGTCACCCGGTCACCAGTCACCGAAAAAAAATGAAACTTTTTTATATTTCACGCGTATAAGTTATATATCATATATATATAGTAGGGAGCGAGTAAGGAGCAAGTAGGGTGCGTGTGGGTTGCATAAAATGCGCAAAAATGGGCTAAAATAGCCCTTTTTACCCGCTTTTTACTGGGGGTATTAAGGCTTCTTACCGGGGGTATTAATACCGCCCGAATACTGAAGGTGGGTTCTATAAATTCACCGACGGACAATTAAAAGAAACAATAAAGGAAATATGAGTCTTTTCAACGATTTTGAAGCCTTGCCAGCATCTTACTGCTTGTCACTCGGTTGCATAGCCCGCTATGCGCCCTCGCTCCGCACAGCAATCTGTCCGGCAATCCATTCAAAATCGCAAGAAATGAATTTATAGAACCCACCTGAACGAAAATAAACCGAAAATAACTATGAACAGGAAAACCTCAAAAAGAGAACTGGCGCGCTGGTACTATCCCTGGCTGAGTCCCATTTACGCTGCGAAGATGATTAATCGCGCTGTTCTGGAGAACGCGCGTTACAGGGATGCTATTCTTGCGCTGGGCTGGAGGCCCACTTTGCGCAAATATTCCCCTACTTTGACCAAAATGATACGGAAATGCGTCGAGGATTTCGACCCGCTCGCGGGTCCAAAGGAGCCTTGAAATGCGAAAAATGCACGAAAGTGCAAAAAAATTTGGTCATGTTGTTAATTTTTGTTAATTTTGCACCGTGTTTATCTGAAAAGATGACGTTTCCCCGCCTCGGCATAGTCAAAAACGCGTTTTGCCTCTGCGCTCGGCTTACGGAAACGTTTGATGAGAAAACGCACGAGTATCACCAAAAACAACCAAAATCAAAAAACTATGGCAAAAATCAACAATGGTCATTTCGGTTCTTATCAGGGTAAACTGGGCGCCGTGACCGGGCGCAAGATGAAGGGTCAGTTCTACATCCACCAGAGCATTACCCACAATTCAAGCAACACCGTTCCACAGCAGAAGGTGCGCGCAAAGTTCAAATGCCTGTCGCATTTCTGTGGGCTTTTTGAACGTCTGTTCAAAAATTCCATGGTTAAGGCTCGCAGGGGTCAGGAAACCCCCTACAACGCCGGTACGCGTCTCAACTGGCAGGCTGTGAAGCCAGCCCAGCAAGACCCCACTACGGGCGAATGGACTGCCGTTATGGACTACCCAAAGGTCCAGCTGTCCGCGGGCAACTACGAGCCTATCAAGGGTCTGGTGTATGAGGATAACACTACCACCACGCTGAATTTCTCGTGGGACGATGCACTGGGAGAGGGTACTGCGCTCGACTTCGTGAATATCGTGGTCTTCTGTCCTACCTACAACGAGTACGTTATGGTTTACCGTGACGCGAACGTGACCCGAAGCGAAAGTGAGGTTTCTATCACCATTCCTACCTCTTGGATGGGTAAGGACCTTGAGGGTTACGGCTGGAGCGAAAGCCCAGAGGGCCGCAAGATCGGTGCAACCCAGTACCTCGGTACTATTCAGCCTGATTAATAAGGGGGCGAGCGGGGAAACCCCCGCTCCGCTTCTTAATCCGACAAAAAACAAACTATTATGTCAAAACAAAACATCGAACCCGAAGAATGGCAAAAGATAATAAAAGTAATAATCGCTGTGCTTTCCGCGCTGGCTGGAGCATTGGGCGCAACGTCGGCTCGCGCTATGGGCATCTTTTGAGGAAGGGTTTCTTTTCAAGAGACGTTTCCTCGCCTCGGAAGAGTCTGCAAGCAGTCTTTTCGCTCGGCTTACGGGAACGTTTTTCTGACTGCAAAGGCGCGCTTCTACTGTGCGCCTTTGTTTTATTTTAGCAGATTATGAGAACAATTAAGAGAATTATTTTGCATTGTACGGCTACCCGTGAGGGTCAGCCGGTTTCCGTTGAGGACGTGACCCGCTGGCACATCGCCCGCGGTTTTTCTACTATTGGCTATCATTACCTTATCGACCTTGAAGGGCGCACGCTTGAAGGGCGTGAGGAGCGTCTGCCCGGGGCGCACTGCAAAGGGCTTAACGCTACCTCTATCGGGGTCTGCTATGTGGGCGGGCTGAACTCCGAAGGTATCCCAGAGGATACGCGCACCGAAAGCCAGAAAGAGGCGCTTTATCATCTCTGCGCCCTGTTGCAGAAAAAATACAACATTCCCGACTGCGAAATTCGTTGTCATAATGAATTTGCGCGCAAGGCTTGCCCTTGCTTCTCGCAAAAGAAATTCCTTACTGAATATAAGGCTTGGAAAAAGAAAAGACTATGAAGACAGAACACCCTTACCCGAAATATTCCCTCTATGCCTACAGGCAGATTAATGGCGCAACGCTGGAGGCGTTCACGCCTTACACAAATGCTATTCTTGTGAACGCTGGAGAACTGAAGGTTCTCCGCGACCCGTTTTTCAAACCGAAGAAGCCTGTTTATATCGTTTTGCTTTCGTGGCTTCCGAATTTCCGACTTTTTTTCCCCGATGATGTAACACTTATCTACCGCAAAGAGGTAGAAAGGGGCAAAATGCCCCTCGTTTACGAGTTTAAGCCCGATTCTAACGTGGTAATTTGCGAGCCGTTAGACGTAAATTACTTTATGTCAGGGTATTAGGGTGACTGGTGACTGGTGATTTTCATTTTTTTTCGCAGATAAGAAAGGGTCAAAGAGTCAAAGAGTCAAAGAGTTTAAGGGGTTTAAGAGGGGGAAAGAGGGGGGAAGAGAGGGAAAGAGAGGAAAGAGAGGAAAGGTGGGGTGAGGGGAGTTGGGGTGTGAACCTTGGAGTCGCGAGGAATTAATTAAAGAACACGAATTGCACGAATTGCACGAATGGGCGGAGCCACGAAGAATTAATTATAAGAACACGAATTGCACGAATAGCACGAATGGGCGGAGCCGCGAAGATTAATAGAACACGAATCTCACGAATTGCACGAATGGGCGGAGCCGCGCGAAAAAATAAATATTCGTGAGATTCGTGTTAGCTCCACTCCGGTCGCTGACCTTCGGTTCAAAAAAAATCACGAGTTGCGAGGAATTAATTCCTTTAATTCTGTGATTTCTGCGTGGAACAGGAATCCTATACCTGGGAGACCTTGCGGGCCAGGCGGGCGCAGAGGGAGGGACAGAGCCGTTTGAGGGGGACCATGAGGAGTTCCCGGCCGCCCACCAGCACTTCGCGCTTCCGGCGGCTGACCGCCCGGAGGATTATGCGGGCCGCCTTTTCGGAGGAGATACCCTGAGCCTGGCCCGGGTCCATCAGTCCGTGACGCGAACCGTCAGACTCCAGTGCATTCATGGATATAGCGGTGTTTACCCTTCCCGGGCATACCATCGTAACCCGGATACCCTGACCATGGTATTCCGCCTCCACAGTCTCGAAGAAGCCGTACAGCGCATGTTTTGCCGCCGAATAGCCGCCCCGGAGCGGGAAGCCGAAGCGGCCGGCGATGCTGGTGGTAGTAACCAGCTGGCCGCCCCCGCTGCGGATCATCAGCGGAAGAATGGCCCGTGTAAGTTCCACGGGAGCGAAGAAATCCAGCTCCATGACCTTCCGGAGGACCTCCATCCGGGTATCGATAACCGAACCCCTCTGGCTGATACCTGCGTTGTTGAAAAGGATATCCACGCAGCCATAGATCCTCCAGGCCCGCTCCACCAGATCAGGGAGCCGGGGAGTAAGACTCAGATCGCAGCACAGGATATGCACCTTGCAGGGATGCTCCCTGCAGCGGTCAGCCACCCGAAGAAGCTTTTCCTCTGAGGAGGAGGTAAGGATAAGCCTTGCCCCCTGAGCGGCAAGGCTATAGGCAACAGCCTCACCGATACCGGAAGAGGCCCCCGTAATCCAGACAACTTTATTCAAAAAATATCTTTGCATTTAATGAAGGTTTAAGGGTGAAGGTTGAAGGTTTAAGGAGTCAAAGGGTCAAAGAGTCAAAGGGTCAAAGAGTCAAAAAGACAAAAAGTCAAAGAGTCAAAAAGAGTTTAAGGAGTTAAGTAGTTTAAGGAGTTTAAGAGGAACTTTGGAACTTGGAACTTTGGAACTTGGAACTTAAAACTTCTGCACTTCATTACGGAACCAGAAAGCCCGCATACAGCCCTCACCGGTATTGAGCAGGACCTTGTCGCCGTTATGGATAAGGCCGTTTTCAAGAGCCTTGCAGAAGCCGGAATAGCATACCATGGAAGCGGGACCCATCAACAGGTTACGGTGGTTCATCATATCCCGGCCAAACGCCGGAAGATTACGTTCTTCCACCCGGAGGAAACATCCGCCGGACTGACGCACGATGGGGGCCAGCAGCGGATAGTTTCCCGGATTCGCGGCAGTAAGGATATGTATCCGGGTATGGACATTCTCCCGTGGGGCATAATCCCGTGTCCAGCCATCGGGGAAGCCGTTTTCCCGGGCCCGTTCCCAGGCGCGGACCATAGGGTCGCACTCGTCCTGCTGCACCAGAATCATGCGGGGATTTTCCACACGATAACCTGCGGACTTCAATTCTCTTATGCCTTTATCGAAGGCCAGCACGCCCGTACCGCCCGCAACCGCCTGGATATAGACCGAAGGGATATCCTTCATCTGACGCAGGCACTCAAAAACCAGCGTGCGCTTGGACTCGATGCGGAGCGGGTCGATATTCCCGCCGCTTATCAGGACATGCTCCCGTCTGCTGAACTCCTCCGCCTCCCGTTTAGCGGCTCCATAATCCCCCTGAGAGACCACCAGATGCTGTCCTGTCCGGCGCACAGCCTCAAGGGTCTCCTCATCGGTATAACCGGGAGCGAAATGGGTAAACCGGATTCCCGCCTTCCGGAGATATGCGGCAAAAGCTACAGCTGCATTTCCCGTGGAAGCCAGACAATAGTCCTGAATATGGTGTTCCTTCAGTACGGAAGCCGCAAGGGAAGCCCCGATATCCTTGAAAGTGCCCGTTCCGCCGTTCAGATCATGACGGCAGACATACACCTCACAGCGGACCCCATTCCGGGCCGCCTTTTCTTCAAGGTGAGGCCATCGTTCGATGGGAACGGTACCTTCCCCCATGGAAACGATATTCTCACGGCTTTCAAGCGGCAGACAGTCAAAATATAAGGCAAACTGAGAACTGCTGTCCGCCGTTGGGTCCTGAGGGGCTTTCAGACGTTCATAGTCAAACTCCGGATAGATGATCTCCACCCGCTTAGACCCGCAGGTGCACTGCTGTCCCTGGTCAAACCACGCAGCGAAATCCCCGATAACCCTGCCACAATGGCTGCATACTATACTATATTTCATCCGCAACAATCATTTTCTGATAATGTGCATGTCCGGCATGGGTTTATTGTATTCACCGGCATCCAGACGTTTCTTCACCTGCTTGAACACCTCAATGGTACGGTCAGCATGTTCCATGGTGTGGACGGCAGTAGGAATGATTCTCAGCATAATCTGTCCCTTGGGAACTACCGGATATACCACAATGCTGCAGAAGATACCATAGTTCTCACGCAGATCTACCACCACGTTGCAGCCCTGATTGATGTCGCCCGGGAAGAACACCGGCGTGATAGGGGAAGCCGTGACACCCGTGTTGAAACCCTCCTGCTGGAGCGAATGCTGGAGATGAAGCGCAACATCCCACAGACGCTGATGATACTCAGGATGCTCTCTGATGATTTCCAGACGGCGTTTGATACCCCAGACGATAGGCATCGGGAGACTCTTTGCATAAATCTGGCTGCGCATATTCATACGAAGATACATGATGATGTCAGGATCGTTGCAGCCGATAAAACCGCCTATGATGGCCATAGTTTTGGCGAAAGCACAGAAATACAGGTCAATATCATCCTCACATTTGAAATGGGTGTGGGTGCCGCGCCCCTCGGGTCCCATCACCCCCATACCGTGAGCATCATCAATCAGGATACGGAAATCAAACTCCTTCTTCAGGGCGCAGATCTGATCCAGCGCACCCAGATCCCCTTCCATGCCATACACACCTTCCGTAGCCACCAATACACCGCCCCCTTGCTTCTCAGCCAGTTCGGTAGCCTGTTTCAGCTGTTTGCGGAGCGACTCGATATCGTTGTGGGCATAACGGAAACGCTTGGCCCCCGTCACGCGGAAACCGTCTATCAGGCAGGCATGAGCCTCGCTGTCATACACGATAACGTCGCGCAGGGTAACCAGCGTATCAAGAATGCTGATCTGTCCCTGATAGCCGAAATTCAGCAGATAGCCGTACTTCTTGTGGGTATATTCACAGAGCATAGCCTCCACCTCCTCGTGCAGGTCGCTGTTGCCCGACATCATACGCGCCCCCATCGGAGCCCCGAGACCCCACCGGCGGGCCCCCTCCTCGTCGGCAGCCCTCACCTCCGGGTTGTTTGCAAGACCGAGATAATTGTTCAGGCTCCAGTTCAGTACCTTTTTTCCGTTGAAAACCATTTCAGGGCCCAGTTCCCCTTCCAGCTTGGGGAAATAGAAATAGCCGTCAGCATACTTCTGATACTGACCCAGCGGCCCTCCCGTTGATTCTTTGATACGTGCAAAAATATCCTTCATGATAATTAGAATTAAGAATTATGCGAATTGATTGATTATTTCGAGCGCAGCACACCTTCCGTCAGCCAGCGCTTCAGGTAGAGACATAGGGCGCTTGCAGCTGCCCGCCACAAACAGGCCCTGCCTGCAGGTCCGGTTGTCGTCCAGCCTGCTGTCCGCAGAACGGATGAAACCATAGTTTCCGCAGACCCCGCACAGGCGGCCCAGTTCCCTCGTGCCCGCAGAGGGCTCCATACCCACCATAAGCACAAGCAGGTCAGCCGACATCTTCATAGGACGGCACAGGAGCGTATCTTCCGCCTTGACCGCAATACGGTTGTCGAAAGTCCGGGCAGCCTCTGATATCCTGCCCCGGATAAACCTCACGCCGTAATCCTGCTGGGCAGAGCGGTAGAGTTCCTCGAACCCCTCGCCCCAGAGCCTCAGATCCATATAGAAGACCACGACCTCGGTATCGGGAGAAAGACGCTTCACCTCAATGGCCTGTTTCACGGCAGTGATGCAGCAGACCTTGGAACAGTAGAGATTGCCCGTCTTTTCATCGCGGGACCCCACACACTGGAGAAAGGCGACCCTTGAGGGGGGCTCCTTCATGATATTGAGAACCTCACGCCTGCGAAGCATGTCCTCCATCTCAAGAGAGGTGATCACCCCCGGATAGATACCGTACCCCAGTTCCTCCTTCCTTCCGGCATCAAAAGTCTGATAGCCCGTAGCGAGAAGCACACAGTCAAAACTCCGTCCTTCCACGCTCCAGAGCCCCCCCGGAGCTTCGGGCGGGACAAGGGACACCTTCTTCCCCGCACAGAGCGTGATACGGGGATTCCGGAGTTTTCTGCCGAGTTCCTCCGCTACAGCATCCGCGGAAACAAAATCAGGAAACAACAGGGCCTTGTCGGTAATGTTCTTCAAAGGTTCCGGGGCGGATTCATACACCCAGACCTCCCATCCGGCCCCTGCAAGGACCGAGGCGGCCTCCAGCCCCGAAGGGCCCGCACCTATAACGGCTATCTGCTTCATACTTTCAGAAAACTTGGTTTTTCAGGATAGGGCAGTCTTCTGCCCGAAATCCCCTTGTATTTATCATCTTTGCTATAAGCCACACCGATTTTGTCCAGCAGCCGGTCGCACTGCACCTGATGAAGCTGGAGACCCAGTCCCCAGGGGTCACGCCCGAGGAGCAGCCCCGCAAGTTCCTCGTAGGTCAGCACAGGGATGCCGTACCCCTCAGTATCGTAAGTCTTGTGTTCCATTTCAGCGATGGTATATTGCCATTTGTCGAGGAACATACTGCAGCCCGGACAGTTGGTAAGGATAAAATCCGGCTCGTAGGGCTCCATAGATTGCAGTTTCTTGCGGGTATTCGCTACCGAATAGCCCCGGTTTTCCTTTACCAGATACTGACGGAACCCGAACCCGCAGCAATGGCGGCGTTCCGGGTAGTCTATAACCTCCCCGCCCCAGGCCTCTATCATCCCTGCAAGCACATACGGGAACTCGGCTTTTCCCACCCCGTGCTGCGGAAAAATCTTGGCATAATGACATCCCGTATGCTCCACCACTCGCAGCGGCCGTCCCGTATAGCGGTTCACAAGCCGGTATCTCATCAGCGGCTTCAGGTCAAAACGGAACTTATATATAAGGTCCGAAGCATGTACGATATTCTTTGGAATCTGGAACTCCCTCCGGGTGGCGGTCCACAGATATTCGCGTGCCTTGGCGAGGAGTTCCGGATTCCGGCTCCATTTATCAAGAACCTCGGTAAATATCCCGAATGAGGTAACGCAGGAGGGGACATAGTTCTCGTATCCGTTTTCGGTCATGAGCGAGAAGAGCCGCGCCACAATGGTCATGGTCGTATCAAGGGACACCACGCTGCTGTGGTAGCCTATACCCGTGCAGGTATGCTGGTGCATATCATCACAGATGTCCTTATGCAGGTCATCCTTCAGTATCGACAGCAGGGCGTTTTCCGACCCGGGGAAGAACGTCTGCCTGATGCAGCTGCGCTCATAGAAATAATGGTCGTCAGCAATTTCCTTCTGATACTGGTTCCAGTAACGGCCGCGCACCGGCCCGCAATCATTACCTTTCATAATGTGTTTCTTTTTTGTACATTGAGAGCATCGCAGACCAGTTCAGCCACATCCTTCACAGGGAGGCCCTGTGGACCATGCATGAAGGCTTTCTTGCACATAGGGCAGGCGGTCGCTATCACGTCCGGTCTCACCTCCGCAAGATTGCGATAGGCGGCATCACGTATAAGCCCCTGCTGATCTGTGGTAGCTACGGTATTTCCAAGGTTGAACCCGCAGCAAAGGCTTTTCTCGCGTTCGGAAGCTGTAGCGCACAGGGTGGCTACGCTGCCGAGCACCTCCCGCGGGGCATCATAGATCCCGCACCCCCTGCCCAGTTCACACGGGTCGTGGTATGCTACCCGGAGGGTCTCTTCATACTCGGGTCGGAGTCTGCCCTGCTGGATGAGTCTGTGTATATATTCCGTGTGGTGCATGACCGGTATGGAGAGATTATATTCCTTTGTGAACGACTGGTAGCATATCGGGCATGAGGTTACAAGCAGTACGGCTCCCGACTGTGATATCATGGCAGCGTTCTTGTTTCTCAAATCCATGGCCTGACGCACAAGCCCCTGCTGATAGAGCGGACGCCCGCAGCATACATTCTGCGATTTGTCCATATACCAGTAGGGCACTCCTGCTGCTTCAAAGATCCGGAGCATGGATTCCACTATTCCCGGGGTGAGTTTCGACATACAACCTCCAAAGAATGCTACCCTGCCTTCTGCATTGAATGGCCGTATGTTCTGAATATATCCGTAATTTCCGGAGGTATCTATTCCCCGTTTGTCTTCTACACGTACCTGATGGCGTATCTTCTCAAGGTCTATATTGACGGGGCAGTCTTCCATACACCGGTTGCACATCATACAATGCTCCGAAATCTCACTTGCACTCCGGAAGATTTCCTTATTTCTGAGTGCCTTGAGGAGATACACGCCCTGCGTATCGGTTATCTGCAGTTCTTTGTTGATGGGACAGTTGTCTATACATATACCGCAGCGGGAGCAGGCACTGAGTTCCATCATCGTATAACCGGTCATCCGTTCCCCTTCCTTCACGCCCAGGGTCCGGAAATATATGAGTATCACTTCCGTAAATATGTGCATATACCGGGTAAAGGGCATAAGGGTCAGGAATATACCTACGCAGAGTGAATACCCAAGCCAGCAGCCGTATTCCACCCCGCCGAGGACTGCAGTGTTCCATTGGGGACCGCCGTTCCAAGCTATCGTACGGATACCGCCTGCCACCCATCTCACCAGAAAACCGCCGTTTCCGAAACGTGCGCAGGTAACGCTCTCTGCCAGCAGGCGCATGGGAAATATCATCCAGAGCGAGGCTTTCGTTATTCGGTCTATCAGACTGTGTTTCGTGGTCCGCTTCATCCCCAGGGGACGCGACCATATCCTCTTGAACACGGCAAGGAACAGCCCTGTAAAAACATACAGCAGGAGTCCGTCCATGAGGTTTGCTATCACCGCGCTCTGTGCTCCGGGCTCCAGGGTTCTCGGTTCATAGTAATTATAGAATATGGCATAGTGGAACGGATGAGACCCTCCGTATGCATGGAAAGCCTGGAAGGCCCCCACCACTATCAGCAGAAACCACCCGAAGGCAAGACTCCGGTGCATATAGCCGAGGAGCAGGTTCTTTCTGGAAATACGGATATGAAGCAGTCCTTCACGGAACGACTCCCACAATACGGGCAGGAATTTCCAGGAAAGGATATTTCTCCTTACCGAAAGATGCTGACGACGGTCAAATGAACGGATCCACCGTATGTATTTCCACACCAGACCGACCGCCATCAGTCCTGTACCCACACAAAAGGGGACTACAAACCAATCTCCCGTCAGCATACTTCCCTGTTTTGTAATTCATATTCCGGAAACTGCACTCTGCGGACGGTAACTGTCTCATCGGGCAATTCACGATGATCCCTCTTTTCCATTACACTTTTCCGCATACTGATCATCAGTCCGCGTGTATTTACCCCTCGGGGACACACGAGCATACATTTTCCGCACAGCATACATTTCCTGAGCATCGCGGAAGCTTCGGGTGCATCGCCCCGCGAAAGTAGCAGATGAACCCTCCTGGGATTGTAATCCGAAAGTTCCGCCGCAGGGCATGTGGCTGTACAGCCCCCGCAGCCGATACAGAGACTGGCTGAGGGTACTTTCTCCAGCACCTGCTCATATCTTTTCCTGCTTGCCGCATCATAATCCATCACCCGCGTCGCGGGAATCCCAAATCCGAAATCCATATCTTAATCCGTTTTCGTTTCCTTCCTGCCTTCTGACTGCTCCGCGCTGACCGCTTCACCTCCTTCTGTCACTTCAAAGATCCGGCGCACCTCCTTCAGGTCCGCTTCCGGAATATCTCTGAGTGCCCCGGGACCGCTCCCGTGATAATTTGCCCCGAACCGGGGAGCCACCTCGCCGATATGGTCTCTGTACCATTTCCACACGGGTCCCTGCTCGGGATGCGCTGCAGGATCTACACGGTCTGGATATACGCAATACCCTGTCTCCAATATTCCCTCAAGTATCTCGCGCCTCAGCCCTTTCTGCTGCCGTCCCAGACGGCTCTCTTCACTGTAGCCCAGTTCCTGGGATGCCTTCCTGAGCACGTTCACCAGTTCTCCCGGCGCGTTGCCCCGCGGACAGCGGGTCTTGCACGACATACACTGCCCGCAATACCAGATTTCGTCTCCTTTCAGAAGCTGTTCCAGCTCCTCCTCCTCGCCGCGCTGCACCACGTCGCATATCCTGCGCGGGTCATAGTCATAAAACTCCGCAGCAGGGCATATCGCCGTACACATCCCGCAGTTCATACAGGCGTTCAGCGATTCCTCATAGCGGGGATCCTTCTTCAGATATTGCAGCAGATAACCCATTTCCTTTCCGTTATGTTACCGTTTTACTGCCGGCCGTTCTTCAGCTTGCGGAATCGGGGATATTTCTCCAGATTGAGGTTCCGTTTAAGATGCCGGCTCGCGCGCGAGAGTATCGTCGTGATGTTGGTCTGCGAAAGGCCTGTCTCCCCGCTGATCTCTCTGATGCTCTTGCCTTCGAGATATTTCTTCTGCACCAGCATTCGCTGCCGCTGGGGGAGCGCCGCAATCGCCTCGTTCAGCATCGCCCACTGGCTTTCGCGGATCTCTACCGCCTCCTGAACCGTCCCGTCATCTACCAGCATCCATTCCTGTAGGTCTTCATACGTCTTCTGCCGGAGCAGTTCCAGACACCGGTTCTTTACAGCCCTAATGCACAGCCCCTCCGGATTGTCCTTCTCACGGATGCGTACCCTGTTGCGCCACAGCACCTCAAACACATCCTGCACCGCGTCCTCCGCCTCCGCACAGCTGTGCAGCAGACGCTCCGCCTCGCGCAGCATCGCAGGTTTCATCGGAACCACCGTCTGTTGGAATTTCTTGGCATTCATCGGTTCACTGCAGGAGCATCTGAGGTCTCCTTTTCATATATTACGCACAACGGTCGGAAATGTCACACTTTTTTTTTAATTTTCTTTGGAAAACAGACACCCCCCCGGGCCCGCCGCCATACGGAGGACAGCGCATATATGGCATATCCGTCCCACGCCAGCCCCCGCGGAAAACAGCGTAATAAAAATCCTACCTCCGGGCTTGTTTCTTAGGCTTGAGCCTGCGCGCGGGCGCTGAAGCTGCGCCACCACTGGGGGCTCCGCACTGTGGTAACTCCCTTCTATCTTCTTTTTATCTCCATATTAACTTCTTTTTATCTCCTTTCCTTAGAATAAGAGATGGAAAAAAGATAAAAAGAAGATAGAAAGAAGATAGCAGGGAGTTACCATATACAAAAGCCTGTATTACATGCGGGAAGAGATTTTGAAAAAATCGGTCTCTCCCGCAGGGCTGTATAGGCTATTTTACCCGGTTGAGCCCCATCAGGCGGAAGAAGATCCGCGGGAGCGGCCGGGTGCGGTTGCGGGTGAGCATATTGATGTAGATATGCGGCCGTTTGAGGAGCGTGATCTTGTGAGCCTCGACCAGTTCGATGAGCGTGCCGTCCGGGTCTTCGATATATACAAAATGGCCGGAGGCCTCACCCATGTCGAAATGCCCGTCGTCCTTGCAGCTATCTACCGTAAAGGGATACCCCTTTTCGTTGCACAGCGTCTCCATGAGCCGCAGATGCGTCACGTCGAAGCATATCTGGATGAAGCCCGGGTCACCCCAGAAGCGGCCCTCGTAGATGCGGCGCGGGGTGCGGTCGAGCGGCTGGACGAGTTCGATGCGGCTGGAGCCGTAGAGCGGAGCAAAGGCCCCCTGCGGGCTGCTGCTGCGGGCGAGAAGCATCCGGCGGAAGTTCCCCGAACCTTCTCTCATAAAGGCCAGGTCCTCAAAGGTGCCGGTCTTGTCATAGATAACCTTATCGTAGCCGAGCAGGTCGCGATAGACCTCCAGCGAGCGGTTGATATCCGTAACGCCTATCATGGCTCCCACGATGCCCCCGGAGCGCTGGTGGCGTTCAAGGAAGATGGAGGAGTCCTCCACCACCTGAAACCAGTTGCCCCACGGGTCTTCGAGAAAGAAGGCGGGCGTGCCGTCAGGCATGGCGGTGAGCGGTCCGATATGGGGGTATTTCTCTAAAAGTTCCTGACGGAAGCGGGCCGCATCGCGGCTTTTGAGCTTAGCGGCGAACACTCCGAGATCGCCGGCAGCCACGGGGAAGGGACAGGGCTGGGGTGTGCGCTGGGAATACTGCCAGATTTCAAATCCTCCGCCCCCCTGCATGTTCACGGCAATGCAGGCGTGGCGTTTCTGGGGTACGCCCCCCGTGTAGGGCAGCATCCGTTCCGCTACGGTATCGTCTTCGAGAATGCGGACATCTATCTGGAACATTTCCCGGTACCACTTCCATGAAGCGTTGAAATCGGCGGTTCCTACGCCGATCTGCTGTATGCCGGATATAAAGGGTCTGTTTTCCATTATGGTATATGTGATTTTCTGTTTTTCTGTATGTGTAGGTTATTCCGTGATGACCTTGCGGAGGGTGCTGTTGGGGAAGAGGGGGCGGAGCTGGGACTGGATGTCATAGACCTGCTGCTGTGGGAGGGCGAGGTGGAGCCTGATTTTCATGCGGGCTTCCCCCTGGGCGGGGATGATGACGGTCTTGCTCTGGAAGGCGGGCGGGAGTTTGTCGATTTCGGCGAGCGCCTCCTGGCGGGTAGCTACCGTGGTGAGGTCGAGGTCGTAGCAGGGAGTTTCTGAGGCGGGAGCGGGGCGGTAGTTTTTCTTTACCTGGGTCTTATTGGGAGCGGCAGCCGATTTGGAGGCGAGCTGCACCACCTCATCGTTGTCGCGGCGCGGGGCTTTCTCGGTCGTGGTTACGGTCCCCTTGGTTGTGGGCTGCACCTCCACGGGGGTATAGAGCGCGCTGAGCATGTTGTCGAACTCACGCGTACCGCGGAGGAGGTCCTGATGTTCCCAGTAGTAGCGGTAGCGGTCGGGGAGCACCCTCACGACGACCCTTCGGCAACCTTTGATGCCGATGCTGTGGGCCGCCTTGCGGGTGAGGTCAATCACCCCCCGCTTGGGACAGCGGTCGTTTACCTTGACCAGCACCTGCAGTCCGGTTTCGGGACAGGTGACGAGTACGATGGTGCCGAGCTTGATCTTCCAGTGGGCGGCCGTGTAGAGGTCCTGCGAGAAGATTTCCCCGCTGGAGGTCTTGCGTCCTACGAACATATTGGCGTAGATAGTGCCCTTGTTCATATATTCCGACACGGTGTCATCAGGGGCGTAGCTCTGAGCCTGCAGGCGGGGAGCAGAGGCCGAGAGGGCAGCCGCTATGGAGAGTATGAGGAGGAATTTTTTCATGGTTTCAAGGTCAAAGTTTCAAGTTTGAGGAGTCAAAGGGTCAAAGAGTCAAAAAGAGTTTAAGGGGTTGAGGGGGGTTGAGAGGTTTGAGGAGTTTAAGGGGTTTAAGGAGGTTTTAGGTTTCATGGTTTCAGGAGGTTTTCGGGAGGAACTACCAGTTCAGGGCGTCCGGGTTCTTGGGGGAATCGTCTCCCGAAGGAGGGATGAACCAGTTTCCATGGAGCCTCAGTACCTGTTCGATGATGTCGCGTACGCAACCCTTCCCTCCGGGGAAGATGGAGATATAATCCGCAATGGATTTGATTTCTTCGGCAGCATCAGCGGGGCAGACTGCGACCCCGGCGGACCTGAGGAGGAAATAATCGGGGATATCGTCCCCCATGGCAAGCACTTCGCGGGGATTGAGGTTGTTCTGTATGAGGAACTCCCGGAAAGTCGCCAGTTTGTCGGGACAGCCGGTATATATCTGGGTAACCCCGAGCGACTGCATCCGGTTGGTGATGCTGAGAGAGGTCGCGCCGGAGATGAGGGCTACGATGTAGCCCTTCTTTACGGCATACTGTATGGCGTATCCGTCCTTGATGTTGCCAGCCCTGACGGTCTGTCCGTCAGCATATACGAACACGCTTCCGTCGGTCATCACGCCGTCGAAATCGAATACGAAGGCTTTTATGTCGTGCAGTTTTTCCTTATAGTTTATCATGGTCTTTTTTCGGATTTCAGGAGGTTGAGGGGTCAAAGGGGCAAAGGGTCAAAGAGTCAAAGAGTGAAAAAGAGTTTGAGGAGGTTTCAGAGGGTTTCAGGTTTCAGAGGGTTCATTGAAAGAATGTATCAGCGGGCGGGGTGCGGGGAATCCGCAGCGTAGGCGAGTATTTTCTGGTAGAGTTCCCGCCAGCCTTTCCAGCCGTAGAGGTCGCAGAGATTCTGATTGTGCCAGATGGCGCAGAAGGTTCCTCCCACGGAGCGCACCTCATCGATCAGGATTTTATATTCATCCCAGGCCTGCTGTGGGGTGAGTTTCTGGTGGATGTTCATGGTGGTGTCCATAGTGCAGAAAGGATGCACCATCAGGAGGGTTTCGCAGTCGTGCGTGAGGTCGTAGAAAGGGTAGGGCGTGCAGGTGCCGGCCCGGAAGCCGGAAGTGTCGGCGAACCCCATGGAATAGTCGTTCAGGATGTTGCAGCGCACGAGGTTGGTGTAGGAATAGGGGAGCTGCATACGGAGGAAATGAAAGCGGCTGCGTTTCACCTCGCGGTGGACTACCCCGGAAAGCCGTCTGGATTCGATATCCACGCGGCCCGGTTCTTCGAGCGTGCTGTAGGTAGGATGCAGCCCCAGTTTGGCGTGGTCGGCGAGATGCTTGAGGAGTTCGCGGAAAGGCTCGCTGTGATAGTTGGCGGGCTTGTCGTGAAGGCTGTAGTCCCCGATGAGGACGAAGAATATCAGATGCCTGTTCCGGTTCAGGCGGGACTGCTCGATGATGAAATCAAAGGTATCGAACGGGTCCTGCTCTCTGCCCCGGATAACCCTGATACGGCGCTTAGCTTCCTCGATATCACGGCGGTAGAGCGCATCGCGGAGAAATCCTGTAACGGTACGGAAGAGTCCTTTATATCTGTAGCACCATGCCGCGTCGATATCCACGGTCTGTTCAAACTCATAGACGCGGGAACCGAAATGCAGGGACGGATATACCCTCAGAAGGGCATCCCTGAGCATGAGTGCCCACCGGTCCACCACGGCTTTATGCAGGAAGCCCATACGGTAAGCCAGACTCTCGGAGGTGAGAAAACGCCCGTGTTCGTCGTCGTGGTGGGGGAGATACTCCTCGTAGCGCGAGACCATATAGAACACAGCAGCAAACACGTCGAAATCCAGAAGGTTGTGCTCGTTATAGACGGGATAGATCGCAGGCGTATCTCCGGACTGGAAGCAATGCAGTTCCTGTTCCTCCAGCACGGTCTCGAAAAGCAGTCTTACGGACTGCACATAGCAACTGTCATCTATAGGTTCCGGAGCGTAATGGAGCCTGGGTCCCGCGTATCGCAGATAACACTCCCTGTCGGTCGTAATCTCATAATCGGTATGCAGAAGATAGCGGAACACCACACTCAAAGTGTAGCCCAGGCGGTTGGTGATTTCAGGAACATATACCAGCATCATGTTTTCTGCCTTTTTTTACCGGACCGAGGTCCTTTTCGCGGTGCAAAGATACAACTTTTTTTCAATATGATATATTTTTTATGAAATAATGCCCGTCGCCTCGCACCTCCAGAGCGAGCGGAACGCCCAGCGGAAGCGCCTGATTCAGGTCTCCGATATGACCGAACGGGGCATTCATCACCACGGGATAACTGTACTCCCGGACTGCCTCCCACACAATCTCTTCCGCCGTCTTTCCGAAAGGAACGGTGTTGTCGTGCATATTGCTCAACGCACCCACTATCAGTCCTTTGAGGTGTGAGAGTTTCCCCGAGCGCTTCAGGTTCTGCATCATACGGTCGATATGATAGAGGTACTCGTCCAGGTCCTCGATGAACAGGATTTTTCCGTCCGTGTCGATTTCGGAAGGAGACCCCATAAGGCTGTACAGGATACTCAGATTTCCCCCCACCACGGGAGCCACGGTTTCCCCCTGGCGGAAGGTCCCGCTCTGTCCCTGAACGGCCATTCCTCCGCAGAAAAGAGCGGAATAAAGGGTGTCAACAGCAGGAGTATGCCTGTCGCTCCGGATATTGACCGGCATGGTAGCGTGAAGTGTCTCCATACCGTAGAGACGCTGAATATGGCTGTGAAGCACCGTAACATCGCTGTAGCCGATAACCCATTTCGGGTCGCGCAGCAGGGAACTCCAATCTACAAGGTCCACCATACGGACCGTACCATAGCCCCCGCGCGCACAGAAAACCGCCCGGATCTCGGGATTGTCCAGCAGACGCTGGAAAGCCTGAGCCCGCTGCAGGTCGGTTCCCGCAAACTGGCGGTCCTCGCAGCAGGTTTCAGGAGGCACCTCAACCTCCAGTCCCCACGACTGGAACAGCGCTACGGCGGGGCGGAGTTCCTCCAGGGATATCTTTCGGGCTGTAGCGGCTATCGCCACCCGGTCGCCCCTCTTCAAAGATTGCAGTATTTTCATAATATCATCATCGTTACGGCTGGTCCAGCCGGCAGAATTTTTAACATTTGATACAGAAACAATAACGATTTATCGTCCCGTTTATTGTGCGACCCGGAAAAAGAAGCAAAAAAACAAGGCTGAATATCATCGAATTGGCTGTTTTTTTTAATTTTTTCCTTCGGGAAACCCATAAATCCATAAAAAATATGTAATTTTGCAGTCCGGCTGGAAGAGGAGAGAGGGTTTCAGGTTTGAGAGGTTTAAGGGGTTTAAGAGGTTTGATGGGTTTGAAGAGGTTTAGAGGTTAGATGTGAGAGGAGAGAGAAATTAAAGATATTATCCAAAAAATACTACCTACTATGAAGAAATTCGGATTGATTGCTGCATGTATCGCCCTGATGCTATGCCAGAACACCAAAGCACAAACCAATATTCAGGAGATGTACGACTTCGGAAGAGGTCATTTTGCCACCACTCTGGAGATGAACCACCAGGACGCCTGGGGCTACACCAAGGCCTATACCGATATCTATCATATCCAGCAGAATTTTCCCACAGGCTTCTACAGTGAGATTTCCCGCGGGCTGAACTTCTGGCAGAACACCGTCCTCGCAGACCTTACCTTCCATGTAGAATGGAACGGCGGACAGTTTGCAAGGAATGCCTGGCTGGTAGGTCTGGAGTATCTCCTGCATAACCACGACTACAGCTACTCCGTAGCGTTCCAGGTATTGTACAAGAATATCCGCGTACCCCTCACGGGAGCCACCCAGATCAAGGGCGCCAATGTACCCCTGCAGCTCTCAGCCGTATGGAACATGAAGGACCTTCTTGACGTGGAGGGGCTGGATTTCTGCGGATTCCTGGATTTCTGGTGGGAAAACAATGTGTGGGATGAATCCGGCACAGCGACCACCTGCACAATCCTCTGCGAGCCGCAGGTATGGTATAATGTAGGACAGTTCTTTGACTGCGAGAACCTTCATATAGGCGGAGAAGTGGAACTTGCTTACAACTACAACCAGGCAAGCCCCGAAATGCTCCCCGACCGCAAAGGCTTCACTATCGCCCCCTGTCTGGGCATCAAATGGAATTTCTAACCAGCGCAGCCCTTCCGTATGAACAGACTGCTCGGAAAACTATTCGGGTTTGACCCTGCCCGCCACAGTATCAAGACAGAATTGATAGCCGGTATCACCTCGTTCCTCACGATGGCGTATATCCTCGCCGTAAACCCCAACATCTTCAGCAACCTGCAGGATATGCCCAACGGGGCCGTGTTTACCGCCACAGGGCTGGCGGCCGTTATCGGGACGCTTATCATGGCCGTACTCGCCAAGAAGCCTTTCGGACTTGCGCCTGGAATGGGGCTCAACGCGTTCTTCGTCTTCACGGTATGCCTCGGCATGGGGTATTCGTGGCAGTTCGCCCTGACCGCCATATTGATTGAAGGCATCATCTTCATACTGCTTTTCTCTACCCCGGTCGGCGTAAAGGTCGTGGAAGCCATACCCCTCACCCTCAAGAATGCTATAGGGGTAGGTATCGGGCTCTATATCGCCTTTATCGGGTTTCAGAACGCCGGCATCGTCGTGGATGATCCGACAAACCTCATAACGCTCAACAGTTTCAACTCCCCGAACGGGATTCTCTTTATCGTGGGATTTCTCATCACCGCGATACTTGTGGTACTCAACGTAAAGGGCGGAATCCTTATCGGCATGGTGGCTACCACCATTATCGGCATACCCCTCGGAATTACCCACCTGAGCGGGTTCATCTCCATGCCCGATTCCGTAGCCCCGATATTCTGCAAGTTTGAATGGTCGCAGGTCTTCTCCTGGGATATGCTCATCGTAGTGCTGACCTTCCTGTTTATTGATATGTTCGACGCTATCGGAACGGTGGTGGGAGTCTCTATCAAGTCCGGCATGGTAGATGAGAACGGGCAGATTGACGGCATCCGCAAGACCCTCATGGCAAACGCTTTTGCTACTACGGCGGGAGCCCTCTGCGGAGCCTCTACCACTACAATCTATATCGAAAGTGCTACCGGCGTGACGGAGGGTGGGCGTACCGGTCTGACCTCTTTCTTCATTGCAGTGGGGTTCGTGATAGCGCTCTTTTTCAGTCCGCTCTTCCTCGCCATTCCTGATGCCGCAATCGGTATTGTACTCATCATCGTAGGGGTGATGATGATGTCTCCCGTGATGAATATTCCCTGGAACGATTATTCCGAAGCTGTGCCCGCATTCATTACCGCAATCGTCATGCCTTTCGCCTACAGTATCGCTGACGGTATCATGCTGGGCATGATCTCTTACGTAATCATCAACGCCTTTACTGGGAAAAGCAATAAGATTTCCCCTACGCTCTGGGTGCTTTCCGTACTGTTCGTCCTGAGATACGTCTTCCTCTGATGCTGACTTTGCATCAGAAATGAAAACATTGTATAACTTGTTTGAAGGCGGGAGTGCTATACTTGTGAAAGTTGAGGCAGGTGAGGAACGGCAACAGATAAATCAAACACGCAACATAATAATTACAATAAAAAACATGATGATTAAAAAACTTTTTCTTGCAGCCATGATGGGCCTCGGCCTCTGCTGCACCACAGGTTGTTATGAAGAACACAGCGACTACGTCATTGAGTGGTCCATCACCTCTAACGGTTATAGCGGCGAGCATTTTGAAGAATATATGAGCGAATGGAATGAAGCCACTACTGCCTTCTATGAGGCATTCGATGCTGAGTTCGCCACAGTGGGAGAATGCATGCCCGGTATGCACTCATGTATCATCCGGGACGACAAACTGAACCATGTCGAGAAAATGGCCAGATCGCACGCTGAGAAGGCAGCACAGAAAGTGTCTGTCTCTGCAACGCTCAGCACCTACCCGGCCGAGTGCCATATCTACTGTCCCGGCGAGGAAAACAATGTAGTGTGGAACACCGTTTACGGGGAATAATCCACTCCTTTACGCTATACAATAAAGGCCGTCGAAGTAGTTCGGCGGCCTTTTTCTCGTCATTCCAAAAAATGGTAAAATCTGGATCTTTTTTATGGCTGGGGGTATTGAATCGGGCATTTCGAGGGTCTTATAGGCAAATGAACAAAAATAATATGGCTAATGGATTACACCGCTCAACAATTTGAAAAGATTTTCAAGGAGAGTTATCCGATGATGTATCGCGTG
>JAZUFZ010000033.1:0-95535 GCA_045640985.1 Bacteroidales bacterium
GGGGAGTTCTATAAATTAAAATAGTGTTAATCATTTTGTTATGTCAGAAATTTTTCGTATCTTTGCAAAAAAATTGAAAGGGAATTGATATGGCATACAAAAACACATCAGAAGCAGGCATGTTTGACCATGAGTTCACACTTGAGGCGCTATCGGCAATGGGGAATCCGCTCCCAAGGCTGAAGGAGATATTGGATTTCTAGCAGTTCCGTCCGATACTTGAGCCTGTGTTTGCTAAAGAGAGCCGCAAGAGCAACGCGGGCAGACGCGGAATGGACCCTGTGTTCATGATGAGGGTGCTGTTCCTCCAGAGGTTCTACGGGCTTGGCGACAAGCAGATTGAGTATCAGATAAAGGACAGGCTGAGCTTTCGGGAGTTTCTTGATATTGAAAGCGTGGACGACGTGCCTGACGAGAAGACGGTGTGGAAGTACAAGGACATCCTGGCGAAGGCCGGCACATGGGACGAGCTGTTTGCCCAATTCAACAAGTACCTCGATTCCATCGGGCTGATAGCCAACGAGGATGAAGAAGATTCTGTGAATCTTCGATAGCGAAGCGGAGAACAAGGACGCGAGTTTCGTGGTTGCTCCTCGCCAGAGGAACACAAGAGAGGAGAACAAGCAGATAAAGGATGGCAGGGGCGAGGAGCTATGGAAAGACAACCCTCACAAGAAATGCCACAAATACATCCTTGCGAGGTGGACGGTAAAGCGGAAGGAGACAGTGTTCGGGTACAAGGATCATGCCGTTATCTACCGAAAGACCAAGCTTATACGAGATTACGATGTCACGGCGGCAAGCGTCCATGACTCCAGGGCGGCGAAGGGGCTCGCCCGAAAATGCGGAGGGAACGGAGAGGACATGTACCTTGACTCTGCATACATCGGAACGGAAAAAGACCTGAGGGAGGCTGGCATGAACCCCATCATCTGCGAAAGAGGCTACAGGGGCCATCCGCTGACGGAGGCGCAGAAAGAGTCGAACCGAAAGAAGTCAAAAGTGCGCTGCCGGGTGGAGCACGTCTTCGGGTACATGGAGCAGGGCATGCGGGGGCTGGTTTTCAGAGGAGTCGGAATAGTGAGGGCGAAGGCAAACATAGCCATGACAAACCTCGTCTATAACATGTGCAGACTAGCGCAGATTATCAAATATCACCCTGAATGGATCACGGCCTAATAAAAAAATAAAAACATATCATATTGAATATCAAACACATGAGTACCCCCCTTAAAAATTAAACATAAAATATGTTCTAAATGAGAAAAAAAGTGTAACTTTGCAGCACGAAAATAATCCAGCTGAATGATGGGTTAACGGGTTCTGCCCATTCAGGAGGCTAAAAAATGAATTTATAGAACCCACCTTCACAGAATTATGAATACAATATGTGGTATCGACTGCTGCTCTCATTGCCCCAACAGGGGAGCCTCTTGCATGGGCTGTCGCGAGAGTGATGACCATCCATGCGGAGGCAGCTGCTTTGTGGCACATATAATAAAGGATAGCGGCATGGAGGCCTTTCTTGCTCTGAAAGCGAATCTCATCAGCGAGATTAATGCCCTCGGCTTCGCAGGACTTCGGGTGACTGATTTGAATCTGCTGAACGGCGCTTGGGTAAACCTGGCTTATCCTCTGCCGAATGGCAGCACCGCACAATTCTTAGACGACCGCCAAATCTATCTGGGCAACCAGATTGAAGGAGCGGGAAACGGCCGCTGCTATGGCATGGTGGCGAATGAGTCTATGCTGCTTGTATGCACGTATGGGGCTTCAGGCTCCGACCCAGAGTTGCTGTTATACAAAAGGATATAGGCTGATGTATATCTCCCATTCCTGCATTCGGCTTTCGATTCTTTGAAAAAGAAAAGCCTTGCCAGCATGTTGTTGGCAAGGCTTTCTTTATAGGCTGTGATGTTGTGTTGATGATACTTATGAGTCTTGGGACTATTATCAACCCAAATTCGTCAACCACTTAGTCGTCAACGTGAGTGACGTTGCCTCTAAGGTCAAACTGGATTTCGAGACCGTTGGTGAGGGTCACTTCGTAGCCGCCTCTCATCTTCCGTCCTTGGGGATGTTCTGAGGGCGGGGCGTTGTGTCGGATTTGCAATCCGCATTAAATAATTCATTATAAATAATGTATGATATGTTTGCGGATTAAAAATCCTTATATTAGACAGGCTCGGATTAATCCGAGCCAACGTGAATTTATAGAACCCACCTAAATTCCCCAGGGCATGAAAATTTATGAGGGACTACACAATAAAAAGGAGTTTCCGCCGTTATGAAGATGATGAAAAATTGGCTTTGTTTCATAGTATCTGCCTTGACGGCGCTGCTCCTGTGCAGCGGATGCGGACCGCACCGGCACGCCTCCGGGGAAAGGACGGAGCAGACGGGGACCGGGTCTCTGGAACTGCAGGCGGTGGCGGACGGACTGAACCGCAAGGCGTTCCTGTGCCGGTACAACGACCCCGCAAGGTCGATTGGCTTCAGCAGACAGGCTCTGGAGTATATCAACGGAGAGATTCCGGCGTACGAGAGCGGACGGCTGAGGAGTTGGAACAATATGGCTTTCGGCTATTATATGCTCTCAAGGCATGAGGAGGCGTGGCGGTATGTGGATTCGGTAAAGGTCCGCTGCGAGGGCAGACGGAACCGGGACTGCGATATGGAATACACCATCGCGCGCCTGCTTGAGGCACGCCTGCTGCAAAGGGCGTGCATGATTGCCGACTCCTATCAGGTGCTGGCGGAGTTGGAGCAGGGCCGGAGTCTGCGCAGAATGAAGAACCACGACCTCTATCCTTACGCCCAGCTGGAATATTTCATTACGAGTCTTACGCTGAACTACAACTACCGGCACGGTATGGAGGCGAATGTGGCAGAACAGCTGGAGATGATCGAGACCTATCAGGGGAAGCTTCCCTGCGACTATGCGGAGGACATGGCGATGAATTATGCGCTCGCCTACGGCTATTCCCAGCTGTGCGGCGAAGAGGATACTGCGGGGGAAAACCTGAGGAAGTCGCTATACTATTGTATGGAGAACCTCCGCATTCTCGGAAGCGGAAGCCACGAATGCCGCTATCAGCTGGCCAACACGATACAGATGCTGGCGTTCCTGTCCGAGGATGAGAAGATACCGGCAGAGAGCTGGGAAAGAAATGATTCCGTCTGTAGCGAACTCGCGGCATGGATGTCGGAACATCTCGGGCTGGAACTTCCGGAGGGAGCGGATGTGAGCATGGAACTCTTCGAGTGGTCACGGGCGCGCTTCTGCGAGCTGGATGACCCTTACCAGCGGCTGGGCTCCTATATGGCGGCCGGCCGCCATTGTATGATAACAGGCGACACGCTGGGGGCACAGCAATATTATCTGGGAGCCCTGGAAGATGAGAAGATTCCCCGGGACTTTGCGCCCAAGTTTGAGTCGATGCTTTACGACGGTCTGCTGCGCTCAGGCGCGGAGGGAAGCGAGGCGGAAAGGCTGGAATGGTATGAGCGGGAGAAGGAAATCAGCAGCCGTATTGCCCGTAACGAAAAGACCGACTTCCAGCTTATGACGCAGCTCAGCAGGTCGGAACATACCAGCAGGATATATCTGGCCCTGGCCCTTGCGCTGGCGTTCGCGCTGGCATTAGCATCAGCATTAGCCATGGCCTTACGCGGCAAACAGCTGGCGCTCAAGAAGGAAACCCGAAACCTCCAGGAGGCGAAGCAGAAGGATGTGGAACGGATTGCCAATGTGGAGACCTGTCTGAGCGTACTGCGGCACGACGTGACCCCTTTCGTGAACTATCTCCAGAACAAGAACCTCCCGCCGGAACTCCGCAACGAAGTGCTGGAACAGTTGCTGCGGACCTTTGAAAATATCAAGAACTGGACCAACCTGAGCATTCCTACAGGCCTGCAGTTCAAGGGAGAAGTGTTCGTACTGGATGAGGTATTCAAGGCGGTGGAACAGGAACTCCCCGGGGCAGACTATGAGCCGTGCGACTGCAAAGTGTGGGGCGACCGGCTGCTGTTGCAGATACTGCTGAGAAACCTTGTACAGAATGCCCTGCGATTCAAGAAGGAACGCGTGACGGTAAGCGCACAGGCAGAGGGAGACTTCGTGCATATAAAAGTCGAGGATGACGGATGTGGAATGGATGAAGAGATGATCGAAAACCTCTTCCGCGCCGACCGGCTGAACGAAAACGGAGAGAGCCATAGCGGATTCGGGCTGATCTTATGCAGATATATAATCAAGAAACACGATGACAACACACGGAGAGGCTGCCGGATATGGGCTGAAAACAGAACAGAAGGCGGATCTTCCATGCACCTGTTAATAGCACGACAATATGAATAGAATCACGGTTATGATGGTGGATGATGAGCCGATCATCCGCAAAGCAGTAAAAATGGAACTCAACAGCCGCCATGCGCTGGTGGAATGCAACACCTCCGATGACGGGGAGGTGGAGATGAAGGAGATTGTACTCTTGGACACTTTCGCCAACGGTCCGCAGCTTACCGCCGCCTTGAGCGACGAAAGCCGTGAACGCCCCGACTATCTCCTGCTGGATATGGAGTTTCAAGGGGAACCTACCGGAGGCATATTCATCGCCGACAGAGTACGCCGGCAGTTCAAGAACAGCCGCGGCGAAGATATCAGGATCATCATCCTCTCTGGAAGATTCGACAACCCTCTGCCCAACGAGCAGCACCGGGAAGCGCGCATGAAGGATGTGGGGAAGGTGGTATTCGAGGCTCTGAAACACGGGGCAGACGCTTTCGTGAGCAAGAATGCCGTGGGAGGATTCTCAGTAGAGAACATCGTAAGGGCTATCGCGTGCCTGGAAAGGGGCGAGAAATACTATTTCAACTATCCCGTCATGATGACCTTGAAAGAGGCCGCAGAGCGCTATTTCGAGCAGATGCCCGACAGCAATGAGGGAGTTACCATAAACGAGATGGAGCGGAATATCCTGCTCATGGAAGCCGCCGGATGCACGGCACAGGAGATTGCCAACAGAATGGCCGATGTGCGGGAAACCGACAAAAGCATTCAGGAAAAACAACGCGAGCTCTCCGTGAGGTTCAACATCGTGAACAAATCGGGAGCCCGCATAGCCAAAGCCATTCAGTTAGGACTGATTGACCCTAAAGAGATTATTTATCTGAAACGCTGACCCGGAAACCGGCAGTATGGGCTCTGAATTCCGGTGCATACATACATTGCATCGTACAGATTCCGTTACTGTAATCTCCCGCAGCATTTACATAGAGTCCGTATTCCAGAACATATTTCCCCCGCTCCAGACGCTGGATAAAGAAACTGCTGGAGGCATCATGGATATCGGCATAATAGCTCAATCCTCCATTCCAGTTCCATCCCGACGCAGTAGAAACCGGCTCAAAGGCTGAAGCCCGTCCATCCTTCAGTTCCAGGAATTCAAGGGTACGGTCGCAGTCTATGAGAATGCGAACCCTAACCTTGTCGCCCACCTTGAACGTAGTAGTCTTGGTCAGCGTACCATCAGGATTCTCACGGAAAAGGTCTTTCTGGAGCTTGATACCGGTCTCACTATAAGGAATCTTGTCAAGGTCTTCGAAATATTGATAATACATCGCTCCCCAGGATATTCCCTCCTTGTGCTCCGCACGGAGCGTCACGCTGCCCATCTCGGGAGCAATCTCCTCTCCGAGCCATTGCTTCCGCACATAACCAGTACCCGACTGTGCTGTCGTTTCTATTCTGTTTCCTCCCACATATACAGCCACCTCCGAATCCATGAGTGACTGTTTCCCTCTATGAAGCAAGGCATTTACAGCCATCGTGGTAGCCACATCATTACCCCAGTGGGTAGTCTGTTTCTGCTTGAGAAGCCATTGCTGCATCTTGCCTACAGAAACCGGATCTTCTGATACCTCATCCATTACCGAGATCAGCATCGACTGGGTTTCTATGGGGCGCTGATACCACCACATTCCTCGGGTATTATCGCGCCAGTACATACCCATCTCATCACTATAGAGCGCAGACTGCCGGAGTCCTGATGCAATCTTTTGGGCTGTCGTCCGGTCTCCATGACGATAGAAAATCAACGCCAGCTGAGCTCTGGTATATAAATTATCATATACATTATAGTCTTTAAGGGCGTTCTTGTAGTAATAATCGTATGCTTCCTTGCTCTTTTCGGCAAACGGAACATCGCCCCACAGGCTCCTCATGTAAAGGTAGTCAATATCTGTAGCATTAAAAGTATTAGATTTGTTTTTGATATAGCGCTCGTAATATTTCTGTTCCTCGCTGTCCACAAATTTAATAGCCTTTTTCACACTCCCCACCACTTCTTTAGGCAGTTCTACACCATTCTTGCGCAGTTCTCCCATAAGTCTCGCGATATATTGGGTTGTATAGGAACAACTGCGGCCACCCGGCATCCAACCCCAGCTGCCGTCAGAAGCCTGACCCGATGCCAGTTTCTTTACCAGTTCTTTCAGTTCCTTCTCCCGCTGGGTTTTATTGAAGTATTGCGCCACAGCATAATGCTGCTCTCTTTCTGCCTTGGCAGTCCGCACCCAAGGTGTTTCGCGGAGCAGAGATTCCTTCAGGTTTTCGTTCTTTTCAAGCGGGCTCTCCATGGCGGCTGAATCCTCTCCCCAGAGCGCAAACATCTTCTCTATCTCCGGATAATCACAGGTAATCTGCAAACCGGTAGCATTTACATAGATCCTGTTAGCCAGGTATATATTACTCGGTGACTGGAGTTCTTCAAGATAAGGCAGACACTGGACCGCATACCACAGCGGATTGCTGGTATATTCTACCGTCAGCCCGTACGGCGTTCCTCCGAAATGGGACATCTGATAATGCTTCTCCCCACTTCCGTTAAGATACATGCTCATGCTCTCCGTCACCATCTGGCGGTTAGGTAGCACCACCACGGCCCCCATTTCTCCATCACTATGATGCTCACCTCGGGCCGAAACCCTATACGTTGCCACGAATATATTGTCCGGCACATCAAATTCAAATGCTACAGCCTCGCTACCTCCCGATGGAATCGTAATCCGCTGGGAAGGCAGGTCCGTAAAAGCCTTTCCGGTGGAAGCATCACTCATTTCAAGGCACACCGCTACGCTCTGTTCCTCATCGCTCATATTTCCTACCTTAACCATCATCGATACACGATCCCCATGCCGGAGAAACCGGGGTACATTCGGCACAACCATCAGTTCCTTCTGGGTAATAACGGACTCCTGCAAGGTCCCGGATTTCAAATCCTGTGTCCAGGCAATTCCCCGAACATCCCACTGGGTAAGCAGGTCGGGCGCCACAAACTCAAAGGTTGCCTCTCCGTTTTCATTGCTCTGCAGGTCGGGGATGAAAAAGGCTGCCGTATTCAGATTCTGGCGCAGTTCCGTTTTTTCACCGGCCTCCTGTGTACCCTCTTCTCTGACAGAGAGTCCATCATTCTTTTCTTCTGCAATATTCGAATCCGTCATTGCATCCTCTGCTACCATAAACACCTCTTCTTCCAGAACATCCTCCTCCTGTTCCACCCTGTTTATCGCCATATTGGCAGCCACCCCTTTCGTCATCATACGTCTTCCTCCAACAGCATAAACACCATATTCCAGCATCTGTTTCAGGGAACTTGCCTCAAGCCATTCTCCACCATATATGTGGTCATCGTAAATAAGATAATGATCTGCTGATACTGTATGTATATTCTGATTCAACGCAATTCCCCATCTCCAGACAGGCCATGGATTCAACGTCCAGTTCAGGTTCCGGTAGTTCAACAATGCTGCATCATACATGGTAAGCGTTATCTGAGACATTTCCGGCTTTCCTGAGACCCCTTTCTGTGGGCTCTGGGACTTTACTGACAAGGTCCAATGTTCCCGGCTTCCCGGTTTCAGTTTATCGCGAAAGGTTTCCAGGTGCAGATCCAGTTTCCTGTTAGTATAAGGCACATCTATAGTATAACTCTGCCCGCTCGGGTGGTTCTGATATATAGCAGCAAAATATATCCCCACGCCTCCTCTATGGGACTCCTCTATAGGTATTTCCAGCGTCTTTATTTCGTTGTTCAGGACGATATGGCCGTGGCTCAATTCTCTATTTCCCTGTGAGATGATGTAATACACCCACACATCCTTGTACCGGCTGCCCAGCCGGAGGGTTGCGGTCTCGCCCACTTCCTGTTTTTTGGGGGCCTCCACCCACACCAGATCATCGGTCTGGGGCTGGCGCTCTCCTTTCCTTACTATCAGGAAGTTCTCCTCACTTTCTGCCCCACTATCAACCGAACGGAGCACGACTCTATATCTTCCTGAAGCGAGTGGTTCCAATGATACCGTAACGATACCTTTTCCATCACATATCACCTCTTGCGACCGCACCACCTTCGCTCCTTTCCACAAGGATTCCTCATCATATTTCCTGAGGGGGTGCTTCAGTTCGGGTTGGCTGCTCATGGGGGCTTTCAGTATTTCCATACGCACTACCCCTGCTATGGGTTCATGATTGAGATTCGTCAGTCCTACCTTTACCTCTGTCTCCGTCAGGCTGGCCACCGTGGGAATGCTGTTTTCCTTGCCTATCCTGATACTCCTGCCGGCTTCATGGGTTTCGCCGTTGAGATCGGTAACCTTCACCGCTATTTCATACACATAATACCGCGAGTCTTCTTTCATATCCTCTTCCGGCACAAGTGCCGTCCACTCAAATCCGAACGCACCGTCAGCATCACTTCTGGTCTCCCCGCTGGCTATCACTTCCGATTCCGAAACTGCCGGGTGGTTCAGCACCCAGCCGCGCTTCCACCAGGGAATGATTTCCTCGCGGGTCACACTCCATACCACTTCCGCCCCGCTGATCTTCATTCCGTTATAGGCTGCTGCCATTCCAGTGGTCTCCACCTTTCCTCCCAAGACGGGCACATCGCTGTTCTGATTGAGGCTTACCATGAATTTCGGCTGCTTGTAACTCTCCACCTTTATCTCTGTGCGGTAATAGTTCCGGGTGGCTTTGTCGTATAGTTCTATCCTGTACCACCCATTGAGACCTGTAGCCGGAAGTTCAAAACTTCCCCAGCACGAGCCGAACCCGTTGGTCTTAACTCCTATGGTGTCTATCTCGTTCCAGTTTACATCCAGCAGGCGTGCCTTGATATCTGCCTGGACCGTATGCCAGCTGGTATCTTTCCCCCGATACCACACACACGACCATTCTACCCGCTCTCCCGGTCTGTATATCGGCTTGTTGGTGAATATGGATGCTTTCTCCTCTTCGCTGGAGCTGCTGTTTGTAATGCCGCTCCCTCCGTCTTCGCTATAGCGATAGCCGTTCACTACCGTTGAAAGTTCATATTTCCATTCCCACGAACGCAATTCCTCTGCTATCCCGAACGAGAACCGGCCCTCTCCGTCTGTCACGCATTCCCATTGCTGCGCCACCTTGCCTGTAGATCTTTTGCTTTTCTCCATCCGGACTTTGTGCCCTTTCAGGGGCTGGCCGCTTCCGCGCCATACCAGACGGCCCTGCGCCGGTCCGGTCTCCATGATGAAAGCCGCATCGCTGCATCTGTATTCCACGGCTGCCACATTGTGATTCATCCCGAAATCGGGACTGTCGCACATCAGCAGGATATAGTCTCCCTGAGGCATTTCCGGCAGTACTGCCAGCGTGTCGTGCCACCTGTGGTCGCCGCTCGCAGGCAGACTGACCTGCCATTGTTTCAGCGCGGGCTGTTTCAGCAGCAGACGCTTCCGCTTGTCACCGTAGGTGTTCTCTGTCTCTATCCATGGTATGATTCTCATCCAGCCCTGCTCCATGTTGCGGCTCCGGACCTTTATCCAGTCGGTTTTCCCGCTTTCCACATAATTCATCACCTCCACTCCCAGTTCTCTCTGCAGTATCGTAGCTTTCAGGTTGCAGCATTCCGCATATCCTCTGTTCCCCGCCTCCTCATGTCTGGCTGTTCCTCCGCGGTCGCACCACTCCAGAGCCTCCTCCAGCCGGTCCTTCTGGTACAGCCGCTGTGCTGCGAGGGCACAGAGACTGCTTACCTCCTCACAATCCTTTTCTCCATTATATACGTCATAGAGCCGTGTTATCTCTGCTACGAGGGTATCGCACGCCACCGAGGTTCTTCCGCTGAGTCCTTCCAGACGTTCAATCTCCAGATGAAGTCTCAGCCGCGGCTCTCCGTCCCGGTGAACCTTTATCAGTTCTTCTATGTCCGGAAGCCCTTCCAGGTTCAACCCCATCGCATACCGCGCCACTACGTCCCACAGCGTAGGAGTCAGCCAGGGGGCGTTCCCTTCTCTTACCAGCCATTCGTAGCCCCTGATCGGGGTCTTTCCCATCGCCTCGCAGTCCAGCGCCTGCTTCAGACACCTTCTTACCGTGTCGCGCATACGGCCTGCATCCCACAGCTTATAATCCAGTTCCGGCTCATCGGTAGGACTGTTGCGGTTATATCTGCGGCCGCTGTATTCGTTATAGAACATACCCTTCATCAGGGCACAGAGCCCCTCTTCCACACTTCCCTTCAGGGGTTTCATCTGCGCCTCCAGCCTCAGCCAGCGTGCAATCGCGCTGTCCTCGCTGTCCTCCTTGTACATCATCCCTACGCGGTTCAGTTCCCACGTGGCGCGGATCCGGTTCTGGCTGTCGCCCGCTTTCTCTGCCCTTGTGCAGTAATCCTGAAGCATATCGTAAGCATCGCTCAGCCTGCGGTCCTGCACCATACGCTCCACCCCTTTCCAGTCATAATCCTGAGCCTTCACGCCCGAAAAAGTAACCATCATCAGCAATATTAAAATTATACATCTTTTCATATAGACAGATTTTTTATAACCTCATGAGAGAATCTTTTCTATCCTTTAACGCAGGAATCGCCTCCTATCATATACCGTTATGAATATTTAACAGCCGCTCCTGCCGCTTTTCCTCGCGCTCCTACCGGGTCTCCACATCCTTGACCAGCCGCACGGCACAGCGCTGGGAACGGTATATGGGATAGAGGTACGCATCCATTCCCACCACGAAATAGAGACAGTAGGCCTGCTGCTTGTCATAGTGGATGGTGGTCCAGTAATAGCCGTATTTGTCTGGTCCTTCCACTCCTTCCCTGAAATTGCACTTGCGGTAGAAATCCTCCTGCGCATGATTTATGACTTCATCACAATCCGTGAAGGGTTTCGATACAGGCCATGCGGTCTGCGGCATCTCAGTTCCGTATGGCACATTGATTCCTTCTATCATGTCTTCCGGGGTGATGGTCTGCGCCTGATGATAGATCTGAAAGTGGCACACACCCGCTGCGGGCAGGAACACGGCCCCCATCCGTTCCATGAGCTGCCACTGCTGCTCGCTGAACTGATAGGTATTCTCCGCACGGAAAGTATCTACGCAATGCTGCATCCAGTCGTCCGGCAGGAGCATGATTCCGGGCATGTCCGAATGAAGCTTTTCGCCGGAGGTGTATTCTATGATGGCGAACGCGTGAAGATAAAAGGCATTCGGACGCATCGTAAAGAGATAGTTCCACTCATGGTTGCTCAAGGTACGCCATTCTCCCGGGGCATCGTATCCGTTCTGAATCCGGTTATATACGCCCCAGTCGTATGCCGTGCCGTCAATATTCTTCTCGCCGCTCGCCCCGTAATAGGCTGCGTTGGTCACATGATAGTAGGGCGGGTGGTCACGATATCCGCTCGTGCCCCAGCCGAAAAGGTCTATCCAGCCCGGATATTTTGCATCGGACTTCGTGTTGTCCTCCCCTATGATGTCGGTCTGGCGGTCCGCAAAACGGAATGTAGAGGTAACCGCGTTATATTGCAGATTACCCTTCGAGAAACGTACCTTCCTGTCGGGACGGACGCTGAATTCCCCGGGAAGTTCGCCGTTTGCCAGCTCGTATGTGCGATCCTGGTCGCGGGCGGAATATATCCTGCCGTCGGAGATGGAGTCAATAAAGTATTCGTCGGGCATCCAGTTGGACACATTCTCTTTCGTGCCACTCAGCGCAAGCCGGAATCCCAGCGTGCTCAGTTTCTTTTCCGGCACCCAGAAATTGCGGAAGGAACTGTGCATATTCCCCTCCTCATCCGACCAGCTTCCGCCGCGTCCCACCCGATATACCCCTTCCTCCGGGCCTTTCGGATTCCTGACGGGACGCGAAAATTCCATCAGATACGGATTGTCCCCCGACTGCTTGAACCAGAAGCGTATGTTTTCCGCATTATCTACCCAGTCCGGCGCACCTAATATCTCGCGCAGCGAGAGGAGGTAGGCATCCTTGTCGTACCAGTCTGCGCACCATTCCCACACGTTCCCCGACATATCGTAAAGCCCTGCCTCGTTGGGAACGAGCGAACCCACCGGGTGCGTCTGGTCTTCGGCATTGATCTTGCTCCAGCCCACGGCCATCACATCGTCCCCGCCGGGATAGTGATAGCCCTTGCTGCGGTTTCCTCCCCGGGCGGCATATTCCCATTCCGCCTCGGTGGGCAGACGGAACGTCACCCCTGTAAGGGCGTTCAGCCGCGCGATGAATTCCTCTACCTCAGCGTACGAGACCTGCTCCACCGGAAGATCTTCCCCCTTGAAGTTGGAAGGATTATATCCCATCACAGCTTCCCAGAGCCTCTGGGTTACCTCATATTTTCCCATGTAGAAACCGTTCAGTTCCACGCCATGCAGAGGCGTCTCGTCAGCGTAGGTCATCGGACCCGCCTCTTCGGTCATCTTCGACTCCACCTGAACCGCCTCGCCGCCTCTCTTGTAGGACTGCGCAACCGACATCTCCACTTTGCTCCCCATCATAAACTCACCGCCCGTCACGTGGACCATCTCGAACCTGCAACCGTTCACCTCGAAGAACATCTGATCCGGACGCTCCTGCGCCCCGCATCCCACGCCCCCCGACACCAGAAGCGCGAGACACAGCCCTAATCGGATAAAAATATTTTTCATAGCCTGATTTTTTTTGATTTGTCTAATGTTTTTTCTCAAGAAGCCGCCCCAAACATCCGCCCTACGCTGGTGGCAACCAGTCATTTACCAGAACACCGCCAGAGACAACTTTAATGCAAATATACAAAAAAAATACAACAGCCGCGCGAAATGGCAAAATTTATTTTGCATTTCCGAGGCCCGCAGCGTCACAAACCGAAGAAATCCATACACTACTATTCCGCACTTTCAGCGACATTTGCAATGGGTAACTCCCTTCTATCTTCTTTTTATCTCCAGTTTATCTTTTTTCTATCTCTTATTCTTAGAAAAGGAGATAAAAAGAAGTTAATATGGAGATAAAAAGAAGATAGAAGGGAGTTACCCCTATAATAATATTGAGAAACAGGGTTGTATGGAGGAGGTAATGCGCCTGTAAAATATTAAAGAGATGCTCTACGCTATGATAGGGCATCTCTTTTACCTGCCTCCATCGGAGGCTACACGATAAAGGGAGAATTATTTCTCGGTCTTAGGATAGAGGGCTCTGTAGGCGAGGCCTGCGAGGGCGGCTCCGCACAGCGGGGCAAGAATGAAGAGCCAGAGCTGTCCCCAGGCGCACCAGCCGTCAGCATTTGCGAAAAGACACTGGCTGAAAGAGCGTGCGGGGTTTACGCTGGTGTTGGTGAGCGGAATGCTGATGAGGTGGATAAGCACGAGGGTGAGACCGATTGCGAGGCCGGCGAAAGCACCGTTGCCGTGGCGGGAGTCGGTTACCCCCAAGATCACCATCAGAAATACGAAGGTAAGAACGGCTTCCACGAGAAAGGCTCCGCAGGCAGAGAGGGAGAGATAGCCTTCACCGGCTGCCTGTGCGAAATCAGCTCCGAAACCGTTGGCTGCGAATACGCCGGTATTGCCGAGACCTGCACAGGTCCATACGGCATAGAGGATACAGCCGGCGAGAGCGGCTCCGATGAACTGTGCTGCCCAGTAGATGAGCATCTCCTTGAAGGACATTCTGCCGTTTACGAATACGCCGAAACTGACGGCGGGGTTCAGATGCGCACCGGAGATATGACCGATACCGTATGCCATGGCTATTACGGTAAGACCGAAAGCGATAGCAACACCGAGAAATCCGACATGGCCGAACAGGGCTGTACCGCAGCCGCCCAGTACGAGTACTCCAGTTCCGAGGAGTTCTGCAAAGAATTTACTGCATGTTTTCATAATAAATAGGTTTTAGTGAATAAAAAAATGATTTTGTGTTTTTTCAGTCAGTAGTATGGGATTCGTCGTCTTCCGCCCCGTGGGTCTCCATAGTGTCTGTATCATCTTCCTGCTGCGGGTCGTCCTGCTGAAGGGCGAGGATGCGGCGGAGGGTAAAGAAATAGTAGCAGACGAAGAGGAGCGTAAGCATGATGTCGCCGAATGCGAGCCGGTCCTTCCCGAGGAAGAGCAGCGGAAGCAGGAGGAGAAGCAGCTGCGCGAGGGTGTAGCAATGGAATCCGTTCATGCGGAGTTTCCACATAAGAATGACTCCCGTAAGCGAGAGGGCATAGAGCAGCGCCGAGAGGGCATAGAAGGAGCGCGGCGTGGAGAGTATCATATCTAAGGCTACCTGATACTGCTCGGGAAGCGAGAAGGCTCCCGACTGGAAGACCTCCATCATGGCAGGCAGCGTGAGTGCGTAGATCAGATTGGAGAGGAACATGAATCCCGACCCGATAAGGCTGAGCACCAGCACGAAGCGAAAGGATCTGATAAGCGGGTTCATCATCTGGCGAGTTTTTGAATTTGCTGGGCCATTTTCTGCTGCAGGTCAAGCGCCTGGGCGCGGGCTGCGCTGGCGAAATCGGTTCCGGAGGAGGCGTAGATGATACCGCGGGAAGAGTTTACGAGGAGACCGCACTGGGAGGTAAGGCCGTAACGGCATACATCTTCAAGGCTTCCGCCCTGAGCCCCGATGCCGGGTACGAGCAGGAAATGCTCCGGGGCTATGTCCCGCACGGTGGTGAGCTGGTCAGCCTTGGTGGCCCCCACCACATACATCATGTTTTCGGAACTGCCCCACTGCTGGGAGGTGGTGAGTACGGTCTGGAAGAGCGTCTGGGAGTTCTGCGTGTTCTGGAGATACTGAAAATCGTATGCACCGGGATTGGAGGTGAGGGCGAGGAGGATAACCCACTTGCCGGGATAGGTGGTGAAGGGGGTTACGGAATCTGCCCCCATATAGGGAGCCACCGTAAGAGCGTCGAAGTTGAAGTCGCCTTCGGGGTCAAGGAATGCCTTGGCATATTGCTTGGAAGTGTTTCCTATATCGCCCCGCTTGGCGTCTGCGATAGTGAACACGCTTTTTTTCAGAGAATGGATATAGTCCATGGTGAGTTTCAACTGGCGGAGACCTTCGAGCCCCTGGGCTTCATAGAAAGCAAGGTTCGGCTTGTAGGCCACGCAAAGGTCGATCGTGGCGTCGATGATGGCACGGTTGAACTGGAATACTGCGTCGGGCTGCCCCTGAAGATGGGCAGGCAGTTTTGCGGGATCGGTATCAAGACCCACACAGAGGAACGACTGGCGTTCGAGAATCAGGTTGAAAAGTTCTTGCTTGGTCATTATGGGTGTGTGTGTTTTATTCGTTAATCGTATGTTTCGTACAGAAACCGCATCTTTTTACTGCAGATGACGGAAAGTCTGGGTAAGCTGGCCGGCGGTAAGGTTGCGCTGGTCGGCTACGAGTTTTCCGTGGTTGATGATGACAGCCCGGGAACAGAGCGCTTCCACTTCCTGCATGATATGGGTGGAAAGGAGGACCGTCTTGGTCTTGGAGACATTGCGGATAAGGGCGCGAATCTCTTCAAGCTGGATGGGGTCGAGACCTGTGGTAGGTTCGTCGAGAATAAGCACCTCGGGGTCGTGGATGAGCGCCTGGGAAAGGCCTACACGCTGGCGGTAGCCCTTGGAAAGCTGGGAGATCCGCTTGTGAGCCTCGGGAGTGAGACCGGTGAGCGTCAGCATCTCATCGACCCGCTGCGCGGGAGAAGGAATATGATAGAGCCCGGCGATGAACAGCAGGAACTCCTTTACATACATATCTAAATAGAGCGGGTTGTGTTCAGGAAGATAGCCGATATGACGGCGGACCTCCAACGGGTCATCGTAGATGCTGTGGCCGCAGATGGTGGCTTCTCCTTCCGAAGGAGGAAGATAGCAGGTAAGAATCTTCATAAGGGTGGACTTTCCTGCTCCGTTAGGGCCGAGCAGTCCGATGATCTCCCCCTTTTCAGCCGAAAACGAGACGTCATCAAGGGCTTTCTGGGTGGAGTATAGTTTGGTGATATGCTGAACTTGTATCATAATGCTATAGATTGGATATGATTTCCTTGGCTTGCTGGAGGGTGATGCGCTCTCCGTTGTGGAAGGCCACCACGAAGGCATCGGGGAACCCCATGGCGCGCGTCTGGTTCTGGATAGAGACTGCCTCCCTGACGGTAGATACGGAACCGCGGGTGTAACGATATTTCCCGCCCTGACGATAGTAGTCGAAATCCGAGATGCCTTTCAGGAGCTTGTGTCCCTGAGGAAGGAGTTCATCGTGGGAGAAGAACTGCACCTTGTAAACCACCTGATCCTGAACCACCGGGTCGGGCAGCGGTGCGGGGTCGGGGCGTGAAGTAAGCAGGTCGGGGAACGAAGCGGAATCGGGGGCAGAACTCTGGGACTTCAGGGTATCGTGATGCACCGAGGCAGTATCGGGGACAGTATCAGCCTGTGCGGGTGCGGGCTTTTCCTGTGCCGGAGCAGCCGCATTCTTCCCATAGCCGGGAAGATTCACCACAGGAATCGAGGGCTTCGGAGTGCCGTCTTCCGCCTGCTTGTAGGCAGCAAAGGCGTTAAAGAGCGAAAGTGCTATCATTGCCTGCCCTTCGTCAGACATCATGAATTTTTCTTCATCGGGGTTGGAGATGAAGCCGACCTCGGTGAGGACGGCGGGCATGGTGGTCTTGTATATCACGAAGAGTTCCGCCTGTTTCACGCCGCGGTCGATAGTGTGAAGGTTGAGTTTGTACTGGTTCTGGATATACTGCGCGAAATTGAGACTTTTGGTAAGGTAGGCGTTCTGGAACATGGCAAACATCACAAAACTCTCGGGTGAGTTGGGGTCAAAGCCCTGATAGTCGGAGTTGTTCCTGTAGCCCTCTTCCAGAAGGATATCGGCGTTCTCAGTCTTGGCCACCTCAAGGTTAGCCTTGCTCTGGGAGAGACCCATCACAAAGGTCTCCACACCGGTGGGAGCGGTGGTCTTGTGAGAATTGGCATGGATGGAGATGAAGAGGTCGGCGTGATTGCGGTTAGCGATATGGGCGCGCTCAGCGAGGGTAACATCCTCATCGGAGGTACGGGTATAGATGATATTCACATCGGGATAGTTGTCGGCGATGAGCCTGCCGAACTTCCTGGCGATAGCGAGAGTGAGGTCTTTTTCCTTCACGTGTCTGCCTATTGCGCCCGGTTTATCACCCCCATGACCGGGGTCAATAACGATTATTTTCACCTTTGAGGGGGGCTTTTTTTGTGAAAATGCGGGTGCCGCAAGTAGCAGCATAGCGAGAATTATGAGATACAACCGTTTCATTGTCAGCGTGATAAATTTTAATTTTATTAATCAAACAAATATTCTTATCTTTGCAAAAATTTATTGCAAAAATACAAATAAATTTTGAAACAGGGAAAAATAAACAAATATAAATATCAACAATGGCTGTTAGCAGCCCTTTTCGTGTGGCTGGGAGCGGGTGCTGCGGTTGCCCAGAAGCCCCTCAAAAAGGTTGCCTCCCCGATGAAAACGGTTGCCGTAGATTCGCTCCGTCATTATATGGACACCCTCAGAGCAGACGAAGCAGGAAGACACGACACACTCCCCATCTCCCCTGACGCTATCACCGACATCATCCACTATACCGCCAGAGATTCTATCGCCCTGCAACTGGACGACCGACAGGCGTTTCTGTATAATGACGGCAATATAGAATACCAGCAGATAGTGCTAAAAGCGGACTCGATTGCAGTGAACTTTGAAACCCGGATGATCGTGGCAGACGGCATGACGGACACGAACGGCAAGGTTCACGGATACCCCTACTTCAAGCAGGACGGGACAGAATACCAGGCCGAAAAGATCCGGTTCAACTACGACACGAAGCGGGGCCTGATTTCATCGGTCATCACGCAGGAGGGCGACGGGTTTCTCCACGGTTCCCAGGTAAAGAAGGTGAACGACTCCGTAATGTATCTCAAAAGCGGGCAATATACCACCTGCAACTATGACCACCCACATTTCGCCATCAACTTCTCGAAATCGAAACTCATCACAGGCGACAAGATCATCACCGGTCCTGCATACCTCTCCATTGAAGATGTGCCCACCCCCATCGCACTTCCTTTCGCCTTCTTCCCCCTTTCGCACGACCGCTCTTCGGGCATCATCGTTCCCTCGTACGGATGGATGAACAACAGGGGCTACTATCTCAGCAACGGTGGCTACTATCTTCCGCTGGGCGACTATATGGACCTCACGCTCCTGGGCGATATCTACACCAATCTCAGCTGGGCCGCAGAAGGAAAACTGCAATACTACAGAAAGTACAGATACAAAGGCCACTTTGAAGCCCGCTACGGCATCACGAAGGAAGGAATCCGGGGCGACACGAATTCTTTCAGCAAGTTCAGCGATTACAAGATTGTATGGCGCCACGACCAGGACCCCAAGGCCAACCCCAACAGCCGGTTCAGCGCTGATGTACAGCTCCAGAGCCGCAACTACAGCAAGAATACCACCAACCGCAACGATTACTTCAACAGCACCACTACCTCCAGTATCAGCTACACGGCCTCGATAGGCAGCATCTTCAACCTCGCCGCTTCAGCACGCGAATCCTTCAACGCCCAGACCGGCATCATGGACCTCAAACTCCCCTCCGTCTCCCTGAGTACCCGCACCATATATCCTTTCCGCAGCAGAAACACCACAGGAAGTTACAAATGGTACGAGAACATCTCGATGACCTACACCCTCAACGGAGAGAGCAATGTGAGCGACTCGAACCTCTTCAAGCAGAATTTCCTCAAAAAAATGAACTACGGGGTTCAGCAGAACATACCCCTCTCCAGCAGCATAAAGGTATTCAGATTCTTCAACTGGACCAATTCTGCAAGCTACAGCGAACGGTGGCACTGGAGTACCATCCAGAAAACCATCAACCCCTCCACCAACGAATTGATGATTGACACTATCCAAGGCTTCAGCGCCAACCACGACGTAAACCTCAGTTCCTCGCTCAGCACAAGAATCTACGGCATGTTCAATTTCAAATACGGACTGGTGAAGGCCCTGCGCCACGTAATTAATCCCTCCGTATCATTCAACTACCATCCCGACATGGGCGTGAACTGCTGGAAAGAATACACCGACACCACAGGCTACACCCACCGCTACTCCATCTATGAACACAGCCTCTATGGCGGACCCGCTGACGGAAAGTCGGGCAGACTTACCTTCTCCGTAGGAAACAACCTTGAAATCAAGGTCAAGTCCCTCAAAGACACCATCGAAGAGCTCAAGAAAGTCACCCTCCTCGAGAACCTCAATCTCGCTATGAGCTATGACCTCGCAAAAGACTCACTGCAATGGTCAGACCTCTCCGTCACAGGACGCACCACCCTCATGAAAAACCTCGTACTCAACTACAGCGGAAGTTTCTGTCCTTACGTAATTGATACCCTCGGACGAAAATTCAACCAGACCCTTTGGCAGACTGAACACCGCCTCTTCCGCAAAAGCAACGCTACATGGAGCGCACAGCTCTCGTTCAGCCTCAACAACAACACCTTCAACAAAAACAGAAAACAATCCGACGGTACCGCTCACGCACAGACTCTCCCCCCTATAATGCAGACTCCCTATAACCTCGGAACCCAGATAATGACCGGTAGTTTCGTCGATTTCTCTGTCCCCTGGAACCTCTCCGTAAGCTATTCCCTCAGCCACGTTACTACATATCTCGCCCGCGAGATGGGCTACGATACCAACATCGTCCAAGCCCTCAGCCTCAGCGGAAACATCAGCCTCACCCCCAACTGGAAGATTGCAGTTACCACGGGCTACGATTTCGTCAACAAGGGCATGTCCTACACCTCAATCGATATCTACCGCGACCTTCACTGCTGGGAGATGCGCTTCAACTGGATTCCTTTCGGCTACTACAAAAGCTGGAACTTCATGATCAACATCAAAGCCCCTTCATTGAAAGACGTAAAATACGAAAAAAAGAAATCCTATATGGACAATCAAGGATACCAATCCTATTAAAATATACACTATGGAAGAAGGCAAACTCTATTATTCAATCAGCGAGGTCAGCAGCATGTTTGACATCCGACCCTCCGTCCTGCGTTTCTGGGAGACGGAGTTTCCCAGCCTGAAACCCGCCAAGAACCAGCGCGGAGCCCGCATCTACAAGCAGAGCGACATTGCTCTCCTTAAACAGATTTACCACCTTACCCGGGAATGCGGACTCACACTCCAGGGCGCAAAGGAGCACATCAAAAACAGCACCCCCGAGGACGACACTCAGCAGCTGACCGATACCCTCACCCAGGTCCGCCTGTTTCTCACCAGCCTCAAAGACCAGCTTTGACCCACCTCTCCATGGCAGACATTCCGCACAGTTCTGCGCTCCGCAAGCGGGTCCTGAATTTCTGATAACTCTATGAAGACCCACCTGCTCATCTTCATTCTTCTGATTGCTGCCACAACTGCATCTGCACAGCAGCCACCCGACCTTCTGTTCGACGATCTCCTCCAACAGTACGACCTCTCCGAAGATTCCGAGACCTTTACCGAACTCCAGGAGCAGCTCCAGCAGCTCTACGAACACCCCATCAACATCAACGATTCCTCACAGCTCCACCAACTCTTCTTCCTCGACAACCTTCTCATCCACCGTCTCCTCGTTTACCAGCAGGAATACGGTCCCCTCGCTTCTCTTCAAGAACTCCGCTTTATCAACGGATTCGACAGCACGCTTATAGCCCTGCTCCAGCCTTTCGTCGTGGCAGGACCTCCGTCCCGCTCCCAACCGCTGAAACTGCACGACATCCTTCACTATGGTACGCATGATATACTCACCGGGGGAGGCCGCACCCTTGAAACCTCCAGGGCCTACCGCAACAGCCTCTATGAAGGCGACCCGTTCCGTATTACCTTCCGCTACAATTTCCGCTACCACTCCAGGGTCCAGCTGCAACTCTCCGGGGAGAAGGATCCCGGAGAAGCTTTCTTCCACGGCTCCAATCCCCAGGGGTTCGACCGGTACAACGGATACCTGCTCCTCAACGACTGTGGTATTCTCCGCAGATTTATAGCAGGCAGTTACCGTATCAGGATCGGACAGGGACTTACCCTATGGACGGGCGCAAAACCCTATACTTCCTATACCTCCTGGCCTTGCCGTTCCGGACAGGTCATAAATCCGGGGTCCGTCTATTCGGAATACAATAACCTCTATGGTGCAGCAGCCACGTTCGCGCTCACCCCGCACATCGACCTTACCGCTTTCGTCTCCTCCTCCCGGCTGGATTCCCTCGCCTCTCCTACCGGATACCACCGTACAGCATCTGAACTCCGGAAGGAACAGCGGCTGCACGAATTCCTATATGGTGCCAACCTGCAATACAACACCTCCGCACTTCATCTGGGGGCCACCATCCAATCCAGCCGCTATACCCCACCTGTCGAACGTGCGTCCCTTCCATACAACCAATACGATTTCCAAGGCAGCCGCAATTTCAACGTCGGAGCAAATGCTACCCTGCTAATCCGGCAGTTGCTTCTCTTTGGTGAGTTTTCCTTATCCGGAAACCGCAGCCCCGCCGCTATAGCCGGATTTCAGGTTCCGCTCACACAAGACTCAAAATTCAGCCTTTATTACCATAACTATTCCAAGTCTTATCAGAATCCTCATTCCGCTGCGCTGGGGTACAACACCCGCAACAGCAACGAGAAGGGAATTTCTGCCAATTTTCTTATGGCTCTGCCCTGGAACTTCAAGTGGTATCTCTCTGCCGACCTTCTGCAGTTCCCCGCCCCAAGATACCGTGCCTACGCACCGTCCCGAGCCGCTGTTTTCAAGACCCAGCTGAGCAATAAGTTTTCGCAGTATGCCACCCTCCAGATTTCCTACCGCTACAAGGATTATGGCAGGAACGCCACCTCCAATTCTGATGGTTCCTATCTTCTGGAGCAGGTTTCGCGACATTATCTTCAAACCCTCTTTGAGTACAGGACTGATACTTTCCGCTCGCTTTCCCGCATGGCATACTGCACCTTCAATGTCCCGTCCGAAGTTCCTCAGCGCGGGCTGATTTTCTCCCAGTCTCTGCAGTACACCTTTACCCGTCTTACCCTTACCTCAAGTCTTACCCTTTTCAGCATCAACGGATACGATGCCCGGATATATGTCCCTGAGAGTGACCTTCCGTATGAATATTCCTCTGCCATGCTCTATCATGACGGATTCAGAGTTTATGCAGTTCTAAGGTACTCGGTTTCCGACCGGCTTTCGCTCGGTATGAAATATAGTCTTACGCGCTATTTTGACCAGACGACCTGCGGGAGCGGTAATGATCTCATTGATGCGCCGCACCGGCAGATGCTCAAATTTCAGGTGCGCTGGAAGTTCCAGAGTGAGAAGCGGTAAGGATTTTGTAGCTTTTTTCTGAGGCGAGCTGTTCTGCTTCCTTAACGGTATAAGCTATAGCGGTCTCCATCGGCTGGCCGTCACGCGTCACGCGGCATTCGTATTGTTTACGGTGCTCGTGCCCCTGATAGATAACTTTCACGACCTCGAACCCAATCTGGACGCGGTGTTTCTGACCCCAGTCCAGAATTTTGCTCTTATAGTTCCAATCGGTATGGGCCAGAGCCTCGATGTCGAGATAGGTGTTGAGTATTTTCTTTACCACAAGCCGGCGGGTAAACCTATAGCCACGCTCCAGATAGACGGCTCCGATGAGTGCCTCAAGCGCATCTCCCCCCATAGACTTGTATCTGGTGTGATTGGCGTGGTTGTAGTTGATGAACTGTACCAGTCCGATCTTGTCTGAAAGTTGGTTGAGGGTGGTACGGCTTACAATCCGGGAACGGAGCTGGGTAAGGAACCCTTCTCCCTCGCAGGGATATTTCCGGTAGAGGTAATCGGCCACTATGGTACTCAGAACCGCATCGCCGAGGTATTCCAGACGTTCGTTGTTCACTTTGTGTCCCTGACGGTTGATGGTGGTCTTGGAACGATGGATCAGGGCAATCTGATACAAGAGGATATTTCTCGGACGGAAACCTAATACATTGATGAAGAAACTCCTGAGTTCCTTGTTCTCTTTCCTATAGATCTTCCACCACACTATTCTGAAAACTTCCGGAATGCGAGACATACGTTATGACCCCCAAACCCGAAAGCGTTGCTCAGGGCGAATTTCACCTCCCGGCGAACGGCCTTGTTGAAGGTGAAGTCGAGCGGTTCTATGTCGGGGTCATCGTTGAAATGGTTGATAGTTGGAGGTATGATTCCTTCGAGTATGGTCTTCACGGTTGCTACGGCTTCTACGGCTCCTGCGGCTCCCAGCATGTGTCCGGTCATCGATTTGGTAGAATCGAGAGATATTTTTCCTGCCAGTTCTCCGAAGAGGGCTTTAACGGCTCTCGGTTCCGAGATGTCGCCTATCTGTGTGGAGGTTCCGTGGGTGTTGATATAATCCACGTCCTTGAGTGCCATGCGGGACTCCTCTATGGCGAGTCTCATAGCAGTAGCGGCACCCTTTCCTTCAGGATGGGATGCCGTAATATGGTATGCGTCAGCCGAAAGCCCTACGCCTGTCAGTTCGGCATAGATGCGGGCTCCACGGCGTCTGGCGTGTTCCAGTTCTTCCAGTATCAGCGCTCCGGCACCTTCGCCCAGCACGAAACCGTCTCGGTCCCGGTCGAAAGGTCTTGAAGCGGTCTGCGGGTCATCGTTGCGGGTAGAAAGCGCCTGCATAGACCCGAAGCCTCCTATTCCCACATCCGTTATGGCTGCCTCGGAACCTCCGGTAACCACTATATCGGCTTTACCCAGCCTTATGAGGTCAAACGCGTTGGAGATAGCCACTGCGGAAGAGGCGCACGCAGCTACAGCACCGAAGTTGGGGCCTTTGAATCCGTGCTTTATAGAGATATGTCCCGCGCAGATGTCTCCGATAAGTTTCGTACAGAAGAAGGGACTGAACCGGGGATTCATTCCACCCTCGAAGTAGTCCTTGCATTCGTTCTGGAACGAGCCGAGTCCTCCCACTCCCGAGGCCCATACTACGCCTACGCGCTCTTTGTCTATCTGCCCGTCCGGAGCATCGTGGTCCTCAATACCGGCATCCACTATAGCCTCTTCCGAGGCGACCAGACCGAACTGGCTGAAGGCATCCAGCTTGCGGGCCTCCTTACGGTCGAAATGATCCAGTGGATTAAAATCCTTCACTTCGGAAGCAATCCTGCATTTGAACCGGCTTGCATCGAAATGGGTTATCATTCCTACGCCGCATCGTCCCTCAATCAGACCATTCCAGAAATGCTCCACATCGTTTCCTATGGGAGTGATGGCACCAAGGCCGGTAACAACAACTCGTTTCAATTCCATTTATTACTTATACAATAAAATATCCTGCACGAATGTCAGGGATTCTGGTATTTTGAGATTCCGCGTCGCGCCTGATGGTAGATTCTCCAACCTGAAGCGGATGTTTCCGTATGCAGCGTATGAACCAAAAGGGATGCTCACCTTGATGGGTTATTTATGTGAAGGCAGCCGGTCAGCACACTGGGCTGAAACCGGGCCCGAAGCCAGTCCCGAAAGCGGGAAATCCTGCAACGCAGAGACACGCTCTGTCTGCCTGAAAAAAAACACATCCGCCCCGGTTCAAGAGGCGGATGTATCAGTTTTTCATTATTTCTTGGCGTTTTCGATGAAAGCGATAGCGTCACCTACGGTGATGATCTTTTCAGCTTCCTCTTCGGGAATAGATATATCGAATTCTTTTTCGAGGTCCATAATCAATTCCACGGTGTCCAAAGAATCAGCACCGAGATCAGCGGTGAAGCTTGCTTCCGGGGTCACACCCTTTTCATCAACACCAAGTTTTTCAACAATGATTTCCTTTACTTTTTGTGCAATTTCTAATTCAGACATATTTCCTATTTTTTTGAAAAATTATTTTGCAAAGAAACGAAAAATATTCCAATTAAAAGCCATTTTTCTATCAACACTACTATGTTGAAAACCCCAAGGAATTGAGATACAACGCAGTAAAAGCACAAAAAAAATTAAAATTTTTAACCTTTCCCCGATTTCTCATCTGCAAAATCCGCCCCGAAACCCTCGTTTTCCCCAAAAATCGGCCTCCGGACATGCTCCGTTTTTTTCTCATTCGTGGAACAGATCAGACTACCGACATAAATCTGACCAGCCAAGAACCGACCGCCGGGAGGTCATGAGCATAAGCGAATATCCGCTAAAAGAGGTCATGGGCATAAGCGAATATCCGCTGAAAAAGGTCATGAGCATAAGCGAATATCCGCCTGAAAAGAGGATATATGCAAAAGCCCTGAATTTAACCCCGTAGGTCAAAGACCACTCTTGAAAAGCGGAGACCCACGGGGGACTCCGCGTCACGCAGCCCCAACTTCCGCGCGCAGGCTCGCGTTTCTCCCTTCTATCTTCTTTTTATCTCCAGTTTATCTTTTTTCTATCTCTTATTCTTAGAAAAGGAGATAAAAAGAAGTTAATATGGAGATAAAAAGAAGATAGAAGGGAGTTACCCCAACAAAAAGCCTGAGAAACAAAACCCAAGAAAAAGGATAATTACGGATGTATTAACCGGAAATACTCAACCGGAGTAGCGGGATTTACAGTTGAGGCTTGCAGGGGTCGCAGCGTATTTACAGCGGCTCCGTCAGGTTGAAAAGGCGACGGGCGTTAGCGGTGGTAGCTTCAGCTATGGTTTCGAGAGGCAGACCGAGTATGGCGGCAAGAGCCCGGGCGGTATGCACGATATAACTGCTCTCGTTGCGTCTGCCACGATAAGGCACAGGAGCAAGATATGGGCAGTCCGTTTCAAGGACAATCCGTTCCAGAGGTATCACCTTTACGATGTCGGGAAGCGTGCTTTTTTTGTAGGTCAGTACGCCCCCGATGCCGAGATGAAAACCCATCTCAACCGCCATCCGCGCCTGTTCCAGCGTGCCGCTGAAGCAATGGAAAACCCCTCGGAATGCGGACCGGCTCAAGGACTTGAGGAACGGGAAGATTTCTTCGTAGGCGTTCCGTATATGGAGTGCTACGGGAAGGTTGTAGCGTTCAGCGAGCTGGAACTGATACCGGAGGGCCTCCAGCTGCTGCTGCCGGTAGGTGGTGTCCCAGTAGAAGTCCAAGCCGATCTCCCCAATGGCCACATAGCGGGAAGAATCTTCGAGAAGGATCCGTTCTACATGCCGGAGTTCAGGCATATAATCTTCGTTTATGGAGGTGGGATGCAGCCCGATCATCTGGAAGAAATGTCCGGGAAACTCCTCAGCCAGCTGGGCCTGACGGGTCGTGGTGAGGCTGTCTATCGCAGGCAGGAGCATGGTTGAGACCCCGGCATCGAGCGCCCGCTGGAGCGTCGGAAGACGGTCCTCATCAAACTCTTCTACATAAAGATGGCAGTGGGTATCAATGAATTGCATCCTGAATAATTTGGGTCATAAGCTGATAGAGCTGCTGGAGCTCAGGATAGGAGGAGAGCATCTGCAGGTGTTTCTGGATAGTCTGGGCGTCGTTTCGGACGGCGGGTCCGGTCTGCTGCGCCCACAAATCCCCGTGGGAGACCTTTTGGGCCGTCTGGAGTACCAGCGGATGCAGTATTTCAAAAGGAATATCCTCACGGTCCAGCATCTGCTTAGCCATCGCGTTAAGGGCATTCCCGAAGTTATTGATGATGACCGATGCGAGATGGAGCCTGCAGCGCTGCGGACTGTCGAGAGGGTAGAGATGGGGAGAGATAGTGCGGGCGAACTGTTCCAGACGGGAGTATGACTCGGGGCTGGAGGCTTCAAGGCAGAAACGAAGGTCGGAATAGTCCATAGGGACATCCCGTACAAAGGTCTGGGGGGCGTATAATACCCCGTAGGAACTGCTTGCGTGGGAGAGGACATCCATAGTTACGGAGCCCGAGGTGTGGACCACCAGAGCATTTCCGAGGTCCAGCCGGGAAGCGAGCGGCGCTATGGCATCATCTTTCACAGCGAGAATATAGATATCGGCAGCCCCGGGGCGGAGCGCCTGTATAGAGGAAACCGCCTCGGCCCCGAAACGGGAAGCGAGCGCCTGAGCGTGAGCAGGATCAGGCGAGAAGACCTGAGCAATCTGATGTCCGGAAGCAGATGCTGCAGCAGCAAGATGTGTGGCCACATTTCCGGAACCTAAAAAAGAGACAAGCATATAGGAGAAACGGGGGAAAGCATATCATGAACTGAGAAACAGCATAAAAGGGGAACAGGCAATTTCAGACCCGGACCGCGGTTTCCCGGTTCATGATTTCAACGGCTAATATTCATCTTCTTCAAAAAAGAAGTCTTCTTTGGTGGGGTAATCGGGCCAGATATCCTCAATACTGTCGAACGGGTCACCACCCCCTTCGTCCACTTCAATTTCCATAAGATTCTCAATAACCTCCATAGGAGCGCCCGTACGTTGTGCGTAATCGATAAGTTCATCCTTGGTTGCGGGCCAGGGGGCGTCCTCTAATTTTGATGCTAATTCAAGTGTCCAATACATTGTGTGGTCGTCTTAAAAATTTTTGCAAAAGTACTATTTTTTTTGAATATGCAAGAAAAATTTCAAATTTTTAATAATCATACATGCCAGAAATCCTCCCCGTTTCCCTGCATACGCACCATAAGTCGCGACAGCACAAACAGATAGTCGGAGAGCCGGTTGATGAATTTTTCTATATCGGGAGCCACCTCAAACTGCTGCGAAAGTTCCACAACACGGCGTTCTGCGCGCCTGCAGACACATCTTGCGACATGGCATTGTGCTCCTGCAAGGGAGCCCCCGGGAATCACGAAGGCCGTGTTGCGGGGCAGCTGCTCCTGAATGCGGTCTATCCAGCTTTCGAGCTTCGATACGGCATCCGGGGGAAGCTGGGGGAGTTTTTCCAGAAGGGATGCGTCCTCTGTGGCCAGAAGGGTCTGTATCACAAACAGCCAGTTCTGGATGGACTTCACTTCGAGATAAAGCGGCTGTGAGAGTTCCTTCATCATCTCGCCCACCACTCCAAGATGGGCGTTGAGCTCATCCACAGTTCCGTAGGCTTCTACGCGGATATGGTACTTCGGCACTCTCGTTCCCCCGACAAGTGAGGTAGTTCCCTGATCTCCTGTCTTTGTGTAGATCATACTTTTTCAACGGATTTTACTTCAGGAATGGCTTTTTTAAGGGCACTTTCAATGCCCTGTTTGAGGGTCTGCATTGCGTGAGGACAGGACCCGCAGTGACCTTTGAGATGCACCATCACAACGCCTTCGTTGGTCATATCTACATATTCCACATCCCCGCCGTCCTGCTGGAGGTATGGCCTGATTTGCTGGAGTCCGTTCTGTACCTTGCGGACCACGATTTCTTTTTCTTCGGGTGTCATAGATTATTGATTGATTTTGCAGATTTCACGGATGGTGTTAGCCGCCAGGGCCTCGAATGCCTGACTTTCTGGGGTGTTCCGGGAGTCGAACAGGGAGACCGGTCTTCCGTTATCTCCACCTTCAGCTATAGACTGAACCAATGGTATTTCGCCGAGCAGCGGAATGTTCATCTCTTCTGCCAGCTTGCGGCAGCCCTCTTTTCCAAAGATATAGTATCTGTTTTCGGGAAGTTCAGCAGGAGTGAAATACGCCATATTCTCCACGAAGCCCAGCACAGGTATATGGATATTGTCGTTCTGGAACATCTCTACGCCACGCACCACATCGGCGAGCGCCACCTTCTGCGGGGTACTCACGATAATCGCGCTGGAATGGGGCATCAGCTGAGCAATCGTCAGCTGTATATCCCCTGTTCCGGGAGGCATATCTACCACGAGATAGTCTATCTCGTCCCACCAGGTCTCGGTGAGCATCTGCTTCAGGGCGTTGCTTGCCATAGGGCCGCGCCATACGAGGGCCTTGTTGGGGTCCACGAGAAATCCCACGCTCATCAGCTTGATGCCGTATTTGATGAAAGGTATCATGTACATCTTCCCGTCGTGCTCCTCGCCATAGATTTCCTCACCGTTGAGGTCGAACATGATAGGTATCGAGGGCCCGTAGATATCGGCATCCATAAGTCCCACGCTTGCGCCTGTCTTGGCGAGCGCTACTGCGAGGTTTACAGCCACCGTGGATTTCCCTACGCCTCCCTTTCCCGAGGCCACAAGAATCACATGCTTCACGCCGGGGAAGAGCTCCTCCTGGGAGGGCTGCTTCATCTGACGGGCGGTGAGGTTCACCTCCACCTCGGCGGTATGATCCACATATTCATGAATTGCATTGATACATTCATCCTTCATGCGCTGCTTCATCGGGCATGCTATGGTGGTAAGCACCAGGTCAAAGGAGACCTTCTTCCCTTCTATTCTGATATTTTCTATCATCCCCAGTTCCGTGAGCGACTTTCCGAGATCGGGGTCGTTCACATGGCTGAGCGCCATGGTTATTTGTGTTTCTGTCATGCACATATTATTCAAATATTTCTTTCAGTTTCAGTTCCAGGTCCTTTCCGCGGAGATTGCGGGCTATCACCTTCCCTTCGCGGTCTATCAGCACGGTGGCCGGAATGGAATAGATTCCGTACGCCGCTCCTCCTGAGGAGGTCCACCCTTTCAGGTCGCTCACATGGTTGGGCCATACGAGCCCGTCCTTCGCGATAGCGGCCAGCCAGGCATCCCGGGTATTGTCCATCGATACGCTGAAGATATCGAATCCCTTATCCTTATATTTATGATACAGTCTCACCACATTGGGGTTTTCCTGCCTGCAGGGGCTGCACCAGCTTGCCCAGAAATCTATCATCACCACCTTGCCTCTCAGGTCGCTCAGCCTGCGGAGGTTTCCCTGCGGGTCTCTCATCTCTATCTCCGGAGCTTCCGACCCCGGCAGCAGTGCGGACTTTATTTTCTGATCGAGATTCTTCACATACATATCCTCCGGATATTTCTCTATGAGGCTGTCGCGGATCAGTTCGTACAGCGATACGTATTTCAGGAAATTCCTGTCGAAATAGGTTACCAGATAGGCGCTCATCAGGCATCCCGGATGCTCCCTCAGCGACTGCTCTATCACATATCCCGAATTCGGCTGCATAAGGGCGTTGTTCACCAGCTGATAGACCTCCGCGTTCTCCGATCCTTCCGACTCCGTGATCTGTATGAAATTGTAGTCCTTCAGCAGTTTCCCTTTCAGGGTCACCCTGTCCCCGGGCTCCATCATTACATGCACCATGGGCTGATGCGCCATGTCGAGCTGCAGCACATACAGCACCGGCTTTTTGATGTTCTGCCTGATATTGAACCCGCCCTGCGCATCCAGCAGGAGCGTATCGGTTATCTTCACCTCGCCCATACGTGTTACCAGGAGCTTCGTTTGCGGTTCCACACCCTGAATTACTCCCTTGAGAATGGTTTTCTGCGCTATGGCCGGGAGCATCCCCAGCACCATAAATATCAAGAAGACAACCTTTTTCATCATCAGCAGCTGTATTTTATATTTTGCAAAGATATGAATTTTTTTTGACAGCACAAATTTTTTTCTTCCTCGCCCTGCGCTGCCCCCCGGCGGTCTGCCCGGAACTGCTAATTCCCCAGTTCCTCCAGAAGCGTATTCAGTTCATAATCTATATGGATATATTCCTTATAAAAACCTTTCTGCCCATAGAGCGACTCGGCCATATATCCTTTCACCAGCGTAACAATCTCCTTCCGGTCTGCCTCCAGCCCCTTGCGGTCGCACTTCACGCCCGCTTTCTCGCCCCAGCGCACCAGTTCCTCCACCATCGGGCTCCCCACCTGGAACCCTCCATCAAACGCCGTCTCTGTGGGGTATCGTTTCAGCAGTTCCCCTACATGCAGCGCTACCTGTTCCCCCGCATAATCTACCAGCACTTCCTTGCGGACCAGACTGTTGAAATATTCGGAATAGGGTTTCTGCCTCATCGGAATGATTCTGTCAGGCACGATTCCTCCGCCTCCATACACGATACGGCCGTTCCGGGTCCTGTAGGGAACCGTGTCCGTCAGGGCAGGCGCGATGGAATCGCTGAGATAATCCTTTACCATCTGGTTCATATTGCTCAGGTAATAGGCCTCCGCTCCCTCCGAATAGGGGCGCTGGATGCAGCGTCCCGAAGGGGTATAGTATTTCGCAATGGTCAGCATGATGGCGCTCCCGTCATCCAGGGGAAACTGTCTTTGCACCAGCCCTTTGCCGAACGACCTGCGGCCTACGATCCTGCCCCGGTCGTTATCCTGGACCGCCCCGCTCACAATCTCGCTCGCCGAAGCACTGTATTCGTCTATCATCACCGTGAGGGCTCCCTCCGTATAGATTCCTCCTCCCGGGGAACGGACGGTCTGCGGGCGGGAATGGGCCTCTTTCGTCTCCACTATCACAAGACCTTTCTCCAGCAGTTCCCCGCACACCTTTACGGCAGCCTCCAGCAGTCCCCCTCCGTTACCTCTGAGGTCGAGCACCAGATGCTCCATCCCCGCTCCTTTCAGTTCCGTAAGTGCTTTGTGGAAATCCGTATAGGTGGTCTCCGTAAAGCTCGAAAGCTTCACATATCCTACCCCCTTCCCCAGCATACAGCTGTAGTTCATCGAGGGCTGCTCTACCTTCGCTCGGCGCATCTTGTAGCACCTCCTGCCTTCCACGTTGCGCCTTACCACCCAGAGGCTCACCTCCGACCCTCTTTTCCCGCGGATGCGGTTCACCACCTCTTCGGCACGCACCCCGGGACCGCACACCTCCATCGTATCTACCCTCACGATTCTGTCGCCCGGCAGCAGCCCCGCTTTCGCGGCGGGCCCTCCGGGAAACACGGAACTCACACAGGTGGTGTCCTTCTGACGGCGCAGGGTCATCCCTACCCCCTCAAACCCGCCGGCCAGCAGTTCCATCTCTTTCTCGAAATTCTCAGCCCCCACATATCGGCTGTGAGGATCCAGCGTGAGCAGCATCGCATTCAGCATTCCCTCTGCCACGCTGTCCTCGTCTATCTCCTCCACGTATTCCTCCCTTATCAGCTTCAGCGCTGTGTTCATCTTGCGCTCCAGCACATCCCCCCGCGGGCAGGTTATTCGCTTTTGCTCATGACCCAGCAGGTTCCGCTGCATACCGTCCCGGCACAGCAGAAACCCCAGCACTCCGCCTCCCAGCATGGCCAGCAGCACGATTCCGTAGGATATTCCCGGCAATTTCTCTTTCGACATAATCTTTATGAATTAATAAAGTTTCAAGTTACAAGTTCCAAACCTCTTTCCTCTCTTTCCTCTCTTTCCCCTCTTTCCTCTCTTTCCCCTCTTTCCCCTCTTTCCTCTCTTTCCCTCTCTTTCCCCTTTTCACCCTCTTTGTCTTTTTGACTCTTTGTCTCTTTGTCTCTGAAAGAAACGTTCCCATACACGGATTATTGCATCCTTCACAAAAAAAATTTGCCCGTCTCGCAGAAAAGTCGTAATTTTGCACCCGATTTCCAAAAACCGAAATCGCCTGACCCTGAAAAAATAAAACCCTAAAAAAAAACAGCTCCATGTTATTTGAACACACCATCGTAGGGCCCATACGGAGCCGCCGTCTCGGCAGTTCCCTCGGAGTCAATCTCCTGCCCCTCAAACACAAAATCTGTTCCTACGACTGCATCTATTGCGAATGCGGCTGGAACAGGGAATCCGAAGACGGCACGCTGGAATATGTCTCCCCGTCCCAGGTACGCGAGATGCTCGAAGCACGCCTCAAGGAACTCCAGGCACAGGGAACTCCTATCGACTCCATCACCTTTGCCGGAAACGGAGAACCTACCCTCTACCCCCAGTTCCCCGAAATCGTAGATATCGTAGTCTCGCTGCGCGACCGGTACTATCCCCACGCCCAGACCACCATCCTCACCAACGCGACCCAGCTCACCCGTCCCGAGATTTTCAACGCCCTCCTCAAGCTCGACAACCCTACCCTCAAGCTCGACGCGGGGAACGCCACCATGCGCCAGCGTATCAACCTCCCCAACGAAAAGGCCTGCACCTATGAGGAACTCACCGGATGCCTCATCCGGTTCGGTTCCCGCTGCATCATCCAGACCCTCCTCTTCGACGGAACCGATGACCAGGGAAACCCCGTAACCAACATAGACCCAGAAGGTTTTGCGGAATACACCCGTTATCTCAAGCAGATACGGCCAAAATACGTGCAACTCTACGCGCTCGACCGCGCCACTCCAGCCAAAAACCTCCGCAAGCTCACTCCCGAGGAATTAAATATCTATGCGCAAAAGCTTCGCGCTGAGGGCATTGAGGCGAAAGTCTATGGATAGGCGAAAAAAAAATTTTGTCAATTCAAAAAAAGGTTGTAATTTTGCATCCGCTTTCGCAAGAAAACAAGAAGGTCGTTTGGCCGAGGGGCTAGGCACAGGTCTGCAAAACCTGCTACTCCGGTTCAAATCCGGAAGCGACCTCAAAAACACAAAGAGACTGACACAACGCCAGCCTCTTTTTTCATATCCACATCCCCTCTCTTTCCCCTCTTTCCTCTCTTTCCCCCTCTTTTACCCTTAACCCCTTAAACTCTCTTTGACTCTTTGACTCTTTGACCCTTAAACTCCCTTTGACCCTTTGACTCTTAAACTCTCTTTGACCCTTTGACTCTTTGACTCTTTCCCCCTTTTTTCCGCGGATGCACAATAAAACCACGCCCACCTGCGTTATAACAAGAAAAAACCCACAACACTATGGATAAACTAAGCTACGCAATGGGCCTCAACATCGCCCAGCAACTGAAAGAAATAGGAATGAAAGAAGCCCTCAAGGCAGAAGATTTCGCAATGGGCGTGAACGATATGATCACGGGCAAGGAATTAAAGATACCCGTGAACGAGGTGAACGGGATATTGACGAAATTCTTCAACGATCTGGAAGCCCGGCAGCAGGCAGCCGCCCGTGAGGCGGGTCAGCATGCCCGTGAAGCCGGAGAAAAATTCCTGGCCGAAAACGCCAAGAAGGCAGGAGTTCACGTTACAGAGAGCGGATTGCAATATGAAGTCCTTACCGAAGGCTCAGGCCGCCAGCCCAAGGCAACCGACAAGGTAAGATGCCACTATCACGGCACGCTGACCGACGGTACCGTCTTCGACTCAAGCTACCAGCGGGGCGAGCCCTGCGACTTCGGCTTGAATCAGGTGATAGCCGGATGGACCGAAGGGGTTCAGCTCATGAAAGAAGGGGCAAAATATCGCTTCTATATCCCCTATAACCTTGCCTACGGTGAACGCGGAGCCGGCAGTTCCATTCCGCCCTATTCGGCGCTTATCTTCGATGTAGAACTGATCAGGATACTGTAATGTAAAGATATGATGAAAAAATCAGCCTTATTTGTAATACTGTCCCTGATGATGTGCGGATGCCTCGGACTGAAAGACCCCGTCGTTCAGCGTTACGCTCCCCTGAAGGGCTACAGATACGTTATGGTGAACCCGACAGGAGAAATCTACTCATATACCTCAAACACCAACAGTTCGGAATCGGGCTCTGTTTCGGAGTATTATACCCGGTACGTATGCCCCGCCGAGGTGATTACCGGACAGATGCTCAAAGCAGGATTTGTGCCCGTGGATGCAGTAAAACCCGAATATGCCCACCAGACCCTTATCGTCAATTACGGTGAATCGGGACGCACCAGTTCCACCCGGATTGAGGTCGTAGTGCAGATACTTTCGGCCTCATCCGATGAAATCCTCTGCCTCGGAACGGCAGAAGGCCGGGGAGCCACAGAGGCTGATGCTGTCAGAAACGCCATCAACCGCTGTATGGACCAGATCTTCGGACATTGATAGATTCCTACCGCCCGCATTGATCCCCGGAAGCGACCACCAAAAGGTCTTGAGCAAAAGCTCATAACCGCTGAAAGAGGCCATGAGCACCACAAGTAAAATCAAATAACATTCAACAACCTCTGAAAGAGGTCATGAGCAACACAAGTAAAATCAAATAACAAGCGAATAACCATGAAAACCTTAATCATTTTATTTTTCGTATGTCTGGTTTTTTCCAGTTTCGGATGGAAGAAATTCGTATGGTTCCTCTCCTTAGGCTATGGCTATTCCGTTGCCGCCTGTGCAGTCGCCATGCTCATAATGCATTGGGAAAATGCCACCTGGGCGACAGGACTGATGTGTCTGACACTGGCAGTCTATGGCTGCCGTCTGGGAACGTATTGCCTGAGCCGCGAACTCAAAAGCCTCTCATATCAGAAGCAATTGCCCGATCTCACCAAGACCAGCCGGCCGATGACCTTCGGACCCAAACTGAGTATCTGGCTGTCCGTAAGTCTGCTGTATGTGATGGAAGTGAGCCCTGTGGCTTTCCGCATGGACGGCGGGATTGAGAACCTCTGGCAATGGATCGGACTGATTATTATGATATCGGGAGTAGCCCTCGAAAGCGCTTCCGATGCCCAGAAATCGGCTGCGAAGAAGAAAAACCCCAACCGGTTCGTAGATACGGGACTGTTCCGCATCGTGCGATGCCCCAACTATTTAGGTGAAGTAACCGTATGGACGGGCTGTTTCCTTGGAGGCATAGGAGCCTATCAGATGTGGTGGCAATGGGTAATTGCCGGACTGGGCTATATCTCCATTGTATATATTATGTTCGGGGGCGCGCGAAGACTTGAGCTGCGGCAGAACCGAAATTACGGCAACGATCCTGAATATCAGGCATACGTGAAGAAAACTCCGATACTGCTTCCCCTGGTTCCGCTTTACAGCGTAGCAAAATACGAATGGCTGAAAGGCTGACGCCGCCAATTGGAAGACCTTACAGAGAGGAGAAAAACGATGTTCCCTTGGGAAAGAGGGCGTTTTTCTCCTCTTTTTCGTTATCCACGCGAAGCGGGTTATACCCCTGTGTGGATGTGTTTTGTATGGGGTAACTCCCTTCTATCTTCTTTTTATCTCCATATTAACTTCTTTTTATCTCCTTTCCTTAGAATAAGAGATAGAAAAAAGATAAACTGGAGATAAAAAGAAGATAGAAGGGAGTTACCTGCCCAAAATGACATCCATGGAAGGGAATTTCCTGATATAAATCGGAGGCCGGTGAGACGGATTCTGGAGCCCGTATGAAGCGGAAAGACATTGCGTGATACGGAAAATTTATGTACTTTTGCAAAAAAATATTTGCGGAAGGTGTGATTTTCCCGGTCTTCCGGCGTTTAATATAGGCATGAACGAAGTCAAACATCCATTTCTGGCAATTGTAGAGCAGCACTCAGCCGCTATCGGAAAGATATGCCGGTCCTTCTGCCGGTCGTGCCCGGAGGAGATGGAGGACCTGCGCCAGGATATAATTCTTGCCCTATGGACTGGATGGAAACGCTATCGTCCTACAGCCAGGAGTATTACATGGGTGTGGCGTATCGCATTGAACACAAGCATCTCATGGTGGCGGAACCGCCAGCGCCAGGTGCCTTCCGAACCGCTGCCGCCATACGAAATCGCCGCTTCCGACGATGGGCAGGAGGCCGCTCTGATCAACCATCTGGCCAGTTGTCTTACTCCGCCTGAGCGCCGCCTTCTTGAGCTCTATCTTGAAGGCTGGTCTATGAAAGAGATCGGCGTCATGCTGGGGATGAGCGAAACCAATGTGCAGACAAAAATCAGTCGTATAAAGAAAAAAATGAGGAATTATCATGAAACAGATAGATGATATAATTGAGCAGATTCATGACGCCAATGCCCGTCAGCGGATTCAGGAAATGGAATCCGTAAGTACGCCTGCGTCAAGAAAGTTCTCTCCATTGCGATTGTCAGGAATAGGCGTTGCCGCGGCGATACTGCTGTTGTTGATTGTATTGCCTCCGGAGGGACTTCGTCATCCGGTATATGCCCATTGCACCAGTTCAGAGGGAATTGTCGTTTATTGTGAAAACTGCAGCAATGCCGATGAAGCTGTGGCTCACATGGAATACCTTATGTCCACACTGGAATTATAGATATACAATATAATATATTAACCTACAGGGAATCAGCACAGTGCACGGTGCCGTCCCGATTAAAAAACGCATTATCATGAAAAAGTATTTGTTTGCATTCATTATGCTGGCATTCAGCCTCAGCCACACAACGATCCAGGCCCAGACGGCACTCTACATGTCATACGTAAAACAACCGGGAATTGACGCCCTATGCGTGACAGGTTATCCGATAGGCAACGGGCAGAAGGTGACCGTGACCATACTCGAATCCGGGGACAGCGCCACTTGCGCCAGGATTATTAAGGAACTCAAAGCGCTTCCTAAAGCAAAAAACAAGGCCTCCAAGGAGGAAAAGATAAAGTTTCCATCCACCTTGTGCAATTCCGACACCGGCTGCTATGACGCAATAAAACTGGTGCCCTATCTGGAACTCACGGAGCTCAACGTCCGTGAAGCCACAGCATCTGAGAGCAGAAAGACTGTTCAGTTCAGCGTCTTCAGCCGCCAAGCGATCCGCGGCGACAAGGGGACATACCTGGTATGGATTTCAGCAACTACGCAAGCCGTGCTGGTATTCCATTGCCCCAACGACGAAGTCTATTACCAGGTAATCAAATATATCGTCAATAGAGAGGTAAAACCAGTCACCAAAGATCAGAAAAAATGAAGCATATTGAAGCAGCAACAGCGAAGATTACTTCCCTTCGCTGTTCAATAATTCTGTTGTTTTTCTTGAACTCGTTTGCCCTCCATGCCCAGCAGGACAGTACCATGGCGCCCCAAGATGACAGTGCCTTTCGCATATTGACCACCCTTAAAACATTTGAAATCAAAGCCCCAAGGCCCATATATAGCATGGATGCGGGCGTGGTGAACTACAATGTGTCCAACGACGAGTCGATCAAGGGCGGTACGGCACTCGATGCCTTGCGAAACGCGCCCAGCGTGGAAGTGGACGTGGATGGAAATGTGAAACTGAGAGGCTCGGAAAAGGTAGAGCTATGGATCAACGGCTATCCTACCCACATGAGTGGTGAAAACATGCAGATATACCTCACCTCCTTGTCGTCGGACGTAATCGACCATATCGAAGTCATCAAGAACCCTTCGGCCGAATATATGATAGCGGAAGGCACATCCATTATCAACATCGTGATGAGCGTAAAGCTTCGTCGCAATCAGTTTGCTGCCATCGGTCTTAGCGGTAGCAACAGGCCATACGTGAGTCCTTGGGGATCATACGTGTATGATGGCGATAAACTGGATTTCAATGTCTATCTGGCACCAAGCCTCTCGCATCACAACTCCTCATCCCAAGGGTCCTCCTGGTCGTTCAAAGAAAATACCGCCGGAGGCATGGACACTACGCAAAGCCAGCGATGGAACACCGCCGACTCCAGCAGCAATTACTACACATTACTTACTATAGGTCTAACTTACAAAATCGACTCCATTAATGATATTAGTTTTAACTCTTTTTCGCTCCTTCAAGGTTTAGCTTCACAGTCTATCGACAATCGATACCGTACTGAGTATCTGCCCACATATCTCCCTTTACACTACATCACCGACAAAGATCATAGCAGTCTTAATGCCAATGGATTCTCCACACTGACCTATAGCCATAAATTTGCAGATGCCGGGCATAATCTTTCGTTTACGGTAAACACAAATTGGCAGTATGCCGCTACTGATGCGACAACCAATAGGAGGTTTGACTCATACTATAGCAATGAGTTGCGTAAAGCTGAATCCCAAGGTAGCAACATCGACCCCTCCTTCTCCCTACGCTACCGGAAACCCTTCGGCAAGCATGACAACATCTCCGTCGGTGTGGGCTTTGCCCCCGGCATCAGGCAGTCCTTTGATTCAAGCAAGTATTTTGACTCTATTGCCAGTGCCTACTCGTTGACCGACACACTGCGCAACAGAGAGACCACCACTCGCGACAAAGAAGAATACATGTCACTCAACTGGCGCCATAAGACTAACGTGTTCTCGACTAACCTGGGCATTGTTGCCGAGGCGCATCAGATAGACTATGATGTCCAGTCAATCTTCCCCGAAGAGTTTCCACTCAACTATGTGACCCTGCGGCCTACTTTCAACTTTACATTCCACACCAAGAGTATGCACTATTTCTCAGCCAACTACTCCTTTTCCACCCAGAATCCGTCGCCTGCACAGCTGTCACAATCTCCTGCTTACCAATACGACAGCTATAAGGTCGGCAATCCGCAGCTGGAGCCCTATTTTACGCATAAGGCCGATATCGGCTGGAACAAATATTTCGAATCAGGAAGTTCTACGAGTGTGGAAGCATACGGAGAGTGGAACAACAACACCATTGAATCGGTGCTGGACGCCACATCGTTACCAGACCCCTATCTTGGCCGGATCGTACCCTTCACAACCTATTACAATATAGGCAGCAGCCATAAATACGGATTGGAGAGCAATCTCACTTACCGGGTAAATGCATTCCTACGTTTCGGACTTAATGCCAACCTGTATTATTCGGCCTACACGATAGACCATCCCAAGACCGGGCTCTACAGCGACAGCGCGCTGACTTACGACCTACGCCTGAACTGCAACGCAAAACTATTCAAAAAAGTTTACCTCAATTTGTCGGGCAACTACACCTCTCCGACAATCAATCCTTTTGCAGAAAGCCGGTCAAACTATACCATCGACCTTAGCGCCTCAGCCGACTTTCTCGACAACCGCCTTTCGGCCCGTATCAGCGTATGTGACCTCTTCAACTGGCAGAGAACAGACGCCCTCAATACTAACCCTTATTACATCTCTACAGAAAGTACCCATAGAGACTGTCGCTATATCACACTGGGCATAACCTATCGGATAGGGAAGATGGACCTGCGATACAATGTTCAGTCGGGGGCCGGTATGGAATAGGATTTGCTCTGTTCCGCATCAAAAACGGACCGGACCGATGTCCATCTGGTAAAGGAAGGCGGCACTTACGCTAAATATGTGGTCACCATGATGTGACACAATAACATAAAGAGGCTCCCCGGCTCGGGAACCTCTTTTCTTTGAATCAGATTTTTCTGCTGTAATATAGTCTTTTATACCGGGGAGCGGAGCCCCCGTCCGTGGCTCTGCGCCAGCGCAAGCTCAGCACCCGCGCGCGGCCTCAAAATATAGATTAATTCTGCCAATTGGGTTATCATTATGCAAAAATACGGATATTTACATCAATTTAAAGATAAATTATGGCAAAAAAATGAATATATAATGAACTAAAAATGAGACGAGTGAGTAAATTGTAAATTAACAAAAGTATTTTTTATTTTGCTATTTGTAAATTATTCTTTACTTTTGCAGCGCAAAAACACAAAAAAAATACTACTATGAAACGAAACGATTTATTACTTCCCAACCGCGTGAAGAATACCGGTTGGGCGATTCTCGGAACCGGGGTGGTGCTCTGGGCGGTATGGATTATCAGCAACGGGGAATGGGATTTCTCGATCAACGACATCCGTCGGATACTGGGCATGGCCGTTCCAGAGGAAGAATACTCTTTGTCAGACCTGGTCCGGTTTACTGCCAATAGCGGACTTGTACAGACCATCACTTCGGTGCTGATACTGATTGGTTCCTATCTGGCAGGATTCTCCCGCTGCAAGGACGAAGACGAGTTTACCCAATACCTGCGCTATCGCGCGCTGACCGTCACGGTAATAAGCCTGATGGCAATCGATCTGGTGGTGGTATTGTGCCTTTGGGGCATCAACTTCCTGATGGTCCGGAATGTATTGGTGAAACTTTCGCCGATATTCTATGTGATTTACTTTCACCTGATGGTGGTGAGAGAAAGGAGGAGGAATGAAGAATAACATGAGAGTAGAACGCGCCATACTCGACATCAGCCAGGAGGAACTTGCCAGACGGGTGGGCGTGACCCGTCAGGCCATTCACGCCGTAGAACACGGGAAATACGTCCCCTCCGCCGTATTGGCGATGAAGATTGCCAAAGTATTCGGCAAACAGGTAGAAGAAGTATTCCAACTTGAGGAAGACGATTAAGAGAAAGCTTAACAAGTTTTAACGGAAAATATTTGCATAGGCCCCAAATAACATATACCTTTGCAGTCGGAAAGTCAAACTGATTTTACCAACTAAAGTTGAAGTTTATTATGAAAGCCACAGAAGACAAAGAAGTCATTAAAGCCCTTGAACTAACTAAGGCATTCACTGTACTTGATGATAATAATACGGACACTGCATCCGAGGAATTCCTGAAGATTGCAAAGAAACTTTTCGAAGAATATCAGATAGCGAAAGGTGATGCAAGGTATGATTTCGAAGAGGTTGAGTTTTACCTCTACACGGAAAACCACAAAGACAACAATCACGTTTACCCCCGAATATGCAAAGCTGGCGAATGGTTTGTGCATTATAGCGGCGTAGATTTGACATTCCAGACATTGAAGGAATACAACAAGATAACGCAATGCGGAGGCATACTCATTAGAAGAATTAAGAAAGTTGGCAAAGCGTCTATTGGTGGCCCGTTGCGATGTCTTATGGAACTGTTCAACGGGCAAGACAATCCTATACTAATAAAGAAGGAAAGAATGTATGTCGAACCAAATGCAACTCCCCGCATCGGCATCAAAAACAACGACATACAGGACAAACGACTGTATCGTTTTGTTATAGATACAGAACCAGAAATTGACTCATACCTGCCCCAATACACAAAAGATGGCATTGTGTTGAAAGATAAGAAATATAAGTACAATCCCCAATATGAACAATAATCCTATCATCTGTACTTCATCGCATCTTCGTACCACAAAAGCAACGGCAAAGATTGCAGAAGACATTGCGAAAGCGCTTGAACGACTTGGTATTGAACACATTGAACTTCAGAACACCAACGATTATTGGTGTCGCGACTACATGCCTGTTCGTTTGTTTGAGGACGGTACCTATAGCAGATACACCTATCATCCTGATTATCTTTGGGATTATAAACCAAAGCACCAGTACATTACTGAACAATCAGACGCATGCAAAGGTCTCAGCTTGTTTACACCAACAGACATGGATGTCATCTTTGACGGTGGTAATTATGTCCGCTGCAACGGCAAGGTGATCATGACGGACAAAATCTTTATGGAGAACCCTCAGTGGAAAGCCGAAGAACTCTTACATCATCTTCATCACGTTCTCTGTGCCGAAATCGTGATCATTCCATGGGATATGAGTGACCCTTATGGACATTCTGACGGAATGGTTGCCCCTCTCGATGATGGCCGGCTGCTGCTCAACAATTATGTTCAGAACAAGCGGAGCAAAGCATTTTACAAAAGATTACACAAGATACTTGATGCACACTTTGATGTGATTGACCTGTCGTTTGACTGCAAGTTAGACCTTGATTCGTGGTGCTACATCAATTTCCTGAATCTCCCAAACGCGCTCCTTCTGCCAGCACTATCCGAGAACTTCGATTGCGACAACGACAAGGAGGCCTCCCGTGTAATGGAAAGACTTTTCCCTGACAAACAGATAATTCCCATTTACGCAAAGCCCTTAATATTCTATATAATATATTAATTTATAATTTAGTTATATATCAGCCTGCGCGCGGGCGCTCCGCTGCGCTTGGCGCAGAGCCTCCACCGGAGGCTCCGCTCCCAAAAACATCCTTTGCGACAGTCGCTTCTTGGATTACAGCGATGAGGAAATACAATGCACATTAATTCGCAGGCCATGAGCACCACAGGTAAAATCAAATAAAGCGAATAAGCCGAGAGCAGAAGCATGAATTTGACCCGGTGGGTCAAAGACCGTTTTTGATTATGCCGAGGCAAGGAAATGTCTCTGAAAGAAACGTTTCCGTAAGCCGAGCGAAAAGACTGCTTGCAGGCTCTTCCGAGGCGAGGAAATGACTCTTGAAAAGGAAACTTTTTTTTGAAAAATTTTGTGGTTTTGAAAAAAGTGTGTAATTTTGCAATCCGAAAAACAGCTGTTGTATTTCATACGGGGTGCTGCAACCTATTGTGGCTGAGATTATACCCTGCATCTCTCGAAGAAGAGATGAATTTGACCTGCGGGTCAAAGTGACCTGATCCCGATAATGCGGGCGGAGGAAATGACTATGAAAAATAAAAAACTATGGGTGGCCCTTGGGGCCTTTGTTCTGGGGGGTATGCAGCCTCTCTTCGCGCAGGGGGATTCGCTGCGCTTTCTCAATGAAGTCTCTATCAACTCCTCGCGGGCGGGCACGGATGCGCCCCTCTCCACTTCACTATTGGACAAGGAACAGCTGGAGGAACGCCGTTCGGAGTCTTCGATTCCCTATATGGTGGAGCTCCAGCCCTCGGTGGTGGCCTCGGGCGAGAACGGCAGGACGGGCAACACGAGCCTCAGGATCCGCGGGGTGGACGGCTCCAGAATCAACGTCAATATCAACGGCATTCCGCTCAACGATGCGGAAAGTCAGAGTGTCTTCTGGGTGAATATCCCCAACCTGTCGGGAATGGCCCAGAGTATGCAGATCCAGCGCGGGGTGGGAAGCACTACGGGGGGAAGCGCGGCTTTCGGCGGGGCTGTCAATATGCAGACGCTCAACGCAGGGGAGAAGCCCTACGCCCATACCGATGTGGGGCTCGGGGCCTGGAACACGAGACAGTTCGGATTTACGGCCGGAACGGGTGTGGGAAAACACGGGCTGGCGTTCGATGCGGCCTACAGCAGCCTTACGAGCGACGGTTATGTGCGGGGGGGCTTCTGCGACCACCAGTCGCTGCTGCTGAGCGGCGGATACTATGGCGAGAAGACCCTTCTCAAGGCCATAGTGATACTGGGAGACCAGCATACGGGCATCACCTGGGACGGAGCTACGGCGGAGGAACTGGAGGCGGATCCGCGTTACAATCCTTCCGGAATCTGGCTTGACGGGCAGGGGAATACCCGATATTATGACAACGAGAGCGACAACTACCGTCAGCGTCATTATCAGATATACCTCAGCCATCTGATATCCGAGAACTGGATGATAAGGGCCGCGGCAGACCTCACCCGGGGGGACGGTTACTACGAGCAATATAAATACAGGAAGTCTGCTTCGCTGTACGGGATGGGGCCCGACACGAGCGACTTCATCACCCGCAAGGAGATGTCCAATACGGCCTATACGGGGACCCTCGCGCTGCACTACCAGGGAAAGGGCTGGGACCTCGCGCTGGGAGAGATGTCGCAGTTCTATGACGGTAACCATTTCGGCGAAGTGGTGTGGATGAAGGACTCCGTGCTGGCCGACCCATACGAATGGTATCGAAACAAAGGGATAAAGAAGGAATCATCCACATTTCTGAGGTTCAACGGGGACCTGGGGCGGAGCCTCAACGGATACCTGGACCTGCAGCTGAGGCTGGTGGGCTACAGCATCGAGGGTCCCGACGAGGACTTTACCGGGATGGACTTCTGCGAGAACTACCGGTTCTTCAACCCCAAGATGGGGCTCAACTGGACTATAAGCGAACGCGAGCGGGGATATATGGCTGTCGGGCTTTCGGGGCGTGAACCTACGAGGGCCGATATCAAGGACATTCTCAAGACGGCGGGCGACACGATACGGGCCGAGCATCTGCTGGATATGGAACTGGGCTACCGATACAGCGGTTCCCGGTTCGCGGCCGCTGCAACCGCTTACGCTATGCTCTATAGGGACCAGCTGACCGCCTCCGGAGAAATCTCGTCGAGCGGGTATGCCCTGATGGTGAATGTGGACCGGTCGTACCGTATAGGCATGGAACTGGAGGCCGGATACAGAGTAAACGACTGGTGGAGGATGGAAGGCAACCTCACCCTGAGCCGTAACAGGATATTGGATTATCAGCTCAACGACAGTGTGAACCTGGGCACTACGGACCTCTCGTTCTCGCCCGGTGTGGTGGGAGCAGCCGTAGCGACGTTTGAGCCCTATAAGGCGCTCAGACTGCAGCTGGTAGGAAAATATGTGGGAGAGATGTACTGCGACAACAGTTCCCGTGCGGAATGCCTGCAGGAGGACTATTTCCAGCTCAACCTGAAGGCCTCCTATACCTGGAATCTGGAAGATGACGACCAGCTGGAGGCCCAGCTGGTGGTGAACAACGTGCTCAACCACAGCTACCGCATCTCGGCCTGGGTAAGCGAGGACGCGTGGGGCCTCTACAGGGGATATTACCAACAGCCGGGAATCAATCTCATGGCCCGGATCATATTGAAGTTCTGATGGGTGCGATAGAAATAACAGGTGCGATTGTGGGGCTGTGCTACCTCTATTATGAGTATCACGCGAGCCTCTGGCTGTGGGTGTTCGGGGTAATCATGCCGCTGATATACATCTATCTCTACTTCTCCTGCGGGTATTATGCCAATATGGGGCTCAACGTGTATTATGTGGGCATCTCGCTGTACGGGTTCCTCAAATGGAGACGGAAGGGCGAGGAAGGCGAAAGCCCGATATACTCCTGCAGCGCGTCCGAGGGGGCGAAAGCCTTGGCAGGAGTGGTGTTGCTCACCGTGGTGTCGTACCTTGTGCTGGGGCACCTCGAAGAGAGCCAGGCTCCGCTGTGGGACGGACTCTCGACCGCGCTCAGCGTGGTGGGAATGTGGATGATGGCACGGGGATTCTACCAGCAATGGATATGCTGGATATTGAGCGAGCCCATCCTGGTGTATCTCTGCTACCGCAGCGGGATGTACCCCGTGGCGGGGATGTATCTTGTATATTTTGTGGTGGCCATATTCGGCTACAGAAACTGGAAACGGAAATACGATAACTCACAGAAATGAAGACGGTCATATTGGCAAACGGGACCTTCCCCACGCATCACAAGCCCCTGGAGGCGCTCTTCTCGGCTGAGAACCTGGTTATCTGCGACGGGGCCTATTCCCACCTCGAAGCCCTGAAACGGCGGGACGTTCCGCCGTTTTACGTGGTAGGAGACGGGGACTCACTGGCTCCCGAAGTCCGCGAAATGCTGGGGGAACGCTACATTCACTTTCCCGACCAGGAGACCAACGATATGACGAAAGCCGTAAGGTTCTGTGTCGCCCGCGGGTGGAAGAATCTGGTGATTCTTGGCGCTACGGGCCTGCGGGAGGACCATACACTGGGAAATATCAGCCTTCTGGAGGACTATATGAGGGAATATGGGTGCGATGTGCAGATGATAACTGATTTCGGGACGTTCAGCCCCGTAAAAGGAGAAGCGAGCTTTGCCTCGTTCCGGGGACAGCAGGTATCGGTATTTGCGCTTTCCGCCCATCCGAAAGTTACCTCAGAAGGATTGCAATACCCTATAGACAAATGTCTTACCCGCCTATGGGAGGGAACTCTGAACGCCTCGCTCGGGGAGCGTTTCACGATAAAGTCGCCAAGCCCGGTACTGGTTTACCAGACCCACGAGCCGAAACAGTAGGGATAAGCCAGGCGGTTAGCGCTGGGAATCCTCCAGCATCTTCTTGAGAATATCCTGACCGATGTCGCGGCGATAGTAACGGCCTTTCCACTCAATTTCAGAGGCGGCCTGGAAACTTTTCAGGAGCGCATCGGGAAGCGTCTCAGCCAGAGAGGTTACGGCTATTACCCGGCCCCCATTGGTAAGAAGGCGTTTTTTCTCGTCGAGCTTAGTGCCGGCATGGAAGATGAGACTGTTTTCGACCTTCTCAAGGCCCTTGATTTCGTCCCCCTTCTTGTAGTGTTCCGGATATCCGCCCGCAACCAGCATCACACAGGCAGCAGTACGGCTATCTACAGAGATATAGGCGTCCTGCAGCGTGCCCTCCCAGGTACGCTCAAAGAGTTCCACCACGTCACTCTTGATGCGCGGAAAGACGCTTTCGGTCTCAGGGTCGCCCATTCTTACATTATATTCAATCACGTATGGGTCCCCGTCGCAGTTCATCAGTCCTACAAAAATGAATCCCTTATACGGAAGATTTTCCTGATGGAGCCCTTTCACGGTCGGAGCTACGATCTGCTGCTCGACTTTCTTCATGAACTCCTTGTCGGCAAACGGAACAGGACTTACCGAGCCCATACCGCCCGTATTCAGACCCGTATCGCCCTCCCCTATGCGCTTGTAATCTTTGGCGGTAGGGAGAATCTGATAATGCTTCCCGTCCGTCAGGACAAACACCGAAAGTTCAATACCGCTCAGGAACTCCTCAATCACCACACGGCTGGAAGCATCGCCGAATTTGGCATCTTCGAGCATGGCCTTCAGTTCCTTCTGCGCCTCCTCCAGCGTATCGAGAATCAGCACGCCTTTTCCGGCAGCAAGTCCGTCTGCCTTAAGCACATACGGAGCTTTCAGCGTAGCGAGAAAATCCAACCCCTCGTTCAGCGTATCGCGCGTAAAGGTCCGGTACTGGGCCGTAGGAATACCATGGCGCATCATGAAAGCCTTGGCAAAATCCTTGCTTCCCTCCAGCTGTGCGCCAGCCTTGGAAGGGCCGATCATCATCACGTGCTTCAGCATAGGCTGTGAGGCGAAATAGTCCACGATGCCTTCCACCAGCGGAGCTTCGGGACCGACAACCACCATCCGGATATCGTTGCTGATCACAAACTGCCCGATGGCCTCGAAGTCCGAAAGGTTCAGTTCTACGTTGGTACCACAGGCTGACGTGCCCGCGTTACCTGGTGCAATATACAAATTATCACAACGTTCACTCTTGGAGATCTTATAGGCAATAGCATGTTCGCGACCGCCCGAACCTAATAGTAAGATGTTCATTTCTACTGGTATTTCTAAATTAGCGACATGGCCCGTTCCGGGTCGAAATTCTATGCAAAGATAGCAACTTTTTCTAAATGCTCAAAAAAAATATTTCTTTCTTTTCCGACATCCGCGGCGGGGAAGAACTTATATGTTTGTTATTCAATGTTTTTTCGCGGAGAGCGGAATATGATTTTTATTGTTTTCAGAAGCCTTACGAGCGGGGGAAAACGCACTTTCTATATTCCGCAATAATCCTTTTCCCCGGGTCTTGTTTCTCTGGCTTGAGCCTGCGCGCGGTCGCTGAGGCTTCGCTGGCACAGAGCCGCCACCGGGGGCTCCGCTCTGGGGTAACTCCGTGATATCTTCTTTTTATCTCCAGTTTATCTTTTTTCTATCTCCAATTCTAAGAACAGAAGATAAAGCGAAGATAAAAAAAGATAAAAAAAGATAGAAGGGAGTTACTGCGTACAAATGGCTATATTAAAGCAGGAAAACAGCAGGGAAATCTGTTCCTTTAAGGAATTCATGCGAAGATATAAAAATGAACGGCTGGCAGAGATTTCCCCTATTGTTATGAGGAACAAGGCATATAAAGAAGCGAAAAACACGAATTGTAAATATCTGGAAACAAAACGATTGCAGAGAGAAAGAATTTTTTTTTTGAAATTTTATGAATAATCGGAAAAAAGTTAGTATCTTTGCAGTGCTTTTATAGTGTAAACTGCAATAAAGATGTTTGATTACGAAACCAGCCTTGCGGGCATAGAAAAGAAGATCAGGGAACTGATAGCAGAGAACGAGCGGCTACGCACGGAGGTAAAAGAATTGAATGTCGGTCGGGAGGCACTAAGGCAGCATATCAAAGATAACAACGAAGTAATAAACCAATTAAAAGAAGAAAATAAAGTATTAAAATTAAGGAATTCGCTGACGGAAAAGGGCGATACTACGGAGATTAAACTAAAGATCAATCAGTTGATTCGAACTATAGATAAAAGTTTGGCATTGTTGAACAAAATAGAGTAGCAGAAAATCATGGAACAGGTCTCGGTAACAGTGTCCATTATGGACCGGAAATATAAGCTTCGCATCGGTGAGGCTGAGGCCAAATATCTGACCCGTGCAGCTGAGATAATTGATAATCAGGCAAAAGAATACGGAAAACTCTATGCCTATCAAGATAATCAGGACCTGCTCGCCATGGTGGCGCTCACCCAGATTACACAGCTCGCAAAACTTCAAGAAGGCTCACAGATGGATCTGTCGGATTTGGAAAACCGGCTGAATGCCATCAACGCTTTACTGTCATCCGCTAATGAATAACTGATTTTCCAAAGGATTATCCTGTATCAATCCCAAAACAGTTTGTAAACTCAACACATATTACAAACCGAGTCGGCTCAGGGGTGGGTAGATTGTATAATTGATACACCCGGCGCTCAAATCCTATCATCTCAGAGTTTACCATAACTCCCGGAGGCCTTGATACAGGATTTATTATCAACAGAAACCGCCTGATGGCAGCAGGATTCCACAACTAACACCCAATTCAAACCATGAACATAGTATTAGGTATCATCATCGGACTTGTGATCGGCGGCGGAATAGGCGTGCTGCTTTCCACGAAAGTCCTCAGCAACAAACTCCTGGCAAAAAGCCAGCAGGTTTTGAAAGACGCCGAAGAGAAAGGCGAAGTGCTCAAAAAGGAAAAAATGCTTCAGGCTAAGGAGAAATACCTCCAGATGAAGAGCGAATATGACAAGCAGGTGAGCGAGCAGAACGGCAAGCTTCAGGCCGTAGAGCAGAAACTCAAACAGCGTGAGCAGGTGCTGACCCAGAAGGTGGAGGAACTCCAGAAGAAATCCAACGAACTGAAATCGGCAAGCGATAACCTCAACAATCAGATTGAATCTCTCCACAAACGTCAGGCCGAAGTTGAGAAAGTATATCAGGAAAGCATCACGAAACTGGAACAGATTGCAGGTCTTACGGCTGAAGAGGCCAAGCAGCAGCTGGTTGATTCCATGACCGACGAAGCAAAGGCAGAAGCAGCCAACACTATCGTGGACATCGTGGAAGAGGCCAAGATGACCGCCAACGAACAGGCCAAGAAGATTGTAATCCAGTCGATACAGCGCACAGCAACAGAACACGCAATCGAAAATACCGTATCCGTATTCAACCTTGAGAACGAAGAAGTCAAAGGGCGCATCATCGGTCGTGAAGGCCGCAACATCCGTACCCTGGAATCTCTCACAGGCGTGGAAATCATCGTGGATGATTCTCCAGACGCCATCATCCTCAGCGGTTTCGATCCGGTACGCCGTGAGATAGCACGCCTGAGTCTCCACAAACTGGTTACCGACGGACGTATCCACCCCGCACGTATCGAAGAGGTGGTAAGCAAAACGCGCAAACAGATTGAACAAGAGATTATCGAGACAGGAAAGCGGACCTGCATTGACCTCGGTATTCTGAATATGAACCACGAACTGATGCGTATGGTGGGCCGAATGAAATACCGTTCATCCTACGGACAGAACCTGCTCCAGCACTCCCGCGAAGTGGCAAACCTCAGCGCTACCATGGCTGCAGAACTGGGCCTGAACCCCAAACTGGCTAAGCGTGCCGGACTGCTCCACGATATAGGCAAGGTTCCTGAGACCGAACCGGAACTGCCACATGCACTGCTCGGTATGCAGCTGGCAGAGAAATACAAGGAACATCCTGATGTAATCAACGCTATTGGGGCACACCACGACGAAGCAGAAATGAAGAGTCTGATTGCTCCTATCATTCAGGTTTGCGACGCAATCAGCGGCGCCCGTCCCGGTGCCCGCCGCGAGGTGGTTGAGGCTTACATCAACCGTCTCAACAAACTGGAACAGATGGCCATGACCTACCCAGGAGTAGTAAAGACCTATGCAATCCAGGCCGGCAGAGAGTTGCGCGTGATTGTAGGAGCCGACAAGATTAACGATATTGAAGCCAACAAGATTTCATACGACCTGTCGCGCCAGATTCAGAATGAAATGACCTATCCAGGCCAGATTAAGGTAACCGTTATCCGCGAAACCCGCAGCATCAATTACGCTAAATAATTATGATCAATCTCTTTGTATCGTGGAATGTTGATCCCGTCCTGTTTCATATAGGATCGTTCGGTCTGAGATACTATTCACTGGGGTTCCTGTTCGCTTTCGTACTGGGATATATTATCCTGAACTGGATGTTCAAACGCGAGAAAGTAGAGACTTCCCATCTGGACAGTCTGGTGGTGTATATGTTTCTTGCCGTGCTGATTGGGGCCCGGCTGGGACATTGCCTGTTCTATGAACCCGACTATTTCCTGACCAAAGAGCACTGGCTCGAGATGATTCTGCCGGTGAACTTCGTGAACGGAAAGATGATATTCACAGGCTATCAGGGGCTTGCAAGTCATGGAGCTGCTATCGCAATCCTGTTTGCCATGTGGCTTTTCTACCGCAATCATAGACTTAATCCGCTCTGGGTATTCGACCGACTGGTGATTGTGGTAGCATTGGGTGGATGCTTCATCCGTCTGGGGAACCTCTTCAACTCCGAAATATACGGTGTAGAGACCTCTTTGCCATGGGGATTCATCTACCTCCGCAACGGAGAAACTGTACCTAAACACCCGACCCAACTCTACGAATCAATATCATATCTCATAATCTTTATTGTCACCATTCTCGTGTACAAGAAAAAAGGAGCAAATCTCCATTGCGGAAGACTTTTCGGATGGTGGCTCGTTGCCCTTTTTACCGTTCGGTTCCTTATTGAATTTGTAAAGGAAGACCAGGTGGCATTTGAGCAAGGCATGACTTTCAATATGGGACAATTGCTTAGTGTACCTTTCGTATTGCTGGGTCTCGCATTGGTGATACTCTCCCACAAAAACAAACTTCCACAGGATACATTTATTCAGAAAAAAACAAAATAAATAAAATGAAAAGACTTATCTTAGTTCGCCACGGCGAAAGTGAATGGAATAAACTCAATCTTTTTACCGGTTGGACCGATGTGGATCTTACCGAAAACGGAATCCGCGAGGCTTACGAAGCTGGCAAGCTGCTGAAAAAAGAGGGTTTCGCACCCAGCATCTGTTTTACCTCTTACCTGAAACGTGCCGTGAAGACCCTCAACAACATTCTCGATGCCATGAATATGGATTATCTTCCTGTTCAGAAAAGCTGGCGCTTGAATGAGAAATCATACGGAGCAATCCAGGGACTCAACAAAGCCGATACCGCAGCGAAATACGGCGATGAGCAAGTATTGCTCTGGAGACGCAGTTTCGATGTACAGCCACCAGCTCTCGATATGCACGAAGACCGCAGTCCACGTATGGATCCTCGCTATAACGAACTTACCGACGAGGAAATTCCTTTGACCGAGGCATTAAAAGACACTATCGAACGCTTGATGCCTTACTATAAAGGAACTATTCTGCCAGCACTTGACACAAATGATGATGTTCTGGTTGTGGCTCATGGAAACAGTCTTCGCGGTATTGTAAAGGAACTCAGACAGATGACCAATGAAGAAATAATCAAGTTTAATATTCCAACCGCAGTACCTTACATTTTTGAATTTGACGATCAGAAAAACCTCAAAAAAGAGTACTTCTTAGGAGATCCAGACGAAATTGCAGCAAAGATGCAAAGCGTTGCAAATCAAGCGAAAAAGAAGTAAGAAATAAAAAAAATGGGTGCAAAAGTAAAAAAAATTTGGTCAATTCATAAAAAAGTAGTACTTTTGCACCTGATTTCAAAGCGAGAGAGTTCGCTTGGCAAAATTGGTTATTGGAGAGGTGGGTGAGTGGCTGAAACCAACAGTTTGCTAAACTGTCGTACTCGATTAGGGTACCGGGGGTTCGAATCCCCCCTTCTCCGCCAAGAAGTTCGGGATATAGCGTAGTCCGGTTATCGCGCCTGCTTTGGGAGCAGGAGGTCGCAAGTTCGAATCTTGCTATCCCGACAAGAAAACAATCAAGACGCGCAAAAGCACGTCTTTTTTGCTAAAGAAAAAAAGAGTTCTTTAAGGTTCCGTAGCTCAGCTGGATAGAGCAACTGCCTTCTAAGCAGTAGGTCCTGCGTTCGAATCGCAGCGGAATCACGATTTTTTTTTCATATTTTTTGATTTAGTTGTTTTGGGGATCTTGTTGGGAAACAAGATTCCTTTTTTTATAGTACATTCAGTATTTGCACATTAGGTCTCCATGTAAAAAAAATCTCTTTAGAATATCACTCAAATTGAAAAAAATCATTATCTTTGCAAATTAAAAATGATATAATACCTTTATTGCAGAAATAAAAAAATCTGATATGAAAAAACTTTTAATCTGTACAATTGTTGCTTGCTGTATGGCGGGTTGTGGAACCAAGAAGCAAAAGGAAAACCTCTCGGCAATAAATGAAGCCACCGTAAAAGAGGTAATCAATGAATTATGTGAACGCTACTCTACAGAAAAAGACCGGATAGCCCGTGCCGTCCCACAAGTGGCACAACTATGGCGAACCGAAGACGGTTCGATTGACGAATTCAAGGCTTTCTGTCTTGATGAATTTGTAGCTGACTCTGCAGAAAGATGGCGTTTGGCTCAGCGCATTCAGGAAAACCAGGAAAGTCTTTGGGGGTGCTACAACAAAATTAGTGTAGATTTGAAACTTCCGATACATGTATCAGGACCCGAGCCCCTGAAAGTGGATGAACGATTCGCCGGGTTTGACCCATACGCACATCTGGACGAGGATATGTACAATCTTAAAACTGCATTTGTAACAGTCCTGAACTTCCCCTGCTATACTTTGAAAGAGAAAGACGAACTGGGCAAGAATTGGTCTCGCCAGGAATGGGCCTATGCCCGCTTGGGTGACATATATACTTCCCGCATTCCTGCTGAGGTTAATCAGACACTGGCCGCACAGCTTGCTGATGCTGATAACTATATTTCAAACTATAATATCATGATGGGCCACCTGAGAACCAATGAAGGGAAGGCCTTATTTGGCGATATGGCGCTGATTACTCACTGGGGATTGAGAGATGAACTCAAAAGTCATTACAATGAGGATGAAAGTGGCTTGGAAAAACAACGTATGATATATCAAGTGATGCTGCGAATCATAGACCAGAGCATCCCGGGCTGCGTCATCAATAACGATGCGTACGAATGGAATCCGGTAGAAAATACCGTGTGGAAAGATGGTAAACAGGTCAATTTCGAGCGAGAGCCAGACACAAGATATCAATATTTCCTTGACAACTTCCATGCCGAACAGCAGGTGGACAAATATGTACCCATGTACAACAATTATATTGACCGCGCCTTTGAGAATGACATGGAGGTCAGCTATGCGGAGATTGAAGACCTGTTCAGAACCTTCTGCGGAAGCGATGTTGTAAAAGACGTGGCCAAAGTCATAGAAACCCAGTTGGGAAGAAAGTTGGAGCCTTTTGATATCTGGTATGATGGATTTAAGGCACGAAGCAGCATTAACGAAGATGCTTTAAGCCAGAAGACAAAAGCTTTATACCCCAACAAAGAAGCTTTCGCAGCCAAAGGAATGCCGCACATCCTGCACCAGATAGGATTCAACGATGAGGTTACTAAATTCATCTGTTCAAAGATTACGGTAGATCCTTCCCGTGGAGCCGGTCATGCTTGGGAGAGTAATATGAAATGTGATAATGCACGCCTAAGAACCAGAATCGGGGCTGACGGCATGGATTATAAAGGATACAACATCGCTGTCCATGAATTCGGACATAATGTAGAGCAGACCCTTACCCTTCATAATGTGGACAACTATATTATGAAAGGTGTGCCGAATACCGCTTTTACTGAAGCTCTGGCATTTGTATTCCAAACCCGCGATTTGGAACTACTCGGAATTCATAATACCGATGCCAACCAAGAGTCAATGCTGACCTTGGACATTTTCTGGGGATGTTATGAAATCATGGGTGTCTCACTTGTGGATATGTACAGTTGGAAATGGCTTTACGATCATCCTAATGCAACAAAAGAAGAACTGAAAGCACAGGTAATGGAGATCGCTAAAAACGTATGGAACGAATTTTATGCGCCTGTTTTGGGAGGAGAAAATTCCACCATTCTTGCCATCTACAGCCACATGATTGACTCACCACTATATCTGCCCAATTATCCATACGGACACATTATTGAATTCCAATTAGAGCAACAGCTCAAGGGCAAGAATATTGCTGACGAAATTCTTCGCATCTACCCTGTAGGCCGCCTTACTCCTCAATGCTGGATGCAACATGCCGTAGGGGGTCCTGTCAGCATAGAGCCCCTATTGAATGCTGCAAAAGAAGCAATAGCCAACATGTAAAATAGTTTATTATTCTACACGAACTACCCCTGCTTTTCCTATATGAGAAAGCAGGGGTTTTTATTATTCTCAGTTATATCCATATTTTCTATGGGAATATTGAAAAATTCAATTTTGCCAGTTGAAATAATGGATGTAATTTTGCAGCGAATTTCATTAACAACTAAATCAAAAAATCATGAAAAAAACAATCGTAAAATTCCTTTGTGCAGTTCCATTTTTAGGGCTGGCCTCCTGCGAAAGCAGTAGCGACATCAACACCTCAACCGTTGCAACCCTCGACCTACAGCGATATGCCGGGCATTGGTACGAAATTGCCCGTTTCGACCATAGTTTCGAGCGCGGATTGGTTGGCTGTACTGCCGACTATACCATCATGGATGATGGTACCATCCAGGTTATCAACTCTGGTTACAAAGACTCCTTTGAGGGTAAGTACAAACAATCCGAAGGCAAAGCTCGCAGACCCGATGCTTCGCGACCTGGTGAACTTGAGGTTTCATTTTTCTTGAGTTTCTATTCGCCCTACAACGTGATGGAGCTGGCTTCAGACTATTCCTATGTACTTGTAGGCAGCAAGAAAGACAAGTACCTGTGGATTCTGAGCCGGACTCCTCAGATGAAGGATGAGGACCTCAATTTTCTACTTCGCCAGGCCACCGCAAGAGGCTACAATGTGGATGAACTGATATGGGTAGAGCATCAACTGCAATAACTTCCCTATCAGTACAAAAAGGAAGAGCCAACCGATCGGTTGGCTCTTCTATTGAATGGTATAATTTCCGTTATGCACCAAGTTCAAGACGTTTGAATGCGCTGCATTTCAGTTCCTTGTCGCTCTGGGCAACAAAATCCTTTACGCGCATCTTGGAATCCATAATGTATTCCTGTTCCATCAGGGTATTTTCCTGATAGTATTTATTCAAACGACCGTTTGCGATGTTATTGATCATCTTTTCATCAAGACTTGCAGCTTTCTTTTCTGCTTCATCTTTCTTAATCTGACGAGCCTTAGCCACATCTTCTGCGGTGATCCAGCCTTTACCCATATTGCTTTCCATGTGTTCGTCGGTATCAACATGAGCAGGATTGATGCCAGCCTTCTTCAGAGCAGCTTCAACAGCCTTGTTGATGAGCTCTTCCTTGGTCTTTTCCACAGCTACCTTAAATTCGTTGTCCTTGATTTCCTGAGGAACGCCGTTTGCATCAATAGCGATAGGACGCATAGCAACAACCTGCATAGCGAGATTGTGACCAACTTCCTGGAAACCAGCCTTATTCATAGCAACAACGGCTGCCATACGGTTACCTGGGTGTACATAAGCGAAAACCTCTGCGTCTTCAACAACCTCGTAGTGTGCGATTTCAATTTTCTCACCAATCTTAGCGATCTGGTCGGTGATAAGGTCAGCAACCGGACGGCCATCGATCTGCATTGCCAGAACGTCCTCTTTGCATTTCAGACCCTTAGCCATTGCGTTGTCGATAATCAGGTTGGTGAACTCTACGAAACCAGCATTGGTAGCTACGAAGTCAGTTTCGCAGTTAAGCATGATAACAGCACCAAAGGTACCGTTGCTCTTTGCGATAACGCAACCTTCATTAGCATCGCGGTCAGCACGTTTTGCTGCCATCTTCTGACCTTTCTGGCGAAGATAGTCAATAGCTTTCTCCATGTCGCCATCGCATTCCACGAGGGCCTTTTTGCAGTCCATCATACCTACTCCGGTAATCTGACGCAATTCGTTTACCTGTTTTGCGGTAATTGCCATAGTGTTTGTTCTCCTATGTTTTTTGAAGACAGTCGTTCGGTCACTTCGGGTCGAACGACTGTCATATAAATGAATCCGTTAATTATTCAGCCTTCTCAGCCTTTGGAGCTGATTTGCGTGGACGGCGGGCTTTAGGTTCCTCTGCTGGCTTTTCTTCAGCTGCATCAGCAACCTCTTCTGCCTCTGCTTCTTCAGCGCGGGCATCCTTGTCAAGCATACGCTCGTTCAAACCTTCCTGAATGGCCTCGGTCATATATTTCAGGATTGCATGGATTGATTTCGATGCATCATCGTTAGCAGGCACGGGGAAATCAATCAGGTCAGGGTTGCAGTTGGTATCTACCAGTGCGAAGGTAGGGATATTCAATCTGCGAGCCTCTGCAACGGCAATGTGCTCTTTGTTGATGTCAATTACAAACAATGCGCTCGGCAGACGGGTAAGATCGGCAATACTACCCAGGTTCTTGTCGAGTTTTGCACGTTCACGCTGAATCTGAAGACGTTCACGTTTTGAGATAGCGTTAAAGTCCTTGTCGTGCATCATCTGATCCAACTGGTTCATTTTCTTCACAGCCTTGCGGATAGTGGAGAAGTTGGTCAGCATACCACCAGGCCAGCGTTCAGTTACGAATGGCATATCTACACTCTTTGCCATCTCTGCAACTACATCCTTTGCCTGTTTCTTGGTAGCAACGAACAGCACTTTCTTGCCCGATTTTGCTATCTGTTTCAGAGCTGCTGCAGCCTCTTCTGATTTTGCAATAGTCTTCTGAAGGTCAATTACGTGAATACCGTTATGCTCCTTGAAAATATAGGGAGCCATTTTGGGATTCCATTTTCTCTTGAGGTGACCGAAGTGGCAACCAGCCTCAAGGAGTTCTTCAAATTGTAAGTCTCTCATTTTACTTTTTTTTGTTTACTTTCCGTTTTCACCAATCTCGGGGTAGTCCTTTAGGCCTGGTTTTTCCGCTGACGTCTTGCAGCCGAACTGGCAACCAGACAGAGTCCCTTCAATTTGGATACTAAACAATATTTATTTTCTTTCAATTATAGCGCCTCTAAGCGCAACGCCGGTAATCCGTCCCCCAATCCGCAGCACCAGACCACGAATCCGGGAAACTGCAACTCTTAACGTTTGCTGAACTGGAAGCGTTTGCGAGCCTTTGGCTGACCAGGTTTCTTACGTTCAACCATACGTGGGTCACGCATCAGGAAACCTTCCTTCTTCAGAGCGGTACGGTCCTCAGGATTGTTTTCGCAGAGTGCGCGGGCGATAGCCATACGCAGAGCCTGTGCCTGTCCGGTGATTCCGCCGCCGTCAAGATTAGCCTTGACATCCCATTTGCCTTCTGCATCTGCAACCTGGAATGCCTGGTTTACGATATACTGCAGTGGGCCAGTTGGGAAATACTCTTTATAATCTCTATTATTGACCATGATTTTACCTGTGCCGGCAGTCATATATACTCTGGCAACAGAGGTCTTTCTTCTACCTATAGTGTTGATTACTTCCATGACTTATTATCTAACTTCGTTAATGTTAATCACTTTGGGGTTCTGTGCCTGATGTGGATGTTCTGCACCAGCATATACATGCAGGTTACGATACAGGGCGTCACCCAGTCTGTTCTTTGGAAGCATGCCTCTAACAGCGTGTTCTAATACGCGTTCAGGATGCACGGCGAGAACCTTTGCAGGGGTGGTCTCGCGCTGGCCGCCTGGATATCCGGTATAGCGCTGATAGATCTTGTCGGTCATTTTGTTGCCCGTCAACACGATCTTCTCTGCATTGATAATAATTACGTTGTCACCACAATCTACATGTGGAGTGTAGCAAGGCTTTGTCTTTCCGCGGAGGATATTGGCAACTCTCGTTGCGAGACGTCCCACGGTCAAGCCTTCTGCATCTACAAGCACCCATTCCTTCTGAACGGTGTTCTTGTTTGCCGATACTGTTTTGTAGCTTAATGTGTTCATTTTCTTTTTTAACGATGATTTTTCTTCCTTTTTCGCCATTTATGTAGCTCCGTCTCAGACGTTTGGGTCGAACGGGCAAATGATCTCCCAATCGCATTCCCGATACGTAACCACACTATTCAAAAGGTTTGCAAAATTACGAACATTTTTCATTCTGGCAAAATTTAATTCTATTTTTTATCAGAGCCGCCCACGAAAACACCATATATCATTTTGTTTTTCAACATATTGCACCATTTCTTAAAAATACAAAATTTTCATCTTTTCCACCCATTTACCATGCCCAGAGAAAAAAGTTATCAACAACTTTTCACCAAAATTTCAGTCCCCAAGTCCTGCGTATTAGTCCATAATACCCCAGACACCACGCAACCCACTCACAATCAGCATCAAGAAAAGCCCAAAAGTCAAATCCTGACGGAAGCGGACAACGACTCCTCACGCAAACTTTCTGAACGTGGTATCTCCCTAGTTTCTCCCTGGTATCTCTCTGGTAAGGCCGTGTACTGACCGGAAATCCAACGAAGCCAAAAGCACGTTTTATGCTACCTACTTGCTCCTTACTTGCTCCTTACCCGCCCCCTATCCGCTCCCCGCAGCGGACCTTCTGCCATTCAAAGAGGAGGCATCAATATACCGCCTTGAGAATTTCCAGAACCTCTTCGGTAGTGGGGACATGATAATCGCCGATCTTGTTGCAGCTTTCGGCAATCAGCGGCAGCATTTCCTCGGTACAGCCCACATCGCGAAGGCGGCGTGGAATGCCCAGTTCATCAATGAAACGGTCAAGACAGTCTATGCCTTCCTGTGCTACAGACGCTTCGCTCCTGCCTTCGGGATTGACATGCCACACATTGCGCGCAAAACGGGCATACTTGGAAAGGGCGTAGGGGTATTGCATACGATAGTACGGTACGGACACAATGGCGAGGCCGATACCGTGAGGACAGTCGCAATAGGCTCCAACCTGATGTTCTATCTGATGAACCTCCCAGTCCTGCCGTTTGCCCACCGAGAGAATCTTGTTCAGACCCATGGTGGCGCACCACATAAGGTTGCTGCGCGCCTCATAATCCTGAGGATCGGCCACGGAGGCCCTGGCACAGCTGATCAATGCCAGCATATCGCCCTCAAGGAGATAATCGCTCACGGAGTCGCCGGTACCGCCGAAATACTGTTCCATGAGATGCGACAGCACATCGTATGCCCCGCTTACCATCTGGAGTCTGGGAACACTATAGGTAAATTCGGGATTCAGTATCGAGAACTTGGGACAGATACGGTCTGTCGGGAAATGATAGCCCGCCTTGACCTTCAGGTCCTCATTGGTGATGACCGCTCCGGAATTCATCTCAGAGGCTGTGCCTACCATCGTGAGTACGCACCCGATAGGAATCGTATGAGCGGGCAGCGGCTGGCGGGTCTGCCAATAATAATGCCACGGATCGTCCCCGCAATAGGCTCCGGCGGAAATCGCCTTGCAACAGTCAATTACCGAACCGCCGCCTACAGCAAGAATAAGATCGATGTTGTTTTCTACCACCAGCTTACAGCCCTGACGCACCTGTGAAAGGCGGGGATTGGAATCAATTCCCAGGAGTTCGGTTACGCGCTTATGAGTTTCATCCAGGGCGGCCATTACCGCATCATAGACTCCGTTACGTCTGATGGACCCTCTCCCGTAAACCAGGAGTATATTTTCGCCATATTTCTGCAATTCCTCCTTCAGATACGCCATAGAGTTTCTTCCGAAATGGATGCAGGTGGGGTTCTGGTAAGTAAAATCTTCCAACATAAAATATCCGAGTTATTTGATTATTATATAATTACTGTCATACCATAGATATGAAAACCTATTGCAAATATACGAAATTATTTGAATTCCTACGCTAATCTTATACTGTTACGGGTTCAAATACTTCCTGTCCGCAGAACTCCCTCAGATAGAATATGGGGCATCCCCATCTGGCGGGAAAGGTCTCGCGGCTGATGCTTTTGAGGCAGCCGAACACGGGAGAACCGAAATCATAGCTTCGGCCGTAGAGGAGCAGGAATCCTTTGACCGGATCGATTCTCCAGAACCCGCCGCCGTGGCAGGTGTCGTCCCCTTCGGGGATCAGGTCGCGGTGCAGTTCCACATCGCCGAACCGCAACTCGCCGCTTTGGGTAATGATAAACTTATTCATCTTATATTGTTCTCTATTTCTGTGAACCGCGGGATAATCTGGCCTTTCCGTTCGATATTTTCAAAAAACATGGTCTCGGGACGCACCCAATAGGCGTGTTCGCCGTAGAGGGCCTGATATACCACCATCCGCTCACAGGTCTCGCTGTCGTAGGCCGACCGCTCATAGCGGTAAAGACCGCCCTTGAAATGACGGAAATATCGTTCCTGACGCGGCGCGTATGTCTCCATAAGTCGCTCAAGCAATGGGGCGTGATAGGCAGCGGTTTCCTGCTCGGAAGGGGTGTGGGAACCCGGGAAATGAAACACATTACTATAATGTTTCCGGAATTCGGACTCGTAATGCGCCACGGGGTCCTGTTCGCCGAAGATCCCCCAGACCTTGTCGCTGTAATAAGGACTGCAGCACCGGAACTGGACGCGTTCCATCTGCTCAAAGGCCTCCACGAGCGGCTGGTCGATCTCGAACTCCTGCATTCCGTCCCTACGGGGCCATTTGTAGCGATGTACGCCGATACGCTGGCGCAGGAACTGCGACATCTCGAAATGGGGATTCCCCAATAAGGCAGGGATTCCTACCAGCGGGGCGACCATCTGCAGATAGAAGGCTCCACAGCTGTTGCCCATAAGCACATCGGGACGTTCCCGGTCAATTACGCTCCGTATCAGTCTTATGGCCTCTTCCGGGTGGCGGGGCAGATCCGGAGCCACCACCTCTGCCCTATCCCGGAAATACCGGTCCAGAGCCTGAGCAATACCGCAACTTCCACTTGAAAAAAAGCCGTGTAGAAACAATATCTTTTTCATAAATCCGTTTTTGACTGCCGTTCGTGACAGGGGGAAAATGGGGAAAGACTCACTTTGTGGACACCTTCCTTGCCCGACGCGACAAATATTTTGCAAAATTACGCTTTTTTTCGCATATAGGAAAGAAAAAAGCATATCCTATGGAATTTTTTGCCAAAGGATATGCTGAAATACCGTCTGATCGGGGATCAGCCTTATTTCTTTCTGCCGGCCTGGATGGCAGCCTGAGCGGCTGCGAGACGTGCGAGAGGCACGCGGAAAGGACTGCAGCTCACATAATTCAAACCGGTCTGGTAGAAGAATTCCACCGAGGTGGGGTCTCCGCCATGTTCGCCGCACACACCGCATTTGAGGTTCTCGCGGGTGTCGCGTCCGCGCTCCACGCCCATCTTCACCAGCTGGCCCACGCCTTTCTGGTCGATAGTGTTGAACGGGTCGGCCTTGAGAATCTTCTCTTCTACGTAGGTGTGGACAATCGAGTTCACGTCGTCACGGCTGAATCCGAACGTCATCTGGGTGAGGTCGTTGGTGCCGAAGCTGAAGAACTCGGCTACCTCGGCGATACGGTTGGCCATCAGAGCGGCTCGCGGTATCTCAATCATAGTACCATAGAGATAGGAGATATACACATGATACTTCTCCTGTACCTCGGCCTTCACGCGGTCGGCCAGCATCTTCTGATGCTCCAGTTCATGCACGTTGATGGTGAGGGGAACCATGATTTCGAGCTTGGGATGATAGCCTTCCTGAAGGAGTTCTGCTGTGGCGCAGAAAAGGGCGCGGAACTGAGTTTCCGTGATTTCGGGATAGATGATGCCCAGACGCACGCCACGCATACCCATCATCGGGTTCACCTCGTGGAGGTCATCCACACGCTTCTTGAGGTCCATATAGTCCATGCCGCGTTCACTGGCCACCTCGCGCTGTTTCTGTTCGGTCTGCGGAACGAACTCGTGCAGCGGAGGATCCATCAGTCGGAAGGTGAGCGGCTTGCCGTCCATCACCTTGAGGGTAGCCTTGGCGCTGTTCTTGATATAGGGTTCCAGTTCCTTCAGGGCGTTGATACGGGCCTCTGAAGTGTCGCTGAGTATCATATTGCGGAGTTTCTCAAGGGGTTTCTCGCTGTTTTTGCCGTAGAACATGTGCTCGATACGGAAGAGGCCGATACCTTCTGCGCCGAAATTGATGGCTTTCTGGGCATCCTCGGGGTTATCTGCGTTAGCGCGCACTCCCATGGTGCGGTATTTGTCCACCATATTCATGAAATAGAGGAATCTGGGGTTGGTGGTGGCATCCACCGTATGGATCATGCCTTCATATACCCAGCCCTTGGAGCCGTTAAGACTCAGGAGATCGCCGTCGGTATAGGTCTTGTCTCCGATACAGAGTTTCTTGCCTTCGGTGTCAATCTTGAGGGCTTCGCAGCCCACGATGCAGCACTTGCCCCATCCACGGGCCACGAGGGCTGCATGAGAGGTCATACCGCCGCGGGCGGTCAGAATACCGTCGGCCGCGCGCATACCTTCCACATCCTCCGGGTTGGTCTCTTCGCGCACCAGAATGCAGGGAATCTTGGCGGCGTGGAACTTCTTGGCGTCTTCCACCGTGAAGGCGATATATCCCACAGCGCCGCCGGGACCGGCTGGCAGACCCTTAGCTATAGGCTTGTGGTTCTTCTCGTCGTGGGCGTCCAGTATGGGGTGAAGCATCTCGTCGAGCTGGGAAGGGCTGATACGCATAATCACCTCCTTCTCGTCGATCAGGCCTTCGTTGAACATCTCAGCGGCCATAGTGAGGGCGGCCACACCGGTACGCTTGCCCACACGGCATTGGAGCATGAAGAGCCTTCCGTCCTGGATTGTGAACTCGATATCGAGCATATCATGATAGTTCTTCTCAAGTATCTGACGGATTTCGCAGAGTTCGGCATAGATGTCGGGCATCAGTTCCTGCATCGACTTCATGTGGCGGTTCTGGTCGTTCTTGGTCTCATCGTTCAGCGGATTAGGGGTACGAATGCCGGCCACAACATCCTCGCCCTGGGCGTTCATGAGCCACTCTCCGTAGAATTTGTTCTCTCCGGTGGCGGGATTACGGGTGAAAGCGACACCGGTAGCCGAGGTCTCGCCCATGTTGCCGAACACCATGGCCTGTACGTTTACGGCAGTACCCCAGTCATCGGGAATACCCTCTATCATACGGTAGCTCACGGCCTTCTTGCCATTCCATGACTTGAAAACGGCCTTGATGCCGCCTTCGAGCTGGAGCAGCGCGTCATCAGGGAACTCCACGCCCAGCACCTCTTTCACCTTGGCCTTGAAATCCTCCGAAAGCTTCATCAGATCTTCAGCCGTAAGGTCGGTATCGGAGCTGTAGCCGTGATCCACCTTATAGGTGTCCAGCATATCATCGAGCTGCTTGCGGATGCCGCAGCCGTCCGAAGGCTCTATGCCTTCGCTCTTCTCCATCACCACATCGGCATACATCATGATAAGCCGGCGGTAGGAGTCATATACGAAACGGGGATTGCCTGTACGTTTCAACATACCGGGAATGGTCTTGGAGCAGAGACCGATATTCAGCACGGTATCCATCATACCGGGCATGGAACTGCGGGCACCGGAGCGACAGCTCACCAGCAGGGGATTCTCTGCATCGTTGTACTTCATCCCCATGAGGTCCTCTATATGCTTCATTCCTTTCCACACATCCTCCATCAGACCGTCAGGCAGACGGCAGCCCTGTTCATAATAGGCCGTGCAGCACTCGGTAGTGATGGTGAGACCAGCCGGAACGGGGAGTCCCAGCAGACACATCTCGGCCAGATTGGCCCCTTTGCCGCCAAGGAGGTTCTTCATGTCGGCCTTGCCTTCGGCGGTCTTTCCGCCAAATGTATAAACGTACTTCGTCATAATCACAAAAATATTTTACCAATTATAAATTTGCAAAATTACGAAAAAAATCCCACACTACAAAAAATAAGATTCCTTTATAATTTTATCCGGTTCATTACCAACGCATAACAATCTCCTTCCCTACTATCCCGGACTCCCGCAACAGCGCCTTTCCAAGTCCCATTCCTTCAGAAATCCAGTGGCGTATCACAATCAATCTTATAGCTGCCATCTCCGCTACGCCTCCCCGGTAAGGCCGTGGTTGCGGTGTCGTTTTGCTGTCCCACAGAGGGCCGGAACAGGGAGTTACCAGGGAGATACCCGGGAGAGCGGAGCCTCTGGAGGCTCTGCGCCAAGCGCAGCGGAGCGCCCGCGCGCAGGCCAGTCCAGCACAGAGACGATATCATGTTTCTTATTCTGCCTCCACTTCCCTCCCTACTTTTCTCCCCATCATCATTTTCAACTGAAGGGGTTATTTCAACCGTACTGTTTGGAACATTCTCAGAGATGGCAGATAATGGCAAGACCAATTCAAACTTATTGTTTAACACAGGCGTATTCCAACCTGCATGTATCCACGCGTCCAAAATAAGAGGGAATCCCGAACCGAGGTTCTCCCCATAGCCCACCATCCGGAGCATATTTTGTATTAGACATTGCCGACACCTATGCACAAGAAAACAGGTTTTGTTGTGCATAGGTATTACGCCTTTCTTCTTCACTTGCTGACATTCATAAAAAGTGGGGATTATACACATGTTGTCTAAAACAACAGTTACTGCATTTTCTTTCCAATCAGGCTAAAAACAACAATATTATTGTTATCGCTAACAGCACGCAGACAACTCAATAAGTGAGATAAAGTGGTTCCGGATGTTACTATATCATCTACAATCAAAACATTAGTGTTTAATATAGATTCGTAGAGTCTTTTATCATCTTCATTCTTGAATGTGTAGTAGTTCTTAATATACTGTCTATATTTACTTTTCTTAAAATCTCTGGCTATAGAAAAATACTGAAGGTTATGAATCTTATCCATCATTGTGTAAATGTTTGATAAAACCTCTTGCTTTTGTCTTTCCGAAAATCTATTTCTCCCATTGGGTAGTTTCGCACTAAGAACTTCTGCGTTAAAACGATTGTAATCAAACTCGATTTTGGAAGGAAGCGCTTTTACCAATTCCATACTAGCTATATCCGGAGAAGCAAACCTATTCAAATATCTAAGCATACTACGATTAAGTTCTGACATTGATTCTGGGTAAACAATAAGTTTGTACGATGGTAATGATATGTCAGTATCCAATTGGTTGACAGCGTTCACTATGAACGTACTTTTATCTTTTTCTGTAATGCTTCCGTCAGGGAATTTAATGCTATGAATAAACGAAGTTCTACTTGCAGAATCAATGTTTTCAGTAAATTCATACGCATAGTAATAACATTGATTGAATGCAGAAACCTTATAACCCACCTTCTGAAGTTGTATTAAATCAGTTTCATTGTCATTTTCAAAATCAAAGAAGAACATATCAGACTCCTTATCATATCTGACACCCTCATTAAGAATAATTCCTTTATTTGTTTCCAAATTTTCTTTAATTGAGGTTGAAATAAGATTAGATAATTCCTCCAACGTTATTTGAACTACTCTTTTTTTGGCCATAATATATTTTCTTATTAATATTTTACTAACATCATTCAAGAAGACTCTCTATGAGTGAGTGGAATAAATCAAACATCATTTCTAATTGCAAATATACAACATTTTTTTCAATATTTCTCAAAAAATCAAATAATATATAATCCCACTATCTTTTTCATCTATATGTTATACCATATTATAACAATAAAATGCCTTCTATGCGAGATGATTTCAAGAAATTTCAGATGTCTTTTGGACAACATATATATAATTTCCTTTTTTTTAACTGAGATTGAGATTTGAGATTGTTTAAGCCCTTTACTTTTCAAGTGACATTTCCTCGCCTCAGCATAATCAAAAATAGATTTTGCTTCTGCCTTCAGCTTACGGAAACGTTTCTTTTCAGAGACATTTCCTCGCCTCGGCATAATCAAAAATGGATTTTGCTTCTGCTCTCGGCTTACGGAAACGTTTCCCTACGAGGCCGTCGGGTGACTGGAGTAAGGCATAATGATATTATGATAAACCGGTTTTTTCCGACATTTTCGCTATTCTATTGATTCATAGCGAGAATCATCCGACATCGAACCGACATGAACCGACACCAATGTCGGTTCGTGTCGGTTGAATGTCGGATGCTATCCACAGACTACCAGCAACATACGCAAAAAGACAACCGAAATCGGAATTTCACTCTTTCAATCATCCAAGAACTGTTCCCGACCATATAACTATTATATGATAGTCAAATTTTCGCCCTTCAAGAATCTGTGAGCCTCTGAAAATTGAGAATCAATCACAAAACGCCCCGTCATGTCGATATTGCCCCATTTACCGCCGAGCCTTACCAGAATCAATTGACACAACTGCCCCCCTGACGGCATCCAAGCCTATTATGATGATGAATATTAAGTTCCGAATCCATTCAATGCACAATGATATCTACACATTTTTATAAAGAGCCTCATATTTGGGTATTCCGGTATTGCAATAGTTTGTCAAATATTCTGCGAGATTTGAAAGAAACGACATTCCCTGGACATTGGCTAATAAAATCAGGATCGCAAATTATTATTAATTTATGTTTTGCACGACTGATTGCCACATTTAGTAATTGTTCACCCTGTTCTCCTTGATAGATTTTGCCAAAGTAAGCATTTCTTCCTTTCTCAAACCTTGAACAATCAACCAGATCAAAAATAATCACGTCACTTTCAGAACCTTGAAAAGTATGGACCGTACCCATTCTTACCCGATCTTGAAAATCAGCATCATACCCTTTCTCAATAAATCGAGCCTTTAGAAGTGATACTTGACCTTCATACGGGGTTATGATACCTATAGAAAAGTCCTCTTCTTTATCTTTGCTATACATATCTAACAGGTTCATCACATTTTCGGCATTTTTAACATTTTGCCTGGTGTCTCCTTTCGTAAACCGAACTGCCCCATCGGTAACACACACCATACCTATAACACATTCGCTAAATGGCGGACGAGCAACAACTTTATGATACTTAATATTCTTGGCGTTCAATCTGTTGTCATAAAAAGCACCGTTTACAACCTCTACAAGTTTCGGATTAGACCTCCGTTGGTTGAGCAGCTGGTGCAATGCTGGATGGTCTGAATGATTGATGTCTATTCCACAACATTTAAACACGTTGTTCTTCAAAACAGGCAGTCCTGTCATAGTAATAGGCGATAGTTGTTGGAAATCGCCCACAAGAATGATTCGTTTCGCTACATTCTTCGAAAGTGCAATCAGTTGGGGTAGAGCAAGCATACTGGCTTCATCTACAATTAGGTTGTCAAATTCCCCATCTTTTAGTCTGGGGTTGATGACGAAATTTGCGATAGTAGAAAACACAACACGAACTCGACCAATCAGATAGTCCGTATGTAATTTCAGTTCTTCTCGTAAATCTTTCCTTGCTGCTTTAAGCCGTATCGCATCTTCTGAATATAGTTCACCACTGTTTTTGTACTTTTCAATTTGCTCACTCCTTGATCTAATTTCTCCGCGTAATCTTTTTGATGATTCATCGTCCGGATATAAAAAATCCGTTTTAAGAAGTGTGTCATCTTGAGTCCTTCCCGCTCGATAAAACTCACCTCGTGGCATACCTGGTTCATTCTCCTCAATAATAGCAACGACCTTGTTCACCAATTGGTCCACTGCCACATTCGAAAGGCAGCAAACCGCCGTACGCTCACCTTTCATCTTATATAGCGCCATGATGATAACTGCCAAAGTAAAAGACTTACCAGTTCCTGGAGGCCCCCAGATAAATGTTATATCATTTGACAATGCGGCATCGTACGCCCTTTGCTGTGAAGTGTCTCCATTCAAGATTTCACGCAGGTATTCAGGTGCTTGATTATGTTCTACCTTGGAAAGATTTCTTGTTGTTTCATTGATAAACTTTTGTATGGGCAGGCTGTCCGCCAAATTAGAATAAGAAATTTCTTTCAAATGTTTTATTAGTGCAATCGTATTCATAGTTGCATCTACCACAACTCTCGACTCCCAAGCACTCCCAATTGGTCTCGATGAACTAAAAAAAAGTATTGCATTAGCATAATCATATTCAACCACCTCACAATGAAAGGTGAGGGCTTGACGTTCATTGCTATTGGATTGTGTTTTATAATCAAATGGCAGTCCTTCCGAGAAGTGAGGGTCATCGCCTTCATTGATAGAAAGCCGGGCCTGGTACAAGTATTTGCCTTCTTCTGAGTGTATCTTATCGCAATGATCAACCTTATAACTTTTCTTATTCCTTGGGCTTCGCTGTTCTTCACATTCTCTTTCAAGAGCCAGAATCATACATTCGTACAAACTCAAATCCTCCTCTATTCCAAAAAGATAAGGAAAGTTATTTCTGATTTTTTCCTCAAGGAATTTATAATGCAGTTCTTCATCAAAATATGCAGAATATTCATGCTTGATCTTACTCATAAGTTCGCTTCGCTTATCTGGACGCTTCTCGTATTTGAAAATCAGATTCGCCCAGACTTGATGAGTGTTTTTCTCATTCATTCTTCCGAGTTCAATCACCTTGCGAACACTATATTCAAATAATGCCAGGTTGTCATTTTCTAATGGGATAGCACTACTGTTCATTATGGAATATTGTAAAAGTCTATATTTTAAACCAATCCTTATCGTATACAAAATATTTGCCTATCTGGCTATTGGGCTCAATAAAGGTGACACCCAGAAAGAACGCAGCACGTGAGACCCCTACATATAGATAACGCTTAAGCGAATCTACATCTTCCGACGAATTGTCGATATTATGAAAAAACACCACATCGAATTCCATTCCCTTAATCACATCAATCGGATACACACAAATGTGCGATTCCTCAGTCTTTGCGTTATCGTTGGTACCTTCTAATACATTTATTTTATTCTCGACAAAGAATTCATTTTTCGACAACTTTTCAATAAATCCAGGAATGTATCCTTTATCATTCACAAAAATAGCAATAGATGGAAGCCTATCCCCATAGGCACGAAACACTTCAGATATACGCTTCGCAATCCACTCCACTTTCGAATGTTCATTGTCGCTCACATAAGCCAACGGTTCTGGCACCTTGCTGGATTTCATAAACGGCCTATATGTTGGTTTCCCACCCAGCGTATTTTCATACAGCCGACCAGCCAATTCTATGAGTTTCCTGCTCTGGCGATACGAGATTTTCAATTCCACTACTTCTGGATTAGGGACAATTTCATCTAGTTCTTTCCATGAACAAATGCCTTGGGGCGTCAGTCGTTGCATCATGTCACCACTTAGGGTTACCGAGCCGAAATCTTTCAATCTAAACGATTGCATTGCATATATGTCGCATGCGCTAAAGTCTGTGGCTTCATCTATACCTATAACCGGTCTGGATAATTCCTCGTAAGCCTGAACGTATGGGTGTTTGACTTTTCCTTCAGTACTAGTTTGGATTTGCCTTACCAATGTATTAATAAATCCTAATAACAAAGACTGTTCTTGTTGGTGCAGTTCTCTGCCATTCTTTCGCTGTATCAAGTTGTTCAATAGTTTCCGGTCGCATCCTTCATACTTAGATCTACTCAAGTATGTTCTGAATCTCTTGTATCGTGCAGGCAATCCAGAAAGCATGATGGGTTTTACGCCTTTTGTGTATTGTGCGTAACGTTCAAAAATGATTATTTCTCCAATCTTTTGAATGTCGTCATCATGTTCATCGCCTATTAAGGGAATCAGTTTTTCGCCCACCAGCTGTTGTTTTTCTGACATTTTATATTTGCTATCAGTTTTGCTTCTGCAATATGCTTTTAGCCATTTCCTGATTATTGGCAACCGTTTATTTTCTGTTTCATCTTCTACAATCACCTCATCTTCATTTGTCTCGTCACCATCCGTTAATTCCAGATAAGCTTCAACAACACTCCACAAATTTGGATTTGTCTTTATCTTTTCATCTATTTCTTCAACAATGCGACTTATTGCTTCATTTTCATTCTGAAGTAACTTCTTACAGTCCTCACCATATACGGATTCAAGTGAGTTAAATAGCGATATGAATTGCGACATGTTATAATTATCGCATTTATTGAACCTTTCTTTGATGTTTTGTGCTATGGCGATCCACTCAAAGGTTTTCTTTGTTTCGGGTATGGGTGGCAACTTAGATTTAATATTTCTAAACTGGTCCAAGTAGAAGTTTATGAACATTTCAACTATATTCCAATCTTGAAAGAATAGGTTGCCTTGGTCATAACTCAGTTTGAAAGGAGCTTCGCCTTCTGTTGCACCAATTAGGCCATAGTAATCTTCCAACACCATTCTGCAGTAATCTTTCCAGTGCCACACTTTCTCTTCCACATTCTCAAGGCCTTCTTTCCGCATAGCTTCTGCCAGATAATCTTTCAAAATAGGTGATGGCGAGAAAAACATCCAGTCACGTTGATGGTCTATTGCCTCTATCAGTTGTTTTCTTTGTTGTATATTTAGCTTGTAATTATTTAATCCTAAATTCTTGTCTTCCTCAATAGCAATCTTGTCAGTCAGATATTTCAATCGTTGAATCATCGTGGTGGATTTGCCCGTACCTGGGCCACCGTCAATTATAAGTGTAGTGCCGTCAAATAAGTTCTGCGTTTTTATTCTTGTCTGAATTGGGTCAATAATCTGGCTGTAACGCATCTCGCCCTGTTTGCGAATATATATGGTTATATTCTTCAAATCTTCTTGTTGCTGAGTCAGAATACGATACTCTCGCTCGAATGCACTGATGGATCTTGTGATTTGGGCTTTTTCTTGCGCGTTACCTTTCAGTTTCTCCAATTCGGCTCGATTTTTCTTCAGTTCGGCAATCTTGTTTTCTATGTCTTTTATATCGTCTTGGTTCTTGCGCAAATCCCTCAAGTATTCTCCTATATCCCTATATTGATAAGTGATATTGTCTCCAGCAATTACAATTATCTGTTTTCCAAAGTCTGAACGGTTTTCCACCTCCACACAGTGGTTCAATCTCTTAATGTTGTATCCGTCCATACAAGAGTACTCGAATGTTGAACCGACATCATTTGTCAGCATCTTGATTGCTGGGGCAGAGTTCTTATGGGCAAAAATTCCATACTTCTCTATACCTCCGAGATCTTTCTTAATATATGATTTATCGCATAGCCAAAATGTTTTATTTTCACCATCATACACACAATGTATTCTAGCATAAGTTAGTATATGTTTCCTCACTTTGGCTCTGAAGCATCCGTCTATGGCTTCAACAATATCTATCAACTTTTCAGGCATAGGTTATACCACTTTTACGTTATTCTTTACCTCGGCATCGCTCCAACCGCATCTCTGTTTGAAGAGTTCGAAGAGGTTCATTTTTTGAGAGGCCTCCGTAACGACCTTCGCGGCATCGCTTTGGGACTTCTAGATCTTGAATTTCAGTTTCATAATATTACGTTTCAATTTATATTCAGCATAGATGTTTTGGAGTGCCAGAATAAAGCATTTTTAACATTTTATCCGTTAGCATTTGCTCTTTCCTTTGGTCACCAAGTTGGTGACTTATTTCATTTTGTTGATAATAATAGCAAACGCAATGGTTATAGGTTTTTTGTGTTATATTTTTGTTTTTTTTTACAATTCTATCAAGGATTTTGTTTTTGCAAAGATACAAAATATTTCTGAGATGGCAATTTTTTTGTGGCTGCGGACAGAAGTTATCGGTTTTTGAAATGTGCTGTGTGGTGGGTGTCAGTTTTCTAAATTCTTTCGTTTTTTGAGATAAAACGGAAGCGGAGAACTGACCCGATATGGGAGAATGGTCAGAATCTGAGGGTGGCGCCGTTGGGTAAGAGATATAGATCGACCTGCTTGCGGCGGTAGTCCCACTTGAAGTGGCCTATGATGTCGGAGATGGCCAATATCTCGCAAACGCCGCCCCCTATCGCGGCTGCACATCCGAAAAGGAAACCTCCATTGCTTTGGGCGACTTGCACTAATGTTAATCCTACCACTTCGAGAGCCGTCCCTACCAAAAATTCTGTCTGGGCGTTGGATATCTTTTTCTGGGCTTTCGCGCTACAATACTTTGAGAGTTCGACTGGAGTTGAAAATGTGATAAGATCTTCGAGACCGGTACCGCCGTTTTTGACAAAAGAACAGGGGAACGTGGCATTGGGAATGTTGTTGAAGTCAAGTGGCTGTTGTTGTGCAGATGCTCCTAATGCAAGGAATGTCGAGATTAAAAAGCAGATGATATATTTTTTCATAATTATAGCCCTATGGATTTCGTGTCGGGCGCAACTGTTAGTTAATTATTGTGATTGACTTAATTCTGGGTGCCACGTCTCATTTTACCGGCTCTTCTGTGGTGTATTCTTTCGACCCGAAGAGCAGGTTAATCTGTTGAGGAAGGCGATTTATCGTAGATCGGCTGGACATATAGCGACGATTTTTTCCGAGATGCAAAAATACATACCTTTTTCGACAACTTGTGTCGTGCCGCAAAAAAAATCTTATTCTTTCAAAAAAATGTGCTTCATTCTGACTATTTAGCTCCGACCTTCCGTCGCTCAGTCTATGGTTGGAAGCGAAGTTCCTAAGGGCGCGTATCTGGAACTGAAACAAAACACACAGGGCGGCTTCGGATGAAGCCGCCCTGTAAATAGGATGATAGTATAGAATGTACTATTTCTTTGCGTAACGGAAGTTGCGACCCAGATATACTGCTTCATCACCCAGCATTTCTTCAATACGGAGGAGCTGGTTGTACTTGCAGATTCTGTCGGTACGGCTGGCGCTACCAGTCTTGATAAGGCCGGTGTTCATAGCCACGGCGAGGTCTGCAATGGTGGTGTCCTCGGTCTCACCGGAACGGTGGGAAGCGATGGCGGTATATTTGTTGCGATATGCCAGATTGATGGCTTCGATGGTCTCGGTGAGGGAACCAATCTGATTAACCTTAATCAGAATGGAGTTTGCAACCTGACGGTCGATACCCATCTGGAGACGCTCTACGTTGGTTACGAAGAGGTCGTCGCCTACGAGCTGGCAACGGTCACCGATGGTGTCAGTAAGGTTCTTCCAACCATCCCAATCATCCTCTGCCATACCGTCCTCAATAGAGATAACAGGATATTTTTCAACCCAGCCTTTCCAGAAATCAACCATCTGGGCAGGGGTCAGCTTGTCGCCAGTGGACCATTTGAGGTGATATACGTTTTCTTCCGGAATATAGAATTCGGAGCTGGCGGGGTCAAGTCCGATGCAGATGTCTTCACCTGGACGATAGCCGGCTTTCTCGATGGCCTGAAGCACAACCTGGATAGCTTCGTCGTTGGAGCCAAGATTAGGTGCGAATCCACCTTCATCACCTACATTGGTGGACATACCTTTGGACTTGAGTACGGAACGAAGGTTGTGGAAAACCTCAGCACCCATACGGAGAGCCTCGCTGAAGGTCTGTGCGCCTACAGGCATGATCATGAATTCCTGAAAGTCAATACTGTTATCAGCATGGCTGCCGCCATTAAGAATGTTCATCATAGGAATAGGAAGAGTGCAAGCGCCACAACCGCCAAGATAACGATAGAGCTGCTGACCGGTTTCCATAGCTGCGGCTTTGGCACAAGCGAGAGAAACGCTGAGGATGGCATTGGCGCCGAGACGGGACTTGTTAGGAGTGCCGTCAATCTCAATCATCTTATAGTCGATAGATTTCTGCTCCTCAACATACATTCCACGGAGTTCTTCATTGAGAATGTTATTTACGTTGTTTACGGCCTGCATAACGCCCTTGCCCATGAAAACAGATTTATCTCCGTCGCGAAGCTCGCAAGCCTCATGAACGCCGGTAGAAGCACCGCTTGGAACAGCAGCACGACCCATAGCACCATTTTCGGTGTAAACTTCAGATTCTACAGTGGGATTACCACGGGAGTCAAGAATTTGACGACTTTTAATACCAATGATTTGTGACATATAATTGAGTGTTTAAGTTTATGAATAGAATTCATTTACGAATAAAAGGAATGTGGAGAATATAGGTCTCCGCATTCCTTTTTGATATTTACCCGAACAGGGGATTATTCAGCCTTAGGCTCTTCAACAGCTGAAGTTTCAGCTACAGGGGCTTCAGCAACGGGCTCAGCGGCTTTCTTAGCGCGGCTGCGGCGGGTGGTCTTAGCCTTCTTTGTAGTAGCTTCTTTCAGCATATTCTCGTTGTAGTCAACGAGTTCGATGATAGCCATTTCGGAATTGTCACCATGACGGATGCCAGTCTTCAGGATGCGGGTATAACCACCGGGACGGTTGGCAACCTTCTGGGAAACCTCGCGGAAGAGTTCATTAACGGCCTCTTTGCTGTGGAGGTAACTGAAGACGATACGGCGATTGTTTGTAGAATCCTCTTTGGAACGATTGATGAGGGGTTCTACGTAAACTCTAAGTGCTTTGGCTTTAGCAACAGTAGTTTCTACTCTCTTATGCAGGATCAGAGAGGAAGCCATGTTGGAAAGCATAGCTACTCTATGAGCGTGAGTTCTTGACAGATGATTTACTTTACAACCGTGTCTCATATCTATTATTCTTTATCTAATTTATACTTTGAAATGTTCATGCCGAATTCAAGGTTCTTGGAAGCAACCAAGTTCTCAAGTTCGGTCAAAGATTTTTTACCGAAGTTTCTAAACTTCAACAAATCAGCTTTATTATAAGCAACCAGATCACCCAAGGTGTCAACCTCAGCAGCTTTAAGGCAGTTAAGAGCACGAACAGAGAGGTCCATATCAATAAGCTTGGTTTTAAGAAGCTGACGGAGATGGAGCGTAGTTTCGTCAAACTCTTCAGCAACTGGCTTAGCCTCAACTTCGAGAGTGATACGCTCGTCGGAGAAGAGAAGGAAATGCTGGATGAGGATGGTAGCAGCTTCTTTCAAAGCCTCTTTAGGATGAATGGAGCCATCAGTCTCGATATCGAAGACCAGCTTCTCATAGTCGGTACGCTGCTCCACACGGAAATCCTGAACTTCATATTTTACGTTCTTGATAGGAGTGTGGATAGAGTCGATAGCGATAACTCCAATAGGATCGGTAGGTTTCTTATTTTCGTCTGATGGAACATAGCCACGGCCCTTCTCGATAGTAAGTTCTATCTTGAGAGAAGTGGTTGGCTCCATGTGACAAATTTCGACTTCAGGATTGAGAACCTGGAAACCACTAAGGTGGTTATTCAAGTCTCCAGCCTTGAAGACATTCTGACCTACAATCTCGAAAGCGAGTTTCTCACTTTCCGTTTCTTCAATCTGACGACGGAAACGGATTTGTTTGAGTGCGAGAACGATGTCGGTCATATCCTCTACCACACCGGGAAGAGAGGAGAATTCGTGAGGAACTCCCTCAATGCGAACCGAAGTGATAGCAAAACCTTCGAGCGATGAGAGAAGGACGCGACGCAGAGCGTTGCCAATGGTGATGCCATAGCCAGGCTCCAAAGGACGGAATTCGAATGTTCCACGGAAATCATTCGATTCCAACATAATAACCTCATCTGGTTTTTGAAAAGCTAATATTGCCATATTTTTCCTTTCTCGTTATTGATTATTGTTTCTTGTACCTACTACTTAGAGTAGAGTTCAACGATGAGTTGCTCGTTGATGGTTTCAGGAATATCAGCGCGCTGTGGATAGCTTACGAATTTACCAGCCATTGCAGCACCATCCCATTCCAACCAAGGATAGTTAGTCATGCGAGATGCAAGAGCATCGGTAATAACTTCCAATGATTTGGAACGTTCACGAACAGAAACAACATCACCTTCTTTAAGAGAATAGGAAGGAATGTTTACCACAGTACCATTAACGGCGATGTGGCAATGAGACACGAGCTGACGAGCCTGAGCACGGCTGCGAGCCATACCAAGACGATAAACGACATTGTCGAGGCGAGCCTCAATCAGTTTCATAAGTTCTTCACCGGTTACACCACCGCGACGGGATGCTTCAGCATAGAGCTTGCGGAACTGACGTTCAAGAATTCCGTAGGTGTATTTTGCTTTTTGTTTTTCTTGCAGCTGAGTACCATACTCAGAGGTCTTTGCGCGACGTTTATTCTGGCCGTGCATTCCGGGAGCATAAGGTTTGCGGTCGTAGTTCTTATCGGCACCGTAAATAGGCTCGTGGAACTTTCTTGCAATTTTGGTTTTTGGTCCAGTATATCTTGCCATAATTTAATTCTTGTTTGTGATTTAACTAAATAACGATTCCTCAAAATTACACGCGACGACGTTTTGGTGGACGACAGCCGTTATGTGGCATTGGAGTAATGTCGATGATTTCGGTTACTTCGATACCGCAGCCATTGATAGCGCGGATGGCAGATTCACGTCCTGAACCAGGTCCTTTAACGAAGACCTTTGCTTTTCTTAGGCCCAAATCATAAGCAACTTTACCGCAATCTTCCGCAGCCATCTGTGCAGCATACGGAGTGTTTTTCTTCGATCCGCGGAAGCCCATTTTTCCAGCAGACGACCAAGAAATCACTTGACCGGCATTGTTAGTCAACGAGATAATTACGTTGTTGAAGGATGCGAAAATGCATGCTCTTCCTTGAGGTTCAACTTTTACGACTCTTTTTTTAGTCGGTTTAGAAGTTTTTGCCATGTGTTTTTTTACTTTGCTTGATTTTACAATTAATTTACCAATCACTCCTTTGTTCCGTGGCCAGCGGTTGCATGAGCAACATAGCCTACATCTGATCCGTAATTGGCTGCTACATTAATTACTTGGTAGCTTTCTTCTTGTTAGCGATAGTTTTCTTCTTACCCTTGCGTGTACGAGCATTGTTCTTGGTGCTTTGACCACGGAGAGGAAGTCCTAAACGATGACGGATACCACGATAGCAACCGATATCCATAAGACGTTTGATGTTCATCTGAACTTCAGAACGAAGAGCACCTTCTACTTTGTACTCATCGTTGATGATGGTACGCAGCGCATTCTGCTCGTCATCAGTCCAGTCTTGCACCTTCTTGTTTTCATCGATACCGGCTTTGGCCAGGATCTCGCTTGCGGTGCTTCTTCCAATACCGTAGATATAGGTTAAACCTATAACACCTCTTTTGTTTTTGGGTAAGTCAATACCTGCAATTCTTGCCATAAACTGATTTATTCTTTTTTGTTAATTATCAACCCTGTCTTTGTTTCAATTTAGGGTTTTTCTTGTTAATTACATAAACAACCCCCTTGCGGCGAACCACCTTGCATTCAGGGGATCTTTTCTTTACAGAAACTCTTACTTTCATTTTTCTTTTTATTTATCTGTCATTAACAGCAGATAACTATCTGCCCTACGGAATTCTTATTTGTGTCGATAAGTAATACGGCCTTTCGTTAAATCATACGGTGACATTTCAATTTGAACTTTATCACCAGGCAAAATCTTGATATAATGCATGCGCATCTTACCAGAGATATGTGCAATGATCTGGTGACCGTTTTCCAATTCTACACGGAACATTGCGTTTCCTAATGATTCTACCACCGTGCCATCTAACTGTATTGATGATTGTTTTGCCATTTACTTACCTTTTTAATTTATGAAATAGCATTATTACTATCCCATTATTTTTTCTATTTCTTCGAAACTTGATAGGATATCCGGACCATTCTTTCCGATAGCAACCGTATGTTCAAAATGAGCAGCAGGTTTACCATCTTTGGTTCGACAAGTCCATCCATCCTCCTTTGAAAACTTCACATTCTTGGAACCCATGCAAATCATAGGTTCTACTGCGATTACCATACCCTCTTTCAAAAGAGATCCGGTTCCCTTAATTCCATAGTTCGGAACATTGGGTGATTCGTGCATCTTGAATCCGACACCGTGACCACACAATTCTCTCACTACAGAATATCCATTCTTCTCACAGTAACGTTGAACAGCGTTTCCTATATCACCTATGCGTTTCCCTTCTTTGCATTCCTCTAATCCGAGATACAATGACTGTTTTGTGATGTTCAACAGCTGGCGCATCTCTTGAGAGACCTCCCCTACCGGGAAAGTGTAAGCAGAATCGCCAACATATCCATTGAGTTCAATTACGCAATCCACCGATACATTATCACCCTCTTGGATGAAAAGTTTATCACTTGGAATACCATGAACCACTACATCATTTACCGAAATGCATAATGCAGCAGGAAAACCCTCATATCCTTTGCAGAGAGGAATGCCACCATTATCACGGATAAATTGCTCACCGATATGGTCCAAATATGCAGTTGTCACACCTGGACGAATATTACGCCCAACCTCTGCCAGCGTTTTGCCGACGAGGAGGGCGCTTTTTCTTATCAGCTCAATTTCTTCCTTTGTTTTCAGTAATATCATTGTTCTATTGAAGTAGAAATGAGTTATGCTTGAATTGACATAGATGTGCGACCTTTGATACGACCAGTCTTGGTAAGACCATCATAGTGGCGCATTAATAAGTGACTTTCTATCTGCTGAAGGGTATCCAAGATAACACCCACAAGAATCAACAGAGAAGTACCACCGTAGAACTGTGCAAACTGAGTATTTACATTAAATAAACGTACGATTGCAGGCAGTATAGCAACAATTGCCAAGAAGAATGAACCCGGGAGGGTAATCTTTGAAAGAATGTTTTCAAGATATTCAGCGGTCTTCTTACCTGGTTTTACGCCAGGAATGAAACCACCATTCTTCTTCATATCCTCAGCCATTTGATTTGGGTTGATAGCAATAGCAGTATAGAAATAGGTAAAGAGAATAACCAGAATAGCGAACACCAGATTATACCAGAAGCCATTGAAATCAGCAAATGCCATTGCAAACTTACTGTCTGTGTTATTAGAAAATCCCATAAATGTAATAGGGATAAACATAATAGCCTGTGCAAAGATGATAGGCATTACACCTGCTGCATTGACTTTAATAGGAATATACTGACGAACGCCACCATACTGTTTATTGCCGACGATACGTTTTGCATACTGCACTGGAATACGACGGGTACCTTGCACAAGCAAGATAACAAGAAGTACAACAGCCAGCCAAACTACGAGTTCGAAGAGGAACATTACCAGTCCACCACCTTCTGACAAACGGGATGCGAATTCTGCTGAGATTGCGAAAGGCAGACGTGCAATAATACCCACCATGATAAGGAGGGAAATACCATTACCTACACCATTCTCAGTAATACGCTCACCAAGCCACATAACGAAGAGGGTGCCACAGATAAGGATTACGATACTGGAGATCCAGAAAAATGTTCCTGGAGCACTGCCATCGAAAGGATAGATGGCTGTGGAGGTTGCACCCAACTGATACATCATATTCGTGATGTAAGCAGGAGCCTGACAAGCAGTGATTACAACGGTAAGGAGACGGGTAATCTGATTCATCTTTCTACGACCACTTTCGCCATCGCGCTGCATCTTCTGGAAATAAGGTATAACCATTACAAACAACTGAATCACAATAGATGCAGTAATGTAAGGCATGATACCCAGAGCGAAGATGGAGGCATTGGAGAATGCGCCACCGGAGAACATGTTCAACAGGCCCATCAGACCTTCGGAACCCTGACTTTGAAGGTTCTGCAATTGAGTTGGGTCAACACCTGGCAGTACGACAAAAGATCCGATACGATAAATCAATACCAAACCAAGGGTATAAAGTATGCGTTTTCTCAGATCTTCAATCGACCAGATGTTTTTCAGTGTCGTTATAAATCTCTTCATGTTTATCGATTTGATTATGAACGAGACGTGACGGCGACCGACACGCCTCGTACTTAGTTTAATTATTCAGCCTTCTCGGCACCGATAACGGTTACTACACCACCTTTATCCTCGATAGCTTTCTTTGCAGTAGCTGAGAATGCATGAGCAGTAACATTGATGGTTTTGTTAAGTTCGCCTCTACCAAGAATCTTGATTCTATCCTTAGCAGAAATCAGACCATTCTGCTGGAACACTTCAAGATTGAAATCGGTGATATTCTTAGCCTCTGCCAAGCTGTTGAGCATGTCGATATTGATACCAACATATTCAATGCGGTTGATATTCTTAAAACCAAACTTGGGCAGACGACGATAGATAGGCATTTGACCACCTTCGAAGCCGACTTTCTGATGGTAACCGGAACGAGCCTTAGCACCTTTGTTACCACGGGTAGCAGTACCACCCTTGCCAGAACCAGCACCTCTACCGATGCGTTTTGAATGCTTTATTGAACCTTCTGCGGGTTTGAGATTACTTAAGTTCATTGTTTTTCTCCTTTTAGATTAGATTAAATTTCCTCAACGGATACCAAGTGTTTTACCTTTTCAATCATACCCAAAATCTGGGGAGTAGCAACTACCTCACGGGTGTGATTAATTTTTCTCAGACCGAGAGCTTCCAAAGTTCTTTTTTGGCGTGCAGGGCGGCCAATTTTACTTCTTACTTGTGTAATTCTTAAAGTTTTTTCTGCCATAATATTAGCCTCCTATAATTAACCATTGAAAACTTTATCCAAGGTAATGCCACGAAGTTGGGCTACCATATAAGGATCTTTCATCTGCAATAAAGCATTGATGGTGGCTTTTACTACACTGTGAGGGTTGGAAGAACCTTTGGACTTAGCCAACACGTCCTTTACACCAACGCTCTCCAATACAGCACGCATAGCACCACCGGCGATAACACCGGTACCAGGAGCTGCAGGTTTCAGGAAGACTTTAGCGCCGCTATATTTGCCACACTGCTCGTGAGGGATAGTACCTTTATGAACAGGAACTTTTATCAGGTTCTTTTTAGCATCATCGACACCCTTCTGAATAGCAGCCTGAACTTCCTTAGCTTTACCAAGACCGTAACCTACTACTCCGTCTTCATTTCCAATAACAACGATGGCAGCAAAGGTGAAAGTTCTACCACCCTTAGTAACCTTAGTTACACGATTGATTGCTACGAGACGATCTTTGAACTCAATCTCGCTGGATTTTACTCTTTTTACGTTTACTTCTGCCATGACTTATTAGAATTTTAAACCACCTTCTCTGGCTGCATCAGCCAACGATTTAACACGACCGTGATACAGATAACCATTACGGTCGAATACAACGGTATTAATTCCAGCAGCAATAGCACGCTCGGCAACGAGCTTGCCAACCTTAGCTGCCATTTCAATTTTCGTGCCACCCTTTTCAACACCTTTCTCCAAAGAGGAAGCTGCAGTTAGTGTTACACCTTTTACATCGTCTATAACCTGTGCGTATATTTCCTTGTTGCTTCTAAAAACTGACAGGCGTGGCATTTCAGCAGTACCACTGATCTTATGACGAATTCTATATTTGATCTTCGTTCTTCTTATATCTTTTTTTGTTGCCATTAGTACGAGATTTTTATCGTTTTATACTAATTATTTAGCAGCAGCTTTACCAGCTTTCTTGCGAACCTCTTCACCTTGGAAGCGGATACCTTTACCCTTGTAAGGTTCAGGTTTACGCAGTGAGCGAATCTTTGCTGCAGCCTGACCAAGGATCTGCTTGTCGCAGCAAGTCATAGTAATGATAGGGTTCTTACCCTTTTCCGTTACAGTCTCAACTTTGATTTCAGGAGCAAGCTCAAAGAAAATCTTGTGAGAATAACCGAGGTCCATTTCCATAACTTGGCCGGTTGCCTGAACTTTATAACCAACACCAATCACTTCCTGAACAGTCTTGAAACCTTCAGAAACACCTTTTACCATATTGGCTGCTAAAGCACGATAGAGACCATGCATAGCTTTGTGTTCTTTGCTGTCAGATGGACGAGTGAAATGAAGATGACCATCTTCGATATTCATAGTGATAGCTGGGTTCACCTGCTGAGTAAGAGTTCCCAGAGGACCCTTAACTGTCAATACATTTTCAGGAGATACAGATACTTCAACTCCTTTGGGCAGTGCGATAGGTAATTTACCAATTCTTGACATTTCTAAATTCTCCTCTCTTTAATTAGCTGATGTAACACAATACTTCACCACCTACATTGAGGTTGCGGGCTTCCTTATCGGTCATCAAGCCTTTAGAAGTTGAAATAATAGCAATACCGAGGCCATTGAGTACGCGTGGCATTTCATCCACAGATACATAGCGACGCAAACCAGGAGTAGATACTCTCTTCAATTCAGAGATAGCAGAAATCTTGGTTACGGGATGATATTTCAAAGCGATCTTGATAGTCTGATTGTGAGTACCTTCATTTTCGAACTTGTAGTTCAGGATGTACCCTTTTTCAAACAGGATTTTAGTGATCTCTTTCTTCAAATTTGATGCAGGAACCTCAACCACTCTATGCTTAGCAGCGATGGCATTTCTCATGCGGGTCAAGTAATCTGCAATAGGATCTGTTACCATTTTTCTAATCTTAATTTTTTTGAAGGCTTGGAGTTTTGGAGCTACTGGTCCAACTTTCAAATCTTCGGTTCTTAAATTCTTTTTACTACCAGCTTGATTTCTTTACACCAGGGATCAAACCAGCGAGAGCCATCTCGCGGAAATTGATACGTGAAATACCAAACTGACGCATGTAACCCTTAGGACGGCCAGTAAGTTTGCAACGGTTGTGCAGACGGATAGGGCAAGCGTTCTTAGGAAGTTTCTGTAAAGCGATAACAGCTTTTTCAACCTCCTCAGGTTCACCAGTGCGAACAATTTCTTTCAGAGCAGCGCGTTTAGCGGCATAACGAGCCACCATCTGTTCTCTTTTGCGCTCTCTTGCTTTGATTGATTCTTTTGCCATTTATTTCTTATTTTTGTTGGTTCTTAAATGGTAAGCCGAAATATTTCAGCAGAGACATAGCCTCTTTGTCAGTCTTTGCGGTGGTAACGAAAGTGATATCCATACCCTGAATACGATCAATCTTATCAATGTCGATTTCAGGGAAGATGATCTGCTCAGAAATACCAAAGGTATAATTACCTTTACCGTCAAAACCCTTATCATTGATACCACGGAAATCACGGATACGAGGGATAGAGGCAGTAATCAGACGCTCCAAGAATTCATACATACGTTCACCACGAAGGGTAACGCGAACTCCGATAGGCATACCACGACGAAGTTTGAAGTTGGAGATATCCTTACGAGACTTGGTAGCAACAGCCTTCTGTCCGGCAATCATAGTCATTTCTTCGATACCTTTATCAATGACTTTCTTGTCAGCAATAGCAGCTTTACCCAAACCCTGATTCAAGGTGATTTTCAACAAACGAGGGCACTGCATGATGGTCTTGTAGTTGTACTCCTTCATCAGAGCAGCCTGAATTTCCTCGTTATACTTGGTCTTTAATGTAGGAATGTATGTCATTATTTAATTTCCTCCCCTGATTTTTTTGAGTAACGAACTATTTTACCAGTCTTTTCATCGATTCTGCGTCCTACTCTGGTAGGAGTTTTACCATCTACAACCATAAGGTTAGAGATGTGGATAGGAGCCTCTTGTTCAACGATACCACCCTGGGTGTTCTTTGCATTAGGTTTGGTATGTTTCTTGTTGACGTTAACTCCTTCTACGATGGCGCGATTCTTTTCGGGATAAACTTTCAGCACCTTGGCGATTTTGTTTTTGTCATCACCAGCGATAACCTTTACGGTATCCCCTTTCTTAACGTGCAATTTCATTTTTTTCCTTTTTCTTTTTAGTTATTACAATACTTCAGGAGCCAAAGAAACGATTTTCATAAATTGTTTCTCACGGAGTTCGCGTCCTACAGGTCCGAAGATACGGGTACCGCGAAGTTCGTCATTAGCGGTAAGGAGTACACAAGCATTATCATCGAAGCGGATGTAAGAACCATCATTGCGACGAATTTCTTTCTTGGTACGAACTACGACTGCTTTAGAAACAGCTCCTTTTTTTACGTTGCCCGAAGGAATAGCATCCTTGATAGCCACTACGATGGTGTCGCCAATAGAAGCATAACGCTTTTTGGTACCACCGAGTACGCGAACACAGAGAGCACTTCTTGCGCCACTGTTATCGGCAACGGTCATTCTGGTTTCTTGTTGTATCATGATTATTTAGCTCTTTCAATTATTTCAACTAATCTCCAACATTTGTTTTTACTCAGAGGACGAGTCTCCATGATGCGAACGGTATCTCCGATGTTACTCTCGTTTTTCTCGTCGTGAGCCATGAATTTGGTGGACTTCTTAACGAACTTGCCGTACTTAGGGTGTTTAACCTTACGTTCAACCAAGATCACGATAGACTTGTCCATCTTGTTGCTAACTACAACACCGATTCTTTCTTTTCTTAAATTTCTTTCCATCTTCTTGGATTTTAACTATTTGCCTTGTCTTGAATGCTTAAGCGTTTTTTTGCTCAGCAATCTCGCGTGCACGGAGTTCAGTCAGACAACGGGCAATGGTTTTTCTACTTTCTTTAATTTTGTTAGGATTTTCCAGAGGAGAAACAGCGTGTGTCAGAATCATCTTCTGAAGCTGGGCCTTTTCGGTCTCCAGTCTTTCCTTAACTTCAGCAGTCGAAAGCTCTTTTAATACTAATTGGTTTTTCATGACTGTTCTAATTATGCTTCTTCTATGTAATCTCTTTTTACAACAAATTTGGTGCTGATAGGAAGTTTCTGAGCTGCAAGACGCAATGCCTCTTTAGCTACATCCATTGGCACACCTTCGCATTCGAACAAAATGGTACCGGGCATAACGCGAGCAACGAAATACTCAGGAGCACCCTTACCTTTACCCATACGAACCTCATTAGGTTTCTTGGTGATGGGCTTGTCCGGGAAAATACGAATCCAAATCTGACCTTCACGTTTCATGTGACGTGTTACAGCTTGACGTGCAGCCTCTATTTGACGGCCTGTAATAAAACAGGTTTCAAGGGATTTGATACCAAAGGTACCGAAAGCCAACTCGTGACCACGGAAAGCATTGCCTTTAATTTTACCCTTTTGCTGCTTTCTATATCTGGTTTTTTTAGGTTGTAACATTGTTACTTCTCTTTTTTAGATGATTAAGCCTTGTTATTTCTATTGTTTCTTTTGCGAGGAGCGCCATTGCCCTGACGGTTGTTGTTACCCATTGCAGGACGACGATCTTTCTGCTGACCACCTACAGTGGCTGATACGAGTTCACGTTTGCCATAAACAACGCCACGGCAAATCCAAACCTTTACACCCATACGACCATAAGCGGTATGAGCTTCTGCCAATGAATAATCGATGTCGGCACGAAGGGTGTGGAGAGGAGTACGACCCTCTTTGTAATGCTCGGTACGAGACATTTCAGCGCCACCGATACGACCAGAGATAGACACCTTAATACCTTCTGCGCCAATACGCATAGTAGAGGTGATAGCATTCTTGATAGCGCGACGATACTGTACACGGCCTTCAATCTGCTTTGCAATATTCTGAGCTACGAGAACGGCATCCATTTCAGGGCGTTTTACCTCAGAAATATTAATCTGAACATCTTTGCCAGTGAGTTTCTTCAACTCCTCTTTCAGCTTATCAACCTCTGAACCTGCCTTACCAATAATCAGACCCGGACGAGCGGTGTTAATGGTAACGGTTAAGAGTTTCAGGGTACGCTCGATATAGATTTTCGAGATACCGGCTTTGGCGAGACGAGCATTGAGGTACTTACGAATCTTATCATCCTCAACTAATTTCTGCTCGAATTTTCTTCCGCCATACCAATTAGAGTCCCATCCGCGGATGATACCTAATCTGTTTCCAATTGGGTTAGTTTTTTGTCCCATTCTTGAAATTCTTCTTTTTGATTAACTTATTTAGTTTCTTCTTCTGCCTTAGGAGCAACTGCTACATTTTCGTCAGCACGGCTGCCAAGAATCATAGTGATATGGTTGCTGCGTTTGCGAACTCTGTAACCACGGCCCTGAGGGGCGGTGCGCATACGTCTCATGGTACGACCTTCATCAACCATGATCTGCTTTACATACAACTGAGCGTCTTCCAAACGCTTGCCCTCATTCTTAGCCTGCCAGTTAGCGATAGCGGAGAGGAGCAGTTTGCGCATTTTTGGAGCTGATTCTCTTGGGTTGTATTGCAAGATACCAAGAGCCTTATCAACATCAACACCACGTACTAAGTCAGCTACAAGACGGGTTTTGCGTGGCGAAGTTGGGTTATTCATCAACTTTGCAACATAGAGAGTCTTGTTGGCTTCTTTGCGTGCTTCGGCACTATTATGTTTTCTACGTCCCATTTCTACTAATTGTTATTATTTTTTAGCTTTATCTTTTGATCCTGCATGGCCACGGAAAATACGTGTAGGAGCGAATTCGCCCAACTTGTGACCTACCATGTTCTCAGTTACATATACTGGGATGAATTTATTTCCGTTATGCACTGCGATGGTCTGGCCAACAAAGTCTGGAGAAATCATAGAAGCTCTTGACCATGTCTTGATGGTAACCTTCTTGTTGGACTGCTGTGCCTCGATTACTCGTTTTTCCAGCTTGTGGAAAATGTAAGGACCTTTCTTTAATGAACGACTCATCTTTTAATCTTTCTTTAATCGTTATTACTTCTTTCTTCTTTCTACAATGTACTTGCTCGTAACTTTCTTTGGAGCACGTGTCTTGTAGCCCTTTGCTGGGATACCCTTGCGTGAGCGTGGGTGACCACCAGTCTGACGGCCTTCACCACCACCCATTGGGTGATCAACAGGGTTCATTACAACGCCACGGTTGCGAGGACGACGACCCAACCAACGGTTGCGACCAGCCTTACCACCAACTTCCAGATTATGCTCTGGGTTTGATACGATACCGATGGTAGCACGGCAAGCCTGAAGGATCATACGCATTTCACCTGAAGGCATTTTAATGATAGCATACTTGCCATCACGAGACATCAGCTGAGCATAAGCACCAGCAGAACGTACCATCTTAGCACCTTGACCAGGATGGAGTTCGATGTTGTGGATCAATGTACCGAAAGGAATTTCGGCCAAAGTTAAAGTGTTGCCGATTTCCGGGGCAACGCCGTTACCTGACATAATAGTCTGTCCGACTTTCAGGCCTTGTGGGCAAAGGATGTAGCGTTTTTCACCATCTGCGTAGAATACCAATGCAATACGGGAACTGCGGTTAGGGTCATACTCGATAGTTTTAACTACTGCTGGAATACCGTCCTTATCGCGTTTGAAGTCGATAAAACGATATGCCTGTTTGTGACCACCACCCATATAGCGCATGGTCATCTTACCCTGATTGTTACGGCCGCCTGAATGACGAAGACCGAATACAAGGCTTTTCTCTGGCTGCTTTGCGGTAATGTCATCGTTAGTCACAACGATTTTATGACGCTGGCCAGGAGTTGTCGGTTTAATTTTCTTTAAAGCCATTTCTTTAAACTGTGTTTTCTTTTTTGATCAGTTATCAGTTGATCGTACTATTATTTATATGTTACTATAGAAATCAATTGTATCGCCTTCTGCCAAAGTCACGATGGCTTTTTTGAAAGCATTGGTGTGACCTACCAGGTAACCAGCTTTAGTGTAGCGGGATTTTACCTTGCCACTGTAGTTCATGGTGTTTACGTCAACCACCTTAACATTATAGAAAGCCTCAACAGCCTTCTTGATTTCAATTTTGTTAGCGCGATGATCAACAACGAAGCCATAACGATTGTGTGCAACGGGTGCCGGTTTCTGCTTGTTGCGCTGGATGCGGTTCAGCTTTGGAGATGCAGCAGCCTCAGTAAGCCTGGTCATCTTTTCGCTAATAAGCGGTTTTACTATAACGTTCATTGTGTTAAAAATTCTTAATCTTTGTTACACACTCTGTTTATTTTGCTGCTAAAACGCGGTTGATTTCAGCAATTGAACCCTCAGATACTACGATATTGGTTGCATTCATGATATCGTATGTATTTAACATAGAAACATTTACAACCTTTACGTTCTTCAGATTTCTAGCAGACAAAGATACGAAATTATTTTGATTTTCAACAACAAAAAGTGATTTTTTCTCACTAAGTTGCAAATTTTCCATAACTTCGAGCATCTTTTTGGTCTTTGGAGCTTCGAAAGTGAAGTTCTCTACCACGGTCATTGCGTTGTCGGCAACTTTGTTGCTCAGTGCAGAACGACGTGCCAGACGTTTAACCTTGATGTTCAATTTGAAACGATAATCGCGAGGTTTAGGACCGAATACGCGTGCGCCACCAACAAACACAGGGCTGTTGATATCGCCAGAGCGTGCTCCGCCAGTTCCTTTCTGACGTTTCAGTTTACGGGTACTTCCTGATATTTCAGAGCGTTCTTTGCTCTTGTGAGTGCCTTGACGCTGGTCAGCAAGATACTGCTTGATATCCAGATAAATTGCGTGTTCGTTAGGCTCTACTGAGAAGATAGAATCCTCAAGGGTGATGGTTCTACCGGTCTCGTTTCCGTTGATGTTATATATTTTTAACTCCATCTTTCAAGTTTTAAAATTGAACCTTTGGGTCCCGGTACAGAACCTTTTACAATCATTAAATTTTTCTCAGGGATAATCTTGATTACCTCAAGGTTTTGAATCTTAACGCGCTTGTTGCCCATCTGACCTGCCATACGCATACCTTTGAAGATACGTGAAGGGTAAGATGATGCACCAATTGAACCAGGAGCGCGGAGACGGTCGTGCTGTCCGTGAGTGAGATCTCCAACACCGCCGAAACCATGTCTTTTAACTACGCCCTGGAAACCCTTACCTTTAGAGGTTCCCACAACATCTACGAATTCGCCTTCCTGGAAGACTTCTACTGTCAATACTTCACCGAATTTCTTCTTACTTCCCTCTTCAAAACGGGAAAATTCGGCCAGGTAACGTTTTGGGGTGGTACCTGCTTTTGCAAAATGACCCAGCATTGGTTTGGTGCAACGTGATTCTTTCTGCTCACCAAAGCCCAACTGGATTGCTTCATAACCGTCTTTTTCAAGAGTTTTTACTTGTGTAACTACACAAGGACCAGCTTCAATTACAGTGCACGGTATCTGTTTACCGTCGGCATTAAAAAGACTGGTCATTCCGATTTTCTTTCCTAATAATCCTGACATTTCTTTTTTAGTGGATTGAGATTGTTTTTAACTTCAGCTTATTTTTCTAACATTGGCTGATTGTGATCAAACTTTGATTTCTACTTCTACACCGCTGGGGAGTTCGAGTTTCATAAGAGCGTCGATGGTCTTTGCGCGATCATTGATTTCAATGTCCATCAAACGTTTGTATGAACTCAATTCGAACTGCTCACGTGACTTCTTGTTTACGAAAGTCGAACGGTTTACAGTGAAAATCTTTTTGTTTGTCGGCAGTGGAATGGGACCATTCACTACTGCACCCGTCATTTTAACGGTCTTTACGATTTTCTCGGCGGATTTATCTACCAAGTTGTGATCGTAAGATTTGAGTTTAATTCTAATTCTTTGACTCACGGTTTTTTTGTGTTTAGAGATCTATTAATAATTTAAATTTTTCTTCAATATTGCCTCTTGCAAATCCTTGGTTACCTCACTGTAATGGGAGAATTCCATTGTGGAATTTGCTCTGCCGGAAGTAATGGTTCTCAACGCAGTCACATATCCGAACATCTGCTCCAGCGGCACACTTGCCTTGATGGCCTGCACGCCGACCTTTGCAGAAATGTTTTCCAGAATACCACGACGGCGGTTCAAATCGCCGGTAACATCACCTACGTATGCGTCAGGGGTAAGAACCTCCACCTTCATGATAGGTTCAAGCAGTACAGGACTGGCTTTGCGGCATGCAGCCTTGAAGCCGATCTTTGCACATACCTCAAACGACAACTGATCGGAATCTACCGGATGGTATGAACCATCGAGTACTGTCACCTTCATGCTGTCCATCGGATAACCAGCGAGTACGCCGTTGAGCATAGCTTCTTTGAAACCCTTTTCGATAGCTGGCATATATTCTTTTGGAATATTACCACCTTTCACTTCATTCACAAACTGCAAACCGGTAACACCTTCGTCGGCAGGTCCGATCTCGAAAAGGATATCGGCAAACTTGCCACGGCCACCCGTCTGCTTCTTGTAAATCTCGTGATGCTGAACAGTAGTAGTGATAGCTTCCTTGTAAGCCACTTCCGGCTGACCTTGGTTCACATCTACTCCGAATTCACGACGCAGACGGTCAAGGATAATATCAAGGTGAAGTTCGCCCATACCGCTGATGATGGTCTGACCGGACACCTCATCACTCTTTACAGTGAATGTCGGGTCTTCTTCTGCCAGTTTCATCAATGCGTTGGTCAGTTTGTCCATATCGCCCTGAGTATGGGGTTCAATGGCAATACTGATCACAGGATCCGGGAACTTCATTGATTCGAGGACAATCGGGTGTTGTTCATCACACAGGGTATGACCTGTCTTGATGTCTTTGAAACCTACTGCAGCTCCGATATCGCCAGCACCGATGCGTTCCATCGGGTTCTGCTTGTTGGAGTGCATCTGCATGATACGGCTGATGCGTTCCTTCTTGCCGGTATTGGCGTTATAGACGTAAGACCCGGACTCCAGAGAGCCTGAATATACGCGGAAATAGCAGAGACGTCCCACATAAGGGTCGGTAGCAATCTTGAATGCCAAGGCTGAGAAAGGAGCCTTCTCGCTGCTTTCGCGACTTTCCTCCTTATCAGTCTTTGGGTTGATACCCTGAACATTCGGCATATCGGTAGGAGCAGGCAGAAATGCTGCAACTGCATCCAACAGCGACTGTACACCCTTATTCTTAAACGAAGCACCACACAACACAGGAGTAATCTTCATTGAAAGGGTAGCCTTGCGGATCTCGGCAATGATTTCCTCTTCGGTGATCGAATCCGGATCCTCGAAGAATTTCTCCATCAGAGCCTCATTCTCCTCTGCCACTCCTTCAATCAGTTTCTGGCGATACTCTGCCACGATATCTTTCAGGTCATCGGGCATAGGCACCTCATAGAACTTGGTACCATTGGAAGCCTCGTCCCAGATCAACGCCTTGTTGGTGATAAGGTTCACAACACCTTTGAATAAATCTTCCTGTCCGATAGGTATCTCAATAGGAATAGGAGTAGTACCCAGACGTTCCTCAATCTGCTTCACCACCGAGAAGAAGTCTGCACCGGCACGGTCCATCTTGTTCACGAAAGCGATACGGGGAACACGGTATTTATCAGCCTGACGCCATACCGTTTCCGACTGAGGTTCAACACCACCTACAGCGCAGAACAATGCGATAGCGCCGTCCAGCACACGCAGTGAACGTTCAACCTCAACGGTGAAGTCCACGTGACCCGGAGTATCGATGATGTTGTATTTATACTGCTGGTCCTTCCAATTCCAATACACAGTGGTGGCAGCAGAAGTGATGGTAATACCACGTTCCTGTTCCTGAGCCATCCAGTCCATGGTAGCAGAGCCTTCATGCGTTTCACCGAGCTTGTAATTCTTTCCCGTATAAAACAGGATACGCTCGGTAGTAGTTGTCTTACCCGCATCGATGTGGGCCATGATACCGATATTGCGTGTATATTTGAGATCAGACATTGAAAATATATCTTATTATTATAATGAATCCTATTAATATTATTAGAATCTGAAGTGAGAGAATGCCTTGTTGGCTTCTGCCATACGGTGGATATCCTCCTTGCGCTTGAATGCTGCACCTTCTTCCTTGTAAGCAGCCTGGATTTCACCAGCCAGTTTCAGAGCCATGGTCTTTTCGCTGCGTTTGCGGGAGAAAAGAATAAGGTTCTTCATACCGATACTCTGTTTACGTTCCGGACGGATTTCAGTAGGCACCTGGAAAGTAGCACCACCGATACGACGGCTCTTAACCTCTACAGAAGGGGTAATGTTAGCCAATGCTTTCTTCCATACTTCAAGACCATCTTCCTTGGTACGCTCGCTTACTACATCGATTGCCTCATAGAAAATCTTGTATGCAAGGGTCTTCTTGCCACCCATCATCAAGTTGTTGACGAACTTGGTTACCTGAACGTCATTGTATTTTGGATCCGGAAGGATTATTCTCTTTTTTGGTTTTGCTTTTCTCATCTCTTTAATTAACTAAGCAATTGTTCTACAAATAAATTATTTAGCAGCCTGTTTTGGACGCTTTGCACCGTATTTGGAACGACGCTGACGACGGCCGTCAACTCCTGAGGTATCCAATGCTCCACGGATGATATGATAACGTACACCTGGAAGGTCCTTTACACGACCTCCACGGATCATAACGATGCTGTGCTCCTGCAGATTGTGGCCTTCACCTGGAATGTAGGCATTCACTTCCTTCTGGTTGGTCAGACGAACACGGGCAACCTTACGCATTGCTGAGTTAGGTTTTTTAGGGGTTGTGGTGTACACACGGGTGCAGACGCCACGGCGTTGTGGGCAGCTGTCCAAAGCTGGAGATTTACTCTTATACTCCATCTGCTGACGTCCTTTGCGAACTAATTGTTGAATTGTTGGCATTTCTTAATTTGATGTTATATTATTTAATATTAATGACTTACACGATTTTCGGAGCTTTTTTAATGCTCATAATCAGACTGCAAAATTACAACTATTTTTTGAATCTATGAACATATTAGCCGACTATATTTGTTAAAAAAACTTAAAATATTTCGGCGGTATTGGCAATCAGTATCTTACAAAAATATTTCTGCACGTTTTTTTGTACTTTCAACGAAAGTTATTAACAGGTATTTTTCTTCCGTTTCTACGCTGTCAGACAAACCGAACTTCTGTCCTTTATTATCACCTGACTACTATCCCATGGGGAATGGGGACTTCCACAAATCCGACATACCCATCAGGAGGAATCCGTTCACGCGAACTCCGCACAAGATTTCTCTCAATGACCCTTCCGAAAGCCAAGAACTATTGTACCACCAGTTTCCGGGTTACCGTACCGGCGGGAGTGGTGATAGTGACTACGTAGGGGCCTTTCTCCCAGGCGGAAACGTCCAGAACCGTCTGGGTAGCATCCACCTTGCGGCGCTCCACCAGCTGCCCCGCGATATTGTGTACCTCTATACTCCTGATATTGAACGACGAGAACACCTGAACCCTATCCGTTGCCGGATTCGGGCGCATCACCACATACTCCTCCAGCATCGTCTGCGGAACCTCCACGTCATCAGTCTTGAATATCGGGAAAAACATCATGTGTTCGCCGGCTGAGGGGTAACGCTGCCAGTGCCAGTTGGTATCCAGAGATTCCACTGCCACGTCCGAATGAGGCACATATACAACATTGGTATCGAGACAGGTGTAACGATATTTCACTATTGACGTTGACGAATCCCCATATATCTGCGGTCCGAACATGTCTGGACCCACTGCATGTATATAATAGTCCTGGGAGATACAATGGGCAAAGTTATGTGTTGTTGGATCCTTATAATTATTATTTTTTGTTACGCCTACATAAAACGAATCAATCACCGATACCGGTTTCTCAAAATAGCACTCATACACCGGACAATATGTGTCATACACATCGATTACCGTAAATGTGCCGTCTTCGTGAAACTCCCTATATTCCACCTGCATATAATGTTTCACAGAAGCTGTGTCCCACAAAGCCTCTGCCTCAAGATGAAATCCACCTTTGTATGTATAAATCTGGAAATATTCCGGCAGACGATCCTCCGGAGGACAGCAAAAACAGAATGGATCACTTTGATAACACCCGGCAATTCCTATAATTTCCAACGGCTCTCGGGTATAGCAGTAACGCAATTGGATATGCGGAATACACCGTATCCATTCACCCCAGTATATTGCAACTGTCCTAGAATCATAAAATTCTCCAGCCCAGTTGTTGTCCCAATAATAATACCCGCGTATAGGCTGATCCAGGGGTACTGTATCCGGTGTCTGCGCCTGCGCGTTCCATGCGAAGGCGGCAAGAAGAAAAATTATAATATATCGTTTCATAGTTCTGGATTTTTGGTTATTATTTAATTTATTTTCGTTCAGTATGTTATCGCAGTTTACCGCGCGAAGCAAACGGAAACTTGCGGTTGTTTTGATTTTGCAAAGATACGTCTTATTTTCGGATTTTGCAAATCATCTGCCGACTTTTTGCAAATTTCTCATCCACTTTTCTCATCCGAAGATTCCGCCCTTGCCCGAAAGGTCTGTCCGGGAGGCTTTTTGTATTCCTTTAACATGTCTCCAGGGGCTTGTATCTCAGGCTTTTCTCTGCGGTAACTCCCTCTTATCTTCTTTTTATCTCCATATTATCTTCTTTTTATCTCCTTT